>DAOUEL010000058.1:0-129945 GCA_034430595.1 Anaerolineales bacterium | reverse complement strand
ATACTTAGTGTGACCTTCGTTTCGACGCAGGTCATAGTCCCCGGTAGTTCCGGGGATAGTAGGCTCCCTTTGTGATTTCGCGATTGCTCAGGTGAGCCTACTTCTTTTTTCTCTCCTCGGCAATTATGTGACGCATCCTTGCAGATCTCCTCGCGTTGACCTTCGAAGGAGAAGAAGTTATACTCGCAGGAGCTAGCGGGGCGTGGCTCAGCCCGGTAGAGCGCACGGTTCGGGTCCGTGAGGTCGCCGGTTCAAATCCGGCCGCCCCGACTGAAGAGGGAGCAGCTCACCAGCTGCTCTTTTTCATTTACCCGGAAATTACTGCTCAATCACGACGACGACGCCATCCTCGGCCCAGTTATAGAGCTCTTCCGCCGCCTCAAGATCAAGGATGATGCACCCGAAAGAGGCTGGTCGTCCCAGCACATCAGCCCACAGCCGTCGACCGTTTGAGAGCATGGGTAAACCGTGAATGCCGTTTGTCAATCCGGGAACAGCATCGTATATCCCCATGAAATGCGGCATGTAGAGATCCCAGATCGACGCATAGGCATTGAGGTCATGGGAGCTGATCTGGAAGACGCCGGGCATGGTTGGTGAATCGGGAATCCCGGTGCTGATGATGTTTTCTCGAACCAGATTCCCATCCTCATAGATGCGCATCCGCTGCTCGCCGATATCGACCAGGATACGCTTTTCAGGCACAACCGGCAGTTTCAGCATGTCATCCCGCGCTGGAAGAATCAACGTCTCTCCTGGGATCAAACCCCGGCGAGCTAACGCAGGGTTAGCCTCCTGCAGCTTCCAGTACGGCATCCCAACTTTAAAACTAAGGGAAATCCACTGGTCTCCGGGTTGAACTCGATAGATCGTGGGTTGATATTCAACAATGAGTGTCTCACCCTCCTCGCCGCTGGTTTGCGCGAGGAGCGAATCCCGTCCTAATTCGTAATCGAGCGCTCGCTCGCTTCCCAGCTCATCACTTACGGTGTGCGCATAATCGAGGACGGCTGTCGGATCGATCTCCACAGAAATCTCAGACCCATCGTCTGCCAGGGTCAGCCAGTGTGTCAATTCCACCCGATCGGGTGACCAGTGAAAATGCTCATCGGTGACTGGATCGTACGCGTTCAGAACTGCATTGCTCTCGAGAAGACTTTCAATTCGATCGACAACGGCAGATACATCGGTTCGTTCGGCGTCGAAGGGCTGCATGACAAACGGAACGAGGCGCTGTTCGAGTAAGATACTGGCAGGGTCTTCCGCAATCATGGCAATACTCTTCGATGGATCGAGCCTCCACCCTGCCTGCGCTGGCTGGACCTGCACCCCAGATGAAGCGAGATTGACTTCCGCATCCCGGGCCGGGAGAAACAGGATACTCTCCCAATTGGAGAACCCGAGCTGGGCTTGAACCGGATCGAAGGTCACGACCGGAGCTAAATCGATGCCTTCTCGCAGGATACTTAGCATCTGGTATCCTCGCGCTATCAATCCCCCTGATCTGATTAGTTCGATAACTTTTTGGGCGGAGGCCATCGGATCGACTCGCAGCCCAAAGTCAGAAGGTGCAACGACCCAGGCTCGGGCAGGGTCATGGAGATCGACTGCGGTGACACGATATTGTTCATTCCAAACCTGCGAAAGATAATCCTCGGCCTCGGATCTTGATAGGCCGCCGACTGGCACTCCACCTATCGAGACATCCGGCATGATCGTTCCGCTCGAATTAAAGTAGACGAACGAGCCGACCGTCAGGACCAGGGGTCCGAGCCCCAGTGCGAGCAAGCCGATCACGATCAAGCGTAAACCCCGAACGATCCACCTTAACATTAAACCCGCTCCTGATGTATCAATCTCAAAGATGAGCGTGTTCTGATGGTTCCGTGCATTCTATTTCCGACGAATCTTATCCCTGCATTCAGGTCAGTTTCCAGGTGAGATGCGGAAGTGCTCAACTTTCCCAGGGATTGAGCATCGTCTGAATAAGAATCGGCGTACCAATTTTTATATTCGGGCGGCGAGTGACCAACCACAATGCCAGGTCGGCGATGTCTTCCGGCAGGAGGCAGAAATCCTCGTTCAACCCGGGTGAACCCTTGGTCATTTCCGTAACGACCATCCCGGGACAAATTGTATTAACCCGTACTCCATAATCCTGATTCTCACGTTGGATGTATTCACCCAGCGCATTCAACGCATGTTTCGATATGCCATACGCTCCATCACCCTGGTAATGATTCATGGCTGATTCTGAGCTGATATTCAGGATATGTCCCGAACCCTGAGCGCGGAAAAATGGCAGCACATAGCGTGCCATCAGGAAAGGCCCGCGTAAATTGACGGAGAGTACCATGTCCCATTCCTCGATCGACTGACGATGGATTGCATCACCACCACCGATGCCAGCATTATTCACGAGCAAGTCCAGCCCACCGGAGGCTGTAACGACCGATTCGACCAATGAGGAAGCCTGCTTGGCATCGGAGATATCTGCAGGATATGTGGAGATTGCGTTACCGCTCAGGAGACATTCATCACGAACCGCGATGAGCGGTTCTTCGCGACGCCCACAGACCGTGACCTTCGCTCCAGCTTGCGCGAAAGTTAGAGCTATAGCCCGCCCAATTCCGGTTCCGCCTCCAGTTACAATCGCAACTTTTCCTTCCAACTCGGACATCCTCCGCCTCCTATCTATGCAGCACGATCTGTGTGATGACCATGACCGAAGCAGGGTAGCACTTTTTCAAGTGCAGCGTTATTCTATGCCCTGTGAGTTCGCTCAGTTTTCTAATCGTTACCTACCATGGAGGCAAGCGGACATGGCTCGAAAGAGGCTTGGGTACGTCGAATTGGAATGGACCTGCCCGAACTGCGGAACCGAAAATCCTGGTCCGCGTAAGTTCTGCAATGGCTGCGGTGCGCCACTTCCAGCCGACGTGTCTTTTCATCAGGCGGCACAGGAGATCTTGCTGACAAATGAGGATGAGATTGCTCGCGCAGCTGGGGGTGCCGACGTTCACTGCGCGTACTGCAATGCACGCAACGCTGCCGGGGCAGCGTTCTGCGGCGCATGCGGCGCGGACCTGTCGGAGGCAATAAGCAGATCGAGCGGCGAGGTTCTGGGCGCGTTCCGGAGGGACCCAGCACGTAAGGTCACGTGCCCCGCCTGTGGCACATTAAACCTGGCTAACGCAAAGGAATGTGCCGGATGCGGTTCCAGCCTGGCAGGAGTGAGTGAAAAAGCCGAAGAAGAAGAGAAAGCCGCGAAGCCGGCTGCAGCCCCATCTTCCCCTGCAAGCGCCTCAACCCCGGGACGAGGTTTGCCAGGCTGGATTTTTATTGTCCTCGGTATTGCCTGCGTTGCAGTTGCAGCATTTGTCATTAGCCTGCTCACCAGGACCGAAGAAATGATAGGGACTGTCAGCCGCGTTAATTGGACGTACAGTATTCCAATCGAAGGGCTGATCCCGGCCGAAGCAGAAGCCTGGTCGGATGAGATCCCCTCCGGAGCCGAGGTCGGCTCGTGCCATGAAGCGCTGCGGGAGACTCGAAATGAACCGGTTTCCGGGAGTACTGAAGTCTGCGGAACACCCTATACTGTTGATACCGGCAGTGGTTATGGCGAAGTGGTTCAGGATTGCGTGTATGAGGTTTACGACAACCTGTGCTCCTACACCGAACTTGCCTGGACCGTCATCGATACGGCAACACTCAGTGGGCAGGACCTGAACCCGCGCTGGCCGGAAGCGTCATTGACATCCGACCAACGACTCGGTCAACGGCAGGCCGAATATGAGGTCACCTTTACGACAGGTGATAAATCTTTTACCTATGAGCCCGGAGACGAAACCAGTTTCCGAAACTTCCAACCTGGAAGCAACTGGCTGCTTGAGGTGAATGGGCTCGGGGCAGTTGTGGCAGTCGAACCAGCACCCTGAAAGAAAACCGCAGCCTCGGTTTCGTGACTACAACCGGGCTCTGCAACTGGATGAGAAGCGAAATGAACGAGGAGCAAATGGATATCGAATACTTCCAAGATCATATGCCGGGGAACGTGTGTTTCGGATGTGGCGCCGAGAATCCGGATGGCCTGCAGATAAAGAGCTACTGGGAAGGGGACGAAGCCGTCTGTATCTTCCACTCCCAGCCGAAATACCACGGATGGGAAACGGTCATGAACGGTGGAATCCTGGCAACTCTCGTTGACTGCCACTGCATGGGAACAGCCATGGCTGCCGCATACCGTGAGGAAGGCCGAAGTCTGGATAGTCAACCCGACTACCGCTACGCGACGGCTGAGATTACTGTTCGTTATCTGAAGCCCACACCTAACGATCGCCCGGTTGAACTGCGAGCTCGTATCTCCGAAATCAAGGGCCGGCGAACCTCACTGACCTGCGAGGTCTTCGTCGATGGGGTTAAAACTGCGGAAGCAAGTGCGGTTGGGGTCCGAGTGCTCGAAGGTACTCCGGCTGAGTCGAGTCCCTTCCGCTAGGATGGGCTGGTCAGGCCAGTTGCAAGCTGATGCAGCCCAAACTTTATCAAGCGCCGATTCATTTTCGATAAGTCCCGTATTTCTTAATTAGAGCGATCCGCAAACTGCAGAGTGTTCTGGGTACCCCCGAAGGTCAGGGGCAGATTTGCCCACAAGTACCTCCCATCTGCGGTGGAACGCGGTATTTCTCCGCAGTTCGGGACGGGTAGACGTGTCTGCCAGTACTCAGGCAGCAGTCACACTGACTCCAACCAGCACGCAGAGCCCGAGCAGGATTGCCCGACCGGCGCTTGGCGGAAGGCCTGGATGACCTGCTCGTCCAGAGCCCAACCTGCGATCTCGGTGATAATGCTCGTTTCGAATCCCACTTCCGGGAGGCAGCTTTCCAGACCGGTAGAGAAAAGGTCGCGCTTCGGAAAGCTGTCCGAGGATCGGGCCATGGATATTATCCCAGCCTCGATCTGGAAGAATGGCAACCACCTCGGGCGCAATACCAAAGACATCTGTCAGCGAAATCGCGAAACAAGCACCAATGATCGTTGCGGTCAGGCTGAAGCGGACTTTGCACGAACCATACTGGATTTTCGTTAATCGTGTTGATTTGGACCTCAAGCAGTTACCCCATGTGAAAACGCAGTTGAATCATGTTTGCCGTAAGCGCTAAAAGCGGAGATCTTAAATTGAGACGATATTCAGTATGAAGGTGTTGCGCTAAGTTCGAAATGTCTCCGAAGATGCACTTGGCAAGTAGGCCCGAGTACGATAGCTTTAAGTGTAGTTGTTCCAAGACCCAGTGCACATGGAGATATCGTTGAGCAGCGATATAGCTCTCGTTCTGCTGATCATCGCGATCGCATTCGTCCTGCTGATCCAGGAGCGGCTACGGATCGACCTGATCGCGCTGATGGTGCTCGCAGCATTGGCGCTCAGCGGCCTGGTAACGCCTACAGAAGCTCTTTCAGGATTCAGCAATCCGGCGGTAATTACCGTTTGGGCTGTTTTTATTCTGAGCGGCGGCCTGGCACGAAGTGGGGTAGCCAACCGGATTGGCAAGATCCTGATAAGGCTGGCGGGGAAATCCGAAGCACGCATCATCATCGCCATCATGCTTACGGCCGGCCTGTTATCAGCCTTCATCAATAACGTTGGGGTGGCTGCCTTGCTGCTACCAGTCGTTATGGACATCGCCCGCAGGTTGCGAATTTCACCTTCGCGGCTGTTGATGCCGCTTGCATTTGGCACAATCCTGGGGGGCATGATCACGTTAATCGGAACACCGCCAAATATTCTGGTAAACAACATCTTGCTCGGGCAAAATGTTACGCCGTTCCGGTTTTTCGACTTCACTCCGATCGGGTTGGTAATGCTGGTTCTCGGCACAGCCTATATGAGCATGATCGGCCGCCGTATGCTCCCCCGTCGTGAAAACTCCAGCAGCAATCTGCAAACCGCCAGCGGACCCCATGAGGACCTCTATGACATCGATGAGCGGTTGTTCGTGGTCCAAATCCCGGCTGGATCTCCGCTGATCGGCAGGCAGCTCGCGCAAAGCCGAATTGGTGCTGCGCTTGAATTGAATGTTGTCGCAATCCTTCGACAGCACGAACGAATGCTTGCCCCCCTCCCGGCAACTTTACTGCTTGAAGCAGATCAACTGGTTGTTGAAGGGCGTGTGGACCGGATGATCGCCCTGCGCAACAGCCCGCTTTTAATCATGGAGGGCGATCTCCATATCGGCGATCTGCTGAATGACCACGTTCAGTTCAGGGAGTTGACGCTCAACAGTGGGTCCTCGCTGGTGAGTTCGACCCTCTTTGAAAGCGACTTTCGGGCACGCTTTGGAATAACCGTTCTGGCCATCGAACACGAAGGACTTGCTCAACGCACGAACCTGCAGGGGAAGATCCTGCAGGAATCCGACCGCCTGCTTGTGCTAGGGGATCGAGAAAGACTTTCGGCTTTGGATGGTGCCGATGATTGGTTGGTCTCGTCCGAGCTTAAACCTGATGATGTCCAACAGCGCTACCACCTGGATGAACGCGTTCGTATCATGCGCATCCCGTATGACTCGATGCTGGTTGGCAACACATTGATCGAAAGCCGGTTGGCTGATGCGTTTGGAATTGCCGTTCTCGGCATACGGCGGCGATCGACGACTGAGCTGTTGCCCGATCCGGAGATAGTTCTTCAACCGGAGGATTTGCTCCTGGTTGAAGTCTGGCCGGAGGATTTAAAGGTCTTGAGCGGACTGCAGCAAATCCAGCAGCTGCTCGGCCCGCTTCCAGATCTCGAGTCACTGCAATCCGATCAAGTAGGGTTGATGGAGGTCGTGCTCTCCCCATTTACGACACTTGTTGGAAAGACACTGCGCGAGCTTCATTTTCGGGAGAAATTCGGTCTGAGTGTGCTGGCAATCTGGCGAGCAGGTCGTGCATATCGATCAGGTCTGCGAGCCATGAAGCTTAAATTCGGTGATGCTTTACTGCTTTACGGACCTCGATCCCGACTGCAGTTGTTAAAAGATGATTCAGATTTCCTGGTCCTCACACAATCTGCGCAACCGGTCGGCAGGGGAGCTAAAGAGCCTCTCGCGATATTGATCATGATCGGGGTCGTCAGCTCTGTCATCCTGCACTGGCTGCCCATTGAACTTGCGGCTGTCATCGGAGCGACGATCATGATTCTGCTTGGTGTTCTGACGATGGAGGAGGCTTACCGCTTTATAGACTGGAAGACGGTCTTCCTTATCGCCGGTATGCTGCCGTTGGGAGTTGCGATGCAGTCTACCGGGGCGGCGGTCTGGCTGGCACGCAATGTAGTTGATGCCGTTGGGTCAGCCGGGGTATTCGCAATCCTGGCCGGCATCTTTGTCTTGACCACCATTACGTCCCAGTTCATGCCCAGTGCGGCATTAGTAGTGATTATGGTCCCGATCGCCATCAGTACAGCCCGTGAGATCGGGATTTCCCCCTCCACCCTGTCGATGCTGATCGCGGTCGCCGCCTCGACCAACTTCCTCAGCCCGATTTCCCACCCCGCAAACAGTCTGGTAATGGGACCCGCTGGCTACCGTTTTTCAGATTTCCTAAAAGTCGGAGCACCACTCACCCTGTTATTACTGCTAGCCGCCTTACTTCTCGTCCCGGCCCTGTTCCCACTATAAGCATTCGGGATATCGATCGGACCAGAATAACATACGGGAACGGATCACCCAGGATCACGATCCGGGCGGGGGGTTTGTGATGGATCACTAGAAGGGGAGGGCGACTCAACGGCCGGCGGTTCCAGGCTTGCTTGGACAGCCTGTGACTTCTCCAACTGGCCTGCCAGGTCCTCCTTACGTTTCCGTTCCTCTCGAGCTGAAAGACGGGCCCGGACGCTGCTCGGCAGCATAACCATCACTCCAATGATGATACCCAAGGCAAATGTAATCATCAGGACGATAGCCAGCGACCCGGTCACATTCCAGCTCAGGAAGGCAACCTTACTTGGGGTGTTATTCTGGACCGCAAATACCGTGACAATCAACGACAGGATTAAAGCCAGCAGGAGAAGGACTCTCATTCCAGCCTCCGGATGGGCGATGCGGCTGATAATAACCTAATCTTGATGCTAGATGAGTGTCGATCATGAGTCAAGCGCGGGGTTATAACATCAGCCTGGCTGAAGCCAGGCTGATGTCTTGATCTTATCGATCATAGGTCAAGGAGCATGGAGAATCAGTCTGCGACGCCCCCAACCACTCCAAGCCTCAATTCACTTTCTATTTATCTTTTTGTTTTTCTTTGTCCTGACCCTTACTTTTATCTTCCCCTGATGAACGATCATGTTCATTCTGCTTGCTCGAATCCTTACTATTCCCGGTCTGTTTGTCTTGCTGTCCCGGAGCCAGATCCGATGGCCGCCCACCTTCCTGCAGCGTTTCAATCACAGCCTGGGAGTGCCTGGTCTTATCAAGAGCCTTTTCGATCGATAGGATGGCAGACCCGGGAACCTGATCGCGTATTAGCTCGAGTTTCTGAATATGCTTTTCCAGCTGATCATCTAGATGGTCGAAGGTTGCTGACGGAATCTCGCCTTCAACTGAACGCTCCCCTAAGCGTTCTACCTCTCGCTCGAAGCCAGCCAGCGCACGTTCTAAATCATCATACCTAGCAGCATCAAGCAGCGCCTGGTACTCATCCAGCCTTTCCTGGGCAAGGTTAAGAAGCAGCTGGAGATCACCTGTGTCCGAGTAACTGAGGATGAGTTGCACTTCCTCACCAGCCCGTTTGATGGAATACAGGAAATCACCTGGCAAGGACGCAGCGGATGCGGAGTAAACCCCATAACCACTGCCGAAGATCGCGGTAATGAGTACCAGGACGAACAGCAAATAGGTCGGCCGCAGCGTCAGTCGCCGGCTGGGTCGCAGTATGTGTGTGGTCGGTTGGAATTTTGAATGAATTGCATGTTCGATCCGACTCCGGGAATCCCGAATGAAGCCCGGTTTGGGATCGGCTGGGACCAGTTCGTGACGCAGGGTTTGAGCGAACTCGAGCAGCTCCCGCAGCCGGCCTGCGTGCTTCGGATAGGCCGTCAGCGCCTGTTCCAGCGTCATCGCACCTGACTGAATTTTAGTCAGGCAGTAGTCTAGGTTGCGTGCATCTTTATTCAACATGATGGTGCTCAACTTCTCGACGCAGCGCTTTAAGAGCGCGGTGCAGCAGGACTCGAACTGCACCTGAACTCTTGCTCATCCACTCGGCAACCTCCTGCGTTGGTACATCCAGGATGACCCGTAATCGAATAATCTCCTGGTATTCCTCCGGTAGCTTCTTCAGGGCCCGTTTGATTGCCTCTACCTCTTCGTGCTGGATGAAGCGCTCGTCCATGCTCATGCGCCCGCCGACCGCAGGTTCGGTTTCATCGATCGATACTAAGTCCTCTGCCTGTCGGTAATAGTCGACCAGCAGATTGCGGGCGACCTGGTAAAGGAAGGCTGAGAAACGCAGCCCCCGTTCACGATATCGACCAAGCGATTCGTAAGTTCGAAGGAAAACCGTCTCCGTCAGATCCTGCGCAGCATGCTCGTCACTGACACGCAGGCGGATATACTTATATATCGATTCAGCATAGCGTTGGTAGAGATTTCCATACGCATGCGCATCGCCTCGCTTTGCGCGAGCGATCAAATCCGCATCGCGGGGCGCTTCAGGATTCGTTCCATCCATACAAACGGTTAACCCCTTCGTTTGTTACACCCAGTTTGAACAGGACAGTCGACGTTCGACTGGAATGCAGATTACAATACCCTATATTCAAGGTGTTTTCTATTGCACGAGAGTCCCAGGAGGGGCGATGGCATTATCGTTGCTCAACGATCGACAAACCGAATTATGGGACGCAGAGCGGGGTCACATCCGAACGATGCTGGAATTGCTCGAGGGCTGGGAGCTCGATCCGGATGACGCAGCTCGCTTGAAGCAGGCTTTCGAACAACTGCATGAACTGTTCTTGCTGGTTGTCGTAGGGGAATTCAACAGCGGAAAATCTGCCCTGATCAATGGTCTTCTCGGAGAGCGCTTGCTCGACGAAGGCGTAACACCTACCACGGACAGAATTCACATTCTCAAATTCGGCCCCGTGGGAAAACCCGAATACGCCAGTGAGGATATCCGGGTGCTCCGGTTTCCGAGCGAGATGCTGCGAGAAATTCATATCGTTGATACACCGGGCACGAATGCCGTGCTGAGACATCATGAAGCGATCGTACGTGATTTCATCCCGCGCAGCGATATGGTCATCTTTGTCACGTCAGCCGACCGGCCTTTTACCGAGAGCGAGCGGCAGTTCCTCGAGCACATTCGACAGTGGGGAAAGAAGGTTGTTGTCACGATCAACAAAGCCGACATTCTTGAAGACGGCTCAGCACAGCAGGAGGTGCAGGCTTTTGTCAGCGAGCAGGTGCAACGGACCCTGGAATTTGAACCTGAGGTTTTCACTGTCTCGGCACGAAGGGCGTTGAGTACCACCGCTGACCAGAGCGGCGACCCAAGCGGGTTCGATGGCTTTAAAAAATACCTGGAGACAACACTATCGCGCGAGGGGATTCTCCGGTTGAAATTACTCAACCCACTCGGGGTAGCAGAAAAAATCGGTCGAGAGTATCTCGATCGAGCGGCGGAGCGGATCCGTATCCTGGCAGATGACGCGATCGCTCTCGAAAAAGTCGATCATCAGCTTGAGCTCTTCAATTCAGATACGATGTCCGAATTTGGGCGTCACGTCGACCGAATCGAGAATGACCTGCTTCAGATGCAGCTGCGGGGCGAAGCGTTTCTGGATGAATCGATGCGCTTGCTGCGGATACGGCAAATGCTGAATTCCCGGGCGATGCGCCGGTCCTTTGAGGAACAGGTCGTAGCGGATGCACCAGCCCGGGTTGAGGCCCATATCCAGGAAATCATCGACTGGTTCGTAGAGCGAGAGCTTCGTCAGTGGCGCATGATGACGGACGAGCTGGAACGGCGCAGGGAGACAGATGCCCTGCAGGATGCAGCCCGGGAAGCCTCCGGTGGGTTTGCGTACAACCGACGGCAGCTTCTGGATAGCGTCGGTAGAGATGCGGATGACGTTATTCAGACTTTCGATCGGGAACTGGAGGCAAAGCGCCTGATTGAAACAGTCCGCGAATCCGTCGCCCTGGTTGGGTTGGTAGAGGTTGGCGCAATCAGCCTCGGTCTAATCCTGAAAGCAGTTCTCACGACAGCCGCTGCAGATGCAACCGGTATCCTCGCCGCCGGGCTGCTCGGTGTTCTCGGACTGGCGATCATCCCCTATCGGCGTGGGAGAGCGAAGAAGGAATTGCGCGAAAAACTCGGCGCACTGCGGGAGGAACTACGCGAAGCTCTCGGTGCGAGCTTCGAAAAGGAGCTCGATCGCACTGCAAATCGGCTCCGGGAAGCGATCGCACCTTACCGGCGTTTCGTGCTGGCGGAAAAGGAACAGCTGCTGACGATTGAGTCAAACCTGGATGGGATTCTCAACCAGCTTGGTGAACTTAAAACTGAAATCGAAGCTTGATTACAGCTGTGTATCCAGGGTCCGATCCAATCCACGTGCTCAGCGAGTATTAGCTAGCGTCTACTTTTCTGTGCTGAAGGTCCCTGAAAGCACTGCCTGTCCAAGGATGTGCCCCTGGATTGCACCCAGGAGATCAGCGACGGCTGTTCCCGGCTGCAGCTCGAGCGGTTGATCCAGAGCATAAAGGCGGAAAATGTAACGGTGCGTACCCGACGGTGGGCAGGGTCCGCCGTATGTTCGATAACCCCAACTGTTCGTCCCGGTCTCTCCCAGCCCACCCAGGTCGGTCTTCTCACCGATACCTTCCGGCAGCTCACGAATCTCCACAGGCAAACTATAGACGATCCAATGCACCCAGGTTCCACCCGGTGCATCGGGATCCTCGACGACGAGCATGAGACTGGCAGTATCCTGCGGGACGTTCGACCAATTCAACGGAGGTGATCTATCGATTCCATTGCACGAGAACCTGGATGGGATGGGCTCCCCGTCCTGGAATGCAGGACTGGAAAGCTTGAACTCTGAGATTGTGCCGGATGAAGTGGGAAAGGCTATTTCACGCGATTCCCCTGGCAAGTCGGATTGATCGGCCGGCCCGTTTGCCTGATTGCAGCTGCTGCAGACAAATGACACACTCAGGCATAAAAAGAGAACGATCGAAGTACGCATTACCCTTCTCTATCCAGCCATACACGTCCAGACCAGGCGGCTTCCCCAATGATCTCTATTATACTTTTCCGCCCCTGGCAATAAGGACCTTTGCTGGACTGCAAAACCTTCACCGATTGCAATCCACCAATAATAATATTAACATTTGTGATAATAATTATCTGATTAATTCGCCCGGGTTGTTATCCACTTTGGGAGGGGTTGTGATTGCTGGACTTGTTCTTTCGTTGCGAGAAGGACTCGAAGCAGCATTAGTCCTGGGCATAGTCTTCGGTACGCTTCGCAAACTCGATCGCCCCGATTTGCAGCGCAGCGTCTGGCTGGGCACAATCGGGGCAATCGTGATCAGCCTGCTTATAGGCTCGATGCTAACGCTGATCGGGGTCAGGTTGGATGGAAAATTGGAGCAAATCTTTGAAGGGCTGGCCATGCTCCTGGCGGCTGGCGTCTTGACCTGGGCTATCTTCTGGATGCGTTCGCAAGCGGCACGACGCAGTCAGGTGATCACCACCGGCGTGGAAGCTGCGATCCTTTCCGGCGGGCACGTTGGGTTAACCAGCCTGGCGTTCTTTGCCGTGGTTCGAGAGGGAATCGAACTCAGCCTCTTCCTAACAGCGAGCGCATTATCAGCAGGTATTTCAAATACACTCATCGGTGGGCTGGGCGGGTTGCTTGTCGCGATGATCCTTGGTTGGGCAGCGTATGTCCGTCTGATCAGTTTGAATCTGAAAACATTCTTCCTCCTTACAGGGACAGTGCTCGTATTGTTCGCAGCCGGGCTTGTTGCCCATGGAATTCATGAACTAAACAGCGCAGGATGGATTCCGGCCTTGATCGAACCCATCTGGAATATCGACCCCCTCCTGCCAGAGAGCTCGTTCCTGGGTCAGATTATGAAAGCGCTGCTGGGTTACAACAGCACCCCTTCCCTGACGGAAATTCTTGGTTCCTTGGGGTACATTGCGGTCCTCGCCATCGTCCTCTGGAAAAAACCGGAGTCGAGAACGCGGACCGACAACCGTTCTGTGTAATAATCCCCCGTTGAGTTAGTTCTAATACCGATCCGACATCGGTTTGCCCGGCATCCTGGTTGTCCGACACCACCATCGAAACCGCCGTGCGAGTCAATCGAAGGCGATAAAATTCAAGGTTGAGTCGGCTCGCTGCACCCTAAGCGCCAGACCAACCCGGCCCTGGCGATGAATGTATCCGCTTCTTCCGGCCCCCAGCTCCCAACCGGATAGGATTGAAGTTGTGGTGCATCCGGGTGCTCATCCCAGGTTTGCAGAATCGGATCAATGATCCGCCAGGCTTCCTCAATCTCATCGCTGCGGGTAAAGAGGGATGCATCCCCCATCATCGCGTCGACCAACAGTCTCTCATAGGCGTCTGGCAACCGTTTGCCGGCGAATGAATCACGATAATGAAAATCCATATCGACCGACCGTGTCTCTTGCTGCGTATCAGGCACCTTCGTTTCAAAACGCAGGTGAATACCTTCATCCGGCTGGATGCAGAGCGATAGGAAGTTGGGTGTCATCGGATAATCTTCCGGCAGGGGGAACATGACGTGCGGAGGTGGCTTGAATTCAATCACGATTTCACTGGTCTTGGTATGCAATGCTTTGCCAGACCGCAGGTAGAATGGAACACCCTGCCAGCGCCAGTTATCCAGGTGCAGCTTCATTGCTGCAAAGGTTGGCGTTTGTGAATCGCTCGGCACATCCTCCAGGTCGCGGTAACCCTCATACTGACCACGGACTGTGTCCATCGCATCGATCGGCCGGACCGCCTTCAGGACTTTGACCTTCTCGTTTCGGACGGCGTCGGCGTTGAAGCTGTAGGGCGGCTCCATGGCGACCAGGGTAATAAGCTGGAGCAGGTGATTCTGAAACATATCCTTCACCACACCAGCTTGATCATAATAGCCAGCCCGGTGGCCGACATCTACCTCCTCGGTAACTGTGATCTGGACGTGACTGATATAGTTACGATTCCAGACCGGTTCGAAAATCGTGTTCAAGAACCTGAAATAAAGGATGTTCTGGGCAGTCTCCTTGCCCAGGTAATGATCGATGCGGTAGATCTGGTCTTCCTGAAAAACTCTGTGCAGGGCGGCATTCAATTCGATCGCACTCTTGAGATCATGGCCAAATGGTTTCTCAACCACCACCCTGCGCCAGCCTTCATCCGATCTTGCTAATCCACTCGAACCTAACTCGTCAACGATAACTGAAAAAAGACCGGGAGCGGTCGCCAGATAATACAGACGATTCGACGGACCACTTTCTAGTTCCTTTAGGAATTCATCCAGAGCTAGATAATCTTCATTCTTTTTTGCATCACCGGGCAAATACCAGAGGTGGCCTGCGAAATCATCCCACTCTTGTTTCTCACATTCCATCTTCGCCAATTCAAGTGTACCCGAGTACATCTCCCCCCTGAACTGCTCATGCGACATCGGTGTCCTGGATACGCCGACGATGTTCAGCTCGTGTGGAATTTTTTCCTTCCGGTATTGGTTGAAGATCGCCGGGACTAGCTTCCGATGCGTGAGATCACCGGACGCACCGAAGATGATGATGCTGATCGGCAGTTCTTGCTGCTCCAGCCCGGACATAGTTACTCCTATCTGATGAAGACGGTGCACTGACTCAAGAGGGCTCTTCTTCATCTTCCTTCTTGACAGCATGACCCCCAAACTCATTTCTCATCGCAGCGAGAAGTTTTGCGGCCAGACTGTCTTCCTGCCGGCTGACAAAGCGCATATAAAGCGCAAGTGAAATGACCGGCGTCGGAACAGCGAGATCGATTGCCTCTTTCACCGTCCATCGGCCTTCGCCGCTGTCATGCACCCAGCCCTTGATCTCATTCAACGCCACCCGGTCCTCAAGTGCATCTGAGGTCAGGTCGAGCAGCCAGGAGCGGATCACGGATCCGTAGCGCCAGATCTCAGCAATTTGATGCAGATCAAGCTTGAATTCCTTTTTTGCGTCGAGGATCTCGAAGCCTTCAGCGTAGGCTTGCATGATTCCGTATTCGATTCCATTGTGAACCATTTTCACAAAATGCCCTGAACCGCGCGGGCCTACATGCCCCCACCCCTTATCCGGACCCGGCGCAAGTGATTTCAGCGCCGGTGTAACGCGTTCGACGGCTTCCTGGTCGCCACCGACCATCATTGAATAGCCTTCCTTCAAGCCCCAAATTCCCCCACTCGTGCCAACATCAACATAATGGATCCCTTTCTCTTCAAGCATATCGCCCCGGCGCAGTGTATCCTTGTAATTGCTGTTTCCCCCGTCGATCAGGATATCGCCGGCTGACAGCAGGGAGGAGAGCGCTATGACTGTCGTCTCGGTTGCATCGCCGGAAGGCACCATGATCCAGAGGACTCTGGGTTCATCGAGTTTCCCAACCAGTTCCTCAAGGGAGTGCGCTCCACTAGCCCCCTCTCCTTCCAGGCTGTGCACCTTAGGCTCGTTACGATCGTAGACGACAACTGAGTGCCCATTGACAAGCAAGCGCTTGCTCATGTTCGCACCCATCTTACCCAGGCCAACCATTCCAATTTCCATTGCTTTTGCTCCTGTATTCCTTCAGGTCGCTGTATGATGCCTAACTCCCTCACGATCGGCAACGACCAGGTCATGTGTCAACCCAAGAAACAGCCCGTGCACAACGATCCCTGCACGGGCGTCCAGGGTAGCGGCAAGAGAGGCGGGATTTTCGATCGGTCCGAATCTACAATCAAGGATGAAGTTGCCCGCGTCGGTTGTGTAGGGCTCTCCCCACTGGCCCACTCTACGTTCTACCAACGCCCCCATACTTTCAAGGTAGCCTTTCTGGGTGCTCCAGCCGAAAGGTAATACCTCGACCGGCAGGGGAAAGCGTGTTCCTAGGCGTGGGGAAAGCTTGGTCCCATCAACGACGATAACTTCCCTACGGGTTGATTGCGCAACGATTTTCTCACGCAGGAGTGCCCCGCCTCCCCCCTTAATCAGGTTGAACTGCGGATCGACTTCATCTGCACCATCGATCGTGAGATCAATTTCTGGATGGGCCTCGAGCGTCGTCAGTGGGATCCCTTCTTCCTCCGCTTCCCTGGCAATCGAAACTGAGGTTGGAACTGCGAGGATGTTCTCGAGCTTGCCAGCACGTATCTGGCTGCCAATAAGCCGCAGTGCGTGGATCGCCGTGCTTCCATACCCGAGACCCACAACCATACCGCTCCTGACAAACTGAACGGCGTACTCGCCAGCTTGGCGCTTCCAACGCGCGATCGTCTTTGAACTAGGTGCCTCGTCCATCAATATCCATTCCTGTTGGCTATGCGCAAAGATACGGGGCGCTTTTTCCCAATTCCCATTCTCGTTCCTTTTGCATTGATCCCTTGTGTCGATCCCTGATGGATGGATTAAAACGATTCGGCTAGTCGTTTCAATCGTTCGTCAACCGGTTGCTTCAAATCCAACCGCAGGACTGCCCGGTTAGCTTCCTGAAGCGCCTGCCAGTCACCCCTCACCTGTGCTTCGATTAAGATCCCGAAGGTTATCCGGCTTTCATCTGAGCCAGCTTCTTCGGGTATCGCGATGTCTGTCAACTTATCGCCTGATATTTGAATAAACATCCCGTGACCCGCATCACCCTTGTGAAGCTGACCGGTTGAATGGAGAAAGCGCGGCCCAAAGCCCAGCGTTACAGCCCGGCGAGTTCGTTCCTGGATGGCAGTTCGAAGCGCCTGCAATGCCTGCCGGGTTCTCTCCGTTGGCTGCAGATAAGCCTGGAGCGAGACATACGCGTCGTCTGCGGCCTCAGCCAGGAATGCCTCAACCACTGCCACGATCGATTTCTCGTGCGCAATATTGCTGACGATAGATTCGGCTGCAAATATTTCCACCCCATCAAACTCGACGACCGGTGTTTCTTCAGGTAGTTTCCCGGATTTCTCATAGGCCGCGACCATCTCACGGGCCCTGGCTTTCGCCGATTCGACGTTCGGCTGGTTGAAGGGATTGATGCCCAGCCGTTCACCGGCGATCGCAGTTGCCAGCTCCCAAGTAAACATCATAGCGCTCAGGTCATAGGTATCCTCGAAGAATATCTCAACAATGGGCTGGCCGCTGGCTCGCAAAAGTTCCATCTCTGAAGCGTGCTCCAAATCGCCTGGTGTATGGATCCACACGAACAATCGATCCTGGCGGTACCTATCGGGGGGCAACAACGCCTCTCCTGCAACCGGCAAGATGCCTTTGCCATCCTTCCCGGTGCTCTCAGCAAGCAGCTGCTCCAGCCAGTCCGCGAAGCTTTCCAGGGAGCGTCCAATAACCAAGGTCAGTTTATCCCTGCCGCCCAGGGCTAGCTCACCCATCAGAGCGCCGAGTCGAGCCGCCGGGTTTCCAGTCACTGGCAGCTCTGGGTCACAGGCTGTTTCCGCCGATCTCGCTCTGGAAAGCAGCTGTTCGAGATCCAGACCAATTAACGCAGCAGGCACCAGCCCGAAAAACGATAAGGCCGAGTACCGTCCACCGATATTTGGGTCGTTCAAGAATAAATCGCGAAAGTCGAGGTCTCGAGCAATTGTCTCGAGCGGGCTGCCAGGGTCCGTCACGCCGATGAAGTGCGATCCTGCCGCCTCTTTCCCTACCAGCTCCTGAACACGATTGAACATCGTTCGAAACAGCGAGAGCGTCTCGACGGTCGATCCGGACTTTGTGGAGACAATGAAGAGAGAGTGTTCGAAGGGAGTCTCATCGATTACCTTCTGAATTTCATCGGGATGAGTACTATCGAGAACTATCAATTGGAGAAATCCGGGAGCAATCCCGAAGGTCCGCAGAAAGACATCAGGCGCCAGACTCGAACCACCCATCCCAAGCAGGATGGCATGTGTAAACCCATCCTTACGCGCCCGGTCTGCGAATTGACGCAGCCGCGGCAGCTCAGCGCGCATTTGATTTGGCAGGTCCAGCCAACCTAATCGATTGGTGATTTCCTTGGGCTCAGGGTTCCAGATAGTATAGTCATGCCCCCAGATACGGCGCAGTAAAGAGTCGGACTCGAAGGTTCTAAGCGCTTGTTCCACCTTCTCAATCGCATCTCCGGCTTCGAGCCGGATCCCACTTCGGAACCGCATCAGTTGGCGCGATTTCGCATCAATTGCAGCAAGCAGTTCTTCATAGGATGCGGTGAAGGCTTTCACACCCTCCTGCTGCAGATCGCGAGTCACATCGGCCATCTCAACCCCGGCTTTTTCAAGCCCGTTCATCACGGCCTTTGCCTGGTCAAGATCAGCCGTCAATGTTTCAGCAACCTCACCATGATCAATGAATTTATTCAGGGTAGCAGGCGGGACGGTATTTACGGTTTCAGGACCGATGAGACCATCCACGTACATCGTGTCCGGATAACGCGGATTTTTCGTGGAGGTACTTGCCCAAAGGGGTCTTTGAGGTTTTGCACCGAGCGCCGCAAGCTTTTTCCACCGATCACCCGAAAATATCTCTCGGAATGCCTGATATGCAAGCTTTGAGTTTGCGATACCAGCTTTTCCTCGCAGTTGATCCAACCCCTTCTGATCGAGGATGTGGTCAACGGCGGTATCGACGCGGCTGACGAAAAATGAGGCTACCGATGCCACGCTTTCCGGTTCACCGCCATCGGCAATCAATTCCTCCAGTCCATCCATGTAGGCGTTGGCTACCTGGCGGTAGTTCGGCAGACTGAAGATCAGGGTGACATTGACGTTGATCCCCTGGCCGATCAGGGCGGCAATCGCCGGGATACCTTCTTCCGTCGCGGGCACCTTTATCATTAGATTCGGTACCCCAACGGCAGCGAAAAGATGTTTTGCCTCGCGGATCGTTCCCTGCGTATCATGCGCCAGGGTAGGAGCGACCTCGAGGCTTACAAAGCCATCAAGTCCTCGGGACCGGTCATATACAGGGCGCAGGATGTCCGCTGCGTCATGAATATCCTCTAATACAAGCGCCTCATAAATTTGCTGCGGGGACTGACCTTTCAAGGCGGTTCGTAAAAGTGACAAATCGTAATCATCACTTCCTGCAATTGCATGTTCGAAAATGGATGGGTTCGAGGTCAGACCCAGGACCCCCTGATCAACGAGCTCTGCTAACCCGCCATTTTTTATCAGCATTCTCTGGATGTTGTCATACCAGATCGACTGCCCACGCTTCTGTAAGCTTTCCAGTATGTTTAACAACAATTCGTCCTTTCGAAAGTTCTCAGGAGGATAGCTCGAGGGATGAGCTTTTATCCCGTTCCATAAACCGGAACCACCGCTCCGTGAACAGCCCGGGCACCCTCTGAAGCCAGGAACATGATCACATCGCATAGAGCCCCAAGGCTAACCCAATCCGAGGTATTCACGTCCGGCGCAGCATCCCGGTTCTCAGGCGTATCGAGTCTGCCGGGAATAACTGCATTGACATGGATTCCTTGGTGTTTAACTTCAGCCGACATGCTTTCCGTCAACCTCAAAACAGCTGACTTCGCCGCGGAGTATGCGGCGGCGTTTGCGACTCCTCCCAGGCCAGGCCGCGCCCCAATATTTACGATGTGACCTGAACCACGCTTGAGCATTTGGGGTAACACAGCGCGTGAGGCGAGAAAAACAGAGCGGGCGTTCAAATTGAGCATCAAATCCCATTCCTCGATTGAAGTCTTTGAGACAGGATTCCCAGCACGATAACCGCCCGCAATGTTGAAGAGCATGTCGATGCGCTTGAAGGACTGCATCGTTTCCGCAACTGCCCCTGCAACAGAGCTCTCAGAGGTGAGATCAATAGATCCAATCAGTAAATGCCGATCCGATTCACCGATGTCCCCACAGGTTTCACGCAGCCGGTCCGGGTAGAGATCGACTAGCGAAAGAACTGCCCCGGCCTGATCCAGTGCGTGAGCTAACGCCCCTCCCAGGTTACCAGCAGCCCCGGTCACAACTGCCACCTTGTTCTCAAAATTGAACATCATCCCTCGCTTCGAGTTCCGCCAATTCCTTCCTGCATCATATGAGAATAGCTTCAAGCATCAGGACGTTGGCGTCTGCTGGCTACCCGATAATTATGAATACAATCAGATTATATCCAAGCTATTCGCCTGCCGACCTAAGCAGGCATTAAGGCTTCTTTAAATCCAAACGAACTATCCAAGCGCGCCCCACAGACCGGTGAAAGCCCACAATTGCTTACCCCGTGTCAAACCAAATGATAATGTTACCCAACCGACCCAGGCACAATCGTCGAGCTTAGGCTAGAATTGAACACGGGTTCGAATAAGCAGGTTTTCGAGTTGAGCAACATCATCCAGCTTCCAGAGCCACAAAAAACAAGCGGTGTCAGCCTGGAGTCTGCTATCCTCAACCGGCGAACACGCCGGGATTTTATCGAGAAAGACCTGGATCTTGCTCTCCTCGGGCAGCTGCTGTGGGCAGCCCAGGGCATCACACATCCAGAAGGCTTGCGAACGGTACCATCCGCCGGAGCCCTGTATCCTCTTGATCTATATCTCGCCACCCGGACAATTCTCGGCCGTTATGATCCTGAAGGGCATTCAATCCTGGTGGTTCAGCAGGGAGATTTTCGAGGACGGATTACCGAGGCGGCACTGAACCAGGACTTTATCGTTCGCGCAGCTTGCTCGTTCCTGTTGACCTCCCAGCCTCTGAAAACTTCAAGTAGATATGGACCTGATCGCTCCCCTTGATATATCGCCTTGGAAGCCGGTCATGCCGCGCAGAATCTCCTTCTGCAGGCATGCGCGCGTGGACTTTGCGGTGTACCGGTCGGGGCATTTAATGACGATCAAATTGCCATGATCTTTGGGCTGGCGCCAACCCAGGAACCGCTCTATCTTCTCTGCATCGGTTGGTCGGCGAAGCTGATCCCTTAAATCAAGTTCCCGGAAAAAGGTACGTTGAATGTGCGAACGACGGTTGAACCCACCGTGAAAGCTCAAGGCCTATGACAATCTACTCAACGATCTGGCAGAACACCTCGACGATTTTCAGCGCAACGAAGAGTAGGATATCCCTGACGTTGGAGACAACTCCCGCTCCACAGGTCATGAACTTCGATCGCGCGGCCAGGTTGTGGAGTGTCATGCGTGAAAATACTTTCTATCAGCGCGGTTTGAACGGACGCGTTGTGGCCAAATGGATTGACCCGCCTGGGAACCGTCAGAGACGCTGGCTATCCGAATCAGAAGCTCTGGCTCTTGAGACAGATGCCCGGCATGTCATGACAATGCTGTGGCAGGATCACAAAGCCGGTACGATCATTTTCAAGCCATCGCTCGACAAAGAGGCAGGTGAGCTCCTGGAGCGCATCAGAGCATATTCGATGGCTGCTTCTGCAGGAGATGTCTCAACGTTCCATTCGATCTACAAGCCAGTTGGGATACTACCACCTGACCAGTACCAGGCTGTGCTGCTTCAAGCTACCGAAGGATGCTCGTACAACCAATGTACATTTTGTGATTTCTACAAGGATCTTCCCTTTCATATAAAAACCGAATCGGAGTTTCACGCACACTGCGAGGCTGTGCACGATTACCTCGGACGTGGTTTGTCACTTCGCCGGACAATTTTCCTCGGCGATGCGAATGCCCTGGTTGTCCCTCAGGAGCGCCTGCTCAAGCTTTTCAATGCAGTTCATGCGGTCTTCAATGTCGAAGAACTCGGGGGCATCTTTGCTTTCCAGGATGCCTTCAGCGGTGAGAAGAAAGACAAATCTGACTATCTGCAACTCAGGTCAAAGGGGCTTGAACGTGTTTACATCGGCCTGGAAAGCGGTCATGATCCGCTGCTTAAATTCCTGAAAAAGCCGGGAAACGCTGAGAACGGTCTGCATACAATTCGCGCCCTGAAATCCGCAGGAATTGGCGTCGGGGTGATCATCCTGCTTGGTGCGGGTGGCAAAACATACGCCGTAGGTCACATCCTCGATACGATTCGCGTGTTGAATGAGATGTCACTTGATTTGAACGATCAAATCTATTTCTCTGAACTTGTGCAGAATGAGGGGCTGAGTTACACCCTCCCTGCTTATCAGGCGGAGTTAGACCCCCTTGATGATGTTGAACGCCATTCTCAGGCAGAGCAGATCGAATTGGGATTAACCTTCAATGCCTCAGGCGGTACACCTCACATCAGCCGGTACGACATTCGCGAATTTGTTTATTAGCCCAAGCGCGACAACACCACAGGTAACCAAATTGCAGCCCCTTAGCCCCTGCCCACCTTGCGCGTTTATAATGACTTGCACATGAATCCCGTGTGAAGGAAGGTGAAATGAACCCACTCGAACATGTCGTCAAACGCAGTGGAGCGATCGTCCCCTTCAACCGTGAGCGGATTGCTAACGCGATTTATCGGGCCGCCGTCGCTGTTGGCGGTCGAGATCGCGGCCGGGCGGAGGACCTCGCTGACCAGGTGGTGGAATATTTGGCGCAGAATTTGCCGGCGGATCACACCCCGCAGATTGAGGAAATTCAGGATGCGGTAGAGAAAATCCTGATTGAACAAGGTCATGCCCAGGTAGCGAAGGCGTATATCCTCTACCGGGATGAACGTGACCGGAAGCGTCGAGAGGATTCCAGGCGGTCGATGCGCCCTTCAGAGAATGTACCCTGGCGCAAGATCTGGTATGTCCTGGACTGGGCTGTTCGGCACGATCTCGACACAATCCAATCGCTCAACGATCGCGTTGGAAAGGGGGAGTTTCCACAAATCGTGCATGAATCGGAAGCCGCCTACGAAGATGATCTCGATACGGCATCAGAAATCCTGGCGGAGCGCGGCGATTTGCTCAAGATGGTATTGATTACTGGCCCCTCCTCCTCAGGAAAAACGACTACCACCATCAAACTTGAGCAGCGACTGAAGAAACGCGGCCTGCGCTTCCGTGCATTAAACGTTGATAACTACTTCTTCGATCTCGAACTGCACCCGAAGGATGAATTCGGAGATTATGACTTTGAGACTCCCCAGGCTCTTGATTTACCTCTCATCAACGAGCATCTGAGACATCTCGTCCAGGGAGAGCAGGTCATGGTCCCCTATTACGACTTTAAAACTGGCCACCGCACAGACGAGCAAACACCGATGGTGCTTGAGAAGGATGAGATCCTCCTAATCGACAGTTTGCATGGCCTCTATCCCCCGATGACCGAGGGCATCGACAGCGAAGTCCGGGCAAGCCTGTACCTGGAGCCACTGCTCCAGATGCGGGGGCTGGATGGTGAATACATCCGTTGGACCGACCTGCGGCTGATACGCCGGATGCTGCGTGATTCGGTACACCGTGCGTATGACCCACAGCGCACTCTCGAACACTGGCATTACGTCCGGGCCAGCGAGATGCGCAACATCATTCCCTTCCAGGGAACAGCTGATTTCATTATCAACAGCGCCATGCCTTATGAACTGTGCTTATACCGCGCCCGGCTGTTGGAGGAATTTACACGATGGGAAGCTGAGTATATGGATGACCCGCTGCGGGAGGATGCCTACATGCGGGCCAGCCGCGTCAGGCAAGTGCTCGAAGCAATCGAGCCTGTTATCGATGATTCACCCGTTCCGAGCGATTCAGTCTTGCGTGAGTTCATCGGAGGCAGCAGCTTGAAGTATTGAACTGAACAAGGTTAACTCCAACCCAAGTGATTGTGAAGAAGTTGGAAACCTCTAGCTCAATCCGACATGATGACGCCGGCTCCATGAGGAATGGCAGCCGGCGTCGTGGTCAGGGCCCCAGGCGGTGCAAACCTTGAAAGCCCTGACTTCAGGCCATGTATTGTAGTGATTTTCGAGTGCCTGTCAAATCAGCAAGAAACGCGTTTCGGGGGACATCTAACCCATCAGGGTTCACTCCCGATGACAGAAATCCCCTGGACACGTTTGCGGTTGAACACCAGGGCGGGTGCATCGGCTGTGACGCGCGGGAAGAACAGCGCCGTCACGCGGGCATCATAGAGCGGCACAAACAGGTTCCCACCCTCGAAAATGACAGCCCGGAAATCGAACCGACCACCGGCTTGAATCTGACCGATAAGTTCAAACCCCTCCAGCAGTATCCTGACCCAGTGCGGAAATGGCTTGGTGTAACCCGACCTGGTCATACTTGCCGGTCCCAATCCAGCACGGTTTGTTACCAGAATCCCCAGGATTTCACTTTTAACCAGCCAGAGCGTAGTGAAAGGTTCTGATTTTTGTCCGACCTCGTGGAGTGGGCTGAGCTCGCCAGACTCGAGCTCGATCGACGATTCAGTGGGCAAATTCAGATGGCTGAAGATCCCCTGTGCGCCAGGCGTGATACTTCCCCGGATCCAATGCGTGCTGGTAAATACCTCGATTGCTGTCGGCCTCTTGAGAACCATCACACCGCCTCCTTCCACGCCCATCTTCCGCACATTGGGTAATCAACCCAGAATGATTCTAGAATAGAGAACGAAACTCTTCAACTACAGGTTGAAGCCTTCTAGAGCAGGTCGCCCAAACCCGCCGTGCTAGAATTACTCAAGGTGAAGGAGTTCACATGCGGTATCAACCAATCGGGTATTACGGAGTTATTGGAGATCTGCACACGATTGCACTTGTAGGCATGAACGGCTCGATCGATTTCATGTGTTTCCCGGATCTCGATTCCCCGAGCATCTTCGCCCGGCTCCTGGATCATGATCACGGCGGCTTTTTTCTTCTCGCGCCCGAATTGGAGAACGCCCGCAAGAAACAAATCTATCTCAGCGACACCAATATACTCTTTTCCCGCTTTCTTTCGGAGGAGGGCGTCTCAGAGGTTTCCGATTTTATGCCGGTCGAGACCATCAGCCCTCAACACAACCTTGTTCGCAGAATTAAATCAGTGCGGGGTGAAATTGCCTGCCAGATGATATGCAAACCCGCTTTCGATTATGGCCGCTCCGGTCACCGAATCGAGGCAGGGAATGGAGAGGTGCTGTTTATTCCGGAAGACGATTCGATCACTGGATTGAGGCTGCGAACTGAGCTTCCAGTAGACATTAATGATGGGGCTGCTGTCGCACATTTCCAGTTAAGGCCTGGCGAGTCAGCAGCCTTTGTGCTTGAGGAAGCAGTTCCGTCCGGGGAATCGCTTTCGAGCGCTCCGAATTTCGTATCGGATGCCTTTAAGCAAACCGTTAATTTCTGGCATCGCTGGGTTGGACAAACGCAGTACCAGGGGCGCTGGCGTGAACAGGTCAATCGCTCAGCGCTCACGTTAAAGATGCTGACCAGTCAGAAATACGGCTCTATTGCCGCTGCGGGTACCTTTGGTTTGCCAGAAGAGATTGGTGGTGAACGTAACTGGGACTACCGCTACACCTGGATCCGGGATGCTTCCTTTACGCTCTATGGATTGATCCGCCTTGGATACACAACCGAAGCCGGCAATTTTATGAACTGGCTCGAGCAGCGTTGCAACGAGCCCAATCCGGATGGATCGCTGCAGACAATGTATGGCATGGATGGTCGCCATAAACTTACGGAGACCGTACTCGACCATTTTGAGGGGTATCGAAAATCGATCCCTATCCGTATTGGAAACGCCGCCTATGATCAACTTCAGCTTGATATATATGGCGAGCTTATGGACTCGGTTTATCTCTACAATAAGTACGGCGAGCCGATCTCGTATGAGCTATGGCAAAATTTAGTCCGCTTGCTGGATTGGCTATGCGAAAACTGGAATCAGCCCGACGAAGGCATCTGGGAGGTCCGGGGAGGTAAGCAGGAATTTCTCTTCTCCAGGCTCATGTGTTGGGTCGCGATCGACCGGGGCATCCGGCTGGCGATGAAACGCTCATTCCCGGCACCTATCGAACATTGGCATAAAGTGCGGGACGAAATCTACAACGACATCCACACCCACTTCTGGAATCCAGAAATGGGGGCGTTTATGCAGCACCCCGGAACAAATGCAATCGATGCCTCCAGCTTGTTGATGCCATTAGTAAAATTCATCAGCCCAACTGACCCGCGCTGGCTATCTCATCTAAAGGCTGTGGAAGATCACCTGGTTTATGACTCGCTCGTCTACCGCTACGATCGGGAAACCGCGGCACACGATGGCCTAATCGGCGACGAAGGTACCTTCAGCATGTGTACGTTCTGGTACGTCGAATGCCTGGCCCGGGCAGGCGATCTCGAAAAAGCCCGCTTCTACTTCGAAAAAATGCTCGGGTACGCAAACCACCTGGGGCTGTACGCCGAAGAGCTCAGCCCGCGCGGTGAGCACCTGGGCAACTTCCCACAGGCTTTTACCCACCTTGCCCTGATCAGCGCAGCTTTCGAACTCGATCGCCGCCTCAACCAGGCCGGTCGGAGTGGATAACCTGACAGAGGTATGGGTTCTGTTTTGGCGAGCACGGTGAACTACAGAGCCTCAAGAATTCGCCGCCATTTCCATCCGCTGCTGATCATCCCTCGCCGGCTGCCGTTCGATTGTTGCTCACCGTCACGGGAAACCAGGATGGTCAAGGGGCGAGTCATGACTCGGGACTATCCCAACACTTCTTGACGGGAGAATTTATTCGGATAAGATTGATCCATTATCGAGATTGGGCAGTAAGAATTTGTAATGGCCCTCAGACCCAGGCCGAAAACGAAGCATGATATGCTGTTGAACGATCTGACTTATGGCTCAGATGATCAAGTGCACGCGTATTAGGTTTGGAAGGGCAATTTCCCGAAGACCAATCCTCCGGAGGCTCGGTGAACGCAATTGAAGTCCGTGAATTGCGGCGAGTTTATAAAACTGTGATCGGCGTCATCCGGCGACGAACGAAGGAAGTCGTCGCCGTAGATGGGATCAGCTTTGATGTACGCCGGGGTGAGCTTTTTGGTCTGCTAGGCCCCAACGGTGCCGGCAAAACCACGACAATTAAAATGCTGACCACGCTCCTCATTCCATCTTCCGGCACTGCGCATGTACTCGGGCAGGACATTGTCACCCAGGCGAACGAGATACGTGCTCGCATTGGTTTCATCTTCGGCGGTGAACGTGGCCTATACTGGCGTCTCTCGGGGATTGATAACCTGCGCTATTTCGCCAGCCTGTACCATGTCGATCCCGACCACACTCGTGATCATATTCCCTACCTGCTCGATCTGGTTGGCCTTACAGATCGGGGCCAGGAGAAGGTTGAAGGTTACTCACGCGGTATGAAGCAGAGACTGCACATCGCCCGCACCCTGCTCCATGACCCGGAGGTGCTTTTCCTTGATGAGCCCACAATGGGTCTCGACCCCGTTGGTGCTCGAGAACTGCGGCAGGTTGTCAGAGACCTGCAGGCGGAAAAGAAAACGATCCTGTTGACAACGCACTATATGTTCGAAGCTGATGCGCTTTGTGAGCGAATCGGGGTCATCGACAATGGCAAGATCGTCGCCCTTGATACACCAAGAGCGCTGAAGAACCTGGTGAGCGACCTCTCCGTGATCGAGCTGGAAGTGTTTGGCGTGCCAGAAGGTCTATTAGAACAGATACGCAACCTGCCCTTCGTCGATACCCTGTCGGTGGAGGATCAGGATCAGAAACAGTCACTCCACGTACACACAGCGATGGGTTCCGAAGCTGTCCCCCAACTCCTGGGAGTGCTTGATTCTGTGCGGGTCGGGAGAGTTGTCGTTCGGGAACCTACCCTGGAGGATGCTTACGTCCGCCTGGTTGGAGGCAAAGGCTGATGACCCGGAAATGGGTTGCCTACAGCCGAGCGGCGTTGACCGCATTCGAGATGTCCCTGCGCCAGAACATCATGGATGGCTTTATCATTTTCACGGTACTCATTCAACCGCTTCTGATTGCATTGCTCGCTCTCTGGATGCTGCGGGCCGAGAGTGGAGATCAGGCGATCTTTGTCGTTGTTGGAAGCGGGATGACAGGGTTATGGAGTAGCCTGTTATTCATCAGCGGGAACAGTATCACCGGAGAAAGGTGGAGTGGGACTCTGGAGATACTCGTCGGTCAACCAACTCCGCTGCCCGTTATTGTCTTCGGGAAGAACCTGGCTCACGTCACCCAATCACTCGGGTCGATGATTATTGCCTTCCTGCTCTCGTCGGTCTTCTTCAGCTTCCACCTGGAAGTTCAACAGCCGTTGCTATTCGTGCTTTCGATCCTGCTGACAGTCATCGCCTTCGTCTCCTTTGGGTTGATCATCGCCCCGGTCTTCATCATGAACCCGGGCGTGCAAGGCTGGCAGAATGCGATGGAATTTCCCGTCTACATCCTGAGTGGATTCCTGTTTCCAATCGCCCTGCTGCCGGATTGGACAACCCCATTCAGCTACATCCTGTCCCCCTACTGGGCAGCTCGAGCGTTGCACGGTGCGACGACTCCTGGTGGCACGGCTTCAGATATTCTCTTTTCTCTCGCGATGCTCGTTCTTTTCAGCTTGATTTATCTGCTCATCTCCTCTTACCTTTTCCGCAAGATGCTGATGAAAACTCGTGAGGATGCGACCCTGGGTTTCCAATAAACCAGGGACGAAAGTGGTGGCAGCATGACACGCGCCTTCAGGAATCTGCGTATCTTTTACCAGGGAGCTCTGCTCTCGTATATTGCCCTCTTCGCCTGGCTCCGGCCGATCACCTATCTCGCTTCGAAGGTGATCATGCCGCTCAACCAGCTCCTTTTCTTCACCTTCCTCGGGATCTCCGCAACCGGACGTGATAGCGCCAGCTTCTACATCATCGGGAATGCAGTTCAAATAACTGCCATTAGTGGTATTTACGGCGTGACCTTCAGCATCGGAGGCGAGCGTTGGTCGGGAACGCTGCCTTACCTTTTCGGTACGCCGGCCAATCGGATGATGGTTTTTCTGGGGCGGGGTTTCTTCCACGTTCTGGATGGAATGCTGGGTGTCGTAGTGGGTTTTCTATGGGGTGTGCTGCTGCTGGGCCTTGACCTATCTCAGACGGATTTCGGTGCGCTCGGATTAACGATCCTTGTCACCACTTTGAGCACCTCCGGACTGGGTTTGTTGATGGGTTGTCTGAGCCTGATCACGCGCAATATCATGTTTGTCAACAACACAGTGTACTTTTTACTGCTTGTATTCAGCGGTGCCAATATTCCGCTTTCGATCCTTCCAGCCAGCATGCGGGCAGTGGCAAATGTGCTTCCGCTTACACGTGGCATCGCGGCCGCGCGTGAAATCATCGCCGGCGCCGGTGTAGCCCAGGTTCGCAGCCTGCTCGCCGGGGAATTCGGAGTCGGCCTTATTTATGCTGCCTTTGGATATGTGCTTTTCCGCTGGTTCGAAATTCAGGCTAAACGACGCGGTACGCTGGAGGATTTCTAACCTCTATTTGCTATCAGGTTGAAATACCCCCATCCAGAAATGCTCAGACGGGCAGGACTTGTGCCTAGAAAAGCCGCAGGGGAACCGGGGTGAATACCAGGAAGAACAGGATTAACCCGAAGATCGCCAATGCCCTGCGCCGCGAATCGAGGGGTGTTATCTCATCTCTCGGCCGGGCAAAGGTCCGGCCGAGCAAGAAAATCAAGGCTGCCCAGATAAACCAGCCGGACCAAACAACCCCCAGCAGGACCAGCCCCACGACAATGTAAGGCCACAATCGGGCTGCTGACCGGCCAAAGAGTACATAGAGTACATGCCCGCCATCGAGCTGGCCAGCCGGAATTAAGTTCAAGGAGGTGACGAGCAGCCCGGCCCATCCGGCCCAAGCCATGGGATGAAGCATTACATCCTGACCTCCGAAAGGCATTGGCAACCCAAGGAAGAAGTACCGCAGCCAGTAAAGCAGCGGTGAAGTCCCCGCGTAATGAAGCGGTGCGGGCAGCAGTTGCCCTTTGAGGAGATATTTTGCCGCCAGGTAAAAGAGGGAATTGCCCTCAAGCACATGCCCGGCGGCTGCGGTCGGACTCAACGGAAGACGACCAAGGTCGGACAACGCCAGACCGATCAATAGAACTGGAACCGCGATGACCATCCCGGCCAATGGGCCTGCTAGGCCGATATCCAGCAGGACTCGTCGATTTTTGGGTGGTTCTTTCAGACGAATAAACGCACCCATTGTTCCGAAGAGGCTGCCGGGAAAGGGTAAAAAATAAGGCAGGGTTACCGCCGTATGATGGTAACGGGCAGCGAGGTAATGGCCGAATTCATGCGCAACGAGTATCGCGAGCAAGCTCAATGCAAAGGATAAACCACTTGGTATGTTCCCCAGAATTGCCTTTGTCATCCCGCTCAGCGTCGGCTCGACGGGTCCTTCGAGACCGTAGAGCGCACCCGCAAAGAGGACGCTCATCAAGGTGAGCAGGAACAGGATCACATTCACCCAGGGGTTGGATCGTTGGGGTTCGATCACTCCCGGCATAGCAAGAATAACTTGCTGGTCCTGATCCTCTCTAGTGAGCAACGTAACGCCAGCGCTTCTAAAAAGTGGATCCAGCTGGTTAAATGCTTCCTGAGGGTCGATCAGAAGCTTACCGCGTACACGCAGGACGAAACCCTGCTTTTCATCCCCCGATGTAATGTCATGAACCGACATGACCTGGCGAATGGACGGAAGCAGGCGCTCGGACAGCGCAACCGATGCAAGTGGCGAATCTACCATCAGCTCAAAACCTCAGCCTGCAATTAGGCGGGAGTGGATGGGAGTCGAACCCACCGCGGCCCGCTGCGCGACCCGCCACCGGTTTTGAAGACCGGGGAGCCCACCAGGACCCAACCACCCCCGAAGATGGCGCAAGCATACCGCATCGATAAGTCGCCGACAAGGGATTCATTCCAGAACCCGCCGCGGCCTGGAAATCGCGTCTCCGGGGACATCGCAGAATTTCCTGCTACAATCTCTGCGAACCTTGGAGGGCAGTATGCGTCTTGAGGGTAAAGTAGCGATCGTTACGGGCGGTGGGCGTGGTATCGGCCGAGCGATCGCCGAGGGCTTTGCTGGCCAGGGTGCAAAGGTTGTAATTGCCGCCCGCACCGAATCGGAACTGAATGAGGTGGTTGAAGGTTTGACAAAGAACGGCGCTCAAGCCATGGCGATTGTTTGCGACGTCTCGGACGAAGAGCAGGCTGCCGGAATGGTACGTCAGACCCTGAAAGCATTCGGTCAGGTGGATATCCTGGTCAACAATGCCGGTGTAGGCAACATTCGGCCGGTTTTCGCCATTCCAAAATCCTCCTTTGAGAGGGTCCTCGCGGTAAATCTCGTGGGCACATTTCTCTGTACAAAGCACGTCTGGAAATCGATGGAGGCTTCAGGAGGCGGGGTGATTATCAATGTATCCTCGATGGGCGGGCTGCACGGGTATTCGTACCTGTCCGCCTATTGTGCCAGCAAGTGGGGGCAAATTGGGTTTACCAAGGCGTGTGCCGAGGAGGGCAAGGCGGTTAACATTCGCGTCAACGCTATTGCCCCTGGCAAGGGCGATACAGCTTTCCGGGCGCAGATTAATGAGGATAAGTCTCAACTGCTCACACCGGACGACCACATCGGCGTTTGTATATTTCTTGCCTCACAGGAATCAAAATATATTACGGGGCAGGTCATTCCAATCGAGTGGTTTGGACCAGAGGGAAAAGGATGAGCGGGCTTTTCTCGGGCTCTGCACCATTTTCAAAGAGATCTGCTCCCCTTGATCGAGATTCCAGACTCGGTTCATTACTGTCTTTGGCTGTCTGCGCTGCGATTCTTATTCTGGTTGCGTCATGTTCCACATTGAACAACACGCCGACGCAAAGCTCAACCAGCACTGGAACAAGCGCACCTGTCCGCCTTGGTCCGACCAGTACGCCAACGCAGCTGCCTCCGACCCGCCCTACGTCGGCGCCTTCTCCGACGCTGCGTCCGATCGATCCGATATCTGCATCCGACTGGACACGTGGGGCTGATGATCCCCGAGTCCAGGTACTCGTGTATTCCGACTTTCAGTGCCCCTACTGTGCCGAATTGTCCATTGTGATCGATGACCTTCTGGAACGTCATCCGGATGATTTTCAGTTCGTCTTCCGCCAGTTTCCGCTCGTAAGCATTCACGATAAGGCCTTTATCGCAGCGCAGGCGGCTGAGGCTGCAGGTGCACAGGGCCAATTCTGGAGCATGCACGATTTGCTTTTCGCACAACGCGCCGAGTGGGTTGAACTGTCTCCATCCGAATTCCTGGATTGGGTGCTGACGAAGGCTGAGACGTTCGATCTGGATTTTGCTCGATTTGAACGTGAACTGCTCGAAGGAAAGTATGCAACGGCAATTGAAGATGCCTATGTACATGCCGTACAATCCGGTATCCCGGGCACACCATTTATCTTTTTAAATGGGAGTTGGTTCCGTCTCAACCCCACTCTGACAAACATGGAGGCAGCTGTCCGTCTTGAAATTCTGGGGCAGCAGCAATTCGCCTCACCCCCAGAGCTCGAAATCGATCCCGAGAAGCTCTACTTCGCCCACCTTCAACTGACCCAGGGAACTGTTGATATCCAGCTGCTGCCTGCCTATGCACCGCGGACCGTCGCCAACTTCATCTTCCTCGCTCAATCCGGTTGGTACGATAACAATCCGATTTATACTGTTCTGCCGGATCGTCTGATCGAGAGTGGAGATCCCTCAGGGACGGGGTTTGGCAACCCCGGCTACACACTTCCAGACGAAATCAACACCCAGATCAGCTTCAACCAACCCGGGATGATTGCCATGTCGAGTTCGGGACCTGACACGAACGGCTCGCGATTCTTCATCAGTCTGACCGATCTATCTGATCTTAATGGAACACGGACCATCTTTGGTCGAGTGATCTCAGGGCTCGATATACTGCGTGAGCTTTCCGCGCGGGATGCACTGGAAGATTTGCTCACACAACCTGAAAGTTCGATCCAGCATGTGGAGATTGAGATTCGATGAATGAGAATCCGCACAAGCGGGACACCCTTGCCGTTGCGTTGCTCGTCGGCAGCAGTGCAGCTTTCTTGCTTGCCTTTCTCGGCGCAGGTGGAGTTCTGCTGTTTGCGGGACTTTCGCTCCTCATGGGGAATCCAGAAGCAGCCCAATCAAGCTGGACACTGGTGGTGCTGTTATTCTGCCTTGCGCTCCTTTCCACTCCTGGGATCTATTACGCCTGGCGTGCAACGAAACCTGAAACGCTGAGACAGGTCTTACATATTCGCGGCGGGATCTTCGTCCTTCTCCTCGTATTTCCAGCCATCCTCTTCTTCGGTTCCGCTGCAGCGGACATTCCAGGTCTCGGTTGGATTTTGCCAATTCTGCATGTTCTTGCAGCAGGCATCCCGATTTTTCTGGCTACTGCGCTTGTGATTCGCAGGGGATTTCCAATTACGAAGATCCGTGCCTGGGGATCCTTCCAAAGCGGTTTGTGGCTTTCTCCGGCCTTCGCGCTCGTTTTTGAGATTGTGTTCGCAATACCGTTATTAATCTATTTCTTTATGACAAGCGCTAACACCTTGAACACCCCCGAACTGCTCCAGGAGTTATCGCAAACTCGGGGCGTTCCGGATGCGTATTTTTTCGAACAGTTGAATGCACTGCTTAGCCAACCACTGGTTTTGGCTGCTATCTTCGGATACCTCTCCGTGGCCGTGCCACTTATCGAGGAAGCTGTAAAATCCATCGCACTCTGGCTCACTTCCCGGCGACAAATGACACTCTCTCTAGCCTTCGTAAGTGGAGCAATTGCAGGCGGTGGATATGGCCTGTTTGAGGCTTTTTTCCTGGCGCAGCCAGGTGAAGATTGGATGGTGCTGATGATCGCCCGTGCGGGTGCGTCGATCATGCACATGTTTGCAGCGGGATTGACCGGCCTTGGAGTTGGCTACGTTGTCCTGCAGCGACGATACTGGCGAGGCCTCGGCTTATATATCATTGCAGCCGTTCTGCATGGGACCTGGAACCTGGCAGCGCTCGGGATCGGCCTGATCGGAATTTCGGAGGTCGTTCAATCACCTGTCATCTCGGCCGATAGCTCGATGATCATAAGTGTCGTCTCGGGAGTTGTTCTGTTTGTGATGAGCCTGGGAGCTTTATTCGGTCTGTGGCGCTTGCCAGATACCCTTCGTGACGGTCAATCTCCCCGGGAATTACCTGTCGAATCTTCCGGGGAATCAAGCGATGCGGCATGAGCGCCGCGCCGGATATGATGATAAAGGTAATAAGCCAAACCGGCCACGAGCACGATCAAGATCGGGATGTCAAACGGACGCATAATGGCCCGCAGTTCTTCCCAGCGGGCGCCGAACTCGTACCCTCCAAAAGCCAGCGCTCCACACCAAATCGATGACCCCACAAATGTATACAAGGTGAAGGGCAGCAACCGTGTGCGGGTAACCCCGGCTGGAAACGAGATGAAAGTCCGGACGATTGGAAGCAATCGGGCAAGGAAAGCCGTCCAGTCTCCCCAACGTGCAAACCAGCGGTCGGCTCGCTCCAGGTCCTGAGGATTAATCATCAGGTACCGTCCATAACGCGCAATCAAGGGTCGCCCTCCCCATGCTCCCAGCGCATAAGAAAGGAGCGAGCCCAGGGTGCAGCCGATTCCACCCCACCCTGCACCCAACAAGATCGCATGCAGAGCCGTTCCTCCCCGTGCCTGTACCAGCAACCAGCCCGCAAGCGGCATCGTTACCTCACTGGGGATAGGGATGTTGGCACTTTCAAGCGCCATAATCCCAACCACACCTCCCCAACCGATCGCCTGGAACAGGTTCGTAAGGAACTGAATGATTGCATGCTCAACAGCCACAGGCATAAGTCACTCCTTCAAGCAAATGGTCGGGCTGTAGCCCGGCCATGCGCCGGATTATAGTCTATGTGATCTTTCCTGCCCAGCCCGGGACGTCTTCGGCTGCCGATTCTTGACACGGCTATACCGCTATGCTACAGTACCGCCGCTCTATTGGCGTCACACTCTCATCATGCGAGACTGGAGCGCGTCGAATACCATGTCCAGAACTGAGCAAATGGTCGAGCGGCTCCGCCAATTACAAGCCTCATCCCCGGATGTGGAGGCTTCAGCCGTTGTCAGCGTCGATGGCTTGACCATGGCTTCGGCCTTGCCGGCCGACGTCGAAGAAGATCGTGTCGCGGCGATGTCCGCAGCGATGCTATCCCTTGGCGAAAGAATTGCGACCGAACTCGGGCGGGGCGATCTGGATCAGGTGTACATTCGTGGCGCTACCGGGTTCGTCATCCTGATGGCGGTCGGCTCTGAAGCTGTTCTCACCGTACTGGCACGTGAGCAGGCCAAACTGGGGCTGCTCTTCCTCGATATGCGCCGGGCGACAGAAGATCTCACTGAGCTCCTCTAAATCCGCAAGAGCAGATAGCGCCGTGCCAACGATCCCTCAGAGTGGACTTACCTACCCAAACCGAGGCGCACGGGCATTACTGCTAGGACTCGAGGATTTGCTGGGAAAGCACGGTCTGGAGGCACTCCTCAAGGTCGCATCCCTAACCCAATGGATTGAACTCAGGCCATCCGATACGCTTGAGCGAGAGGTCGATTTCCACCAGCTTACCGCGCTTTCGACGGCTTTAAATGAACTGTACGGATTGCGCAGTGGATCCGGCTTAGCCCGCCTGGCAAATCGGACCACCTTCGAAAATACGTGGGGCGGATACAGCGCTCTGGCCGCATTCCGCGATGAACAATTTCTAAGCCTTCCTCCGCGGCGGCGGCTTGACGTAGGGGGAGTTGCTCTTGTAAGGGTCTTCAACCAGATCAGCGATCTTGGGATTCACCTTCAACCAAGCGAGGGCGATCTGGCCTTTGAATTCGAAAACTGTCCTTACTGCATGGGTATTGAATCAGATCGGCCAGTATGCGGTGCCACCGCAGGATGGATTGAGGGATTTCTGCAGCTTATTCAAGCCGATGCTCAATTTAATGTCAGCGAAACGGCCTGTGCTGCCGTCAATGGTCCACGCTGTATATTTAGAGTAACCATCGAGGGTTAGAATAATACTGGCTCGGGTTCTTTCCGACCTGCGTCAGACAGAACCTGCTACTTTCCTTGGCCCAGGATATCGGATTACATCATTGCAGAATCTGACCATTGTTATTCCCACTTACAACGAGGCAGATAATCTGCCGGCATTGGCCAGCCAACTCTGGTCATTACCAATCGAAAACCTTTGCCTGCTGGTGGTCGATGACGGCTCACCGGATGGCACCGGCGAGGTCGCCGAGAATCTGGCTGCACACAATGCCGGCCGGATGGAGGTCATTCACCGCGCGGGGAAGCTTGGTTTGGGAACTGCCTACATCACAGGGTTTAAAAGGGCACTCGCTACAGGAGCACAGGCCATCGGCCAGATGGATGCTGATTTTTCCCATTCCCCCCAGTATTTACCGGAATTCATACACCTGCTTGAGAACGCCGATGCGGTTCTCGGTTCGCGCTATGTTGAAGGAGGCAGCCTGGACGAACGGTGGGGAATCGGTCGAGTCCTGCTCTCATGGTTCGGGAACGCTTACGCTCGAAGAATCCTGGGGCTCAAGATTCACGACGCCACCGGTGGATTTCGTCTCTGGTGTCGGAATACCCTGCTCGGAATGCCGCTCGACTCGATCCGTTCGAACGGCTATGTTTTCCAGGTCGAGATGGCTTACGTCGCACAGCGGCTCGGCTATCAACTAGTTGAAAGCCCAATTCATTTCGAAGACCGGCGCATCGGACAGTCGAAGATGTCGTTCCGCATCCAAATGGAAGCAGCACTCCGGGTTTGGCAGGTGCTCATGCTCCACCACAAACTCACACCCGCAGATCGTTTACAAGCCGCCGAGTAACCATTGTTCTACCCCGGTTTTACCTTGGAGAGATAATGATTCGTCAGGGATATCCACTCATCGAGTGATAGTTCCTGCGCCCTGCTCCTGGGTGAAATTCCAACCGCCTCCAGCAACTCGATGACATGTGCTTTTTTAAGGCCTAAACCATGGCTGAGGGCATTTGGAAGTTGTTTCCTCCGCTGACCGAAACCTGCTCGTGCCAGCTCGAAAAAAGCGCTCCGCTTGTCAGCCGCCAGCCGCGGTCGGGAGAGGCGATCGATGCGGATGACGGCTGAATTCACTGCCGGTTGTGGGGTAAATGCAGCGGCAGCGATCTTCGCCTCGACCCGCGGCACCCCGTATACTTGAACGCTCAGAGCCAACAGACTCATCCCACCGGGTTCAGCCACGATTCGATCTGCCACCTCCTCTTGAATGGTCAGTATCACACGTTGGGCTGGAAAGTCGCTCTCCATCAGTTTGCGGATCAAGTGGGATGTGATGTTATACGGAATATTCGCAACCACCACATAGTCTGGCTGCAAGCCAAGCTGTGCCAGGTCGAGGTTGAGAATATCCCCCGATAGCAATCGCACGTTCTCCAAGTTCGAGAGTACCCATCGCAGTGCCGGAAGCAGGTCTTCGTCGATTTCAATTGCCAGCAGGTACCTGGCACGCTCGGCGAGGGCTAATGAAAGCGTCCCCAGGCCTGCTCCAATTTCGAGAACGTCTTCATCACCGGTCAGGTCGGCGGCTCGAACGACGGTTTCGATCCCCGAAGGCGAAACGAGGAAATTTTGACCCAGGCTTTTCTTAGGACGAAGGTTGAACGCCCTGAGCAGCGCCCGTGGATCTTTTCGAAGCTCATCCTTCAAGGGAGGTGGAAAGGTCATGTTCTGCCCTTTTCCTGCAATCGGGCTTTACATAGATGGATCCATTGTCTGGACAGAGTCAGAAGCAATTATTCGCCCTTCATCGAGAGATACTTCTCTCGATTTGCTCCTCGCGCAATCTTCCCGCTGCTGGTCTTGATCAACCAGCCGCGTTCGACCATTTCAACATATCGAACCGCGACATCTGAACCTTGATTAATCAGGGATCGGATCTCACGTGAGATCGCATCTCTGCGGGCTTCATGCTCGGGGTCGACTTCAGCCACGATCACGATCTCTTCCGTACCGATCTCCCTGTTATATACGCCGAAGGCGACAACTCGACCGGGATGCACCCCGGGGATCTGGCTGGCAAGGTATTCCAGATCCTGGGGGAAGATGTTCTTCCCACCAACAATGATGATTTCCTTTCGGCGTCCGGTTACAAACAGCTCATCCCCTACCCTGTATCCCAGATCTCCGGTCAGGTACCAGCCATCGTGAAATGCGTCCTTGGTTAGATCTGGACGATGATAATAACCGCTAAGCAGACTCTCACCCTTCAAAGCGATCTCGCCAATGTGGCGTTCCGGAAGATCGTCGCCTCTCTCGTCGAGAATGCGCACCTTCGTGTTGGAGATAGGCGTACCGGCGGAGACCATCATAAGCACCCCCTCACCGTTCTGACCTGGAACCGCCATGCCCTCCTGCTGAAGTGGTGCGGATTGAATCGTATCAACCACCACCGGCTGTTCGATTCCGCCCTGCGTGACCGCAAAGACATTTTCAGCCATCGCATAGCAGGTGGCGAGCGCTTCACGCTTCAACCCGTAATCCTTGAAACGTTGGTAGAACATCTCGTGGCTCTCCCAGCGAATCGGCTCGGAACAATTGATCACCGCCCGCCAACTGGAGAGATCGATGCCCTCCAGATCACGATCACGGATCTTCTGGGCACAGAAATTGTAAGCAAAATTTGGCAGCCAGGAGAGCGTGCCGCCGAAATCGCTGACGGATTTAAACAGTCGATACGGCCCTTTGACCCAATCAAATGGTGACATGAGTACCAATTTCGATCGCATCAAAATCGGCATCATGAACCCGGCGATGAGCCCCATATCATGATAGAGCGGAAGCCAGCTGACGACGACATCCTCATCGGTCATATGAATCCTTCTGGAATAGCTATCGACTTGATTGAGGACCGCCTGGTGCGAAAGGGCAACACCTTTTTGAAGGCCTGTCGTACCTGAGGAGTGCTGTAAGAGAACGACATCCTCCGGTTTTCTGCTCAGGCCGGGAAGCTCAGCGAGCTCGAACTCGCTGACTGGATCGATCTCCTCGCTGATTAACAATGCCCGAACCGAGTCGCCTTCGTGACGGGCTTTCTCAATCTCGTTTCGAAATTCGGGATAAGTCACGAGGGCAGACGGCTGTGTTATTCCGATCAATGCTTCCAGCGAGGCTCGGTATCTCTCAGGCGCGAGCTTCTCGGTCAGGAAGGGCATGATCGAGGGGATCGAGCCGTGCAGAATTGCGCCGAAGAATGCTTCAACGAGCTCCCGCCCCTGTTGAAGAAGGAGAATAACTGCTTCTCCAGGCAGAATTCCAGCTCGCTGATATGCATCTACATAGCTTGCGGCGCCATAGACGAGGTCCCGAAATCGAATCACATCATCGCCCTGGGTCGACTGAAGAACCAGCGCCGGCTTATCGGGCTGCTCGCGAAAAGAATGGACCAGATTCTCGGCAACTGTATTGTTCACGAGGATGAATCCCGCCGCCTTGAAATCAAATCGACAAGTTGATCGAGCGAATCGAATACGTCGGCCGATAACTCCGAATCATCGATACGAACCCCAAATGAATCCTCAATAAATAGCGCAAGGTCAACGAGACTGAATGAATCGATTAACCCGCTTGAAATCAGCGCTTCCTCGGGCATGATTACTCGATTAGGATCCTTAAGAATTTCGGCCGCGATGAAGTCGGCAATCGTGCTGCGAATCTCACTCACAGGTTATAAGCCCTTTCTCTTGGGGAAAAATGGATTTCACGGGCGGGAAACGGCTTTGCGGACCGCGTCCAAAGCCTGCAGCGCTGTCAAGTTGCGCCATGGCCATGCAGCTTTCATTACCTCCGGGTCGTCGAAGTTGTTGACATCGAATGTGAGGTGGAACTGGTCATCCAGCAGCCCGTGATCGGGCAATGGCTGGACTGCGGCCCAGAAGTTCCAGAGCGGGATATCGTACTCCTCTGCAAGTTGGACGAGGATTTGATTGATGCGATGATCTCCCTCCAGGTTGTCTGCCTTCGTGGCCAGAATCGGGAGTACGTTTTCATCAATGAGGCCTTCCAGAATCTGGCGAACATACTTTTCATAGTTTTCCGGTTTCCCAGCCCACCAAGTCTCAAGGCTGACAATTGCGATGCTCGGGTTATGAATTCGAATTTCACACTGCAGGGGACTCTCCCCGGGATCACACGATTCGGGATTGGCCCAAAGCGGTGAAACGACGGAAGCAGCATTAAAACCCCGCCGGACGGCTTCACTCTCCCATGAAAACGAGCTGGAATACCAATCAATGGTTGGTTGAAGGTACTCAAATTCACTTCCGAGAGTAAAGAAACCATCATGATCAAAGATTGATAAGAACATTGATGGGACGTTCTGACAATCTCCCACCTTAGAGAATGCATGTGGATCGCGGCCGGCAGCCAAGCCTCGAGCGTAGATCTCGCGCGCGTGCTCGCTGACTGTCGGAATTACTGGAAGATCCTCCCAATCGACGGTGGTATGAGCCGGAATAGGCGGGGAGTCAACAGGAACGGAAGAGATTGAACTAGCAGCAACAGCCGTTGGCGTAAATAACGTCATGGTTGCTGCTGATTCCGGCCTGGATGCCGTGGCTCTCGGCTGTTCAGCGGGAGCGGTGTTGGTGGCGACAACCACTGCGGCGGAGTCAGGTGCGGTACTTGCACTCGAGCAGGAAGCTATGATCCCTACGCTAAAGAACACAGGTAAGGCGAGGAGAAGCTTTGAGACGTGTGGACATGTATGCATCATCGAATTCGTACCCACGATACCTACCTCTACTGCAGGGCTGTATCTCGAATTGTAACTATTGCCCGGAGATATAAATCGCCAGATCCAGCGCAAGCAGCCGAGCACCCTCGGCCGAGTAGTGGATCGCGGAATCTGTAAAGACGCTGGCTGGGAGCATGTCCCAAAGATCAACGAAACGCCATCCTGCAGTTTGGGCATTTTCCGCCAGCAACTCTCGATAGCGATCATAAGCCCAACGCGGGTAGTAAAAGTTATAGCGTAGATCGCTATTCAAACCCTGACTGATGAACATCGGTTCATTCACAAAGAGAATTGGCACTCCGTTTGCCGCATCCAAACTCGCCCGCAATACATCAAAAGCCAGATCGGGTTCTTCCAGCTCTCCAGGACCGTAGCCCTGAAAATTTGGATCGGCAGGCAAATCCTCCATCCGCTGATTATAAGTAGCAGGGATTTCATGGTCAACGGAGGTTGCCGCCCATAGCAGGCCGTAGATTTGAAGGCGAGCCCAATCCGCAAGCTCGCGCTTCTGACCGAAGATCGTCTGCCCCCAGAGGTTATCCTGCGAGGCTTTCAGTTTCGAGGCTGGAATCGGAAGGTCATTAGCCCGCATCAAATCTAGTGTGGCTTCAGGATTCAGGGTGAGGATGGGAGAATCCAATTGTTTCGTCCATGGCATTGATTCAAGGGTGAACAGCCAGATAATCAGATCGGGGTCATAAGCCAGACTGCGTTCGAGGAACATAAGATCTTTCGTCGCTGACATCGTTGGATAGCCGAGGTTGAAAACGTGGACCTTCCGACCATCACGAGAGGTCAGCTGAAGGGAATTCAGCTGTTCGGCAAGCGTCTGATCGGGGGGAAGCAGGTAGCCCCAGGTTGCAGAATCCCCGATCAAGAGTACGCGGTATTCATCGGCAGGCTCCTGGGTACTAGAAATGATATGGGAAGCGAACATCGCGTCCATCTGGGTCAAGCTGAGGTTGAACGATCGACTTGGATCGTCACCATACGGCAATCTCTCTCGCCCAGGTACGATGGAGTTGTAAATTGACAGCCGGCCAATCCAGGGTAAGGGATTGAGAAGGAGGTAGAGCAAGTTGATACACACCAGGAGAACCAGGGTTTTTCCTAAAATCCGCAGGATCATTCGCCCGGTGATAGAGTTCGCCGTTTTCCCTACTGTTTCCGCTTCCATACCAGATCAGGCTCCGAACAGGCGTTGAAATACAAGCAGCGATAGTTCTGGAGTAGGCAAGGCAAACCACACCCATCCCAGGCTAACGAAGTTGAAGGTAAGCAATCCACCAATGATCGGCTCAATTCGTGAAAACGAACCGAGTGCAAGAGCGAGCCTACGAGTACGCCTGAAATCAACCCAGCGGTTGTGCACGAACAGACCAATGGCATGCCATAGACCCCACAGGGCGAAGTTGATCGTCACCCCATGCCATAAGCCGATCAGGATCATGGTTACGAGCTGACCGGCGAGAATAATGATCCAGATATTCTTACCCAGCTCACTTCGACGCAGCGCACGGGTTAGAGGGTTGAAGATATATGCCCGGAACCACTGCGCCAGGGTGATATGCCAGCTATTCCAGAAGGCAGCAAGATCAGTCTTCAGATAGGGTTGATCAAAATTCTCCGGGAGATTGAAACCCATCAACACTCCCATTCCAATTGCGACATCTGTATAACCACTGAAGTCAAAATACAGGCGGAAACTGAACGCATACAGCAGGAGCCACATCCACCCGGCCCCGTGTATAAGGGGAGCATTTATTTCGTTCAGCGCAACCAGTGCAAGACTGTCGGCCAGGACAAACTTCTTAAAACACCCTTTAAGAATTCGAGCGCTACCTTTATAAAGCCGCCCGGCCGAAATTCGCGGCCGCTCGCTATACTCACGGTTGAACCGTTCGATCCGATCGATTGGACCTGCGATGATTGCTGGAAAGAAGAGGACATAGGTGAGGAAAGCTTGAAAATCGATTTCTGGCAGGCGGCCAGTCATGCCATCACGTAAAGCATGCAGCAGGCGAAATGCGATGTACGAGTATCCAATCCAGGATAGATCGCTCATCGAGGCCAGCTCGCGTGACTGGCCAGTCAGCGACCGCAAGATTCGGCTAACCTCTATCCCAACTGGAACCCATTTGAGAACGATGAAAAAGCCCACGACCACGGCAATCAGGATCCAGGAGACGATCCCCTGCCTGCCGAAGCGGCGTTTAAGAAACCAACCGAGCAGGGCAATTGCGAGCAGTACCAGGGCCAGCGAAGCTGGAGGTGGCGCTCTATCAGCAATCAGCGGTAACCCCGCCGGGAGCCAGCGTGTTGCATCGAGAAGGACGATGATCCCAACCGCAAGCGCAAAGGCACGCAAATCCATCGGAGCGAACTTCGCCCTACCGCTCCCCGAAATCAGCCAGGTGAGGAATGTCAGAATGATCGTGAGTGTTGGGAACCAGAAACTAAAATGCCGAAGAGGTACCTCGGGTTGAAGGTTGTACACAGCCATGACGCTAATTCCGAACAGCAGCCAACCTCGCCACGTTCGAGATGGAATCCACGCAATAATCAATGCGATCAATGCGAAAACGAAGATGTGAAGCAGGGTCATCTTGATTAGAACCCCTGATAAATCCACTGAGGACTGCTGTCAGAGGTCATGACAACCAGCAGGATGATCAGCAAGCATAGGGTAAGTGCGAGGAGATTTTCACGGCTCAGGAGGCGCTTCATCGGAGGCTACTCACCTGCTTGTGCGTATCCGCACATCTTCCAGGCGCCATCTTCTTTCACGACACGGAATGTCCGCTGGGAAATATCGATGTTCTGAATTTCACCACCATAGTTGGCAATAAAGGTTCCTTCGCAGCTGACGAGTGCAGAGTCGTCCTGGTTTCCACTCTCCCGGCAGGCCAGTCCTTCCAATGTAACCTCAACCGCTTCAAAGGAGGAGGCCTCGGCAAATGCTCCCTGCTCCCAGGCCAAGCAAGACGCGTTGACGGCCGAGACGTCATCTTTGTCTTCAAGTGCTCGCAAATACGTTTTCACGACTTCGGAAGCACTTCCGGGGGACACTGAGCAGCTTACGATTGTGAAAATCATCAAGATCAGTACGGCTACGCGCATGGCCAGTCTCATCGTGCTGCAAACCTCCAAGATCCAATCTTGAGCCATAGTCTAATGCGTCTTGTGTGCTGGACGAATTCTCCTAGGGCAAGATCCACGGAATACTTTCCAATGAGGGGACAGGAGTCAGAAAATAGAGGGTCGTCCATTGATGCCAGGGCTCAAAATTTTCATCCGTGAACCCCAGATCGATCCAATCCCTTCCAGCGATACCGCCTCCGATATCTTCGAATGTGCCGGGACCATAATCTGGGACGAATACCGGCCAGCCTCTCATCAGGTTGTACCAGCTGCGGATGACACCAATGACGCCCCTTTGCACGCTCTTCCCGGATGCTGTCCGCTCACCACAATATGCTACCCCCAGGTTGCAAGGAGAATAGGAAGTAGCGTAAATGGGAATCGCACGCCAATATTCGATCGTACCGTACGAAGTGCTGAGCGTTCGAACAACAATTTTCGTCCCATACCCGAGAATGCGGGGCTTTGGCTCCACCACTACTCGCGCCTCATCCACTGTGCGGGAGACTTCCTGGCCGTCTTCCAACCTCACCCGCACCCGATTCTGTAAGACGCCATACGTTCCCGCATCAACAACCTGGATGCTGTCAAGTTCAAGTGTGTCCAGCGGTTGGTAAACTGTTTCGAAGGGAACGGGCTCAAGGACAATTTGGTCTTCCTCATCAACCCGCACAACTCGAATCCGTCGTGAGTCTGGCAGCGGAGCTTCCAGATCAGGTATAGTGTAATCCGAGCCTTTCAGGGCTAGCCCAGCACTGGCTAAGGCATCCGCGACCGTCTCGCCTGTGGACAGGATTCGCAGCTCTCGATCATCGACCTGTATGGATAACCAATCCGCCCGCAGGATGGTCACCGCGAGATCGGATTCGAGCGCCGTATCCAGATCAGGTGTTACCCGATCCCCTCCAAACAGTTCGATGCCAACCTGGTGCAGTGCTGCGCCCAGGGTCGAGGCTGATGATCGTATCGTTCTGTAAGTATCGCCATCAAGGACCGTAAGTGTATGGCCTCGAACAAGTCGAATTCGTGTATGTGGATAGATCTTCATGGATAGGTCTTCCATGGGAAGACCATCAACATAGACCGTGTCTCCTGGAAAGAGGCGAATGCCTTGATCGGCAAGCAGGTTCGTGGGGGTATTGGCGACCACTTCAACCCTGCTCTGCTGCCCATCTACATCCAGGATAAGCTCCTGTGCCTTGTTTACTTCAATTTGTCCGCTGCGCGAAAGTAATTGCTCTTGCGGAGGAATCACACGATCATTCGGGTCAATTTCAATCCCAAGATCACGCAGCGCACCGCCAACCGTGCGTGCGTGAGTAGTCCCCCGGAACATTTCTCCATCAACCCGGACTGTAATGTGCCGCTGTGTGCCAAGAAAGAGAAGAACCAGACCTGCTGCTGCCAGGAGTCCGGCTAACGTTTTCAATCGCCCCTCGAGGAGGTGCCGAAGTTGGATAAGAAGGTCCATTTCGAGCGCCGAGTATACCAGATGAAGCCTGGGCAGGCGTTGCGCCGTCCCAGCTAGCTTAAAGCGAACGTAACTATTTAAACACGTTTGCATCCAAAGATTCTGAAGGGTTTTGAGAGAGGAGATCACCCAGTGCCAATTTACGAGTTCCAGTGCGAAGAATGCGGCAGTCCTTTTGAGGATTTGGTTTCAAGTGCAATCGCGGCTCCCCAGGTTGAATGTCCTGAGTGCGGCAGTCGTCTGGTGAAGAAGCGCATTTCGTTGTTCGGCATGAGTGGCGGGAGGAAAAACTCCCCGGCATCTTTCTCGGCTTGCACAACCAGCACCTGAGGACTATCAAGGTAAAGCCTGACCGTGTGTCAGGATGGAAAACAATCGCCCCGTGGTGATCCATCGTCAAGAGCCTACACGAGCTTATTAATGAAAAATGTCCGGGCTGGCACCCCGACGGCACCCGGAGCGATCTCCGTACCGCTGCTTCCTCTCGGATCTGACGGGGTTTAGAGGTCTCCGCCGCGCCGGACCCACCCGGACAAACGGAGGATAACCTTCGGCTGGCAGCCTGTCAATACACTCTGAGTAAAAACATCTCGAAAGATAGCCACGATAAAGAAAAGACACCGCAATAATGCGGTGTCGACTAGGCGGAGAGGGTGGGATTCGAACCCACGGAGCCTTGCGGCTCACGCGCTCTCCAGGCGCGCGCGTTAGGCCAGACTACGCTACCTCTCCAATATTCACTTCTATACTCCTGGAGGAGTCCGCCGATTATATCATGACGAGCCCGGGACAACCGGGAGCTGAAGCAGGTTCAGACTCTGATCTTCAATAGAATGGTATACCATCCAATTTCCGTCGGGAGAAATTTGCCAATCGTTGTTAGCAATGGCTATTTGGGTATACCGGGGAGAGGTCAGACTCCACCATTCTTTAGAGTTGGCATCGTACTGCAGCAGGTAAGGGCTAGAGGAGCTCCAATCGAACGGAATCAGAATCAACTGGTCTGCCGATCGCCATCGGTAGGATCCGAACAGCTCCAATCGTTGAGCACCATCGCCGTTCGTCGAAAGGATCCAGAGGCCGTTTCGATCGGGTTGAGTCTCGAATGCGACGATCAATGCAAGCAACCGTCCATCGGGTGAAAGCAACGCTTCACGTGGCTCATTCACGTTAAAGAGCAAACGACCCGCTCCGTCCTCAACCTGGATACGCCAGATTCCTGCTGGTCCGGCAGGTGTCAGCCTGCCGCCGACAATCAACGCTTCCTCGCCCTCGGTCCATCCTATCAAGCCTCCACCATGAACCGTAACCAGTTCGCGAGCTCCCTGCCCTTTCAAGTCTGAAACCCAGATCGTGCTTACTCGTACATCCGGGTTCTGAATCGAACTCGAACCAATCTCCCATGCGATCAATCGTGCGCTGGGGGAGAAGTGTATTTCCCGTCCAGCGCTAGGAACCGTCCAGCGTTCACCATCCTGCCAGCGTTCGATATATATCCGGCCAGCTTCGGGATACGCAACCAGCGACCAGTCAGGCGAAAAGATGCCGACTCGATCGGTCACCTTCGTTATAGGACCCCCACCGCGCGGAATGCTGTACACGCCGCTTGAACCGACTCCACCCGGGGCGTCGATGAAGAGAACCCACTCCGAGTCTGCGCTCCACCCTGGATAACTGCAGCATCCCGGAGGAGAAATCGCAACCGGCGTTGGAGGGACCCCCGGCACAAGGGGTCGTGGGACCGGTGTAGTGGTTGGAGTGGATTCCAATCCAGGAAATGCAGTTTCAAGTGCGAAAGGAACTCCACCTCCTTGTGGAGGAGAAGCTGCGGCCGCGGCTCCTGTGGCACAAAAAGCAAGCAGAATCCCCCCGACCAAAACCTGGAGGTGGCGTGCGGAATTACCAATCATATGGCCAGGGATGCTCATAATCATTTAGAAGACCATATCCAAATCTCGTGAGGGGTTGATCGTACATGTCCATCCATTGTCGAGGGTTATCCAGGTCTTGTTCGAACTTAACAGGTGTCACCCCATACAGCGCAATTCGATCCCAATCGGCGTCGATGAGTTCAATCGGGTTGTATGCGATGGCCTGGGTTTCAACATCGCGAATTTCGAGATGCAGATGAGGCCTGGAGTTACAGGTCCGGTCGGGATCGCCGCTCAAACCAACGATCTCGCCTGCTTTCACCTTCTGGCCTATTTTAAGTTTTGCTCTAACCAGTAGGTGGCCGTAAAAGGAGGCATAGCCGTTCGAGTGGAAAATCATTAAATTATGCGGACCTGCTCCATGCCAGCTGTCGATCGAATGTACAACTCCATCGCCAATCGAAAGCACAGGGGTCCCGCAAGGCGCGGCTAGATCGATTCCAAAATGCAGTCCCTGGCCACCATAATAAACACTGCCACGGTACTGGTAGGCAAAAGTGGTATTCCCGTAGGGCTGGATGAATAACCAATTATCAGGGCCGGGATCACCGTCAAACGGCAGGTTAAATGGGCGTTCTCCTACACGGGAGCCTGGATCGGCAAATGCCTGCTGAGGAATTCCAAACCATAAGATTGCGCCAAGACACAGCAATCCTATAGAAAGGATCGAAAATTTAGGGCGCTTTGTTTGCGGCTTGAGATCAGGTAAGGAGCTCTGAAGCGCCGCGTGGAGGGAATAGATCATCAAAAACCTGTTCAGCATATCGAAGAACCATCTCGGATGAAAGCTGGTTCGTGCGGCAGATTTCCGAAAAGAAATCGGCACTCGGCCTTTTCTTACGGGTTTGCGTTTGCTCATCCAGCTCCCACAAACCCCACTGCTGCGTCCATCCCCGCTCCCATTCAAAGTTGTCGACCAGGGTCCAATGAAAATAGCCCTTAATTCGCCAGTTGAAGTTCACTGCCTTCCAGAGCTGGTGCAAGTGCTGTGCCAGATAGTTCCGCCTGAATCCGTCGTCGGGGTCTTCCGTCCCGTTTTCTGTGACGTAAATTGGGAGCTGATACTGATGAGCCCATTTCAGAGCCTGCCAAAACCCCTGGGGAGAATTGGCGAGGAAACCGGAGGGGCTAAGATCTGCATCTTGAGAGTAGCCTCCTGGCTTTAGGGAATTTAAAGGATTCCGCCAATCCATCGCAACTTCTTCTGTCGTGTAGTAATTTAATCCGAAGAAGTCCTGGGTTCCACGCGCCTGCGGTATGTCATCTTGCCAAATCAGAAAATGGGGATGGCCGTTTATTAACGCTTGCGGAAAGAGCTCATTAAAATTCCGGTTTTTAAATCGCACCAACCAGCGATCGCCTATGCTCGCGGGGTTGCGAGGCATAAAACCCCGGTAGTGGTGGGCGATGCCAACTTGCGCCTGTGCGTCAAGCTCATGGATGGCGTGATAAGCAGCAGAATGAGCACGAAGCAAATTCCTGAGGACCGGAGCGACCGAGCGAATGTCCTTCAGCCCTGGAGGAAATTCGTTTGATACGTATCCTCCATAAATAAGTACATTCGGTTCGTTTATCGTGATCCAAATTTTTACCAGATCTTTCAGTTCGCTGACCACTTTTCGAACGTAGCGTTCAAACCAGAGCACAGATTCTTCGCACGTCCAGCTGCCGCGCTCTGCCAACCATTGCGGCAGGGTAAAATGGTTCAAGGTCACCATGGGTTCGAGCCCTCGTTTCCGAGCACCGTCAATCATCGTGCGGTATTGATCAATGGCCGAATCATCCCAGACCGCGAGCGAGGGCTCAATCCTGCTCCATTCGACCGACAATCGATGGGCATTCTGATGAGCCCGGGCTGCGCGGTCGAAGTCCTCTACCCAACGCCCATCCCACCACTCACATGCCCCTCCTGAGACATGCCCACTCAGAATTCGTCCAGGCATTTGCTCCCACGTGTACCAGTCACTGAGCTCATCCCCGCCCTCTACCTGGTGACCGGCGGTAGCGGTTCCCCAAAGAAAGGATGAGGGGAATGTGTATGCGGCCTGGATCATAGGTCCTCACTCTTGACGTCAGGCGAGATTTCGGCATGGATCTGTAAATCCGCGAATACCTGCCTTACTCCGGTCGGTTTGAAACCCAGGTCAAACGCATCTTCGAACGACCGATAATCATCATCCGGGACGCGCAGGAAAATCGTGAGCTTTTCCTGCAGCATTTGGTGAATGAGGGCGCCAAGAACCGACTTCGTGAATCCGCGACGGTAGCCGATCGCATCTCCCTCGGCATAAATTTCTGCCGCAAATTCAGTCCGCCAATTTATCCCGGCCGCAGCAAAACCATCCTTCGATCGAATCTCAAATCGCGGGTTCCCACCTGGAGATTGCCGGCGTTCTAAGAGGACGTTTATGACGGGTTCGAACCCTCGGGCGTCGAGACGCAGTAAATTGCTGACCTGTATTCCGCTCAGGTCGGCCACTCCGATGAGATACTCTTGCTGTTCCACAGGCAGATAAACAAGGTAGCGTCGGCCTGGCAGAACAGCAGCCTTGACCAGTTCCTGAAGACCCTGGCGTGTCCCGGCGAACGGGATAACCAGCGGCCGGAAAAGATCTATCCCGGTCTGGGCGATGGTCAGGAAACCACTCAGGTTTTCAGCATTCGGGTAGTAACCATACAACTGCACGCGACTGCAATCGTGAAAGAGGGCATAGTAGCTTGCGAGGGCATCTGCTGCGGATCGAACATCAAGCAGCATCCGCAGGTTGTCCCGGCTTTCGCAAGGGATTTGTTCGACATGCGCCATCAGAGTTCTTATCTGCCTGTAGCACAGGCTTGATTGACGAGGCTATCGAACATATTTTCCCTGCGCATGAAGCTCGACGCCTGCTAATCTTGGACCCAGGCTGTAGACATCAAGGGAAAAGGGGACCCGCTCTACACCGGCCTCCAGAACTGGGCTGTCCCATAGGTTATATCCGATATATCGACCGAGGGCATCCCGCACAATGCCCAAGATGCGGACCTGCGAGACTTCGGTGTCAATTCCATCAGCAAAAAGAACCTCACCTTCAAGGTGTGCGAGACCGATCTCCGGCTGAAGCACCTGAACATTCACCTCCAGAGACATTTCGATGACCTCGACTTGTCCAACTGGAACTGCGATCGCCGAACGTACTTCAGCAGAGACATATTGAAAATTCTGTGGCCGAGAAGAAAATGCGGCCGAGACCGGCATGCTGTCCCCGGCGGGAAGAAGTTCCAGCGGTGAATCGGCCATGTTCGCCTGGACCAAATTCCCTTTGCTATCAAACAAAGAAATCAGCACTGCCACGCTTTCGAGGTCAAATGCCGTCCCATTTTCAACGCTCAACAAACATACCATTCTTCCAGAAGGGGAATCGTAGCAACTTACAGGGCCAAGAGAAAGAGGCACCGGAGTTGGAGTGGGTAGAAGATAATCTACCGGCTCTCCATCCGAGCCTGGAATGCGGAGTTGCTGTCCGATCGTTAAGAAACCGGGGTCAACCCCTGGGTTAACCAGGAGCAGGGCATCCAGATCAACTCCATAGCGAAACGAAATTCCCAGCAGCGTCTCACCTTGCTGAACAATATGGACAAAAGGCGTCGGCGTCGGACCCAGCACTGGTGTTGTATTTTCAGAATCGGGCGGCGGGGCCATAGTCCTTGTTGCGGTTGAAGATGTCAAGGGAAGCAGGGTTGCAGTTGGAGATACGACGGCAGCAGTACCGGGTTGGCTTTGGCAGCCAGCCAGAAGTAGGAAGACAATCCAGTGAGGCACAAATCTTGCTTGAGTTACCATGATCGCCGATTATACCAATGGGGGATTAGCAGCACACAGGTCGATATGCTAGACTCCCGATGGGTTGATAAGGAACGAAATTTGGCCAGCGACTCGACCAGCACACTTACCGAAGCGATTGCAGCAGTGCGAACAGGGGACCGTGCTCGCGCGCGCGAACTGCTATCCCGCCTGCTGCGGGCAGAATCCCAGAACGCTGAATATTGGATCTGGATGAGCTCGGTCGTTGATATTCCACGTGAGAGAATCTACTGCCTTGAATCAGCACTCCGAATCGACCCTACCAACAGGGCCGCGCTGCGTGGATTAGCCATCCTGGGCGCCAGGCGGCCTGACGAAAAAGAGATACCCTCCCCTGTCCGCCTTCCAAAGCGCAAATACGATCTGCCTGGGCCATTAGCCGAGCCAGAGAAAGAACCGGAGGCTGCTCCGCCAGCAGCCGCCACGGTCGGACTTCCGAAAGCCAGCCCATCGACATTCAAGTCTAAAAGGGGAGCGGGGGCTGGCAGGGTTTTCGGAATGCTGGTATTCGGCGCGGCAGGAGTGGCAATCATCGCTGCAGTTATTTTCTTCGTTGTTCCACGCTTCCAGACCGGGTACCTGGGTTTCGCCTCCACACTCCCTGCACCGAGCCCAACAGCAACGGATACACCACTACCCGGTACACCAACAGCCACCCCGATTCCTGCCGCCACGCGCATCATCCGAACGCCAATTCCGACCGAATTTTTCGAGACACCGCTCGCGCTCTTTATTGCCTCAACAGCTACGCCGACTCCGATCGCTGGCTACACCCCCCACCCCAGCTATGAAGCCTACGATGCCGGGATCAAAGCCCTTCAGCGCGGAGATTATGAACAGGCGATTGACTTCTTCGATCAGGTCTTGACCCTCTCCCCCAACCTGCCGGATGCACTCTATTTCAAAGCCGAAGCCCAGCGCATGCAGGGCGCCATCGGTGCCGCGATCAAGACCTACGATGAGGTTGCCAAGGCAGCTCCAGATTATGCCGCCGTGTACCTTGGCCGTGGACGGGCATTGTTGGAGCGTGACACGGACGCAGCCTTGCGTGATTTCGAACGGGCGGTTGAGCGAGATCCAGCTCTTATCGAGGCTCGACTCGAGCTGGCAAAGTACTACTCGGACAATAAGCTCTGGCAGAAGCAATCTACGACTATTGAAGGAGCCTTGGCCGCTGGTGCGAGCTCACCGCGCTTGATGATTTACTTGAGCGAGGCTTATCTGAACCTGGCCCGGTTCCAGTCAGCACTCAACTACGCTCTTGAGGGCAGTGCCGACGATCCAGCCATGCTGGAGGGCTACCTTGCAGTGGGCCGATCGTATGTGGCCCTTGGGGTCAACACGCTCGATCCAGGCTACTTCTCGACCGCGATCTGGCCCCTTCAAACCTACACGGCTTATTCGCCCAGCGATGAGCGGGGATGGGCTGCCCTCGGTCGCGCTCTGGTCGGAACCGGACAATATGATCAGGCCTTAAAAATGCTAGACATTGCACTCGAAATTAATGACCGCTACGCCCCGGCATATATGGCCCGGGCAATACTCAATACCCAACGCGGTGAGTACAAGATTGCGTACGAGGATATCCTCTCGGCCAGGCGATTCGGTCCAGAATCCTTCGATCTGTTCATCAATGCAGCCAGGATTCTGGTCGCGCTTGGCGATCCACAACTTGCCCTGCGTGATTACACCGGACCGGCGATTACCTATGCGAACTCGCTAAATAACGCTTTCATCAAAGAACGTGAGCTGGGCGAAATTTATGCCTTGCAGGGCTTAATTTTTGAGGCTAACCCCGATGTTAAGAGTGATGCAATACGTATGTGGAACTATGTCTTAAGCCTCGAAAATGCACTTCCGTCCACCAAGGAGCTCGCACAACAGCATTATGATGAGCTAACGGGTATCGGCCCGACGCGCACGGCAACCTCCAGCCCGACAATAAGCCCAACACGGACCAGCACCCCAGGCGCAACGAGCGGGTCAACAACAGTGACCCCGACGCCCTGAGCCTCATCCGAGGAAGGACGTTGGCCCAGTTCCTGCACTACTCGGATCAATGGTTCAACGGCCGGGTCAAATGAAGACCTTTCAACGATTTTTCCAGCCTGTTCTCCAACTACTGGTAACGGTATTGCTCCTTGGGATCTGGCTAATTCCTGGCGCCGTCAGACCCCCACCCATTCTCCCGTTCCTGCTTGTTCTCGTCACGGTCGTATGGATCGGGTGGTTCTCCGTCGAGGTAAATTCAACCGCAGCGGACATCACCCATGTTCTCGGCCTGGCCTACGGATTGGTCGAGCAGCCCCTTTGGGCAATCATCGTCATCTTCGTGGGATTGCTGGCGTCTTCGTTATTAATAAAGACCGAAACGCTGCACAAAAAGATGGGCAAGAAAGCAGGGGTTGGGATCTCCCCTGCGATCTTAGGGCACTCTACCAGGAGTGCCCTTGCACTGGCAGTTGGCTTTGCCATATATGATCTGGCCGGCGGCGAAGGGCTGACGATTCTGAATCCGGTTGCAGATGCAGCTCCATTTCTCGCCGCATGTGTTGGATTCAGCGCAGTTGGCATTGGTTTGATCTCGCTCGAACGAAGGGTTTTCGGGCTAAGGGGGTTGAGCAGCCGGTCGTTCATGATACTGAGCTTGCTGATCGTGATTCCACTCCCTGTTGCAATGCTGGGCGCTTCCGCGTATGCAGTACTTGGCCTTCCGGCGCTTCTCATCTTCTGTCTGCTGATTGGGATTGCTGCACCGCTTATCCGCCAGATCATACGAAGTGTCAGCCTGGATATAACGCTTCGAAATAGGTTGGAAGAACTCGAAGGCCTTGAACAATTCGCAGAATTGCTTGCGGTCGCACTGACTTCTCAGGATCTGCAGGCGGTTATTCTCGATCAAGCGCTGCGAGCAACTGGAGCCCAGTCAGGACATTTAGCACTGTTTACAGGACCAGAACACAAGCTCGTCATCGTTGCGGTTGAACCTCCACACAGCCGGGACGAACATTCTCCAGCCAACATTTTGGTGCCTGATCTAACGAAACAGATCGCAGCCGAAAGTCAACCAAAGCGGTTTGCCACAACAGCCACTTCCCTGCAATATAAAAGCGTCGGGGATGCGGAAATTCAAGCTTTGCTTGGCGTCCCTATCCTGGATCCAACCGGCAATCTCGGCGTGATCATCGTCGAGCGATTTACACGTGAACCATTCTCCGATACCGATCAAGCAATCTTGGTGCGAATCGCATCTCAGGCAGCTGGAGCGATCCGAAACGCGCGCCTGTATAACGAGCTGGACCAGCGCCTGACAGAACAGTCACTTCTTTATCAGGCTAGCACGCAAATCGGCGAGACGTTGGAAACCGAAGCCGTTGCTCTTGCCACCGCCGACGGACTGAGCTTCGCACTGAAAGCCCATCAGGTTTCGGTTTACCAATGGCACCTGGAAAAAAAGCACTTACACTGCATCGCTTCGGTTGTCGATGGACGTCCGGTTGCTGACCCAGGGCGGTTGGAGCTTGACCCACAGCACCTGCCCTTCATCCGAACTTGCCTCAGAGAGAGAAAAATTCAACACTGGGATCGGGCGAATGCACCGACCGAGGCCGACAGAGACTACCTGGAACTGGAACGAAAAGCATCCGGCCTGATGATCGTCCCGCTGGCAATTGGCCAGCGCACACTTGGTTTGCTTGAGATAACCTCGCTTCAGCCTGACAGTTTCTCGCCTGAATCAGAGCGTATCGCGCAATCAATCGCGATCCAGGCTGCTATTGCGCTCGAAAATACCGGCCTATTCCAATCAACAATCGAAGGTCATGATCGGCTGATGGCCATTATGAATTCAACCCGGGAGGGAATCATCATGATCGACCTCTCCGGCCGCATGCTGCTGGTCAACAAGCTGGCAGGGGAATTCATCAACCTAGATCTCCGAGGATTGGAAAGTCGAATAATCACCGACCCTGAATTCCGACTCGAAGATCGCCTGGGCTACCGTGCGGGCGATATTGGCCGGTTGCTTGAAGCGCTCGGCAGAGGCACGACGTACTATTCCGGCACTACCATTTTCCAGGCAGCACAAGGTAAATCACAGTTCCTGCAGCGCAGCGAATCGCCGGTCTTTGACTCGGATGGCGACCTGATTGGGTGGCTGATCGTACTTCGTGATGTCACTCAACAACGCGAGCTCGAAGAATCACGGAATCAACTTACTGAGATGATCGTTCACGACTTACGCGGCCCTTTGACGGCAATCCTCAGCGGGTTGACTCTGCTTAAAACGCACATTGACGAGGGATCTGAATCGCCGATTGTGGAACAAGCGATCGCGGTCTCCGAACGCAGCGTCCAGCAAATGCTGGGCCTAGTCAACTCCCTTCTAACTATCAGCAGTCTTGAATCAGGGGAAGCACAGTTAACCCTGGAGAGTGTCGATCTTACGACGATAATGCGTGAGATCTCGGAGATATACCTTCCCGAGGCGAACAAATCCGGCATCATCATCGATACAGACCTTCAACCTTCAGTACTGGTTTGGCTAGATCGCGAAAAGATCGCCCGTGTCTTATCCAACCTAGTGGACAACGCCTTAAAATTCACCCCCGCAGGAGGGCAAATAAAATTAAGTCTGAAGGGTGAAGGTGAACTGGTTGACATTCAAATAGCGGACACCGGACCTGGAGTTCCGATGGAATACCGGGAACGGATCTTCGATCGGTACGGCCAGATACCTGGCATAAGCGGTAGGCGTCGTGGTACTGGGCTTGGGCTGGCATTTTGCAAACTGGCAGTTGACGCTCATGCTGGCAGAATTTGGGTAGAAGACAACCCCGCCGGAGGAAGTATTTTTCGAATCCAGCTTTCCCTAAGCGGTCCAGCCCAGGCGCAGGGAGATTAACCTCCAAACACCGTTATCCCTCTTGAACAAGCAGTTGTAAATCGCACTTCCTGACATATGCTCTGAACGCGTATTCCTCCATCAAATTCTGGCGTAAACTCTGCGCACTGGATTCAATCTGCCCGACTTCCCCCGCCCCAGCTGCAAGTTGAAGGTTCTCGATTGAATCTTCCTTTATTCTGACCGTTCCACGGGCAGTCAGGTAATCCACACCCGACCTGACGGTTTGAATCGAGCTGCCTAACCGCTCTGCGCTTGATCTAACGTCAAATCTCCCGTTTAAATTTTGAAGTGCATATTTCACCATTCCAGCCAACTGGCGGGCATAGATTTCAAATTGGCCTGTTCCAGGCTCTCGTCCGACGAATATCAACTCCTGCGGCTGCACTCGCTCAATCGCTTCCAATAGGATCGCTCGATTTGCTGGAGCTGTCCATATTACGAGCCTCGCGGCAGCTTGAAGCGTACTTCTCGAGCAGCCGGCGATCGTACGATCCAAAATACCCTCCCGCCAAACCTGAATGGACGGCGGTTCTACAAGTTCTGCCAGGGCTTCTTCCGGCCGAAGAATCCAACGCCAATCGGCGATCTTGATCTGCGCTACCTGTTCAGTTACAACCAGCTCAAATGGTTCACTGTCTCGTGTATCAACCCACTCCAGCTGCAAACGATCGGCACCACGATAGGAGTTAATCCGGGTTGAGTATGCAATATCGACCCTGCCGCGTGGGAGGCGCAAGTCTTTGCCCCGCCATCGGATCAACTCATACCTCCCTCCATCATCGTCACGCACGATAATCTTGAGATGTTCCTGCGCCGTACCAAAAAATCTGCTTTCGACAATTTCATGCCCACGGCTGGCAAAAACAAGCCCTGGATTACCAGGTCCGAATGGCGCAAGACGGGCGAAATCGCGCATCATACCCAGATCAAGATCAGAAAGTGGGAGGTACCCATCGAGCTGAAGCGCAGGTGGTTCGACCTGGCCATAATGCTGCAGAACGAAATTTCGTATGCGCTGGTCAAATTCCACCAACTGGTCTGCTTTGAGTAGGAGGCCGGCCGCCATTGGATGACCGCCATACCGCTCGACCAGATCTGCTGTAGAAGAAATCGCCGCTGAGATATCCACGGCGGGTACCGATCGAGCTGATCCCCCTAACATTCCGTCTGAGCCCTCCGAGAGGACGATGGCAGGCTTTCCATAGGTTTCGACCAGCCGGCTGGCTACTATACCCAAAACGCCTCTGGGCCAGTCCACCCCACTTACAACCAGCACTGGGCTCGTGCTGCGTTTATCCTTCTCGAGCCGGTCGACGGCGGCCTGGAAAACCTGGTCGGTAAGCAGCTTGCGTTTTGTATTTAATTGATCCAGACCGGCCGCCATCTCGTCCGTTTCTAAACGATCCCTTGAGCTGAGAAATTCGACCCCCTGGTTAGCGTCCGACAGACGGCCCAACGAATTAAGCCTGGGTGCAATTCCAAAGGTGATCTGCTCTTCATCAACCTCCTCGGGATTGAGCTTCGCAATTTGGAAAAGGCTTAGCAACGCAGGCCTGGAGGTCATTCGCATCGCTGCCAGACCGCGCTGGAGCAGGTACCGCACATCACCGGTTTGGACGGCCAGATCGGACACAATTCCAAGTGCCGTCAATTCGAGGAGCTCAGGTTCTGGAAATTCGAGGCCAAGCTTGAGAAAGGTGCCCTTGGCAAGTTCATAGGCTACCCCAACACCTGGCAGCTCCCGCATGGGATGCTCGGGAGGAAGCCGTTTTGGGTTGATCACGGCATCAGCGGAGGGCAGTTGTGATGGCAGGTCATGATGATCGGTGATGATGACCTGGGCACCAAACTCGCGAGCGACATCGACGGCTTCTTGGCCAGTCACGCCAGTGTCACAGGTTATCACCAGGCCAATGCCTTGTTCGAGGAGAAGCCGCAAGCTTGCCGGATGGAAACCATGAGATTCCACCTCACGATCTGGAATATAGTATCGGACATTGGCTCCAAGGCCACGGAGCGCCTCGACAAGAAGGGTGGTGGAACTCTGACCATCTACGTCGAAATCACCCCAAACACAAATTGCTGTTCCCTTGCTTACTGCCTCTGCTACAAGGTCAACGGCAGATCGAAGGTCCTGCAATTCAAAGGGAGAGCTGGGAAGGTAAAGATTTGGATCGAGGAATGCCCGTACCGCCTGCGGTGAGTGAATTCCGCGTCGGAATAACGTCTCCGCAACCAGTGGATGCCCGCCAACCAGGCTGCGATAATCCTCCGGGACCCGGATAATATCCGGTTCCTGCCAGCCGTGATCCGTGAACATCAGAAGGCGACCTCATCGAGCTGGTCAAAGTCGAGATCGAAATAGGGGTCAAAGTCCTCTGTAACGCTTTCAATTTGGTCAAATTCGCCGGCCTGCTTCCCTCTCTTACAGAGAGACCTGTAATTGCAAAAAAGACAGCTTCGTTCCTCGTTCGTTAGTGGGAAATCATCCTCTTCGCACGTTAGGATTTCTTCCAGTAATGTTGACAAGAATTTCTGGTTTTCAGCATGGGCCAGATCACTATAGTCGAATTTCTGTGGCGTTTTCGGGTTTTCAGCAAACCAGTAGATCATTTCCACTTGGGCAGGTTTGATCGCTTCGCCATCGTTGTAATCCGATCCACCTTCCACAAGCAGGTATGGATAAAGTATGCTCTGCATTCGGGCAGCGAGCCGCTCTCTGGATGGAGGCTTGCGTTCTGTCTTCCAGTCGACAATAACAAAACGCACCCCGGGTTCAAAGGCGAGCAAATCAAATTTCCCGACCAATCGGCATCCTTCAAGATGAGCAGACAATTCGATTTCAGGCAGTTTTTGCGCCGGCAAACCCCTCGGCGCATGCTCCAGATATTGCTCCCACCAGGTGGCGAGTGGTTCATCGCGAGCGAGATCTTTGAGCCGTTCACGCGGCATCCCAAGCAGGTCCTGTTGGATCAGACGATGGAGGGCTGCTCCCTGGCGCAAGTGGTTTTCAAATGCATCCTCAGGTGCTGTCACCTGGGCAGGCCAGGGTTGGGAGAGGAGGAAACGGAGCTGAAAGCGGCGCGGGCAGGTTCGATAATCTTCCAGACTCGCAGACGTGAAATGGAGCTCAGTCATCGCCGGTGCTCGCATTGGTCCAAAGCGATCGCAACGCTCTAAGCGGCAGGGCTTCTCCTCGATCGCCCTTTCGCCCGGTATTCCAGGTGATAATCAAGTCCTTACGGGCTCGGGTGATTGCAACGTACAGCAGCCGCAGCCGTTCAGCAGCATACTCCTGGCGAGCTCTCATGGTCGCATCCCCTTGATGATATTCCCCTGCCAACTTTCCCCTGACCAAGAGCCTTATCTGCTCTAGCCCTTCAGCTTGAAGATTGATGGAGTCCTTCAGAAACCACTTCTCGGAGATAAAGCTATCCCCTTCAAGCGCTGATGGAAAATTGTAATCATTCACCGAGAGCAGATAGACCCGGTCCCACTCCAGGCCTTTCGCTTTATGGATGGTTGAGACGACCACCCGGCCGGGATATGCATCGGGGTCAAATCCCTCTCCCTGCTCTCCTGAACCAAAGAAGCGGCGCTCGTTTTGCGCGACTCGCGTGAGCTCATTGGCAATATCCAGCAAAGTCGTCCCGGGCTCGGATGAGGCATATTGCCGGGCGAATACCGCAAAGCGAAATGCCAGCGCCAGCTCACCCGGTTCTCTCAGCAGGTCGCTTGCTAAGGTAAGGATCAATTGATCACTGGAAAGTTGTCCAGCTTCCTGCCACCGCTGCGCTGCCAGGCGAAAATGCTCCAAATGCTCCCGGCCTTGATTCGACAATCCCTCATTCTGCAGCCAGTCATTTCCTGCACGAGGCCAGAAGAATGCCTCCGGAGTTCGACAGGAGGCGATTGCCTGCAATCCCTCATCCGCAGGGTCGCGCTCGTCTTCTTCCACCCCGGCTCCCCAGCGCCAAACACAGTAGGCTGGTGGAATATTTTTCGCATCTGCAGGCAGGGCGATGTGCCGCAGCAGGTCGGCAAAGCTTTGCGCAAGCAGGCGTGTCTTCCTCGAACTTTGCAGGATTTCAAGGTATGGAATTCCAGCCCCTTTGAGGAGTTCGACCATCTCGAAACCGCGATAGTTGCGCGGGACGAGCACTGCCAAAGTCGCAGTGGGGTTCTGGCTCACGAAGTTCGAAATCGACTTCAACACTTTTTGTATTTCCTCATCTGGGCTGTAGGGCAAGTCGACAAGGGCAACAGAACCGTCCTCAACCCTAGGGTTTGGCTGAGGGTCGTCTTCTGGTGTTGGCTCAATCGCCGGCAGAGAAAGGGCTTCGCGCAGCTCAACCACCGGGTGGCTGCTCCTGACCCATTCGGATAAAAGATTCGCCAGGCCTAAAATGGTTTCTGTCGAGCGCCCAGAATTTGGCAGGGAACGGCTGGTGACATCCGGTTCATCAAGAAAGCGCCGTAAATAATAGGGACTGGCAGTGGTGAAGGTTTCGAAAATCGCCTGGTTTGGATCCCCTACGCGCACCCAACTTCCATCGTTTCCGACAAGCGCGCGCAGGATCTCCTCCTGCAATCGGCTGCTGTCCTGGGCTTCATCCTCGAGAATAATCGGCCACCGGTACTGCAAACGTTCCAAGTATTCTTCATCCAATCGAAGCGCATCGTAAGCCCTCGAAATTAGGTCATCAAAATCAAGAGCCCCCCGGTATGCCAATGCGGTTTGGTATTCACGGTAGACAGACCAACCGAGCTCGAGCAGAGGGTGCTGTTCGGCTTGAGCATCGAGCATTGAACGCACAGCCTGCAATGAGAGACCCAGGTCTTTTGCCATCCGAATGAGAGCAACGGCTATGTCCCGTACGAGGTTCGGCCATTCGTGGCGCAACACACGCCTCTCTGCGGCCTCCCGAAGATCGTCAGCCATCAGTGAACGGATCCAATCACGATGGGAATGGACCCAGGCCTGGCATATGGAATTCATAATCTCGTTTGAAGCAGCCTCGTCGATGATGCTAAACTGCTCGGAGACCCCGGCGACATCAGGCCTTTCACGCACGATGTCGTGTGCGAGACCGTGGAGTGTTCGCACCCTGTAGCCAAGATAAGGAAGCAGACCAAACTCCCTCACAAAACCAGCGACCCGACCGGTAAAATTCTCAACCGCAGAATTCACCAGGGTCACAATTAAGATTTCCTGGTCCAGCTTGAGATTGGCTTCTGCAACAAGCTGTGCGGCGAGGTAGGAGAGTGTTGTCGTCTTTCCACTGCCAGGTACAGCCGAGACTCCCATCCTGCCCTGTCTAAATGCGAGCACTTCCTTCTGATTCGGGCGAGGCGAAAATCTCTCACTATCCACCTGATACCCCCTGGGCGCGAAGCGTACTCTGGATTGCGCGCAAAAGGGGGCCGCGCTGCTCATAGCCCCGTTCATCGATCTCGCTCCAAACCGCAGAAACCCCGACCCGGCACCGCCGTGTTAAACCGAGACATAGCGTGGCTGCGATGTTGTCCCGGACTGCCATTTCTTCTTCATCCGTCCACAGTCTTCCACGCTGCCATTGACGGTTTAAGACATAAGGATGTGTTAGCGGTTGGTAGATGCGCTCTGCCCAGCCTTGACTACCCACGTCCATCCAAAACTGGTATGAAACCGGCTGGTTTGCCATGAGGAATGTAAAAGCCGGCATAATCAATACCGCGTCTTCCCTTGTGCTGGTAGATTGGCCTATATCCTGTGCGCTGATGACGCCTTCCTGCACCAGGCTTAGAAAGACCATTCCTGGATTGATTTCATGTCGCTCTAGATTCTCCCCGAGAATCCGACGGAATTTTTGAACGGAATCGATCAAAGTCGCGACGACCGTACCTCCAGTGAGATCGTTTTCAAACCCAAAGCCCGCCTGAGAAAGAATCTCACCAAAGAGTTTGCGCAGGAAATGGTCTAATTCCAACCCGGGGGATTCAAGGTAATTAACGAGCCAGGTTCGTAGGGTGTCGTAAAGTTGACCAAGTGAATATGTAAGTCGCTCCTGCATCTGACCCTTTAGCTGGCTGAACGGTTCCAGCCAGGGCGGAGAAGCATTTGGTTTGTAAAGAATTCGGGCGAAGAGGTCAGCGCGAACAGGATCAAGCTCGGCTATACACATTTCCAGCATGCGGCCAACGTCCTCAGGGGTTGGCTGCTGTTTCCAACCAGGATGGGCAATGGCCGCCAACGTCAGGAGGCTACGCGCGGCCGCTTCCTGTCGGATTTGCCGGGACGGACGAAACGCAATCCACTGAATACCCCGTTCATCCAGCTTTCGGCCTAACAAGAAACGCACAGAATCGGAAAGATAGGGAGAGACGATTGCAATCTCACGTCTGGGGATCTGCTCCCTGTTCAGGAGAGTATCGACCTCATTAGCAATCCATTCCAGCGATTCGGGCAAATGACGGTGAACTTCAACGTGGAATGCATTCAATTTCGCACCGGTTTCCTGATCAGCGCCCTTATCAAAATGAGCGGCCAGGGTGCGACCTAAATCCTGGACAGAAGCTGATGCAACCAGGTTTTCGTCGAATCGAATCTGGCCAGTACAACGAGATTTCAATGCATACGCATCCGTCGGATCAGCGCCCAGGAAGCGACGGAAACCTGCCTCAGTATCGAATACAAGAAGCGCACTCTGCAGCTCAGGGAGCCAGGCTTGAATGAGATCGTGCGTCCGCGGGGCGTCTTCCTCGATGTTATCCGCGAGCATGTGGGTCGCGATTTGTTCTCTATACATCTTGAATGCGGGCGAAGGAAGGATATAGCGGAAGAAAACCTCCACTTGCAGCGAAAAATCGAGCATATTCATTTCCAGACATGCATGGCGGAACACCCTCGCGCACTGCTGGGCATCATCATAGATTCGTTTCTGGTCCGCTGTACCAACCCAGGCCTCCCCCAACCGGCTGCCGATTTCTTCGATAGGAAATCCGACAATCGCAGCTTTATTCAAGTTGTCGAGGATTTGACGGTAGAGCTGGTTACGATCGATCGCCAGGCCGTTAAAAGCCCCTTGTGCCAGCATTGGGCTGATCGCATTTGCCAGGACATAAGTTGCCGTTTCAAGGGTCAGGAAGCTCGGCAGTGTTGATGGGTCCGAGAATCCTGCTTCACCCGCATACAAGGGCCAGAACAGTTCTGCTGTTCGCCGCACAAGTCCTCCCAGGGTAAGGATGTTAATTCGCCCAGGATTAAGATCAGGAAACTGCTCAAGCAGGCCAATATAAGGTCTGGCCAGTGAACGTTGGGGAACGATGATCAGCAGCTTCTCCTGCGCTCTGGTATGCTGCAGAAGTCGGCGCGCACGATGAACCGCTGCGGTCGTCTTTCCGCTTCCGGCAGGTCCTTCGAGGAAGATTGAACTAGGAATGGGTGCTTCGACCAGGTCAATCTGCTGGGCTTGGAGCTGAGCAGCACCTATCCAAGAAGTAACCATTCCCGGATAGGGATCACCCATATTCAATGTACGCATGTGCCTGACTTCTCCTACATTTCTTGCCTTTCGAGCGTGAACAATACCATACACGGACACCGAGTTGGATGCCAGTATGTTGGCCTTGTTGGTTATTATTTGATTGTAATCTGCGGGCTTGAACCTAGACACAATCGCTAGGGTCGGTTAGAATACCGTTTCGTTTCGTGAGCCAGCGCAAGGAGGATACTTTGGCTAACACGGCCTCTGCGAAGAAACGTATTCGTCAAAATGAAAAACGTCGCGTGCACAACAAACTGTGGCGGACCAGAGCTCGAACCTACACCAAACGCGCCCGCACCGCACTGGAAAGCGATAATAAAGCCGAGGCGGTGAAAGCGGTGCATGAAGCGATTCGAGAGCTTGATAAAGCTGCCGCGAAGGGTATTATCCATCGCCGTAATGCAGACCGGCGGAAGAGCCGGCTGATGAAGCAACTGGCGATGATCGAACCGTCTGCCTGATCAGCAGCTTGACCTCATTCAACACGACGCACAAATGTGCGTCGTGTTTTGGTTTCCTGAACCACTCGGCATGCTATAATCGCCCCTTCAGGTCGAAATCATGATCTTTGAACAAGAGCTAAACCAAGCAACCCTTAAAGTCTTCCAACTCCTGCAGGAATCCGGCTATCCGGAGCCTGAAAGCCTGGATTGGGTTCCTATCCCGTTCAGCGGCGAGTGGGGATTTGGAACGGCAGTATGCTTTCAGATTGCAGCCCGTGAAGCGCGGGCCGGAGCGAAGATACAAGTCCCCCAAAGAGCCCAGGAAATCGCATCCGCATTAGCCTCTGAACTGAGATCGCTGGAGGGAATCCACCGGGCAGCCGCAGCGAACGGCTACATTAATCTGTACCTGGATTCGGCAGAATATGCCCGACGGGTGGTGGACACTGTTCTGGAACAGGGTGATGATTATGGCCGCGGACCGGCCAAGAATGAACGCTTGATGGTCGAATATGCCCAACCGAACACTCACCATTCCTTCCACATAGGTCATGCTCGTAACGCAGTGCTTGGCGAATCCCTGGCCCGCCTGGCCAGTTTTGCTGGCTACGAAACCCTGCGTGCCTCTTACCCGGGGGACATCGGTCTGGGTGTCATCACCTGCCTGTGGGGCTACTCAAAATTCCATGCCGGAGAAGAGCCAGAAGGGATTCACGAGCGCGGGCAGTGGCTGGCGAAGATTTACACGGAAGCCAACGCGCTTGTCACACCAAAAGAGGGTGAAAGCGAAGCGGAGAAGCAGCAGCGCGAACGTTACGATGCTGAACGACGCGAAATGCTTAAACGCTGGGATGAAGGCGATCCAGAAATCCGAGAGCTCTGGCGCCGCACCCGGCAGTGGAGCCTTGACGAGCTGGACGATATTCTCGCCTTGCTCGGAATCAAAATGGATATGTTCTTCTTCGAGAGCGAAGTGGATGAACCCGCAAAGGCAATCGTGGATGAATTGATCGAGCTTAACCTGGCCGAGGATGAACGCCCGGAGGGACCGGTTATCGTCCGCATCGACGAGAAACTTGGTCTGGCGAAGGAGAAGTACCGAACTGCAGTCATCCTGCGCAGTGACGGCACAACGCTTTACCTGACCAAAGATCTGGCCCTGGCAAAAGAAAAGTTCGAGAAATATCACGTCGACCGCTCGATCTACGTCGTTGATACCCGCCAGAGTCTGCATTTTCAGCAGGTCTTTAAGATCCTCGAGTTATGGGGGTTCCCCCAGGCAGAGAAATGCTATCACCTGGCCTATGGGTTCGTGACACTGCCAGAGGGAACGATGTCCTCCCGCAAGGGCAACGTGATTTTATTCATGGATGTTCTGGCTGAGGCGGAGCAGCGCGTGAAAGGCATCATCGCCGAAAAGAACCCGGATCTGCCCCCTGAAGATCGACCGGAAGTTGCCCGAACCATTGGGCTGGGTGCTCTTATATACAGCATGCTTTCCGTCGACAACATTCGCGACATTGTCTTTGATTGGGACGAGGCCTTGAGCTTTGAGGGTCAATCCGCACCCTATATTCAAAATGCTTATGTTCGTGGAAACAGCATTCTCACCCGGGCTGGTGAAGTACCATCCCACGGCGAGTTCAACTACAATCTCGATGTTGCCGAGATTGACCTGATCGAACGGATATCCCAATTCCCACTCGTCGTGCAGCGGGCAGCTGAGGAATACAAGCCGCTCAACATGGCAACCTACGTCTATGAACTGGCCAGGGCATTTCACCTTTTTTATCATGCCGTCCGCGTGCTTCAAGCGGAGGAGGAACAGGTCCGCTACGCCAGGCTACGGCTTACTGCTGCGGCAAGACAAACGCTTGCCAACGCGCTTTACCTGCTCGATATTCAAGTACCACGAGTGATGTAACAATTGCCCCGGTCGGAATTCATCGGGAATCCAATCCATTTCGGAGGAAGCGAACAAATCTATGAACCCTCAACGCATCATCATCATGGGCGCCGCCGGACGTGATTTTCACAACTTCAACGTCTATTTTCGTGATAACCCGGAGTACACCGTCATCGCCTTCACTGCGACCCAGATCCCCAATATCGAGGGGCGTGTATACCCGGCCGCGCTGGCAGGCAAGCTATACCCGGATGGCATTCCAATTCACCCTGAAATTGATCTCAAGCAACTGATCAAAGAACACGAGATCGATCAGGTTATCTTCGCCTACAGCGATGTTTCCCACGAGTACGTCATGCACCTGGCCTCCCGGGTTCTCGCTTATGGTTCAGATTTCCGTTTGATGGGATTGGGCACGACTCAAATCAAATCCAATAAGCCAGTCGTGTCCGTGTGCGCTGTAAGAACCGGGAGCGGCAAGAGCCAGACCAGCCGCTACGTTGCCGATCGTTTGATCGGCATGGGGTACCGTGTAGCTGCGATTCGACATCCGATGCCCTATGGCGACCTCGAAAAGCAGGCTGTTCAACGTTTTGCAACCTATGACGATCTCGAGAAATTCGATTGCACAATTGAGGAACGTGAGGAGTACGAGCCGCATATCGAGCGTGGTGTCATCGTTTACGCCGGTGTCGACTACGGTCGAATTCTGGAGCAGGCCGAGAAGGAAGTCGACATCGTGCTCTGGGATGGCGGTAACAACGACCTGCCCTTCTATAAGAGCGATCTGCACATTGTAGTGCTCGATCCGCTGCGACCCGGTCACGAAGTCCACTATCATCCCGGTGAGGCTAACGTTGTAGCAGCGGATGTTCTCTTGCTGAACAAAATCGACAGTGCTGCTCCCCAGGATGTAATGCGGGTCCGAGAAAACGTCATAGCGATCAACCCGAAGGCGATCGTCATTGAAGCCGCCTCACCAATATTTCTTGACGACCCCCAGGCGATAAGGGGCAAGCGCGTGTTAGTTGTCGAAGACGGCCCAACGCTCACCCATGGCGAAATGGCATACGGCGCAGGCTGGGTGACGGCGAAACGCTTCGGTGCGGCTGAGATCATCGACCCGCGCCCGTTCGCAACCGGAAGCATCGCCGCGACTTACGAGAAATATCCGACAACGGGCGATGTGTTACCTGCGATGGGGTATAGCGATGTGCAAATAAAAGAACTGGAGCAGACGATCAACTCCAGTAACGCTGATTTGGTCCTGATCGGCACGCCAATTGACCTTGGTAAACTGCTCAAATTGGATATACCCTCTATGCGTTTGCGTTATGAACTCCAGGTTATCGGTCAACCTACCCTGGATGCAGTGCTTGAAGAGCGTTTTAGCAAGCGCTGAGAGATGAGACGTTCGAACCGCCGCACCCCTTTCGCACGACTTTCTTGGGAGGGGCGCGGCGATTTACAGATTTCCCCTACCCCGCTTAAAGAATGGTCGCGGACGACGACCCGCCCGGCTCTCCCGGATAAATTTGAAAACCGACTTATCCAGTCTGACAACCTGGGCGTCATGGCCTCCCTGCTACCCGAGCTAAAAGGGAGGGTCGATCTAATCTATGTCGACCCGCCCTTCCTGAGCGGAAAGGCCTATCGCGCTCGCATTGGACGCGGGGAAGACTCTCGCCAGCCTGAGACCTGGAAGACAACAGGGGGATACTCTGATACCTGGCAGGACGGCGGACAGTATTTAGACATGCTCTTTCCGCGCTTGCAGCTCATGCATCAGCTGCTGGCTGATACGGGCAGCCTCTACCTGCACCTTGATTGGCACGCCTCAGCATACGCTCGGGTTCTGCTGGATGAACTCTTCGGCCCAGACCGATTATTGAATGAAATTGTATGGACCTATCACGGACCCTCACCAATCCGTTCCGCCTTTAACCGAAAGCATGACACAATCTTACTTTACACGAAAAGCCGCAATTACACTTTTAATGCGGACGATGTCCGGGTGCCTTACAACAACAGTACGGTTAAGACTTTCGCCTCATCCGATAAAGCCGGATTCGGAAAGCAACCCGATCTTGCGCGTGGAAAAGTGCCTGAAGATTGGTGGTACTTCCCTGTCGTCGCCAGGCTGCATAATGAACGGACCGGCTACCCGACCCAGAAACCCGAGGCGCTGCTTGAACGGATCATAAAAGCCTCGAGCAATCCGGGCGATTTGGTGGCTGATTTTTTCTCTGGTTCAGGGACCACGGCTCTCGTTGCAGAACGACTCGGCCGGCGCTGGATTAGCTGCGATCCAGCCCCACTTGCCGCGTTGACGACATACCGCCGCCTCCATCTTGCAGGGAATCAACCCGCCCTGTCCTGGCAGGTGGATGCAGAGCATCCGCCTCTCCCTGAATTGAAACTCGACGTGCAAACTCGGAGCAATAACACCGATATCCTGCTCGAGCTCACGGGCGCCGAGGCGGTAGATTCAACCGATTTCAAGTTTCCTGATGATCTCGTCTTGTGGGAAATTGACTGGGCTGCGTCGGACCCCTGCTTCTGTTCACAGATACAAATCGTTCGCGATTTTCGTTCAGGAGATCTTCCCCTGCTAGCATCACTGCCCGGAGATCGGATCATCGGCGGATGCATCAGATTACGGGCGTTTGATATCCTCGGCCGGTATGGGTCCGAGTTGATTCAGCTCCAGATGTAAAGAAAAAAACACCCTGGTCGGGTGTGGTCCTCCACGGTACATAAGACCGCAGGTCAGGCTTTTTCTTCTGGAAGATCGAGCCGATAGCCCATGCCACGTATAGTTTTAAGGAGCTGCGGACTGTTGGGATCCGCTTCGATCGCCTGCCTTAGCCAGCTCATATGGACGTCCAACGTTCGGGTGTCGCCTGTGTAATCAGTGTGCCAAACTTTGCGGATAATCGCTTTCCTGGTCATCAGGCGGCCCGGGTTTTGCAGAAAGAGCTCGAGCAGTTTCGCCAGCTTTGGAGTAATCCTGGATTCCTTCTTATTGCAGCGGACACGGGATTTTGCCATATCCAATTTAATCGGCCCGAGCGATAACACATACCGCTCGTCACCCGGTAAAAGCCGCTCAATACGATTGAGGAGTTTACGGGGAGTAAAAGGCTGCACAAGGGTGATACTGGCGCCATTGCCGCGGTCAGGTGATGAACCCTGTGGTGATACGAGAATAATCGGAACCCCATCGAGAGAAGCACGCAGCTTGCGCGACATGCGTGTTCCGCTGGTTCGCATGGAGGCTGCGTCCAGTATCAAGACGTCGGGCGGTTTAGTTTTTGCAGCGCTGAGCGCCTTATCAACTTTATGATGGATGCGGACCTGGTACCCTTTTCGCTCGAGGGCTGGAGAAAAAGATGGGGCGCTCGCCCGACTGCTTTCAATGAGAATGATTTCAGTCTTGGACATCTAACTCTCAGAGGCTACAAGCATTGAGCAGCACATCACTGGTGCTGCCGGTCAACTATTATACCGTCTTTCGAATTCTCCGCAACTGGGATATTAGGGTGGATTAAATGGACCTCCGGCAATGATTTAAGGCAGAAGCCTGAGTTCATTCAGACTCAATCGCTGGCTGCTCCGTATTCGGCTCACTCCGCCTCCCTCGGCTTGAGATCTCCCCCCTCCGAAACCGCGGAATGGTTCCTGGCCTAGATCCGTACGTCGTTTAAGGGCAAAGGCCGCAGGAGCTGCCCAGAGTGCAAACGGTGAGAGCATTTCCCGTAAATCCTGGGGCCAGTGAGGCGCACCGTTCCAGCGGCTGGTGAGCACCTGCCGACCAAGAGCTTTTGCCGCAACAAGCATTTCCTCTTCACGCGTGCGGCCACGCCCGCCAGAACTCAATACGATTGTCGGCATCGCGGGCTCAGCACAGAAGTATTCCAGGTGGCACCATTCTTCAATATCCTGCGCCCAGGCATACTCACCTGCAAACTCGATTAGCTTGGCCGCCCCGAACAGCGCCGACGCATAGGCGGGCCCGCATCCGACGAAAACCGTACCGCCAGATTGAGCCGTTTGGGCGAATGATTCACCACGTGCAATTTGATCAGGAACCCAATCACTAAGAACTGCTGGGAGCTCAAGCACTAATTCCATGATTTTCTTTTGGAACGTTGGACTGGCGTAGGCATGACCGATGGCGGTACCGAGGAGCAATGCCGCGCTGTACCCCGGCAATCCAGGTCCGATTTGAAGGGCAGGAAGATCCAGGCTGAGAACTGTATCGGCTGTGCTTGCGAGAGTGCTTTGGGTGGATGATGTTACGGCAACCGTATGGATACCGAGGGTATTTGCCACTTCAATCCCTTCAATTGTCCGCGCCACTTCCCCTGATACCGAGAAACCGAACGCCAGAACATCAGAAGAGGACTGATGCATAGCCGGCAGGATATAACGTGCAGCATCCATAGCGCGCGCTGCCAGCACCTGAGTCCGGGTCGCACGTCCCAGCAGCATTGACAGCCCAAGCGCAGCGAAGTGCGAATCTCCGGACCCAAACAGCAGGAATTCCTTTGGCGCAGGGAATTGTGCTGCCAGGCCCGCTGCCTGTTCGAGTGCCGGTTCCCACGAGCGTTCAAGGAACTCTAGATATTCAGAAACTGACTCCGCCAGATTGTTTTGCATTAGGACATCCTGAAGTGGCATGTATAATCGCAGTCATGCCAGGGACGACACCGGAATTTATCTTCCTTGGAGGACTTCGGGAGGATTATTGTATCACCCACGAGGGTGTAACCATCAATCGGGCTCTCGGCGGAAATGCAATCTATGCTGCCGTAGGAGCCAGGTTATGGGGGATGTCGGTAGGCCTGATCGGACGGATAGGATCCAACTTTCCAGACGATTGGCTGCAATCGATCGAAAAGGCCGGGATCGAAACCGTGGGGATCAGACGCCTGCCGGTAGCGTTGGATACGCGTACTTTCTATGCCTACCTGTCGCAAGTTGATCGGGTTGACACTCACCCAGCCCTTCATTATCAGCGTATAGACCAACCCATGCCGAAAGCATTGCTCGATTATGAGTCATCAACCCTCGGGCAAGATTCTAGAGCGAGCTTCACAGAACTTGCAGTGCGCCCAGAAGATGTCCCTGAAAGCTATCTCGGCGCCGCCGGGCTTCATCTTTCCCCAGCCGACTACCTGACCCATAAAACAGTCCCCTTTCACTTCATGAAAAATATGCCAGGACCGCATCTTCCAACAATCAGCCTTGATCCTTCCGAACGCTATATGACACCCGAATTCCGGGATGAGCTACCCCGAATTCTGCACGGGGTGGACGTATTTCTACCAAGCGAAATGGAAGCCAGGGCATTCTTTCCCCAGCATAAATTCTCACCGGCTGAGCTTGCAGAACATTTTTCTGCCATGGGTCCAAAAATCGTCGTTATCAAGATTGGCCCGTCCGGACAGTTCCTATTCAATGCCGAAAACGACGAACGCTGGATCATCCCAGCCTACCCCGGCAGAGTGAGGGATGTAACCGGAGCTGGCGATGCATATTGTGGAGGGTTTCTCGTAGGCCTGGTACGAACCACTTCGGCGGTCGAAGCCGCTCTCTACGGAAGCGTATCAGCTTCCCTCACGATCGAGGGAACAGGAGCACTATATGCGCTCGGTGCAGCGCCCGGCCTGGCACAAGCTCGCCTCGATGCTCTGCGCCCACGTGTAAAGAAGGTCTGAGAATGCGAATCGAACGCTTCCTGGAAAACGCGATCCTGTTCCAGGGAATTCCGGCACCAACTTTTATGGAGCAGGCAAGGGCAGCCGCTATACGCTCGATGTTCGAAAGCATTGAAGTGCTGGAGGTCGAACAAGATCCAGACGGGAACGTCTTGGCCAGGCTTGCAGGAGGCCAGGTTCCCCCGGTTATCATCAGCGCCCACCTTGACAGCGTCTTCCCACTTTCCACGCCGTTGGAAATCAAGCGGGAGTCCAATCGCATCATTGGACCTGGCATTGGGGATAACGCATTAGGCCTGGCCTGCCTGGTGGAATTGGCGCATGATTTGAAAAGCACTCCGCTTCCAGGTGACCTGTGGCTGATCGCGAACGTTGGCGAGGAGGGGTTAGGAAACCTGGCCGGGATGCAGGCGATAGTGGACAGGTTTGGTGGAAAGCCCAGCGCATACCTCGCGATTGAGGGAATGGCACTAGGATATGTCTATCATCGGGCTCTTCCCGTCCGCCGCTATCGCATCACCATCCAGGGTGAGAGCGGTCACGCATGGGTGCACGCGGGGCGTCCCTCAGCTTTACACGCCCTGATCCAGCTTGCTTCGCAGATATCACAGCTCCGTCTGCCGCGAAAACCACGAACGACACTCAACATCGGTATGATCCAGGGCGGATCGAGCATCAACACCATCGCAGCAGATGCCTCGCTTGAATTCGAAGTCCGGACGGAAGACGAATGGATGCTTAACAAGCTCGATCATACGGTTCAGCGCATATGTTCACAGAAGAATTTGCATGAACCATTAAAAATCCAACTTTCCGTCATCGGCGAACGACCAGGCGGTGCGATTTCTGCGGATCACGCGTTAGTGCGGCTGGCGCAAGAACTTGCCGAACGACACACCGGCTTTGCTCCTGAGCTAGGAATCGCCTCGACCGATGCCAGCATGCCTTTGAGCAGGGGTTACCCTGCAATTTGCATTGGCATTACGCATGGCGGAAACGCACACAGCAAAGAGGAATTCATCGAAACCGAGATGATTCCACGCGGGTATATGGCCTTGCTGGAATTAATCACAACCTGGACTGAAATGAACCAGAGTTCGGAGTAAACCCTACTCCATTCATGCAGAGGGGGTCGTAGTCGCTCCCGGGACCGGGAGTGGGGTTGCTGTCACTGGCTCTCCAATAACTTCAAACCGCACCGATGTCATCCAGCGTGTCCCCCAGAAGATCCTGATCTCATACTCTCCCGGCATCCATACGTCTGGACTGCATTCCGTATATCCATACCCACCCGTTCCACCATCCCAAAGTTGAGTTTCCAGACAAATGACTTCTTCACCGAGGTACCAAATTGCCGTCCAACGGACGTCGTTGCTCAGATTGTTGTAGGTAAATGCTGCATAGAGAGTACCGAGGGGATTATTGAAATCCTCCGCCGGGGCTATGGGCTGATTTTCACGATCCAACCGTTTTGAAAGCACCGGCTGGCTGAAGAGCGGATCTCCGTCAATTGACTCTGTCGAACGGATCAGGATCTGGATCTCCGGTGGCAGTTGGGGGGTGCCGGTTGCCGTCGGTGTATAAGTGATGCTCGGGGTAGCAGTAATCGTCGGTGTCAGCGTGACAGTCGGTGAGGATGTAATTGTAGGAGTCCTGGTGGTGGTCGGCGAGGATGTTACAGAGGGGGTTGGCCGAACGATGACGTATGCAGCCTGACGTCCGAATCGAGTTCCGGCCAGACCTGCAATAACAAGTACTGTGCCTAAACCGACCAACCTCCAAGCGGCCATGATCCGTTCCCGACGAAGCAGAAAGTAGCGCAGTGTGCGCGCAGATCGAATTTGAGCGACTCCGATCAGCATCGCAGAAGCACCGGCGATGACTAAGACGATCACGACTGCGAAAACTGTTTGATCAATCGTCAAGGCCTACCTCATCCCACCCAATCTGAGCGAACGCAACACCATCCAATGTTACATAGAAGCGATAGACGTGTGGTGCAACCAACTCTCCTTCTACGGGTTCACCACCTAATAACGCTTGCGAGAGAACCCCCGGAATTTGAATCAAGAACGGTCCAGACATGACCCGCTTCGAATAACCAATGTCAAAAGACAGCTCGCCCTCCCCGCGAAACCAATTTCGAACTTCGTCGCCTTGAGAAAAATGGATCCCACTCCCAATCCATTGTGGGCCAGATCTGACTTCCCGGAGTGATAGGCACAAACACCCATGAGGCTCAATCTCGAATCTGTGATCCTCTGTTGAGTCGAGCCGATAGTAGTAAGAGTGCCAGAAATCAAAACAATGATACTCCCTGGCTGGATTGAGCCGAAGCCTTGTCGGGTTAAATTCCCATTCAACGGGATTTTCTCCCAAGTTGAAGATTCCGAGCAAGAGCCAGATTTCGGGTTTATCCTGCATTTCCAATGTCAAAGTATGCAGGTCCCCGGCCTCGTACCAGGACAAGTCCTTGGCAGGTTGACGTAATGGTGGAAGCAATTTACCAGCCCATTCTATTCGCTCCTCTGAGAGCTTAGAGAGCCGATCTGAAATGACTATAGAGCCCGCCGAAAACGCGACAACAGAGGCCAACGTTTGGATTTCGTGCGGCGCGAGCTGGGTATCATCCCCTCGCAGCAGGAGACAATCCGGATCATTTACCCACAAACGCCGATGCAGTGGGGCTCGAGCAAATACATTGCGGATTGCGTTGCGGGCAGCTGGAAGTCCAGGGTCGTCAGCGATCAAAGGTGTCACCAAACCCAGACGTGGTTTCCAACTCGGAGCCACATCTGGGCTGATTCGCATCCCATCCAGAATCCCAACTGCAGGACCCAGCGGGGAACCGCAGCCGACCATCATGATCTCGTCACCTGCTGCCTCGCGCATCGTGCGTAAGGCTTGAACGAAAGCCTCAGCCCGGGTCATCGTCTGATCGTAGTACTGGCCGGGGAGTGCGCCTGCGTAAAGGAAATCCAATTTCAGATAACGATATCCCCACTCCCTGGTCACTGTACGCATCAACCGAGCTAGAAACTCCAGCACTTCCGGGTGTGTGACGTCTAATACCCGCGGGAATCGATTCCACCCCCAACCCGGGTTGACGGGTGTTCCCTTTGCGTCTCTTAAACTCCAATCGGGGTGCATCTTCAGGGTTCTGGATCCCGGGAATGCCAGGAATGGGGCCAGCCAGATCCCCGCCTGGAGACCGCTGGAGGTGATCGATTCAGCCAGGCTCACGAGATCGCCTTGGAACTCTTTTGACCTCTCGAACCAATCCCCGATCTTATCCTGAAAACCATCATCGATTTGAACCAGGTCGAGCGGAATACGTCTCCTGTTCTCTTTGATCCAGGCTAAATTCTCGCGAACATCCTCTTCCCGGATTTTTCCAAAGTAGTAATACCAAGAGCACCATCCGACTGGTGTCTCACTGGTATTTCGTGCCTGGTTGATCGCTCCCGCTGCCTCGATGAACCCCCGCTCCGGTTCGGGATCGAATCCTTCGACAGCCTCAAACGACCCCCAATCGGAGGTGAAAATCTCACCGGGACGGAGCTGCTTGTTATCAAGCACTGAAAGGCACTGCAGGCCAATCCCATTGTCCTGAGAATCAATAACCACCTGCCCGAAGGCATGTTTCTGGGATAAGAAGCCAGCCAAAAAGCCACAACCACTGCCCCGGTCAAATACAACCGTGAACATATCCGAGACTTGTTTTAAACCGGGTTCTGGAAACCCCGCTGCATACTGCATTGGCCGTGAGAACTTGCCCAGACGAGTCGCGGGAGCAGTGTCGCCTGACCTCAACCAGCCAGCATGGCTCCAACTCTGCCAACCGCTGTGAAAGTAGATAAGGTCCCTGATGGGTTGAACGGATGTCCTTCTATGGTTCCTCCCTGGGATTTCAATTCGACGCTCGAAGTCGCCTGGAGGAAGAGCGATATTGCCAGAGCTAAATGTAAGCGATTCAAGGTGCAAAGCAGCCTGAGATCGATTCGTCACAACGATTCGCCACATCAATCTCGCCCATTCTTCGCAGCTTGCGAACTGTAGCTCGATCCCTACTCCAGTAAGAAGTTGCTGCCGAAAAACCAGGACTTGAAGCTCGATCCCGGCAGCGAGCTCCATTTGCAGCCTCTCTGGGCTTCCTTTCGGAGAAATCTTGAACTCAGTTCTTGCGTCCTGTGTGCGCAGAGCAAGTCGGATTGAAGTTTTCTCGAAGCGAAGCCCATTCTCATGAATGAGCATCAGGTTTTCACCATTTTGATCCATTCGAAGGATAAAAGGACCTACGATAGTGTCAGGTGGAACGCCAGATTCCTTCATGGGGCTCCTATCCCTCTCGGGAGAGATAGACTAATAAGCTTACCGTAAACTCATCTCATAGAACTCTTGTGAGAGCCTGCACGGTTTTTTTAGGTCAACTTTCAGTTTTGCTGCTTAGGGTATACTTTATCGCACGCATGATGGTCGAAGCAACTTTTACGGGGATTTCTGCATCATATGGATAGAGAACGTGAATTCTCGCTTGAGGCACTGCGCTCCGGGAACCGGGAAGCCTTCGCGGAGATGGTCGACGCCTATTCGCCGCAGTTGTACCGGCTGGCGCTCAGGATGCTCGGAAACCCGCAGGAAGCAGAAGATGTTCTGCAAGAGACATTTATCAATGCCTTCCGTCATCTTATAGATTTCGAAGGCCGGTCTCAGTTGAGTACATGGCTGTACCGAATTGCCGCAAACCAGGCACTGATGCGTTTACGAAAGAGCGAGCCGGACCTGGTCTCTGTAGATGAACCCGTCCAGATGGATGACGGCGGCAGCATGCCGAGACAATTGAAGGATTGGTGCTGTTTGCCTGAAGCGGATTTCATGACAAGTGAAGCACAAGCCCAGCTGGATAACGCCATCGGTGAGTTATCCTCTGCGCTGCGCGCAGCATTCGTCCTTCGTGATCTACAGGGTCTCTCGACGCGTGAAACGAGTGAAATCCTTGAAATTTCCGAATCGGCCGTGAAAACACGTCTGCTGCGGGCAAGGCTGGAGCTGCGCGAGAAGTTGAGCGGTTACTTCGCGGGATATGTGGAGGCGATCGAACATGATTGAACATGTCAATTGCGGCGAAATGCTGCACAGCCTCTCAGACTACATTGACGGGGAGGCACAGGAAGCGATCTGCGCAGTGATTGAATCCCACATGGCTGAATGTCAGGATTGCCGAATCATGGTCGATACTCTTCGAAAGACGGTCAGCTTATACCGTGAACAAGAGTCGCGCCTCGACCTCCCCCAGGGGGTCCGAACCAGGCTCTTTTACTCACTCGATTTGAACGAGTGGCTTGACTGAGACCGCGCGAGATTCATAGATGAAAAAACGAGAACGCCAAAGACTGGGGGAACCAACGCCTTCTCGCAGGCCCACCGGCATGACCAGCAGGGCGGCGAGAGCCATCGAGCCACGCCGTGGTGCGAACTGCCCGAGCTGCGGCATCGGTAAACTCGATTTTGACGGCTGCCTGAATCTGGTCTGCGATCGGTGTAGGTACCATTCTGGGGGAGCTTTTACCTGATAAGGAATCCGAGCGCCCGGGTGGCTGTCAAGGCAATTCGCATCCGTGAATGTTCCTGCTTGGTTCGTTACCTTCTGTGATAACAAGTGGACGATAATCCATGAAACGCGCACTGCCGTATTTTCTGCTCGCGCTCGGCCTTTTCTCCCTCGGCCTGGGTCTGCTTTGGCGTATTATATTCAAGCCTGTGGATGAAATTCCTTCTCAGCCCGATCAAGCCGCCCGGGCGTGTGTCCAGCCAGCAGCAATTCAATTCCCCGCACCTGAACTCGCACTAACCAACCTCGCCGGCGACCAGGTTCGGCTGGACGGGTACCGAGGACAGGTCGTACTCCTGAATACCTGGGCGACATGGTGCCCCCCTTGCCGAGCTGAAATGCCTGACTTGCAAGAATATTTCGAGCGCCATCAATCTGAGGGTTTCACGATCCTGGCTGTAAATATTGGCGAGACGGCTGAACTTGTTAGTGAATTCCAGGAGATCCAGGGCTTGACTTTTCCAATCTGGCTTGATCCAGCCGAGGAGACTTTGAGGGCATTGAATACCGTTTCACTTCCCTACTCCATCGTCATTGATCGCAGTGGTCTGGTTCAGCTTGCCTGGAGCGGCGCAACTTGTCTGGCAACGCTTGAATCTGAAGTTACGCCCTTATTCCAATAAACTTATAAAGGAGCTCACGATGGACGCGAAAGTGATCTGGGATGATCGAATGACATTTGTCGGATCTGCCGAAACCGGTTTTGAGCTCCCGTTAGGTGCCGATCCAAGCGTGGGGGGAGATAATGATGGATTCAGGCCAATGGAACTGATCGCGATCGGCCTGGCAGGCTGCACCGCCATGGATGTGATATCGATTCTGAAGAAGAAACGCCAGGATATAAGGAGCTTCGAGGTCAGAGTTCATGCTGATACAGCTGAAGAGCATCCCAAGGTTTTCACCCGGGCCAGGATTCACTACCTGGTCTCGGGAAAGGATGTCGATGAGGCTGCCGTCGCCAGAGCGGTTGAATTATCGGAGACTAAATACTGTCCGGCGCAGGCGATGTTCCGGGAGGTCATGCCGATTGAGCTGAGTTGGGAAATCCTGCCCCTCGATTGATTAGCGCCGGTTGATTACCTGAAACCTGATGGATTTCTATTCTATCTCCAGCCTTGGCCGCCCTCTTGACCCTAGTTACCCGACCAACCGGGCCGTTATCGTTCTCATCCCCATCCTGACGGCACTGGGTGTTCTGACGGCCTCGATCGAGGGCGAGCCCATCTTGGTGGCATTGATACTAGGGGCGCGATTCGGCCTGGCGGGGTTCGTTAGCTGGGCACTTACTCGCGAAATTGACCCCGATCACGACGGCTCGGCGTTCCTATCAATGGCCCTCGGAACCCTGGCCGTCTTCCTGCTGCCAGGCGTTAATCTACTGGCGACATTCTGGTTGATGGCACTTCTTCGCCTTCTCAACCGAACCTCGGGTGCGGCAGCCCGCTGGCTGGATACGCTCGTCATCAGCGGTTTCTCCATCTGGCTGGCAGGGACCTACGACTGGTTGGCAGGGCTCATCGCTGGACTCATCATGCTTTTTGATGGATTCCTGGCTGATCCTCTGCCCAGGCACCGCTACCTCGGTGCAGGGCTGGCAGTTGCCAGCCTGATTGGAAGCCAGATCGGCGTCTTCCGCGTGACTGGCCACACCCTCTCATTGGACCTGTTCTGGGTGTTGATTCCAGCGCTTTTGTTCGTTCCGCTCCTTATCCACTCAAACCATATTGTCAGCGTCGGTGATGTAGGCGGGAAAACATTGGATGCGAAGAGAATTCAGGCTGCCCAGCTGGTTGTTTTCATGAGTGCCATAATGCTGCTCACTCGGAGATCGGATGGGGTCGGGGCAAGCAGTCTCCTGATTGGTAGCATCCTGGGAGCAGCATTATATTTTTGGGGGCTTATCCTTTGGCGGAAATTGAGAAGTACAAACGTCCCGATGGGTCCAAAATAAAAGCTCCCGAACTTCTTCGGGAGCAAATCTGAGCTGATATCCAGTAATCCTAACGAATAGTGAAATATGTGTAGTGGTATTGGATCCGCCCATCGACAATGCCTAAGGTGTCATTTCCGTCAACGACCTGGCCAAGGGTACTCTGGGCTCGCCATACAAAGTGGCGCGACCGCCCTTCACCATTCTTCCCCAAGACCTCAAATTTAGCATCCGGCAGCAACGCGGTAAACATCTCCTGATACCACTGGCGTACCGGTTCCATGCCAACAACCGTGCGCTCGCCAGTCACATGAGCCGCGTTTTGGGCATAGAGCTTGGATACGAAGACCGGATCGTGCTCGTTCATTCGGCCGATCAAGCGCTCAGGCATATCCGCAACTGGTGGTTCCACCGGCCAATCATAGTCCGCGACTGCCTTCCACAGATCGATGTACTCAGGTCGGGCACAGAAATCCCAACTCCAGGCATTCGCAGCACTCAAACCCATCTCGCGAGCCTTGACAAAGAAACGGCGGATCTCATCTGCACTCGGCCTCCAGCCACCGCGAGCATAGGTCGGCCCGGTTGGTACGACTGGACGTGCAGGCTGCAGGGCCATATATTGCTCAACTGTCTGCTCAAGCTGTTCTTCCGGATTATGCATTTGTTCGAAATATACCTGCGGCATGCTTAAATCGCAGTAGTTTAGAAACTCATGGAATGGAAATTCGGCGTGCATGCGTGGGTAACGGTACGTACTTAGCGCGATTGGCAGATCCGGCAATCCCGAACGTAAATCCTGCATGAAACGGGTGGCCGCGGTCCGCTTGCTCGAATGCCGGTACTCCCCTTCGGCGTCAATTACATAACCGTCCAAGGCGAGTTCATGCGTGCGGTCAACCGCCAGCCTGGCTTCGCTTACCGGATCATCACCACGCACATAGTGCCAGCCCCAGACCTGAATGCCCTTCTCTTTCAAGGCTTCCCTGACAGGCGGTACGAGATCGATGTTACGGTCAAAATCAAAATTATAGGGCCAGGTTGATCCGTCGGCGATCTTGATCAAGACATGCGAGAGTCCGGCTTGAGCGGCTGCGGTCGCAATTGCGTCTGGGTCGCCACCATGGCAGAAGGGTATCTTCCAGATGAAAAAACCTTTTCCAATCAAGGTCATTGACTATGCTCCAGCATCTTCCATCCTGAAATCACCATCAGGTTCTCGAGGCTCATTCAGTTTCTTTGCCCGGGTTGAAGCTTTCCCCCGGTCTAAGCCCGCCAGCTCTTCGGACGGCGTCAGGGCCATAGCGATCACGGATCTTGTCCAACGCGATCTTCAAGCGCTCCTGCTCTTCCCAATCGCCATCGAAAAGTGAGAGTTGGCGAATTGGTGGGTTCAAATCCGACACACCGACGCCGAGCAGCCGCACGGCTTTTCCTGCCCGCCAGACGATGTGGAATAAATCATTCGCCTGTGCGAATATTTCACCATCGTCATCCGTGTTGTGCTCCAGGCGGCTTTGCCGGGTCAGGGTGGTGAAATCTGGCCAGCGGATCTTCAATTTAACCGTCCAGCCAGCCAACCCGGCTTTGCGCAGCCGGTGCCCAACCTCTTCACTCAACCGGAGCAACACACGTTGAAGCCTGGCTTCGTCAGAAATATCAACTGCAAAGGTTCGTTCGGCCGACATCGACTTCGGCTCGTGGATCTCCTCAACCGGTCGATCATCTTCACCACGTGCCTTTGCTGCAAGTTCCGGACCATACTTCCCGAACATGTCTGTCAGATCCCCGGGATCAAACCTTGCAAGCTCACCGATCAAGGTGATCCCATGTTCTCCTAATTTGCTTGCCATTTTCGGACCAATCCCAGGAATCATGCGGACCGGGAGTGGAGCGAGGAACTCCTCTTCGGTGCCAGGGGGAACGACAATCAGACCGTTCGGTTTTCCTACCTCGGTCGCAATCTTGGCAACAAGTTTATTCGACGCGACCCCCCAGGATGTTGGCAGGTTGAAGCGTTGATTGATCTCGGATTGAAGAGATGAAGCAATCTCACGACCCGAGCGCGGATCATCGCTAACGTCCAGGAAAGCTTCGTCGATCGAGATCTGTTGCACACGTGGCGCGTTCTGGCGCACCAATTCCATCACCTGTTTTGAGTATGTACCATAAGTCCCGTGACGATGGGAAATGACGATCAGGTTGGGAGCCAGGTGCAGGGCCTGGGCGGTGGGCATCGCAGAACGAATACCGTAGGCGCGAGCTTCGTAGGATGCCGAAGCAACAACGCCCCGGCTCTCGGCTGAGCCGCCAACGACGAAGGCTTTCCCCTTTAAATCGGGGCTGAGAAGGACTTCAACCGAACAGAAGAAGGCATCCAGGTCGAAGTGCAGGACTGTCCTTGGTTTCGAAGGATTCGGCATCTGATTACGGTGTCGTTCTCGAAAGTCGCCTTAAACACACCCATGATTGTACATCTTGCAAGCAGACCGGGTTGAGGTCGGGGGATTTCGCCTCGATGTCTATTCTCGGTTACACAGGACAGAGATGTGGAGAGCAGAATAAAACTCGATTTCGAAGGTATGGGACACTCGGGAAACATTGGCTATACGACATCTGCCTGAAGGTGCTTACTTCAAGACTCAAGAGAATGGCCGCTTCGATCGTTATACACAGGTTCAAAGAGAGGACACTTCGGATAAAATCACGCCCGTGAACTATGGCTATGCGAAAATATCTTACGTTCGAGCTGGTTCTTCAAGAACCACGCCCCCTGCTCTCCAACCGCCAGCCTCGCCTTCGATTGGATGGTGTCCGGACGACCTCGGGCCGGGCGCCGGTTCATAATTTTCACGGATTCAAACGGTGGTAGATCTCCCGGGCTGCTTCCAACGCTTGAGGCCGGTTTTCGATCTGGCCAGCGACCTGCTGCTCGCGCAGCATCTCGAGGATCCGCCCGATCTCCGGCCCCGGTGAGAGCTCCAATTCCTGCATCAGCTCGTCGCCGTTAAGGATCGGGACGGGATCAATCAGCACACTGCGGCGTTCAAAATAAGCTTGCAGGAGCAATCGGATTTTATCAACCTCATCCACCCAGACGGAGGCCTGAACCGCACTGCCCTCACGCGCCATGATATTCGCCAGATGCGTCAGGCCACAGGCAACACCAGCTCCGGCGGAGGCCTGGAAAAAGCGATATACTCCAAGCGGCGTAGTTGCTAGCTTCTTCAATCGTTCCATGCCGACAATGTAATTCTGCACCCAATCGAGCTCGGCCCGACTCAAACGAAGATTCCCGGAGATGGTATGAAGAGGCCTCGAGGCACCCGTCCCGGGCCTGGTATTTTCCAGATGCAGCCATTCCAGCATGCTCAAGTATGCCAATTCACGGCAATGTCGGAAGGGAGAGAGCTCGGCCTGAAGGTAGTCCCGCAAGCTCGAACGGTAACGGCCAAGCTGCCATGCCAGCAAGCCCAACGAAGCGTTCCCAGCCGTTTCTGGATCGAAATCGGGGCTGAGGGCGGCGAGGATCCTGCTCAGCTCGCGCCCGACCGAGTTTACACGCTCAGCTTCCAGGTCTGAGCTCTCAATCCCAAAGACTGCCTGCTCAAACCCGAAGTGCTGCATAAGGCGGAGAGAGACGCCCGGCTGATCGATGGTCAGCAGGCGAAATAATTCATCCCGGATCCGTTCCCGTGATATTGCACCCAGTGAAGGAACTGCCTCACGAATCAGTTGGCGGGTACCCTCTTCAATCCTGAAGCCCAACTCACTGGCCAGCCGAATGGCCCGAAGTGCGCGGATTGCATCCGAAGCGAGCGAACCCCGGCCACAGACTTTAATAACGCCAGTGCGAAGATCTGATAGACCCTGGCAGGGATCAATCAACGCCTCCGGCTGGCGAAGATCGATGGCTATCGAATTGATGCTGAAATCGCGTGATTTCAAATCCTCTTCGATCGTAGCCCCCCGCAAGGCCGCGAAATCGAGTACACGCCGGGCAGGTCCAGCTATGTCGAGCAGCACCCGTGCTGTCCCACGTTCACGATCCAGCGTGAAGACATCGCCATCCAGGAGATCAGCCGTTTGCCGCGCCAGTTCCAAAGCGTCGCCGGTAACCGTGAAATCGAAGTCGACCGTGGTCCGGTCGAGAAAGAAATCCCGCACCGCCCCACCCACAAGCCACACATGGAGCGATGGATCAAGCGTATTGATCCAGGTAACTAATGTTTTTGGCAGCGAGTTGAGGATCGACATATAAGACGGTGAGCTACTCGGGTGGGATGTAGCGATCAGGTCTCACGACACCGATGAACGGAAGATTTCGGTAGTACTCATCCAGGTCGAGGCCATACCCAAAGACAAACTTGTTCGGAATTTTAAACCCGCAGTAATCTATCGGAACCAATGCTTCGCGCCGCTCGAATTTGTCCAGTAACGAACAGACCCTGACCGATTGGGGTTCTCGTGTTTTCAGCAGCTGGATGACGGAGGCAATTGTATTTCCGCTATCAATGATGTCTTCGACCAGCAGGACGTCTTTACCCTCGATGGACGTTTGCAAGTCAAGGGTGATGCGGACCTGGCCGCTCGAGTGGCGCGCGCCGGCGCCGTAGGATGAGACCGCCATAAAGTCGACGGTATGCGGGATTGTCAGCCGGCGCATCAAATCGGTTAGGAACATCACACCACCGCGCAGGATACACGCTAGCATGAGCGGTTTCCCTTCGTAATCACGACTGATCTCAGCTGCCAGTTCACCAATTCGCGACTGGAGTGTCTCTTCGTCGATAAGTACTTCCTGCAGGAACTCCTGATAAGACTGCATATTACCCCCGGGGAACCTCGTGGTGCTCGCGGCAACGGGCCTCATAGAGCTCATTCGCCCCAATGACAAGGACCGGATCGTCGTAGTGCGCCGGTTTTCCATCGATCAAACGTTGTGTGCGTGAGGCTGCCCCCCCGCAAACCATGCAGATCGCGTGCAGCTTATCCACCCGCTCGGATTGAGCCATAAGCCTGGGAATTGGCCCGAAGGGCTCGGCTCGAAAATCCGTGTCAAGCCCCGCTACAAGCACTCGTAAACCCCGTTCCGCTAGAGATTGCACGGTATCGCAGATCGATTCATCAAAGAACTGCGCTTCATCAACAGCCACAACCGTCGTATCCGGCTCCAGCATGGCAAAGATCTCCCGCGGTGAATCGATCGGCGTAGCTTCGAATTCGGTGCCAGCATGGGAAGCTAATTTTTCGACACCGTATCGGTCATCGATGCTGGGTTTGAAGACCTGAACTTGCTGCCGGGCGATCTTTGCCCGCCTCAAGCGTCGGATGAGCTCATCCGTCTTGCCGCTGAACATCGAGCCAGTAATCACTTCGACGCTTCCAGTTGTATGGCGCATATGAAGTTCAGCCTCCTGCAGGAAGAAAAAAAATGGGCAGGCGCAAATGCGCCTGCCCAGAGTCTACACAAGCCTACGATGCTTGCAACTGCTTTAGCCTACACCTGTGGCTCAAGAGCTGCTTCTGGTAGCTCGAAACCGCGGCGTTTTAATGCTCTTTTCAGATCCGCCAGGCTCTTCCGGCCGAAGCCATCGATTTCCAGCATAGCCTGATCGCCCTTGGCCATGCGCTCAAGTGCCTGGCCAATGATCTCAATCCCATCCTTGGCCAGCGCCGACTCAGCACGCGGGTTCAATTCAAGCTCGCTGATAGGAAGCTCCGGTGAGGTTTTCGAAGCCTCACGATCATGCTGTTCTTCGATGTACTGCTGGCGTGCTTCGAGTTTCTTATAGAAGCGGTCAACCTGCCCCTCAGTATCGACGATGCGCTGCTCGCCAGTGTAAAAGGGGTGACACTGAGAACAAACGTCGGTTTGAATGACTTCCTGGGTAGAACCGGTGGTCCATGTATTACCACAGGCGCAGATTACCTTTGCATTGGGGTAATACGTCGGGTGTATTCCTTCCTTCATTCCGTTCATACCTCTCCGGAGAAACCACAAATCTCACCCGCTTCAGCCGCCCCCTCTCCGAGGAGGGCATGTAATGGCCGCGGGCGGTGATATATCTCAGCTACTGCGGGATCACATTGACCCGCTTGCGGCCTTTCTTGATGAAGTCGAATTGTACGATCCCGTCGGCCACAGCAAATAGGGTGTCATCGCTACCGACTTTAACGTTCAGGCCGGGATGAATCCGTGTCCCACGCTGTCGGACGAGAATGTTTCCAGAGCGCACGACCTCGCCGCCGAACTTCTTGACGCCCAGGCGCTGCGCGTTGCTATCACGACCGTTGCGGCTCGAACCGCCGCCTTTCTTATGCGCCATTGTTTTCTCCCTGCTCCTTATTCATCCTTCTTCGAAGAAGTCTTCTTGCTGGAGGGCTTCTTTGAAGCTGTGGAGGAGCTTTTTCCTGCTGAGCTCTTCGACGTGCTTGAGCTTTTTGGCTTGGAAGCGCTTTTCGTGTCGGTCTTCGGCTTGGAGGCACTCCCTGATTTCGCCGCCGGCTTGGCAGTTGTCTTCGGCGCAGCCTTGGGTTTCGTCTCGGTCTTAACCGTCTTCGGTGTAGTTACATTGCTTGTAGCTGCCTTGGCCGCCGGCTTGGCAGACTGGCTTTCAGCCTCTGATTCTGCTTCAACCTTGGCTTCGGTCTTCTTTGAGCTACCGGTCGCGATTTCGTTGATCCGCACGCGCGTATAGCGCTGACGGTGGCCTTGCTTCCGGCGATAACGTTCCTTGGGAATGTACTTGAAGACGATGACTTTCTTCGCCTTGAATTGATCCAGGACCTCGCCCTTGACCATTGCGCCCTTGATCAGCGGGTTCCCAACCTGGATCGTTTTATCGTTTACGATCAGAAGAACTTCATTAAATTCAACCGGTTTGCCGACCTCGAGCGGGATACGATCGATCTCGATCATCTCCCCTTCGCGGGCGATGTACTGCTTTCCGCCCGATTCGACTACTGCATATTTCATGATCTCAACTCCAGCTTCGCTCCACCTTCAAGCCCGCGGACTTGCCTTGCGTACCGCCGGCGGAAGGGGAAGTTGGCGATTCATACGCCCGCCCCAACTCAAATACGCTGGGGCAGACGAGGGATTATAACGGCCTGCTTACAAGCTGTCAACGGTGGCCGGGTTCCGGCCACCTTGTTCAGTCTGCAGCGACCGATGCGGCTTTAACAGGTTCGACTTCTACTTCGGGAGCGACCTCCGCCTCAGGCTGCAGGAACCCATCGATGCGCTCGTCATGAAGCGCCACTTCGGTTCCGGGGAAGCCCGTACCAGCCGGGATCAGCTTGCCGATGATTACGTTCTCCTTCAAGCCTCGCAGGTAGTCAACCTTCCCCTCGATCGCCGCCCGCGCAAGCACCTTGATGGTGTGCTGGAAGGACGACGCTGACAGGAAGGATTCGGTCTCGAGCGAGGCTTTGGTCACACCCAGCAGGACCTGCATCGCCTTGGCCGGGGCTTTGCCTTCCTTCAACATCTGCTCATTCAACCGCTGCAAATAGCGCCGATCGACCAGATCCCCAGGCAGGCGTTCTGTATCCCCTGGCTGCGTTATCTGGACCTTGGAAAGCATCTTGCGAATGATAACTTCAAAATGCTTGTCATTGATGTTCTGGCCCTGTGAGCGGTAAACCTTCTGAACCTCGGTCAGCAAATAGAGCTCGGCTGCCTCTCGGCCAAGGATTCGTAAGATCCGGTGTGGATTGAGTGAGCCTTCTGTAAGCTGGTGCCCGGCGGGGATCTTATCCCCATCCTTCACGAGCATACGGGCACTGGCCGGAATGTCATATTCGGCCTCATCGATCTGATCATAGGATACGATGACCTTGCGGTCTTCGATGCGGACACGGCCACCATGGCTGGCAACGATTTCCGAATCACCGCGCTTGGCGATCAGCGTCCCACCTTCGATCTCCGTGCCATCTTCGGCCTTGAGTGCCCAGTTGCCGGGGACGTTGTACTCGTCTTTCAGCAGTTCACTGTTTGTGACCTGGATCACGCGTGGTCCATCCGGAACATCTGGACTGACGATTCGCACAGTTCCAGCGATCTCAGAGATAACCGCCTCGCCCTTCGGTTTCTTGCGGGCCTCGAACAGCTCCTCAACCCGAGGAAGACCGGTCGTGATATCGCCCCCGGCAGCGACGCCACCGGTGTGGAAGGTGCGCAGGGTAAGCTGTGTGCCCGGCTCACCGATTGACTGTGCAGCCACGATGCCCACGGCGGTTCCAAGCTCAACCATCCTGCCCCGGCCAAGGTCCATCCCGTAGCACTGCTTGCACATCCCGAACTGCAGTTCGCAGGTCAGCGGTGACCGAAGGAAAACTTCCTCGATTCCGGAGTCGTCGATTTTACGCGCCATCTCCAGGGTGATGACATCACCAGCTTTGTACATCACTTCACCGGTCTTGGGGTTAGCGAACCGGCGGCCAACGACACGCCCGAAGAGCCGTGAGGCGAAATCCTGGCCAGCGACGTCGTCACTGCGCCGGACCCAGATCCCACGCTGGGTTCCACAGTCATCGGCGTTGATGATGACATCCTGGGCGACATCAACCAGACGTCGCGTCAAATATCCGGCATCCGCAGTACGCAGTGCGGTATCGGTGAGACCCTTCCGAGCGCCATGGGTGGAGATGAAATATTCCAACGTCGTCAGGCCATCGCGGAAGGATGAGCGGATTGGATGGGCGATGATGCGCCCGGCCGGATCTGCCATCAAACCGCGCATGCCGGCCAGCTGGGAGATTGGTTGGAAACCGCCCTTGGTTGCGCCGGAGATAGCCATTGTGCTCAGGTTGCCAGCCGGATCCATCACGCTTTTCACCGCATCAGCGACGGTTGATGTTGTCTGCTGCCATAGTTCGATAATGCGTTCAGTTTGCTCTTGTTCGGTCAGGAGACCACGCCGGTAATCCTGGCGGACAGCTTCCGTCTCGTCCAGGGTACGATTGATGATCTCTTCCTTGTTAGCCGGTACGGTGATGTCCGAGACGGCAATCGTCGTCCCTGAACGAGTAGCGTATGTAAAACCAATGTCCTTGATGGCATCGACAATTGCCGGGGTGCCGGCTTCACGCAGCAGAAGGTAGATTTCTCCCACCAACTCCTGGATGGCACCTTTATCGAGAACACGGTTGACGAAGCGCATCTCTTCAGGCAGTACCCGGTTGAAGAGCACACGTCCAACCGTCGTCTCGATAACCTTCTCGACCGGTTCAGCGAGCCGGCGGTGATCGTCGTCATACCAGGTCCTATTGAGGAATTTCACCGGTGCATGGATGGCGACGTCCCCGAGTGAATAGGCCATCTCGACCTCATCCATGTCGCTGAAAGCCTTGCCGGCTCCGACGTGCTTATGTCCTTCGTCGCTCATGGTCAGGTAATAAACACCCAGCACCATGTCCTTCGTCGGGCCAACGATCGGCTCCCCGTCTGCCGGTTTGAGCAGATTTACGCTCGACAGCATCAATTCACGCGCTTCGCGAACAGCGCGCTGTGAAAGTGGCAGGTGAACCGACATCTGGTCACCGTCAAAGTCAGCGTTAAATGCGGCGCACACCAGCGGGTGGAGGTGTATTGCCTTGCCCTCGACCAGCACAGGCTCAAAGGCTTGAATCCCCAGGCGGTGCAGCGTCGGGGCCCGGTTGAGGAGCACTGGGCGGTCCTTGATGACTTCCTCCAGCACCTCCCACACTTCAGGCCGCTCACGCTCGATGATGCGTTTGGCGCCCTTCACATTGGCGGCGTAGTTATAGGCCACCAGCTTGGAAATGACAAAGGGTCGGTACAGCTCCAACGCCATCGCTTTTGGAAGCCCGCACTGGAAAAGCTTGAGGTGCGGTCCGATCACGATCACCGAACGGCCGGAGTAGTCGACCCGCTTGCCGAGCAGATTGCGGCGGAAGCGGCCCTTCTTCCCCTTGAGCATATCGCTCAGTGATTTCAACTCCCGCCGGCCGCGCCGCGATAGCGCCTTACCGCGCTGGGAATTATCGATCAGTGAATCCACAGCCTCCTGGAGCATGCGCTTCTCGTTCCGAACGATGACATCCGGTGCGCCCAGTTCCACCAGGCGCTTCAAACGATTGTTTCGGTTGATGACCCGGCGATAGAGATCGTTCAGGTCAGAAGTTGCGAAGCGTCCGCCATCAAGCTGCACCATCGGCCGCAGATCGGGCGGGATTACGGGCAAGATGGTCAGCACCATCCACTCCGGCCGGTTGTCCGATCGGCGGAAGGCTTCGACCACCTTCAAGCGCTTGGTCGCCTTCTTCTTGCGCTGCTTGCTGCGCGTGGTCCGGACTTCCTTCCACAAATCATCTGCCAGCGTATCCAAGTCGATCTGCTGCAGGATCTCATAAAAGGCTTCGGCGCCCATATCGGCCCGAAACACCTGGCCCCATTTCGACTTCAATTCCCGGTAACGTGTTTCACCCAGGAACATCATTGGGGCGATCGCTACCAGTTCTTCGCGATCCTTCTCAAGTTGGTCGCGTGCTTCCAGGTTTGCATCGACGACGTCGTCTTCGATCTGAGAAAGAGCCAGATCGGCTTCTGCCTTAACCTGCTCGATTTCGAGTCCTAGGGCTTCGAGTTCCTGGTCGCGGACTTCTTTTGATTTCGTCTCGACTTCTTCCAGGTGTGCCTTAACCGCTTTCTGGACAGCCGAAATGTGGCTCTTGCCGATCGTGTCACCCTTGTCGGCGATTACCGTGTCGAGCGCTTCGAACTTAATCTCGCTTCGAATGGTCTTATCCTGTTTTTCGGACAAGCTTTTTTCGAGGCGCTGGGCTTCACGCATCACAGGGTCAATCTGTTCGGCAACGCTCTCGTCGTAGCCCGCTTTGATTTCTTTTTTCTTCGCCTGTAGTGCATCAAGCGCTTGCTGCCGCTCAGCCTTGATGGAAGCTTCGCGTTCCTTGAGAGTGGTAGCCTCTCCCTTGACCAGGCCTGCGAGTTCTTCCTCAATCCGTTTCAAAGCTTTTCGTCGTGAGTCTTCGTCAACGAAGGTAACCACGTATTGGGCAAAGTAGAGCACCCGGTCTAAATTTCTGCGGGAGATATCGAGCAGCAGACCGAGGTGCGATGGCACACGGCGTGTGTACCAGACATGAGCCACGGGCGCCGCCAGCGCGATGTGTCCCATTCGTTCACGCCGCACGGCGGAACGTGTGACTTCCACGCCGCATTTTTCGCAGGTTATACCCTTGAAGCGAATGTTCTTATACTTGCCGCAGTAGCACTGCCAGTCCTTGGTCGGACCGAAGATGGCTTCGCAGAAGAGACCATCCTTTTCGGGGCGCAGACGACGGTAGTTGATCGTCTCCGGTTTGAGCACCTCGCCGTGAGACCAGCTCCTGATTGTCTCCGGCGATGCCAGGCTGATACGCAGTGCACGAAATCCCTTAGAATCCACCCGAATACCTCCGTCGCTGTGCGCGATGGTTCTTGATTATCGGCTCCACTTAAGATCGAACATACGTGCTACTCGGAAGACATAGCAAAACAAGCGCGTGAGACGTTTCCGCCTCAAGCGCTTTTTCGCGCCGACCGAACGGCTGTCTATACGAGAGGAATTATATAGAAGATCTCCGATGTGTCAAGGTTAAATCTCCCCTACTGACACATTGAAGATCGATGTTCTATTACTTAGGCGGAGTCAGACATTTAGTGCAACGAATGAAGGATAATTCGTTCGTATGCAAAACACAAAGTACAGGCGCCTCACTGCCCGCGAGCGTGAGGAAGTTAGCCGCTCGCTCGCGGTGGGGATGTCACAAAGGGAGATTGCCAGGCTTTTGGACCGAGACCCTTCTACGATCTCCCGTGAAATTAAGAGAAACCGCGGCCGGAGTGGATACCGAGCCTACTCGGCAAGCCGCAGGGCTTTGGCCACAGCTTCTTCTCGTCGCAACGGCAAATCCCGTTTGGAGAAAGACGAACAACTGCGCGGGTATGTCCTGGGCAAGCTCCGCCAGGAGTGGTCTCCCCAGGAGATCTCCGAGCGCCTCAAAAGGGAGTATCCTCTACACGTGAGCATGCGCATTTCGCATGAGGCCATCTACCGCTATATTTATGTCTTGCCGCGCGGGGAACTCAAGCGCACGCTGGTGACCGCCCTGCGGCAGGAACACGCCTATCGCCGCAAGCGGAAAACAGGGGACAAGGTCGAGACACGGGGCAAGATAGCCGATATGCTATCTATCGAGGAGCGCCCTGAAGAGGTCGCTGATCGGACGGTGCCAGGTCATTGGGAGGGTGATCTCATCCTCGGCAAGTACAAGCGGAGCGCTCTGGGCACGTTGGTGGAGCGCACCACCCGCTACACGATCCTGGTTCCTTTGGGGAACAAGAAAGACGCCGTCTCGGTCCGTGAGGCCTACGCCAAAGCCCTCCGTTCCATCCCGGCCGAACTCAAGAAAACGCTGACTTACGACCAGGGCAAAGAAATGAGCGAGCACAAGCGCTTCACCATCGATACGGGGATCCAAGTGTATTTCGCCCACCCGGCTTCGCCTTGGGAGCGAGGGACCAACGAAAACACAAATGGGCTCATCCGACAATACTTCCCCCAGGGTACAGACTTCTCGGAAGTGCCACTGAAGAGGATCAAAGAGGTTCAGCAGCGACTAAATAACCGACCTCGAGCCGTGCTGGACTACTTGAAACCAGATGAGGTTATCAACGATCTCGTTGCGCTAAAAGTTTGAAACCACCTATGTAAAACAAAAGCCTTCTCAAGCATCCGACCGCTTAAGAGGACCCGACCAATCACCAGGGAATAGCTCCAGGGCGCGTTCGGCAGCTTTTACGATGTGTTCATCGCGATCAAAGCGCAGTTTTCGAATTGCAGATTGTGCTTCGGCGGTATGCCACTCCACCAGCCGCAGCAGAGCTACCATGCGGGAGCGGGAATTGCTGGATTGGACCGTCTCGCTCTCCTCCTGGATATAGCCCATGCGTGGCTGTGATACGATCTCGACCAGGGCCGGTATCACAAGTGGATCGCTCATCTTCGCCATGATCTGGACCGATTCGTGCGACTTGTCGAGTTCAGCGTAGCGTGTAGCCCGGAAACGGTGAATCTGAATCGCAGTCATCACAGCCAGCTCCCGCACCAGAGGGTCGCTGTCCTCCATTGCAGCTGTAATTTCTTCCAACACCGAATCATCCTGAGCAATCCCCTGCCGGTTGGCAAAGGTAACGGCCTCCCGCAGCCGCAGCCCGCGATCGCTGCCGCGTAAGTCGAAGTCGCTGCGGGCACGCTCGATCAAGCGAGCAGCCGGGGTCTTCTTCTCGGTCTTCGTCTCGAAATCAGGCAGCGGGCGTTGATCTGGCGGCAGGTCCAGCAGGTGCAGGGCTCTTTCAACGATCGGCGTGATTAAGGGCTCATTCAGAGCCAGCATCTCATTTAAAAAACTACGGATGCTGTTGGCGCCAGTTTGCTGCATGACCGCACGAGCCCGAGTACGCCAGAGGTTGACTTCCTCGGCGATCACCTGCTGACGAGCGCGCAGGTCGCGCTGAACCTCGCGCAGTTGGTTGCGCTCTTCCTCGGTCACCTCGAGCATCTTGCTGCCGAGGTCGTCGAGTTCAATGCTGAGATCGATAAAATTCTTTTGGACCAAGCTCGCCTTACGCTCGATCGCCTGCTGCACCTGACGCAGCCCTATCCCGACCGCCAATCCATTCCTCCCCGGCTCGAGTCTGTCCCGAGAATGACCATGCAATAATTCAGGAAATGAAAACCCATGATGTTGGGCTCAACTTCACCCGGGTAGAAGAGACCGCATCGGGTTCGGTCTATCTTCCATCAATCTATGCGACAGTATAGAGAAGGTCTTTGAGTGCGTCAACAGTACTCGCCGTACTCCAGCTGGTCAAAATCCATCCCACAATGAATATCCGACGGTTCCGAACCACCAGCCCCAATTTTAACTGGGATTGTCTACGAAACGCAGATGGGGGGAAGTCTCGCCGCCGGCCAATCCATCACACACGGGAGCGTCGAATCTGGTCTGAGCAAGCATGGATGAAGAACCTTCCCGAGGTGTGCTCCTGAGTCTTCCCTTTTCGCAGGGTATCCCGTTCCTGTATAATCAGCCGCATGACGGAAGAGGAACGGTTGATTTCGCCTGCGCGCAGTGAAGAGGACCTGGCCGAGATGACCCTTCGGCCACGCTTCTTACACGAATTAATCGGCCAGGATCGGGTGAAGGAGAATCTTGAAATCCTGATCCAGGCCGCCAAGGGTCGGGGCGAAGCCCTCGACCATGTCCTATTCTACGGCCCTCCTGGCCTTGGCAAGACGACACTGGCACACATCTTAAGCACCGAGATGACAGTCAACTTGAAGGTCACCTCAGGTCCAGCCGTCGAGCGCGCCGGTGATCTGGCAGCGATCCTGACCAACCTCCAGGAGAGCGATATTCTCTTCATTGATGAAATCCATCGCCTCGGCCGGGCAGTCGAGGAGATACTTTATCCCGCCATGGAGGACTTCGCCCTTGACCTGACCATCGGCAAGGGTCCCAGCGCACGTTCCCTCCGCCTGAACCTGCCCCACTTCACCGTTGTCGGGGCGACAACACGCCTGGCGCTCCTGACTGCTCCGCTGCGAGCCCGCTTTGGAGCAGTTCACCGCCTCGATTTCTACGATAACGAATCGATGGCTGCGATCGTTAATCGTGCCGCGCGGGTTCTTGAGGTCAGGATTGATACATCCGGAACGGAAGAGATCGCCTGCCGCGCACGCGGCACACCCCGCGTGGCTCTGCGCTTACTGCGACGGGTACGGGATTTCGCGGAAGTCCGTGGGGATGGACACATTGACCGGGCGATCGCACACGAAGCCCTCGACTTGCTGGATATCGACGAACTTGGGCTGGACGATTCCGACCGCCGGGTGCTGCGCACCATCATCGAAAAGTTCCAGGGCGGTCCGGTGGGATTGCAAACGATCTCGGCCTCGATCAGCGAGGAGCCGGATACCATCATGGACGTCATCGAGCCCTACCTGCTCCAACTCGGTTTTATCGATCGCACACCTCAAGGCCGAGTTGCAACTCCGCATGCCTATGAACACCTGGGCTTCACCCCGCCGAGCTCTCCTCAGGCTCGATTACCAGAGCTGTAAGCGGAGCCACGCCGCCAATGTTCGATATCAACGCCCTTGCACGCTGGATCCTGCTGGCAGGCGCAGTATTGATATTGGTTGGTGCAGTCCTCTGGGTTTTCGGGCGATTTGACCTTCCAATCGGCCGTTTGCCCGGCGATATCCGGATTCAGCGTGGTAACTTTTCATGCTTCATCCCGCTCGCCAGTTCTCTCTTGATCAGCCTGATCTTGAGCGTTGTCCTCAGCCTGATCATCCGTTTCCTGAATCGATAGACCTTGCGCACCGACGATTTCGACTACACACTGCCCCCCGAGTTAATCGCGCAACACCCGGCAGACCCCCGCGACTCCTCACGCCTGCTGGTGTACAAGCGTAGATCGGGAGAGATCGAAGAAACGGTATTCAACCAGATCACCCGTTTTCTCGAAGACAAGGACGTCCTGGTACTAAACGAAACCCGAGTTCTTCCGGCGCGGCTGTGGGCGCGTAAGCTGCCCGGCGGCGGGGTGGTTGAACTCTTGCTGCTCAAACGCCTTGCCCCTGGAAAATGGGAGGCGCTTGTCGGTGCAAAAGGCCTTCATACCGGACGTGAACTCGAGCTCATCGCAGGCGGCCATTGTCAGGTCGTGGACGAGCCCGGGGGTGCTCGGCGGTTGCTTGAGTTCGATCTCGAAGTCGAACAGCGCCTATCCCAGATCGGCGAGATGCCGCTTCCACCGTATATCCACGAACCTTTAAAGGATCCTGGTCGGTACCAGACGGTTTACGCCCACGAATCCGGTTCTGCTGCCGCCCCAACGGCCGGATTGCATTTCACGGATTCGCTGCTCGAACGCATTCGAGAATCGGGAGTTAAGCTGGCCTTCGTTACACTTCACGTAGGCCTTGATACCTTCGCTCCGGTCCGCGAAGCAGACCCTGAGCAGCATCAAATCCACAGCGAATGGTGTTCAATTACCGAGGCAATGGTGAATCTGATCAACCAACACCGGGAGCTGGGCGGACGGGTGGTTGCCGTTGGGACCACGACCGTGCGGACGCTTGAAACGGCCGCTCGGGCAGGCTCTCCCGGTCAGCTGAGCGCCTTTGAAGGCCCAACCCGACTTTATATTCTTCCTGGATTTGAATTTCAAGCAGTTGACGCGTTGATCACAAACTTTCACCTGCCGCGCTCAACCCTGCTCATGCTGGTTTCGGCCTTCACCGGGCGTGAACGTATTCTCGAGCTTTACAAGCACGCCATTTCCGCAGCCTACCGTTTTTACTCCTTCGGGGATGCGATGCTGATCCTTTGATGCTGATCCTTTGATTGACTTTCCACCTGGCGTATGAGATACTGCTCGAAGTAAGGCACTTTACCATTGCTATCTTTCAAAAGGAGGAGGTGATGCCCATGGTTTATCAATCTGACCAACGTGCTGCGGCGTCCCTCCTCCTGATTGGATAGGGACGCCGCAGCGCACCAAAGAGCCGCCTCACTGGCGGCTCTTTGCATTCATCCGATGTGCGATAATAACGAGATCGACTAGGCGATGAACTGCCGTATATAGCCCAAGCCAGCGACGATTGCGAACGTACCCAGCTGCAGCAGCAGAAAGAAAATCCACCCGGATCTCCTGGATAGCTGCTGGCTCATCCCGCCCAGCACAGCATAATAAATGCCCATCACCACCCAGCCAAGCAATGGCGGAGAACTGGCATCGATCAACCACGTCCAACCGCGCGAGACCGCTCGTAACATGAACCACACCCATTCCGGTTGACATGCTGAGAACGCGTCCGGCGCCAGGCGCATGTGGCGGAGGCCCTCCCGGCATGCGTTATCGTTGCCGATCAGGATTTCAGCCACCCCCGCTTCGATCAAGAACAAGGAGAGCGCGAGAATCGCCCCGAGGATGAACCATCGTTCGTATTGACGTAGGCCAGATTTTTGATTCACTTCCAAGATAGTGCACCTCGATCAATGGATCAGCAGCCAAATCAGTCGCCCAAACAGATTCCGAGGCCTCGTGCGGTTTGGACGGCATCACCAGATAGGTCGACACGTTTGGGGACCGCCAGGGCTTGCTCCAACGTCACGTCTTTTATTTCCATCCCTTGCAATGAAACCATGCGTCCATAGCCACCGCGCATTGCCAACCGAACCGAAGCGGCACCGTAGCGAGTCGCCAGCCAGCGATCAAATGCCGTCGGCTGGCCACCACGCTGCAGGTGGCCCAGTACGGTCACGCGTGTTTCCATGCCGCACTTCTCACCAATCGTCTCACCAACGATCTGACCTACACCACCCAGGCGTGAGACAACGATCTCATCGCCTGGCCGTGAATAAACCTGGCTTCTCCCTTTTGCGAACGCCCCTTCCGCGACTGCGAGGATGCTGAAATGACGGCCTGATGCATCGCGCGCAAGGATCGTCCGGCTGATTGGCTCGAAATCAAAGGGGATCTCGGGGATCAGGATGACATCTGCTCCTCCAGCGACACCCGCGTGCAGCGTGATAAAACCAGCGTCGCGGCCCATCAACTCGAGCACCATCACCCGGTGGTGTGCCTCAGCCGTGGTATGGAGTTTGTCGATCGCATCCGTGGCAGTCGTGACGGCAGTATCGAAGCCAAAACTCATATCGGTCCCACCGATATCGTTATCAATCGTCTTCGGCACGCCCACGATCGGACAGCCCTTCTCCATGAGTTCATAGCTGATCCGAAGGGTTCCATCGCCGCCGACAACAATCAGGCAATCTAATTTGAGATCCTCGATGCAGCGAACCACCTGATCGGAAACATCGACAACTACTTCCTCCCCATCCCGGATTTCACGGCGAGCAAACGGGTTGCCGCGGTTCGCTGCTCCCAGAATCGTCCCCCCTTGCGGCAGAATGCCCCGGACATGCTCCGGAGTGAGCTCGAGGGTGACGCCATCCTGCAGTAATCCATCGAAACCGTGCTCGATGCCGATCACGACCGCTCCGTACTCATGATGTGCGGTTTTCACGACTGCCCTGATCACGGCGTTTAGACCGGGTGCATCCCCACCGCCAGTAAGAATTCCCAATCGCGTGGACATCACATCACCTCGCCTTCTGGCGATCTCACGGCAAATCCCAGTAGTCGACACTTTTCACGCCGACCGTAAAGTCAGGTGTGGTGCCGGAACTGATAAACAAACCGAATAAGCCTTCACCAAAGGATGTATCCGTAACCTGGCGCAAGAAAGTCCCATCGACATACAGACTAAGCTCATCGCCTGCGGCCCAGACCCCAATCCGGCGGGTCAAATTTGGACCACTTGGAATGGCGCTGTTGGGTGTCCACACGACCAGATTAGACATCTTCTCGCCGTCCCAGGTGCGCAGTACATATTCTCCGGAACAGCTGATGCCAAAAAGGTAACCTTCGCTGGCGCTTGGGGCTCGGAACATCAAGCCGACCGCATCCCGCCCGGCGCACGTTCCAAAGTCCACCGTCGCTTCGAGATAGAAATTGTCATCCTTGCGCCAGGAAAGCAGCCAACCATTGTAATAATTCGGATTGAAGGCGGTCATCACCAGCTCATGATCACCAAGCTCGAAGCGCACATGTGAATCGGAATACAGACCCCAATCACTGCTATCGGAAAAATCTTCATGCCAGGTTGGGCTGCTGAGTGCAGTGCGGGGATCATTCGTTCCCAGCGTTGCAGTTGCAGTTATTGTCGGGGTTGCCAGTGGTGTTGGTGTCGGTGTCGGGGTTTCGGTCGCCGATAACGTTGCTGTGGATGTTGAGGTTGGTGTTGGTACGGTGGGTGGAATGTACTCAGGTGCAAACTGGAAATCCCACGCGAAGGAGATATCGGACCGTAGTTCGCCGTCATCCACGTTCACATCCTGCCCCAGCGCCCCGATGTCATCATCAACGGGTGGGTAGGTCCAGCGGCCTGGCAGCAAACGGGAGGCATTTGCGCCGCTGTTTGGATCCACCATCACGCAGTATCTCCCGGGACCCAGGCCAGCGAAGAGGTAGATGCCATCCGCACCAGTTACCGTTGTTGCTAACCCGAACGACGGGCAGTCACCGCTCCCGAGCGAGAGTTCAATCCCGGGCAGGCTCTCCTCGCCTTGATCAAGCCGGCCATTTGCAACTAGCAGGCCCGTATCAGGCTGACGGACGCAGCCTTCGGGTAAGGAGGCTGGCGTTGCGACGCCCTCTCCGGGCGCAGCGCAGTGGTCGTGCCAGATCCGCCCGGCGATCCCACTCTCGCCGGTCACGATCGGCCCCTGGACAGATCCCGGCTCGGGATTTGTCCCTCCTGGCAGCAGGCTGCAGGCTAATCCCGCAGCTGACAGGACAAGTACGACAGCAAGAACAGTCCTTCGTCTTGAGCTGCTCCTCATTGGACCACCTCGTAGCTCCTTTGAACGGTGAGATTGCAACAACGCCTGAGAAATACCAGCAAGAAAAAGCCACCGTCAATATAGCATGACGATGGCCTCGGAGAAAGAGCCAGTGCCCCCACGGGGTTTCGAACCCCGGTTTCGGCCTTGAGAGGGCCGCGTCCTGGGCCACTAGACGATGGGGGCAACGGTCGAAATTCTACCATCCAGCCGGATGGCGGTCAATCAACCAGGTCTCAATCTGCATGCCGTGAACACTTTTCCGGCCGGAGCTGGCATTTCCACGCATGCTATAATAATGCGAATGTTTTAGTCCAAATTCCGCATCCCTGTGAGGGAAGTTTTCATGCTGGTTGAAGAGGTTGAACGCAAGCTGGAGCGAATCCTGCCGAGAGTTGCTAAACCTGGGCGTTATACCGGTGGTGAGCTGAACCAGATACTGAAAGACTGGGACCGGGTCGATATTCATGTCGCTCTTGCCTTCCCTGATATTTACGACCTGGGTATGTCTAACCTTGGCCTGACGATCCTTTACGATATTCTCAACCAACGCGAAAATACCCTGGCTGAGCGTGTCTACCTGCCCTGGATCGATATGGAAGCTGCCATGCGCGAGCATGAACTTCCGCTCTATTCGCTTGAGAGCAAGCATCTGGTAAGGAATTTCGACCTGCTGGGAATCTCCTTGCCCTACGAAACGCTCTACACGAACACTTTAAATTTACTCGACCTGGCTGGCATACCGCTTCTCAGTTCGGACCGAACGGAGAACGACCCGCTTGTGATCGCTGGTGGACATGCGGCTCATAATCCAGAGCCGATGGCCGACTTCATCGATGCCTTCGTTATTGGTGAGGGAGAGGAAGCGATTGTTGAGATCGTAGAAGCGTTACAGGCCTGGAAAAATAAAGGCACCTCCCGCTCCAGCCTGCTTCGCGAGCTCGCCGACCTATGGGGGGTATACGTGCCCAGCCTGTACCGAGTTCATTATACAGACGTGGGAACGGTCTCTCACACTGAATCAATTGACGCCGCAGCCCACCTGCCTGTGATAAAGCGAATTGTCCCTCGGCTTGGGCAGCCAGTAACACGTTTCATCGTGCCCTACATCGACATCACACATAACCGTATTCCGATCGAAATCATGCGCGGCTGCACACGTGGCTGCCGTTTTTGCCAGGCCGGGATGATCACCCGCCCCGTCCGTGAGCGATCGGTCGACCAGGTCCTCGATGCCATCGAAGAAGGCATCCGCCAAACCGGTTTTGAAGAAGTCGGTTTACTGTCGCTCTCGTCCTCCGACTATGATGAAATTGTCCCGCTGGTTAATGCTGTGAGCTCACGCTTCGCCGGGCAGAACATTAAGGTCTCACTCCCTTCCTTGCGCATTGAATCAGTTTCGGTCGACTTAATGGATGCGCTCCAGGGTCAGTCATCACGCTCTGGTTTCACGCTTGCTCCAGAGGCCGCCACCGAACGTATGCGGGAGATCATCAACAAGCCTGTCTCGACCGAGCAGCTGCTCAATACAGCACGCGAGATTTACAGCCGTGGTTGGAAAACAATCAAACTATATTTCATGATCGGTCATCCCTCAGAAACGCTTGAGGATGTTGAAGCAATTGCACACCTATGCAAAGCTGTGCTGGCGGAGGGCCGCAGCGTCATCGGAAAGCGAGCCCGCGTTCACGCCGGCGTGAGCACATTCGTCCCAAAGCCACATACGCCGTTTCAGTGGGTACCGTGCGATACGTTCGAGCAAATTAAAGCCAAGCAGGATCTCCTGCGGCGTGAATTGCGCGGTCAGGGACTGAAGTTAAACTGGAATGATCCACGCGAGACAATGCTGGAAGCGTGGCTCTCCCGCGGCGATCGCCGGATGGGGGAAGTCATCTACCGTGCCTGGCAGGCAGGCGCCCGGTTTGATGCCTGGCAAGAACATTTTGCTTACGAAGCCTGGATGCAGGCGTTTGATGATGTCGGTCTCGACCCTACTTTTTACACGCACCGGGAACGTCCGATCGATGAAACCCTGCCATGGGACCACATCGATGTCGGCGTTAAGAAAAAATTCCTGACGGAAGACTACCTGTGGAGTCTGCAGGGCCGGACCCGGGTGGACTGCCGCGAACGTTGTTTTGCCTGTGGAATCCTGCCAAAGTTTGCGGCGCTGCGCCGGGAACATCCCGGTGAAATTTGGGAATGCCCCGAGGTGCGATCGCCGGCCCGCAAACAAACCGAAACGATCCCGCTTGTCCCGGCTTAATTCGATGAACGACACCCTTCCCATCCGCTTCCGGATTTCGTATTGGAAGGGGCCGGCGATGCGGTACACCGGCCATCTCGACCTTCAGCGGACCTGGGAACGAACGTTCCGGCGGGCAGGACTTCCGCTGGCATACACGCAGGGCTACAACCCACGCCCGCGGCTGCAGCTCAGCCCCGCTCTGCCATTGGGTTGTACCAGCGAATGCGAGTTGATTGATATCTGGCTTGAGACGCCGCTGGCACCGAACGAGATACTCACCCGCCTGAAGGATTCTGCCCCGCCCGGCATCTCACTATCTGACGCCCAGCCCGTCCCGGCGAATGACCCCGCCCTTCAGAATCAGGTTACCTCTGTTGAATATCGCGCCTCCCTGCCCGATCGTCTGACCGAGGCTGACCTGCATGCTTCTGTGGAGCAACTGCTTCAAGCTGATTCGATACAGCGCAGCCGGCGGGGGAAATCCTACGACCTGAGACCGCTGGTGGAATCACTCGTGCTTATGTCGGGCGGGTCAGCTGGCAGGGAGAGCCTGGAAATGACCCTCGCCAGCAGGGAAGGTGCGACCGGGCGGCCCGAGGAAGTGCTGCTCGAACTCGGACTCGATCCAGCCGAATGCTTGATTCAACGAACTCGCTTGCTCCGCCCACCACCTCAGGAGTCCCAAGCGAATTAAAAAGAAAATGCGCCGCGGTAGATTGCCGGGCGCATTTTTCAACTACCAAACCCGCACAAACCAGCTTTGTCAGGAGAAAGACCTGCTTGAGCGGCCCGGGAATCTAAAGATCGAACAGATTCATATATTTCATCGCCAGGTTCAAATCGCCCTTTAGCTCGATTTTCTTTGTGGCGATGGCAGTCATCGGGTTTAGTTTTCCCGTTACCAGATCGATGTAGTTGGCGGCTTCAGCCGAGAGCGTGAGGTTCGGGCTATCCGCTTCGCCTTCCTCCACACTACAGGCCTTATCGCGAATGGTGCAGATCCAATCGCCACCCTCACCCAGGCGGAACTGGATGACCGCGTCCACTCCCTCAGCTTTGTCCGGGAGGAATGCACCCGGCATGCGCTCCATTAACTCTTTCACAGTCAGCGGCATTTATACAGCCTCCTTCCATCAGATAGGTTATTGTAGCAAGTTTTCAAAAACCCCGGCTGCGCCCATCCCACCACCAATGCACATTGTCACCATGACCTTGCCGGCCTTGCGGCGTTTCGCTTCATGCATAATCTGGACAGTCAGCTTCGCACCCGTTGCTCCAAGAGGATGGCCAAGGGCGATCGCACCGCCATTGACATTGATCCTGGATGGGTCGAGCTCGAGGCTGCGGATCACCGCCAGGCTTTGTGAGGCGAAAGCCTCGTTCAGCTCGATTAGTTCGATCTCATCGATCTTCAACCCATAGCGGTCGAGGACCTTTGGAATCGCTTTCACCGGGCCAATGCCCATAATCTCGGGAGGGACGCCGGCTACGGCGTAACCCACGAAGCGCATCCAGGGCTGGAGACCGAGCTCCTCGGCCTTCTCGCGACTCATGATCACAACGGCAGCAGCACCATCTGAAAGCGGTGAGGAGTTACCGGCCGTCACCGATCCATCGGGCGAGAACGCCGGTTTGAGCCGCGCCAGAGCTTCACGGGTTGTATCCTTGCGGATGAGCTCATCCTGATCGAATCTAACCTTTTCTTCACCATGTCGGGTGATCGTCGTCACCTCAAGCGGAATGATCTCGTCCGCAAACAGTCCGGTTTGCTGCGCCCGTGACGCTTTTTGATGGCTTTCGTAGGCAAAAGCATCCATATCGTTTCGCTTGACATCATACTCACGCGCAATGTTTTCAGCCGTCTGCCCCATGCTTATATAGACCTCGGGCATCTCGACCACCATCTCGGGGTGTGGACTGATGTGAAAGCCGGTCATCGGCACCATGCTCATGCTCTCCACCCCGCCGGCGATGATGATATCCGCGCCACCAGCGATGATGCGCTCACACGATTGCGCGATCGTCTGCAGCCCGGAAGAGCAGAAGCGATTGACGGTCATCGCCGGGACCGAATCAGGAAACCCTGCGTGCATGGCGATCGGGCGGGCAACATTCAACCCCTGGCTGCCTTCCGGGAAGGCGCAGCCGACTACAATGTCATCGACTAGGGCTTTATCAAACTTCCCAGCCCTCTCCCAGGCGGCCTCGATTGCCGCCCGGGCCATATCCTCCGGGCGGTAGCTTTGCAGCGTGCCCTTGACCGCCCGACCCACAGCGGTTCGAGCACCTGACACCAGTACAGCCTCTCGACCCATATTCTCATCTCCTTCGCCGCCGTATCATCGAGCTGGCCGCGAACGGCTCCTGGCAAGTTCACTTTCCCAGATTTTACCGAATGAGGATTTGCCAGGTTGCCGGACAGCGCTCCGATTTTCCTACGGCACTTGAACGGCCTCTCCTAATTGCGCAAGGGCTTATTGGTCTCCAGCATGTGACCCAACCGGTCAACCGTTTTCGATTCATGACAGAGCTCGACAAAGACCTGGCGCTCGAGATCGAGTACGTATTGCTCCGGTACCCAATCCGGTTTTGTCAAATCCCCTCCGCACAGCACCCAGGCCAGCTTCTCTGCGATGAGCGCATCGTGCTCCGTCGCCCATCCGGCTTCGCGCAAACCCCAGACCGCTGCTCGCAGTGCTGCCAGAACATCGCGCCCGGCAGCGTATATCCGCTCCTGCATCGGCGGCCGGTAGCCCTCCAGGACGAGCGCCTGAGCGGTGCGTTTTGCCTCTGCCAGCAGATGTTCCTTTTTCATGACAATCCGATCTCCAGGCAAAAAGAACCCCATCTCGAAAGCTTCGAACGCGCCAGTTGCAACCTTCGCCAGCGCGATCTGCTCAAATACTTTCTGCATGACAGAAATCGGATCGGCGTTATCAATCCGCATGACAGGATTGATCACACGGCGGATCATCTCCTTTGTGCCGGAACCGGCTGGAATCACACCTACCCCCATTTCAACCAGTCCGATGAATGTCTCGGCCGCGGCCACTCTCCGGGCACAAGCCATGCTCAATTCAGCACCCCCACCGAGGACCATCCCGTGCGGGGCGGCGACGAGCGGCTTCGGGAAGTAGCGGATACGCATCAACCCTTCCTGCATGGCCGAGATCTGCTTCTCGATCTGGTCGAACAGCCCCTGCTGGCTGGCCATCCAGATCAGGAAAATGTTCGCACCAGCAGAGAAGTGATCGCCTTCGTTTCCGATAACAAGTGCATCAAAAACGTCTGCTTCCGCCTGATCCAGGGCGTAGCTCAGCATGTCGAAGATGTCCTGATCCAATGCGTTCGCCTTGCTGTGAAACTCGACCAGTCCGATTCGGTCGCCCATGTCGATCAAGCTGGCGGAGGCGTTGGTTTTTAGAATAGCTTTCTTCTTCGCCTTAAGCTGTGCGATGGGGAGTACCAGGTCATCCTGCTTCAGGGGGAGGTAGTCTTTGGCTTTTAAGTCGTAGTAACCAATAACCTTTGCCTTCTTATATTGATAGAAACTCTTATGGCCGGAGGCGAGCATATCCTCGACCCACTTCGCCACCTCGATCTTCATCGCCTGCATGCGCTTAACCGTTTTCTCGACTCCGAGAGCGTCCCAGATCTCAAAAGGACCAATCTCGTTTGCAAAACCCCACTTCATCGCCAGGTCGATATCAACAAAGCGTTCCGCGATCTCCGGCACTCTGCGTGAGGCATATCCAAGGGCGTAGGCGGTTGTCTCCCACAGGAAAGTCGCCAGCCGCCGCGTCTCGGTATCGGCATTCTCATCCAGGGCTTGATCAACAATCCAGCCGTAGCGCTCTCCCAAATCCGGGATCTTGCGAGCCTCGCTGTATATTGCAAAACGCGGGTTCTTCGGTGGCTCGTGCTCCATGGTCACCGGGTTGAGGACCCAGAATTCCTTACTCCCATCTTCATGATCAACCCGTTTGTAGAACCCAACCTTGGTCTTATTGCCCAACCATTTCCGTTCGATCATGCCTTCCATCATCTTGACCGACTGCCCGTGACGGAGGATCTCCCGGCTCTCATCCTCTGGAATTAACTCGTAGAGATTGGAGCCGACATGCACGGCAACGTCGTTGCCGATCAGGTCTCGCAGCCGGAAGATGGCGGTCTTCGGCCGGCCGATCAGATCGCCCGTGATGGCATCCACTTCTTCCAGGGAATAGCCATGATCGAGGGCATAGGCCACTTCATAGGCATTGGTGATTGAGAACATACGGTTGGCGATGAAGTTGGGCGTGTCCTTGCAGATCACGACCCCCTTACCCAGCACTTCGTCACCGAATCTGACCGCTCGGTCCAGAACCTCCGGCAGCGTTCCCTTGTGTGGGATGATTTCAAGCAGTTTAAGCCAGCGGGGCGGGTTGAAGAAATGCATTCCGATCAGGTGGCCTTGGAACCCCTTGCTCCTCCCTTCGGCCAATGCTGAAATAGGAATGCCGGAGGTATTGGTAGCGATGATCGCATTCTCCCCCCGAACGGTTTCAAGTCGCTCGAAGAGCGATTGTTTGATCCCCAGGTTCTCCACGATCGCCTCGATGATCAGATCAGCTTTGGCCAGGAGCCCAAGGTCGTCTTCGAGATTGCCGAGCGTTATCAACTGCTCCGATTGCTTGCTGAGCAGCGCCGGCGGCCGGCTGCGTGTGACGGCTTTCCAGCCTGCCTCGACGATGCGGTTGCGAACCTCACGATCAGCAAGCGTCAATCCTATTTCTTTTTCAACCTGCGTGAGCTCGCGCGGCACGATATCAAGCAGTGTTGTCGGGATGCCGAGCCCGGCCAGCAGCGCGGCGATTCCGCCGCCCATCGTTCCGGAGCCAATTACAGCAGCCGTTTGAATTCGATCCATCATAGGGTCTTCTCCTTGATTTTCAGCGGCTGGTACTCAAACTCAATAACCGACCTCGTTCTCGTCGTGGGCTTCCCATGCTTTTAGTCCAGCTCATGCCGTGTGTAGTTGAGAATCCTGCGAGCAACAATCAGGCGGTTGATCTGGCCCGTGCCCTCGTAGAGATCATTGATCTTGGCATCCCGGAACCACTTCTCAAGCAAGTACTCACGGCTGTAGCCGAGCGGCCCCATGATCTCAACTGCCCGCTGGGTGATCTTGACCACGACATCACCAGCCTTGACCTTGCACATCGAAGCCTCAATCGTATTCGGCTTGCGCTCGTCTGCCAGCCACATGGCCTTCAAGGTCAGCAGCCACGTGGAATGCAGCATGACCTCCATGTCGACAATTTCCCGTTCGATGTTTGTCATCCGGCTGCGCGGCAGTCCATAGCGAATCTCCACCCCGCGCTCGGCTAGCATCTCCTTCAACATCTCGAGTGTGGCCCGGGCAATGCCCAGTGCGGAGGCAGCCACCAGAGGCCGCGTGGCGTCAAAGGTCGCCATGGCACCTTTAAAGCCCTTCTCGGTCTTTTTCTTGGTGACTTCCGGGCTGCCGAGGATATTTTCGAAGGGAATGCGGCAATCTTGCAGAACGATCGAGGCAGTATCACTGGCATGAATTCCCAGCTTATGCTCAAGTTTTGTGACTGAACAACCAGGGGTTCCCGCTTCCACCACGAAAGGCCGCACGCCAGCACGACCGGCCTCGGGGTCGATCGTCGCCCAAATCACAACAAAGCCCTTCGTATCAACCAGCGCCTTATGCCCTGCGGTGACAAAGATTTTTTCACCGTTCAGAACCCACTCATCACCATCATGGACTGCGGTTGTACGCACTTCGGCTGGCATCGCAGAACCAGCATGTGGCTCGGTAAGCGCCATGGCATCAAAAACCGGATCGTCGCCCTGGAAGCGTCCCAGGAAGCGTGCTTTCTGCTCTTCAGAGCCGGTCGCATTAACTGCCGCTGCACCGAGCCCGCCACCTGGAGTGCAGAGCCACAGCCCGACGTCTCCCCATGAGAGCATCTCGGCCGTAATCGCCAGGCGCTGGAAGCTGATGCTGGGACCTTCCTTCTTCCTGGCTGCCGATTCGGTCAGGCTGCCGGCGCCGCCCATTGCCTTCTGGGAGGTGTGCATGAACTGGATATAATCCCAGGGGATCTCATGCTCATGCTCGTCAAAGTAGCGCGAGATCGGCCGCATCATGTTCTCGGCCACCGTTTCCATTAATACGCTGGCCTGTTCCAGCTTCTCATTCTTCTTGAAGCTAATCATCTCGTTTTCTCCTGACCTTCTCCGTCAACGCCTAGACCATCGCCAGGCCAGGCATGACTGGGATCCCACGCCCATTGCGCATCCACATCTCGACCGGGTGCTCACGCACATAACCATGACCGCCAAGCGCCTGGACCGCTCTATCTGTCACCATCATCGCAGTGTCGGCCGCTCCTGAAAGCGCCAGGTAAGCGGACCGAGCGGCATCGGGATCACCTTCGTCCAATTTCCAGGCGGCCTCCCAGACGAGCAGGCGGTTCGATTCGATTTCAATCGCCATTTCAGCCAGCATGAATGCAATCGACTGCTTCTGGGCAATGGGCACTCCCCAGACCTCGCGTTCCTTTGCATAAGGCAGTGCGTAATCGAGGGCTCCTTTGCTTAATCCGATTGCCATGGCAGCGATGGCAACCTTACTGCTGGCGGCAATTTGACTGGCGTTGTGTTCATCTTCCCCGCCGATCAACGCTTTTTTCTCGAGCGAAACGTCCTCCAACGTGAGCTTGAAGGTCGGAAGCGCTCGCAGGCCGAGCAATGGCTCACGTTCTCCCACGGTAAGACCTGGCGTTTGAGCAGGTACGTTGAATGCGCGCATTTTGCCATCGAGCATCGCAAACGCAAGAAAGGCCTCGGCTTTATCGGCGAAGGGTACGAACATCTTCTGCCCATTCAGGAGATACTTCCCTTTCACTTCCTCTGCCCTGGTTTTCATGTCTCCTTCGTAAAAATCAAATTCGGGTTCGGCATACGCGGCGACAAAGGGTTTCCATTCGGCTTCGATCACAGGCGGAATGAGGGTTGTTTTTTGCTCCTCTGTTCCACCGAGCAGGATCGGAATGACATAGCTGGTGGGAGCCATCACGGCCAGGGTACCGCTCAGGTCGCCCCAGGCCATCGCCTCGGCAGCCAACACACCGGTCACGGCAGAGTGATCCCCAAAACCGCCGTAGGCTTCAGGGACGCTCGCCTGCAGCACGCCCAGTTCCCAACCCTTCTCAATCAGCTCCTGCGGAAACTCACCGGCTTCATCCGCCTCACGGCCTGCTATCCGGAGCTGATTGGCCGCATAGCGTTCCACGGCATCGATCAACATCCTCTGCTCGTCGGAAGGTTCAAAACCGTACATGTGCTCCTCCTTGTACGCTCACACAAAGCATCATCGGGGTATCCCTGGACCGGGATTGAGAGTCACTTTAGAGCAACGGTTCATGGTTGGAACGGTCACAGCGTCCAAACTTCAAGGCGATCTCATAGTTATGCTCGATGTCATCGGCATTGATCAGGCAGAGCAGGCCACGTGAATGCAGGTACTCCACATGAGCCGCAGCCTCTTCCAACGCCAGAAGTTCGTGGTATCCACTTGTTACAGGAAAAAGGGCTTCGCTGATGGCATAAATTGTCTTTGGCTCTTCGGTCAGGTCGAGGATCAATTTCATGCGTTCATCATGTCCATTCAAAATCTGATCGATCCTTCCCTTGAGATCTTGAATCGGCCGCTCGTGACCGCCAAGGGTTACCTGAATACGGTCGGCCAATGGTTTGACCGCCTTCAGCGATGTGATGTAGTGCTCAAGACCGGTGCTCAATGTGAGCTGCTCCGGCGCCTGGTGGGGCGTTGTCTGTTTAAGAATGTGATCCGCCGAGAGCAGGATGTCGTCGACGACCGCCATGACCTGCCCCGGGCAATGACCGGGAACGTGGATCAACGAAATGGGGCCAACTTGCATCCCGACCGCTTCGAACGTGAAGTCGATACTGATCGAGCGGAAAAGCTGCTTGTTCAGCAGGTAGAGCGCCATCAGCTCTTCCTGTTTTGTCTCCGGGACCCCGCATTCGATGAAGAACTCATGCAGCCTGTGGGCGACGTACGCGACACGGGCTTCGTATTGGCTCAGAACCCGCCGATCAAGTTCGTGGATGCCAAGCAGCGCTTGCGTTCTCTCCCGGACGAAGTGCAGCCCGCCAAAATGGTCGATATGCCCATGTGAGATCAGTACATGGGTCAGCGAATCCCATCCAATCGGCTCTCCGAACTCCTGCTGCACTGCAACAAGTCCGGCCTCGAGCTGTTCATTCGAGTCACCAAAACCCGATCCAACATCGAATAATGCGCAGACTTCCCCGATAATAATCAGGTGGGAGTAGCCTTTGAGCCCTGGAAATAGATCAAGCGGCAGGCGGTAAATCCGGCCACCGGACACGGTTTCGAATCGCTCGACCGGAGCTGTCAAGAGGCCTCCTCCATTTGATTCGCGAGAAGACCGTGGAGAAAAAGGTCGGTATATAAATTCGCGATCTGGTCTGGAGTAAAATCCCCCTCTGGTCTGAACCATGTGATGGTCCAATTAAGCACGCCGAGCAGTGCAAATGTGGCCAGACGTGGGTCCTGAGGTCGAAAATCTCCCTGTTCGATTCCACGCTGAATGATCCCCCGCCAGAGGGATTCGAAGCGATCACGGCGGCGGATATGGGAAGAGCGCGCCTCTGCATCCAGACTGCGATGTTCGAGCAGGAGAACCGCGGCGAGATCCGCGTCGGCGGCGAGCCGTCCTACATATGTTGACATCGCCTGGTGAAGTTGCTCGGCAGGTGAAGTATCGGCAGCGATCACACCTTCCAGGTCAGCGATCATCAGGTCCAGGGCGTGATCAAGGATTGAAACGAGAATTTCTTGTTTGCCGGAGATATGATAATAGAGGCTCGCCTTTTGAAGCTGCACGGCGTCTGCGATATCCTGCATCGAGGTTCCGTGGTAGCCTTTCTGGCGGAATATCTGGGCCGCAGCCTGAATGATGTCCGCTTGCTGCAATGAAACTCCCTACCGACCGGTCGGTAGTTTTACTGTAGCACAGCCGATCACTCGAAGTCAATAGGCTGCGCACCTTCGCTGCGCATTCGTGGTTAAATGGATGTGCAGAAAGCCTGGTTGAGGGGGGACTCGATCACTGCCCCTCCCATGTTGCAGGTTTGGAAGGAGAAGTACCCATGACGATAACGAAGGAAGAGGTGTTTGAATATCATCGCCGGGGGAGGCCTGGAAAGATCCAGGTGACTCCGACAAAACCGCTGGAGACACAGCGCGATTTGTCACTGGCCTATACGCCCGGTGTGGCCGAACCGGTGCTTGAAATCGAACGCGATCCAGAAACAGCCTACGAATTTACGGCCAAGGGGAACCTGGTCGCAGTCATCTCAAACGGCACAGCCATTCTCGGCTTAGGCGATCGTGGGGCTCTCGCCTCGAAGCCCGTGATGGAAGGAAAAGGGGTGTTATTCAAAGTCTTCGCCGATATCGATGTGTTCGATATCGAGGTGGAGACGCATGATCCAGATGAGTTGATCAAAGTCGTCGCGAACATTGCCCCGACTTTTGGGGGAATCAACCTGGAGGACATCAAGGCACCCGAGTGCTTCTACATCGAGGAGCAGCTGAAGGAAATGCTCGACATTCCCGTCTTTCACGATGATCAACACGGGACTGCGATCATCTCCGGGGCAGCCCTCTTGAACGGCCTCGAGATCGTTGAGAAGGATCCGGGCGAGATTCGAGTAGTGGTCTCGGGCGCGGGGGCTTCGGCGATCTCATGCTCGGAGCTCGCGGTGCGCCTGGGCGTGAAGCGCGAGCACATCACGCTCGTCGACAGCAAAGGTGTCATCTACCACGGCCGCGAGACCGGAATGAACAAATACAAGGAACGCTTTGCCGTGGAGACGGATGCCCGTGATCTGGCGGATGCTGTACGCGAGGCGGACGTATTTTACGGCTTATCCGTGGCTGATATCCTGACGGCCGAGATGGTGAAAAGCATGGCTCCCCGCCCCCTGATCTTTGCAATGGCCAACCCGGATCCTGAGATCAAGTACGAGTTGGCTAAGGAAGTCCGGCCGGATGCAATCGTCGCAACAGGCCGCAGCGATTACCCCAACCAGATTAATAACGTCCTTGGATTCCCGTTCATCTTCCGGGGCGCGCTCGATGTCCGCGCCAGGGCAATCAACGAAGAGATGAAAGTTGCCGCAGCCCGAGCGCTAGCCAGCCTGGCAAAGGAAGATGTCCCGGACAGCGTGCTGCATGCCTATAACCTGGATCGCTTGAAGTTCGGGCCTGATTACATTATTCCAAAGCCTTTCGATCAGCGGGTACTGCTTTGGGAGGCGCCAGCTGTCGCCGGTGCGGCAATGGAAAGCGGCGTCGCTCGCATCACGATCAACCTGGACGAATATCGTGAGGAACTGGCATTGCGACAGGGGAAAGGCGCGCGCGTCCGTCAATTTATCATGAACGAAGCGCGCAAAGCGCCCAAGCGGGTTGTATTTGGTGAAGGCGAAGAGGACAAAGTTATCAGGGCTGCAGCCCAGGTGATTGACGAAGACATCGGTGAACCAATCCTGCTTGGGCGACCAGATGTCGTACAGGAGCGGATCGAACATCTTGGCTTATCGGTGGACCTGAAAGTAATCGATCCCGCGACCTCTGATCTAGCTGGCGAACTTACCGAGGCGTATTTCGATCTACGGGAAAGAAAAGGGATCACATTAGCTCACGCCCAGCGCCGGTTAAGCAACCCGAACGTCTTCGGGCCGATGATGGTCGCGAAGGGCCATGCAGATGCCTTCGTAGCCGGTCTGACCTACGACTACCCCGAGGTCATCCGACCGGCATTAGAAATCTTCCACACTCGGGACGGTGCAGGCCGCGCGGCCGGCGTATACCTGATCATCGTCGAGGACCGGGTCTTTATCTTCACCGACGCGACGGTTAACATCAACCCAACCGCCGAGGACCTGGCAGAGATAGCCTGCCTCGCCGCGGATTTCGCAAAGCAAATTGAACTCGAACCGCGCGTGGCAATGCTTTCGTTCTCCAATTTCGGCAGCACCCGCCATCCCTTCTCGGAAAAAGTCCGGCGCGCGGTCGAGTTAATACGCGAAAAGCGACCGGATCTGCAGGTGGATGGCGAGATGCAGGCTGATACGGCAGTCGTACCGCAGATTGTCGATCAGCGTTACCCCTTCAGCCAGGTCAAAGATGCCAATGTGCTCGTTTTCCCATCGCTGGAGGCGGCCAATATCGCTTATAAACTCCTGGCCCGCCTGGGCAAAGCCCAGGCGATCGGCCCAATCCTGCTTGGGATCGATGCTCCGATTCACGTCCTGCAAACCGGTGATGACGTTGCTGACATCGTTCGCATGGCTGCCGTTGCTGTTATGGATGCCGGTTCACGATCAACCGAAAGTTCCTGACCTTGAGCATGACCAGCGGTTGAATTACAATCAGGTTTGAAAGCCCCTGTAGCTCAGTGGATAGAGCGCTGCCCTCCGGAGGCAGATGCCGGCGTTCGAGTCGCCGCAGGGGCGCTGAACCCCCGCTGCGTACAGCGGGGGTTTGCATTACATCTCTTGTTTCTGGCTTTGGAATCCAGGGAAAGTAAACAAGCCCTCAAAGTCTGAGCGAGCGTACCTTACCTACCGGCGACCGATCGGTTATGATGTCATCCTACTTAAGCAGGTCAAAAAACAAAGCGGTCCACAGCTGCCGGAGGGCGGAGCCCAAATGATGATCCAGTCCATCCACAAAGAATTACATCCATCGCGCATCCCAATAACTTCACTGATGCTCCTTCTAATAGCTTCCTTCACACTTGCTGCCTGTGCGACCAGCGCTCCGAGCACCCCCTGGGTCGTTGAACTGCTCTCACCACAAGGGTATGAAGCGCAGTTTGGCGCAGATCAGCAGCATCTCCTGATCGACGTGCGAACTCCGGAGGAATTCGCCTCCGGGCACATCGAAGGTGCCGTCAACATCCCGGTTGAAGAACTTTCGCAACGTCTGGGTGAGGTGACACACGAAACTCCACTCGTTGTCTACTGTCGCACCGGAAACCGCAGCGCGACGGCAGCCCAGATTCTTGTTAATGCTGGGTACGGACCGGTATTCAACCTGGGTGGAATTCAATCCTGGATTGCAGCTGGCTACCCGGTCGTGGACTGACCAGGCAGCAGGGACCTGTTGCAGGATTGGGCGAATATTGGTTGATCCGCCGAATGCTGGCATGAGGGTCCGAGCTTAGAGATCGACCCAACGCACCCCGCGAGTATTGGTATCGAATAACGCCAGGCTGCTGCGGCCTTTCAAACCCATTAATTCTCCGGGGTTGAGCAAGGTGCAGCCGTTAATCGTGCTCAGATGCGCGCTGTGATCATGCCCGTAGCACACCAGATCGAAATGACCTGAAGCGGCGAATTCGTTCGCAATCTCCGGGTAGTGATTCACAGCAATGCGCAACCCTCCCAACTCGAGCAAGGCCACCTGTCCATGAAGGGTGACATTTGGAAAATTCTCGGCCACTCGAGCGATCGCTAATTTATCACCTTCGTTATTTCCCCATACGACGTGGATCGGCTGATCACCCAACCCGGCACCGAGACGTTTGATCACGAAAGGTGAACACAGGTCGCCACAGTGCAGAATTGCTCCTGCCTCTTGTAGATGCGGGATCGCCGCCTCGATCTTCCAGACATTGTCATGCGTGTCGCTGATCACTCCCAGCAGCATCCAGGCCTCCTTGAATTTCGGGTATTACCATGAAACTTACTCAAACTCGTCGATGCTTCTAATTTCAAGGATCAGAGCAGTCACGGGTGAACCCACAATTCACACAAATAATCTTGCACTGCAGGTAAATGGTTCTTCCCCCGCAGATCCAGCACGACCGATCGGCTGCATCGGTACCTGCCGGCCAGCGAGGAACGGATAAATGGTTCTTGCCGGTGCTCAGAGTGTCAGAGTTGATGAGGTTCGGATGCCGTTCGTCCATAAATCCAATTCAAATCGAACAGGCTCGCCGCGAGGTCATCGGTCAGTGCAGGTTCAGGCAGCCGCCAGCTCCAATTGTTCACGGTAGAGCCAGGGGCGTTCATACGCGCTTCTGAACCCAGTTCAAGAACGTCCTGCATCGGGGCGATAGCCCACCCAGCCGATGAAGACCAGATGGCGCGCATCATATCCTGTGCGATGTGTTCGCCGTTGCTGGCCAGATAGCGGCGGCAAAAATCTCGCGTCCCTTCGCTGCTGTTCTTGTACCACCCCACGCTGGTATCGTTATCATGAGTACCGGTATAGGCGACGCAATTCTCTGAATAATTGTGCGGGAGATAAGGATTGTCCGGGGCACCCTCCAGTCCAAACTGCAGTACCTTCATCCCGGGCAAGTTTAAGGATTCACGCAGAGCCTCGACATCGGGCGTGATCACACCCAGGTCTTCAGCTAGAAGGGGTAGCCTGCCAAGCGCCTCCAACAGCCGCCCCAGCAACCTTTCCCCCGGGCCCTTTACCCAGTGACCGGAGACCGCAGTGTCGTCCTCGGCCGGGATTTCCCAGTAGGCCGAAAATCCCCGGAAATGGTCGAGGCGCACGACATCGGATAGTTCGAGAGCCGCTCTTAATCGGCGCTCCCACCAGTCATAGTCCGTGCGCTCCATTTCGTCCCAACGGTAAAGTGGGTTTCCCCATCGCTGGCCTGTGCTCGAAAAATAATCAGGCGGGACCCCCGCGACCACGTCTGGCATGCTGTCCGGTCCAAGACGGAAGAGCTCGGGATGCGACCAGACCTCCGCCGAATCATGTGCAACAAAAATAGGCATATCCCCGACAAGGGTGATTCCGAGCTGCTGCGCCCGATGGCGGATCTTAGCCCACTGTCGGTGAAAGATAAACTGGAGCACCTGTTCGTGCTCGACCCTATCCGAAAATCGCTCACGCGCATTATCCATCGCCTCTGGCACACGGTGCACAAAACCTTTATCCCATTCAGTCCAGGCCCGCCCGTCATTGGCCTCTTTCAAGCTCATGAACAATGCAAAATCCTTAAGCCAGTACTTCTGTTCATCCGTAAAATTCTTAAACTCTGCGCGCGTCGATTGATCGACACGCTCCAAGTACCGTTGCGCAGCAAGTTGTAAGATTGGCCATTTCCATGCCAAAAATTGCCCGTAATCGATATTCGCCGTCCACTCTGGAATTGGCTGAAGGTCGTCTGGTTCCAGGATTCCCTGCTGAAGGAGTTGTTCAAGATCGATAAGATTGGAATTTCCAGCGAACGCGGAAAAGCTCTGGTACGGGGAATCTCCATAGCCGGTCGGTCCCAGCGGCAGGAACTGCCAGACGCGCATACCCGCGGCCTCAAGCCAATCCAGCCAGCGCTCGGCCGCCTTCCCAAGGGTCCCACAGCCATAAGGGCCGGGCAACGAAGTTGGATGCAGGAGCAAGCCGCCGCGTCGCTCCTGGATGACCGATTCGATCGGGAGGTTATCTTTCGCCATCGCGCAGCTTCTGGTACAGGCCAGAATAGTCATCGGCCGTCCGCTTCCAAGAGTGGTCGCGGCTCATACCCTCCACCTGGATCTTGCGCCAGCGATTCTTATCCTGGAACACACGCAGCGCGCGCAGGAGACACGCGACCAGATCATGAACGTCGGCAGCATCAAACACAAAGCCAGTTCCATTGGATTCTTGATCAACATCAGGAACCGAATCCTTCAGGCCGCCGGTTCCACGCACGACCGGAACCGCACCGTAACGCATCCCGATAAGCTGGGCTAATCCGCATGGTTCATAACGGGAAGGGATCAGGAGCATATCGCAGCTCGCATACAATCTGCGAGCGATTGAGGCGTCAAAGCGCAGCAAGACCCTGGCACGCAGGTGATAGCGCTCGACAAATTCATTCGCCAGAACCTCAAGCGCCTGATCACCGGTCCCGAGCAAGACAAACTGCCACGCCTCTCCGGCGATCTGATCCAGTGCCTGGAGCGCCAGGTCAACGCCTTTTTGATGATCAAGCCTGGTAATCATGCCTATCAGCGGAGAACCGTCCAGCGGGAGACCTAACTCACGCTGCAGGCCGAAAGTATTCTCCTGTCGGATTTCAATTGTCTCCATGGAAAAACTCTGATCAAGCGTGCCGTCGGTTGTGGGATTCCAAACCTCGGTATCGATGCCGTTCAGGATGCCCAGCAGCCGATCGGCACGCGCCGCGAGCAATTGCTCGAGGCCGCAGCCGTATTCTGCGGTCTGGATTTCCTGCGCGTAGCTTGGACTGACCGTGCTTACCCAATCGGCAGTGGCAATTCCAGAGGGAAGCGGGAGGTTCGTGCCCCAATCCGGAAGCGCAGGATTGTGGCTTTGGGGAACCTGATAGGCGGCTCTTGCATTTTCACTCCCCATGTACGCCAGGTTGTGGATCGTAAGCAGGCTTCGGACACCTGACCAGGTTGAGCTCTCTTCTCGCCACCGGTCCAGGAAGTTTATCGCAGCGGCTGCATGCCAGTCGTTCGCATGCAGGATCTCGGGCTGCCAACTGCAGACCTCGCAAGCCAACAACGCTGCCTTGGCACAGAATACATATTTCTCGCCGTCCTGTGCTGGTTGGCCGTAAACTGCGGGCACCACCCGCACTGGTTCGCCATCAATCAACCAGAGCTGGACCCCCTCCAGCTCGAGTTTGTAAATTACCGCTTCGATTTCGAAGCCAGAACGTCCAACCGGAAACCGACACAATTCGAGGAATGGATACGCCGAACGATCGATGGTTGCATGCATCGGCATCGCCAACCGGACATCGATACCTCGCCGGACGAGTTCACGCGGAAGTTCACCCGCAACATCGGCCAAGCCACCTACCTTTGCTAATGGGGTTGCCTCAGCTGCGAGAAATAGAATTTTCAAGCCTGGAACCACCTGAAATCAATTTCCGGGAAGAGCTTATCTTTCTCCCAGATCGCCTCAACATCAGCTATATGCGGTGTTTCAAGCGAATCAAGCAGCAGCTCAAAGCGATCGACGTGGCCGCGAAAGCGCTCGATAGCATACTCTCGAGCCTGCCCGGTCGTTACCAGGAAAGGCCAATCCGAGGATTGAAGCAGGAGCAGCTCGCGAGCGGCCTGGTTGAGCACAAGCTCGGTTGCGCCGGCAGCCTTGCGATTCTGTGCGACCACCTCTGCCATGCGCTTCTCTGCAGCGTGGATCACAGGCCACATCCATTGTGTATCGGCGTTGTTCCACACAAAATGGGTCCCGCCCGCGCCCCAGGACCCTTCTGGAAGGTTCAGGGCGATCTCCGGAGGATGTTCTTCGATATACTCGGAAGCAGTTACGAGCTCAACCTTGTCATTCGCTGCCAGGTGGCGCAGAACAGCCTCCAACCAGGAAACACCTTCGAACCACCAATGACCGAAAAGCTCGGTGTCATAATTTGCCGAGATAATGCCGGGACCTCCATGCTGATGCTGGTAATTTTCAAGCTCGGCTTCAACCAGGTTCGCAAAGTGTTCAGCATGGGATTCCACCTTTCCCGCAGCCCACTTGGGATGGTAGAGTTCCTTCTGGCCCAGGTCTACTCCGGCGCCAGTCACGCGCCAGTACTGCAGGCCTGAAACGCCATCCTTCTTGTGAAATTCCCGGTAATCAAAATCCCCCGGATATCCCCAATCGGCACTCCAGACCTGCAGGCCGGTCTTGTTGTTCCTACCGATGACAGCGACATCCGTTCCGCTGACATAGTACGGCTGGTATGTTGTCGCGTGCTTCTCAGGTTGGACATCGCTGAAGGGAACCAGGTAGCGCCGGATGACCGCCCCATACGGTCCGATTGCCTCTCCGGCGGCGACACCGACTGGTCGACCACCTTCGATCATGTGGGTTTCAGCGAAGAATAAGCGCAGATCCTGCAGGGCGAGCCAATGTTCGAGCCCAGGCCGCACCCGCCCCGATTCGGTCACATAAGCTGGCCGGTAGGCGCATTCGGGCAACCAGATCGCCCGTGGGTAGCGTTTAAAATGACGGTGGTAGTTTTCGACTGCTGTTTTCAGCTGCAAGTTGATCGATTCATCCCGATCGAGCAGCGGAAGATATCCATGGGTTGCAGCGCAGGTAACGATTTCAATTAGACCGTCATCTTGCAGTTTTTTAAACGCTGGAACGAGATTCCCGGCGTAAGTCTCCTTAAACTGTTTCAACGTATGTTCGTACCAATCGAGATAGAACCTTGCGAGCGCCCGCTGCTGCTCAAAATCTTCTTCCGCGAAGCGCTTGAGGTCCTGTTTTGCTGCTGTGATGCGATCGATGAGATAGGTTTCAAAGTTCTTCTGGACATCGGCATCTGCTAACTGCTCTAAAAGAACAGGAGTTAATGTGAGGGTCAGCTTGGCCGGGACCCGGTCTGCCCGCAGGCGGTTAAGGGCATCTAAAAGCGGGATGTAAGTCTCGGCTGCTGCTTCGTGCAGCCATTCCTCGCCGTGTGGCCATCTCCCGGCCTGGCGGGCATAGGGCAGATGCGAATGAAGTACAAAGGTAAATGCACCACTCGGAGCCATTGCCGTCTCCCTAGTCAGATGAGCAAGTCAGTAACTCATTGTAGCAGAGGTGGCTTTCAACGGCGGGTCTTAAAAATCGAAAAGCTGCACGGTCCATTATGGCCAGACCGTGCAGCCGATCGAGATCAATTTTCTATTAACCCTGGCTTATCCTTGAAGACGTTCCTTGAAAGCCTCGGTCAGTGCTGGCACGACTTCGTGCAGGTCACCAACCACTCCAAAGCGAGCCAGCTTGAAGATTGGGGCATCGCCATCCTTGTTGATGGCAACGATGGTCTTCGAGGTGCGCATCCCTGCCAGGTGCTGGATCGCGCCCGATATCCCGCAGGCAATATACAAGTCTGGCGATACGACTTTACCCGTCTGTCCTACCTGGTGAGCGTAAGGAATGTAGCCCGCGTCGACTGCGGCCCGGCTTGCACCAACCGCCCCGCCAAGCACGCTCGCAAGAGCTTCGATCAGCTTAAAGCCCTGCTGAGCCTTCCAGACTTCGATCTCCTTCTCGTCCGTGATCTCGGCCGGCGGCGAGAGCTTGGGGTTGTTGGATATTCCGCGCCCTCCCGAGACGATGACCGCCGCGTCCGTCAGGCTGACCCCAACCTCGGCGTCTGAGTAACCTTTGACTTCCGTCTTGGGAGCGTTAATTTCCGGCTCGACCGTAACGATATCACCTGAGCGGGAAGCGTCGGCGTCCAACTTGGGAAATGCACGGCTGCGCAGAGCTAAGATAAGAGGCCTTTTATCCCTCGCAACGATCTTGCTCAGCAGCTTGCCAGCATAAATAGGGCGTGTGGCGATGACCTGCCCATCTATTACTTCGAGCTCAATCACATCTGGAGCGACCCCGGTTTCGAGGTCGACGGCCACCATTGCCGCGAGCTCGCGCGTCCGGCCGGAAGATGGAAAGATCAGCAGCTCGGCGTTGGCGGCAATCGTCTTCAGCGCGTCGGCATAAGGTTCAGGGCGGAATTCTGCGAGGAGTGGATCCTCGACGATGCGCGCTCCGTCTGCCCCGTGAGCAATGGCCGCAGCGGCCAAATCCGAGACGCTTGCGCCGAGCACAACGGCTACTACTGAACCACCAAGATCCGCGGCTAACTTTCGCGCCGCTCCTACGGCCTCCCAGGATGCAGGCAGTGGATCACCTTTGAAGTGATCGATGTATACCAGAATATCGTTTGTCATCAGATCACCTTCTCTTCCAGCAAGCGGTCAGCAAGCTTGGCTGCAATCGCTTCGGCCGAATCGCCTTCGATGAACTCGCATTTCGTTTCGACCTTGGCCGGGGCATAGATCTCAGGCCAGGCAAGCGCCGGGCTGGGCACCTCCCCGATCCCCAGATCGGAAGTAGTCCAGACCGGAATTTCTGCCTTGGAGGCTTTCCGAATTCCCATGAAAGAGGGATAGCGGGGTTCATTGATCTCCTTGACAACGCTGAGCACCGCTGGAAGGGTGGACGAAACCTGCTGGCGTCCTTCCTCAAGCATGCGCTCAACTTCGATTGTCTTGGAGCTACCATCGATCGAGACCACTTTCGAAACCAGCGTTAGCGCTGGCCAGCCCAGCCGGCGGGCAACCTGGGAACCCATGATTCCCGTGTCGTTGTCGACCGATGCCCGTCCGAAACAGACCAGGTCAACGTCACCCACTTTGCCGACCCCTGCTGCGAGGACAGCCGAGACGCCGAGCGAATCAAGCCCCGCCAGGGATGGGTCGCTAATCAGCACGGCTTCATCACAACCCATCGCCAGGGCATGTTTCAATGCTTCCCGGGCATCCTCAGGCCCCAGGCTGATCGCTGCCACTGTTCCCCCCTGCTGTTCTTTGATGCGCAGGGCTTCTTCCACAGCGTACTCATCCCATGGGTTGATGACCAATGGGGCGTCCCCCCATGACACGACCCCGTTTTCGACGGTAACGGTCGCGGCCGTATCCGGGGTTTGCTTGACACAGACGACGATTTTCAATGGGTCCTCCTTTGCTGCAGTGGTGTATCAACCGGTGAGGCTGATACAGATTCGATTAGCGGATCCACATTATCCTGCTTGCCAAATCTCGGCATCGTATGCAGGCATCTCCATTCTCAGCGGCTTATCCTGCCGCTCCTTCAGGGCATACTCGGCCTGGATCAGGGTCTGGATTTCATTGCTGCCTTCGTAAATCATCGCGCCGCGTGCATTACGCATGTAACGCTCGACATCATATTCATCACTGAAGCCATAGGCACCGTGAATCTGGATTGCCTCCGATGCAGCCCGAAAGGAGGCATCTGTCGCAAAATGCTTGGCGAATGAAGTCTCAAGCGTATTTCGCTCCCCCGCATTTTTCAGCCATCCGGCTTGCAGATAAAGCAGGCGGGCGATCTCATACTCCCGGCGCATTGTGGCGAGTTTTTGCCGTATCAGCTGATGGTCGCTGATCGGTCTACCAAAGGCATTCCGCTCACGGGCGTAGGCCAGGCTGGCTTCAAGCGCAGCCCGGATCAAGCCTGTCGCGCCAGCGGCGACTGTATACCGGCCCGAGTCAAAAGCCGACATCGTGACCTTAAATCCCTCCCCTTCCTCCCCAACCCGATTTTCAAGTGGGACCTCCACATCCTGAAAAGAGATCCATCCTGTTGAGCCGGCTCGTACGCCAAGCTTGCCATGAATGTCACCACGTGTGATGCCAGGTCGGTCCAGCTCAACGACAAACGTCGTCAAGCCTGCGCTGGCTTTCTCGATTTCCGGGTTGGTGCGAACGGTGACCATCGCCAGATCGGCCTTGGTAGCCAGCGAAATCCACATCTTCTCGCCGTTAAGAACGTAGGAATCGCCCTTGCGCTTCCCAGCAGCGGAAATATGCGAAAAGTCAGAGCCAGCCCCGGGCTCAGAGAACGCGCCGCAGCCGATCAGCTCACCTTTTGCCAGCGGGGTCAGGAAGCGCCGCTTCTGATCTTCAGATCCCCACTGTAGCAGCGTCATGCTGGCCAGGCCTGTATGTACCGACATCACAACGCGCAGGGTAGTATCGACGGCCTCTAATTCTTCACAAACGAGACCCAGTGATAAGTAATCCATCCCCTGGCCACCGTATCGAACGGGAATGCAGATACCCAGGATCCCCAGTTCGCCCATTCGCGGCAGCACTTGCGGATCCATTTCCTGATTTCGATCAGCTTCTTTGATGCCCGGATATACCTCTTTTGCCGCAAAGTCGCGAACCATCCTCCGTACCATCTCATGCTCTTGAGATAGACCAAAATCCATTCAAAGACCTCCCGTGAAAGTTGACACGATTATAGTTTGTCCGATACAAGCAGACAACCAGAAGGAGGTGGAAGAGATGATTAAGCGCTTCACATCCGGGTGGTCATGCTCTCGCTCTATCGAGGCTGACGCTATAATGGCGGCGAGGATAGACCTTGGAAACCTTGCTGGAAATCCTGCAGCGCCGCTGGTTGCTGCTGCTGTCCATATTCATGTTCCTGCTGGCCACGATGCCGGGACCAGTTCCTCACCTGATTGTTGGCCCAATTCACCAAACAGAAACCGCAGCGGCTTCGGGGCATATTGAAGCCGCTCTTGATCACCTTCAAAAAGCATTAACGATCCAACCTCAACTAAGATCCTTATCTCTCGAAGGTGCTCAACTGGCACTGCTCATCAACCAGCCCCAGCAGGCAAAAGCCTATCTGGCAGACTTGCCGCAGGAAATTCGGATGACGAATGAGGCTAACTGCCTGGAAGACCGGACCAATCTGCAATTCCTTGAAGCACCTGTCGGTGGATGGGATGGACTGCTGGAGAGATGCCCTGCCGCCCGGACTGATCTGGAACGCTTTGCAGCTCAATATGATGACGGATCGAGTTACGAGAACCTTCAATACGTACTTTCAGCGGTTGAGGCGGCCGGCCTATCAACCGGTGAATGGCAGAGGAAGCAGGCTTTTTTACAATCCATCGTAGATCCAGAGCAAGCGGTGGACAAGCTGCGTGAAATCATCCTTCGAGATGAGGCAGGCGCAGACCAAGCCCTCGAACTTCTAGACATTCTGGACTCGGAGGAAAACGCATCGGAACCTGCGTATGCGCTGGCACAAATTGGCCAGATTTTTGCCCGGTCGGGAGAATGGCGCTTTGCCGCGCTCGCATTTCAACAAGCCGTTACGCTGGATCCGGACTATACCGAGGCTCGCGCATACCTGGGACTGGCACGCGAACAACAGGGGCTCAATGGACTGGCAGAACTAAACCAGGCAGCCCAGGCTGCTCCGAATGCCGCGCTGCCGCATGTTTTCCTGGGGGAACATTACCTGGCGTCAGGAAATCTGGTGCGTGCGATCCGGGAATTGGAGATCGCCACCAGTCTTGATGCAGGGAATCCAGGAATTGCCGCTGAGTTAGCCTCAATCTATGCCGCGAATGGCTCGCTCGATTTGGCGGAGGCAGCCTACCTAAGAGCCACCCAACTTGCTCCAACCGATTCACGTTTCTGGCGTTTGTTAGCCCAATTCTCCCTCGCATATGAAGTTAAGATATCGGAACTCGGCATACCGGCAGCCCGCAACGCTGTCACGCTATCGAAGAACGATCCGGTCGCTCTCGACACCCTTGGCTACGCGCACCTACTGCAGGGGGATCTGCTCCTGGCAGAACGCCTGCTTCTTCGGGCGGTTCGGCTCCAACCTGGGCGTGCCCAAACCCAATACCACCTGGGACTGCTGCGCATTCATCAAGGCGATGCACAATCCGGGCTGGCGGCTTTCCGGGCTGCCGAACAGCTTGACCCGGATAGCTCAGCCGGCGACCTTGCCCAGCGCGGGATTGAAAATGTGCTGCGGTAAGTCCATAGGCTGTCATCTCGCGATCCCGCCGTGCTACAATCCAGCGCATGCATATCTGGCACTCTAAGCTGATCCGCTTTCTGCAGGCGTGTCTTTTATTTACGGGATTCGTGCTGATCCTGGCAGCCTGTACCTGGCTCCAACCGTCCGTCGCGCCGGGCAATGTCCTCTTTCAGGATGATTTCTCGCTTCCATCCAGCGGCTGGGACCGATACAGAGATGAAACCTATGAGGCGGAGTACGTCGATGGAGCGTACCGTATGCGGGTCTTCACAAATCAAACCATGGTTTGGTCCTTGCCGGGCGTCGATTTGCAGGACGTGCGCATAACGGTCGAAGCACGCGCCATCCAGGGCAGCTCTAACAATCTCTTCGGAACAATCTGCCGCTATCAAAACGCCGACAATTTCATATTCTTCCTGGTCTCGAGCGACGGCTTTGCCGGTATCGGACGTTATATCGACGGCGAGCGCCAGCTTCTGACGGATGAATCGCTCTTGCCAACGAATGCCATCCCTGATATCCAATCCTTGCTCACCATCACTACCACCTGCAACAAGCAGGATCTCGGTCTGCAGATCAATGGCCTTGAAGTTGCTGCCGCCGAGACCGAGCAGGTCGTTGCAGGCGACGTTGGACTCCTGGTTGGGACCTACGATGAGGGGGATGTTACGATCGAATTCGACAATCTTTCCGTTGTGCAACCATGAACCAATCCACTCGCAAGACTTCCCCTTCCAAGCCTTTGAGGATCTACCTTGACAGTGTCGGCTGCCGGGTCAACCAGAGTGAAATCGATCGCTTCGCGCACGAGATTGCCGCCGCTGGCCATGAGGTCGTCCACCTACCCCAGCAAGCAGATATAGCAATTATCAACACCTGTGCGGTGACTGGATCCGCGGTCAAGCAGTCGCGCCAGGTCAGCCGGCGTGCAGCGAGGGCGGGAGCAAAACAGATTGTTCTTACCGGGTGTTGGGCGACACTTCAACCCAAAGAAGCTGCAAAATTACTCCATGTCACCCATGTTAGCAGCAACCAGAACAAAGAAAGCCTGATTGAGACACTCCTCGGTTCGGAACGTGGCATTGGATCTCGCCACTTGACATATGCCGGGCGAGTGCAGGGCGCAAAACTCCGCACGCGGGCGTTCATTAAAGCCCAGGATGGGTGTGATAACCGCTGCACGTTCTGTGTGGCAACATTAGCCCGCGGTAAGAGCCAAAGTTCCACAATACAACAGCTCTTGGACCAGGTTCAAGCGGCGCTGGAACAGGGAGTGAAGGAAGTCGTCCTCACGGGGGTTCAGCTTGGTGCCTGGGGTCTTGATCTGCAGCCTAAGAAGCACCTGGGCGATCTTGTCCAGGCAATTCTCAATGAAAAACCCGTTCCACGGCTGAGGTTATCCTCACTTGAACCCTGGAACCTGACGCCAGAATTCTTCGCTCTATGGCAGGACAGTCGACTTTGCCCGCATCTTCATTTACCACTCCAATCAGGTTCAGCCACGATTTTACGGCGAATGAACCGCAGGACTGACCCGGATGGGTTCAGGAATTTGATTCGACAGGCAAGAGAGGCGATCCCGGATCTTGCAGTGACGACGGACATTCTTGTTGGTTTCCCGGGTGAGAGCGAGCGCGAGTTTCGCGAGAGTCTCTGGTTTGTCCGCGAACTTCGATTCGCAGGAGGGCACGTTTTCAGCTTCTCTCCTCGACCCGGAACACGCGCAGCCGACTATCCCGATCAAGTGCACCCTTCCCTCATCAAAGAGAGGAATGCGCGATTGCGGGAAGTTCTTGCAGAAAGTGGTGAATCATTTCGCAGGAGGCAGATTGGTAGCGAGGTTGATGTACTGTGGGAAGGAGGCGCGGTCCAGGTTCACGGCGGCTGGCGAATTAATGGCTGGAGTCCAAATCGAATTCATGTCCAAGCTTTCTCACCAACGCCCCACCGCAATGCTGTCGATCAAGTCAGGCTGGTTTCGATGATCGATGACGGTCTTTTCGGACAAATTACCACAGTAAGCAGCTATGCCTCACCAGTTAAGGACTGGTCCGTTGACTCAGCAATCATGGACATAACGGACAAGCGAAAGAACGATTGGACCGTATGATGAATTGGCTCGTAATGTGGCTATGCGAAACTAACGGTTCCGGCTTTTCATTTCCATGGGTATAATGAGTTTATGATCACAAGAGAACAACTCGAAGCGGACTTGAAGGATGCAATGCGCGCGGGTGATGAGCTTCGGAAACGTACATTGCGCATGCTCCTATCCAATCTCAAACTCGCCGAGGTCGAAGCCCGGCGGCAGCTTGACGAACCAGAACTATTGGGCATCATCCAAAAGGAAGTCAAGACCCGAATTGAAAGTGTCGACGAAGCGAGACAGTACAAACGGGATGATTTAGCCGAAGCCAGCCAGGCCGAGATTGATGTGCTCCTGACCTACCTGCCGGAACCCCTGACAGAAGCCGAATTGAAACAGCTGGCTCAGGAGGTAATCGATCAAGTCGAGGCTAGCTCTCCGGGAGATATAGGCCGAGTGATGAAGGAGCTCATGCCCAAGGTGCAGGGCCGCGCAGATGGCAAGGCCGCCAGTCAAATCGTACGTGACCTGCTCGGCTCATAAGCGCCATTGAATGGAAGATACATCCACAACCACCCTCAGCCCGACGCAACGCCTGCAGCAGGCTTGGTGGGCGGCTCGCCTGTGGCTCATCCTGCTCCTGGGCATCGTTGGTACGATCGTCACAATCTCGATCCCCATCAACGGTCAAAATCAAAGTTTTGGGCTGGAACTCAATGATGTTGCCCCACAAGACATCTTAGCCCCCTATGCACTTTCCTATTTAAGCGATCTCCTGACCGAACGAGCCCAGACTGCTGCTGCCGACAATGTCGCCCAGGTCTACGACACACCAGACAACCAGGTGGCTCGTGAACAGCTTGACAGCCTGCAGGCAGCTCTTAGTTATATCGATTCAGTCCGAGCGGATACTTTTGCCAGCCGGAGCCAGAAACTTATCGATTTGGCCAACATGGCCAACCTCCCGCTCACCCCTGAGCAATTCGCCAGCATGCTCGATTTGTCAGACTCAAATTGGCAAAATGTAAAGAACGAAACGATCGCAGTCCTGGAACAAGTCATGCGGAGCGAGATTCGCCCTGGCCGTCTGGAGGAAGCCCGCAGGACCGTCCCCGCGCTCGTCAGCATTTCGCTGCTTGAGCCTCAAGCCCAGTTGGTTGAAATGATTGTCCCGCCCTTTGTCGCTGCAAATTCGCTTCCCAACGAGGAAGCCACGCAGCGGAATCGTGAGGCCGCGCGCGCGGCAGTTGAACCGGTCACGAAGTCCTATTCACCCGGTGAAACGATTGTCAACCGCGGGGATGTGATAACAAACCTTGAACTCGAAGCTCTCCAGCAATTCGGTCTCTTAAGAGCCCCCAATCCATGGAAAACGATTGCACTCAATTCGCTGCTGGTTGTCATGCTGGCGGGTGCATTCGTGCTGTACGGCGTGCGACTTCATGCTGAGCAGCTCCAGCACTCAAATCTCGCGCTGACGATCAGCCTGTTATTTATCCTGTTCGGTCTCGTCATGCAGGTGATGATTCCCGGTCGAACAGTGCTGCCTTACGTTTTCCCTGCCGCTACGCTGCCGATCCTGTTGAGTGTTTTCATCAGTCCTGATATGGGAATTATGACCTCACTCGTCATCGGAGCCCTGGCAGGCTACCTGGCACCGCGCGGCCTCGAGCTAGCACTGTATGCCATCATGAGCGGGATTCTGGCATCCCTGATGATCGGCCGCGCTGAACGGTTAGGGGCGTTCATCTGGGCTGGCATCGCCGCAGCGGTCGGTGCTGGTCTCGTGATTATTCTCTTCCGCATACCTGATCCAGCAACTGACATCATCGGGAAAGCATCCTTGCTGGGTGCCTCGATCACGAGCGGGCTGCTTTCCACGAGCCTCGGATTCGGCCTGCTGCTCGTGCTCGGCAACCTGCTGGGAATCACTACGAATCTACAGTTGATCGAACTCTCCCGGCCGGATCACCCTCTCCTGCAGCAAATCCTGGTCAATTCTCCAGGGACTTACCAGCACAGCCTTCAAGTAGCCAACCTGGCTGAGCAAGCCGCGCGGGCTATTGGCGCCAATCCGCTCATGACACGTGTGGGAGCCCTTTACCACGATGTGGGGAAATCAGTCCGGCCGCAGTTCTTTATCGAGAATCAGGTAGCTGGGCAAAACATCCATGAGCAGCTCGATCCGCGCACCAGTGCGGATATCATCCTGGCGCACGTCCGTGAGGGTCTTGACCTGGCCCGGAAATACCGCATTCCACCGAGCATTCGCGATTTCATCACCGAGCACCACGGAACGCTCGACGCGGCCTATCAATATCATGAAGCCTTGAAAGCAGCTGGCGGAGACGAAAGCAATATTGATAAGCGCGACTTCACCTACCCCGGCCCTCGTCCACGTTCGCGCGAGACCGCTCTGCTGATGCTGGCGGATGGCGTGGAGGCCGCGGCACGGGGCGAGACCCCCCAGACTGAGGAGGAGATCGATAAGCTTGTCCGCTGGGTGATCGAAGATCGCCGCTCGAAAGGACAGCTCGACCGGACCGAACTCACGCTGAAGGACCTGGACACGATCCGCCGCTCGTTCGTTGGGACGCTCAAGAACATTTACCATCCGCGCATCCGCTACCCACAGAATAAAGAGAATGGCGAGTCGGACAAAAGGGAAAGAAGCGAAGAAACCAGGCCTTCTGCAGTTAGTAAAAACAGCCCCAAATGAAGCACGTGATCGAAGTCCAGATTTCAGCAGGCTCCACCTCGTTGGAGGCGGGGGTCGCGAAAGCCGCCCGCACGGTGCTGAGCATGGAAGAGGCCGAACCCGGCTCGCTTACGATCGTTCTAACCGACGGAGAAGCCCTGCGCACGGCAAACCGCCGCTATGCTGGTTTCGATCTCGCCACTGATGTTCTCTCTTTTCCGGATGGTGAACCACAGCAAGATCAAGAAGGCGTCTACTTTGGTGATGTCATGATCGCGGTGCCAATCGCCCAGCAGCAGGCTGACCAAAGGAAGCATTCGCTCTCAAACGAGCTGACCTTGCTGACCGTCCATGGAGTACTGCACTTGCTAGGTTACGATCACGAAAATCCTGAGAAAAAGGGTGAGATGTGGTCCCGCCAGGCTGAGATCTTACGCCGCCTGGATGTCGACCCTGCCATCGTAAAGGAGTAGGGATGATTCCGGAACGAAGATCCGCCTCCCGGCTTCACTCTTTCCGGCACGCATTTGCGGGCTGGTGGTATGTGATCCGCACGCAGCGAAACGCCTGGATCCACATGATCGCGTCGACCGGCGTCTTTATCCTGGCCGGCTGGACCGGCGTCGGTATTCAGGATTGGGCGATCCTCCTGCTCGCGATTGGACTTGTCTGGACTGCGGAGTTCGTCAACTCGTCGCTTGAGGCCATCGTCGACCTTGCCAGTCCTGAAATGCATCCTTTGGCGAAAGTCGGAAAGGATGTCGGCGCAGCTGCGGTTCTGATTGCGGCGCTTATCTCAGCCTTAATTGGCATTCTCATTCTCGGGCCTCCGCTGCTGAGCCGGCTGGGCTGGCAGTTTCTATAGGGAAAACGGAGGGTGTTCATCATTTTCCGAGTAGCCGGATCAGTGGATTGCAAGGCACCTTGATCTATGACATAATTTCCTGACGCGTAAGGCGGATCATGAAGGAAACCAGCTTAAATAACGTTACAAACCAACAGTTACGGGGCAGCCTGTACCAGGCTGCCACCTCCTCTTTTGACATCCACAACCCAATGCAGGCGTTAACCGGTCTGCTCCAAGTTACGTGCGAGCTGCTCGGAACCGAGCGGGCCGCCTTATTCGAGCTCAACGAAGAACAGGGTGCTTTCCTGCCACGCTTAGGGCAGGGGATTTCAGTCAACGACCTGGGGAATATCTCCGCCACGTCGGACCATCCCGTAATGCGTGCCGCCCTGCAGACGCAACGGGCTTCCAGCACCAAGGGTGATACCGGTTCCCTTGGGCTGCCGTTGAGTCCTGGCATGGTTGCATGTGCTCCTTGCCAGGCTGGCGGGCAGACGATCGGGCTGCTCTTTGTTGCTAGCGATAAGGGTCTTGAGTTTGAAGAGCTTGCGCTGGCTACTCTCGAGGTACTCGCCGCGCGCGCAGCCGAGATCTTTGCGCTCGCGAAACAATCCGCCAGTCAAAGCTACCTCTTCCATAAACTGTCACTCCTTTACCAGGCCAGCCATGCGATCACAGGCACTCGTGACCGCCCGGAGGCTATCCGGCAAACCGCAGCG
>DAOUEL010000057.1:0-2088 GCA_034430595.1 Anaerolineales bacterium | reverse complement strand
ACCTCGGCCTGGGCTTCTCGACCCGATCACTCGCTCTACCAATTGGAAACCGCGCAGCCTCGGTCATCCCGATGTACTTTCGGGACCGTCCGCCCTGCATGTTCTTAGCCGGATCACGCGTCCCTTCTTGAAGATCCTGCGTCCTGCCCGGGGCCACGAGACGGACGAAAGCCGCTCTACTCGTGAAAATTCCTTTGATTACTGAACTGGAGCATCATTTACATTCGTCGATCTTACTTCAATTCGCTGAGCGATAAGGAACAATACCGCCGGGGGCAGGATTACCACCCAGACAATAAGAAAGTTTGCTATCCAGGGCCCTCTTAGCAGAACCCAGGCTAACTCTCTGCAGATCATCGCAGCAATTGTGATGATTGACCCGGCGGTTTCCCATCGCCAAGCGATAGCCAATCCCAGGATGGCCACCCCCCAAAGACTTAAGAGGAACCAATCAATCAGCGGTACCGGTTCCGTTATCGATGGATCTGGGGTGAGAATCCTGAGGATGGCAAACGCAAATATCGGCAGGGTCCAGACTCGAGCAATCCAGCGAACAATCCTTACACGTCTTGGGGAGTACTTTGCCTGGTTCATATTTCCATTCCCTCGTTTACGAAAGGAATACGATCAGGTCTATCGCGAGCAAGCGGCTGTGCTGACAAGCTCGAGCTGCAAAGCCCCGCGTACCGTGCAGGGGTGGTACGGGGCTGTTAGACACGAAAGGATTTCCCACCCCGCTCTCCTGCTCAACCCTATGTGATTTGGGCCGAATCATCCATCCCGATGTACTTACGGGAGTATCCGCCATGCACGTCCTTAGCAGGATCCCTATTTATCGAAGATCCTGCATTCTACCCAGGGCAGCGACACGTTGGACATAACCCATTTTAAGATTGTGATCTATGCAAGAACTTTCACTTCCTTTTTAATCTGATCACCAAGCTTCATGTCAAGAACTTCGAGATCGTAATGCCCTTGAAGGTTCAACCAAAACTGAGGTGACATCCCAAAGTAGCGACCAAATCGAAGTGCTGTATCGGCACTGATGGAACGCTGGCCATGGACGATTTCATTCACACGGCGTGGATCAACGCTGATATCCTTTGCCAGCCGGTATTGGGAAATCTCCATTGGCTTGAGAAATTCCTCAAGTAGGATCTCGCCAGGATGAATGGGTTCCATGTCTCTTTTTGCCATCTTTACCAACCTCACTTGTGATAGTCCGTAATTTCCACTTGGTAGGCATTCCCTTCTCGCCACTCAAAGCAGATTCGCCATTGATCGTTTATCCGAATACTGTGCTGACCATACTGTTTACCCTTCAACTTTTCCAATCGATTCCCCGGGGGAACGAGAAGCTCGGAAAGCTCGGTGGCAGCATGGAGGATGAGAAGTTTTCGAGCAGCTCTCCGCCTTGTGTCGCCAGGTAACTTCCGAGGATGAACACCCCGAAAGACGGCTTCCGTTTCGGCGTCTGCGAAGGATTTAATCATCTGTTGAAATAATAGCGCCTTACACTATTAGTGTCAAGCACAAAGGAGGGAGCTTTATCCTGACATTTGAATCAGTGGAAAGGTATCCGCATTCATCCATGAGTGGCGAATGTACCTGATAAGGTCCATCGTGGGACATCCTGAAGGTAGATATGATTGCGTTCCCCCTGCGATGAACCTCCCTCATTCTAGGACTCCTCAGGCAGCGCCACCAGCGCCCCTTGATCCTGCACCTCGACCGGGTCGGTTGGCCTGGCGGCACCTTCAGCGCATCGATTCGCGCACTAGCCCCTGGAATATGCACGCCTGTGGCCCCGCGCGATAAATCTCTTCTCGAAGGCGTAATACGTGCCGTTTGCCAGTAGATAAAGCAGAAGGAGAGAGAGCAGCGTTGCCAGGATCGTAGGGAGATTCTCGAACCTTGGCAGGGTTTTAAAGAGGAGATCATGGACGAGTCTGTAGTGGACCCCAAAAACTGGACACAGGTCATAGATAAATTTAGACTTCAATTTGGAGGTCCACTGTGTCGAAACGGCGCAAATTTACCCCGGAGTTCAAAGCCCGAGTTGTGCTCGAACTGCTGATCGAAGGCAAG
>DAOUEL010000056.1:0-17637 GCA_034430595.1 Anaerolineales bacterium | reverse complement strand
CAGCATCGCTCGCACCGATCGCCGCATTTCGATCGAGAAGCCTGCGCTGAACTTTCGCCGGTACATCCGAACTCCGACTGAATCCGGTCCGGAGGCTGCCGGCAGATCAGATCCACTATTTGCTGGTTGGAACATGCGTTCAAAATCCTCGCCTGACAAGCGCCGGTAGCGATCCTGAAAGACGATGAACTCGGGTTCAAAACGGCGTGTTTGTTCCCGCTGTCGCTCCTCCTCCGTCGGATAGCCGATGCAGAGCATCCCGATCGGGATCGCGTAGGGAGGGAGATTGAACATCTCCTTATGATTCTCATAATTCTCGAGGATGTCACCGATGTAGCATGAACCGAGGCCTAGCGACTCTGCTGCCAGCACAGCGGTTTGGGCTGCGATCAGCGCATCACAGCATGCCAGCATCAGGTCGCCTTCCGCCGGCCTGACCATCTCCTCGCCCCCTTTCAGCAGGTGCGTCTCCACCCCGGCGAACTTGAAATAGTCGTACCAGCGCTGGTAATCAGCCAGGAAGACCAGCACGAGAGGCGCTTCGGCGATGAAGGGCTGATTGTCGCAGGTCTCCACCAGGCGCTCCTTCATTGACTGATCATGAACCTCGAGAATGGAATAGAGCATCATGTTTCCCGCTGTTGGAGCTCGCATGGCCGCTGTAAGAATTTGCTCGCGTACGTCAGGCGGGATCGGGCGTGATTCATAGGCTCGTATGGACTTTCGCTTCATGATGAGGTCAATCACCGGATTCATGCGTCGAGGGCTCCTGTACGGCAAGATTTATGGCATCGGATGGCTGTTAACTGTCAGCCATGACCAAAGGATACGCCAGGCAGCACTTATTGGATAGCCAGCCCCGCCTTGAACCTGGCGGAGACCTTCAGATCAATCAATGATTGAAATGGTTAGCTCGTGGGAGCGATGGATGTAAGTTCTGGCCTGGGGCGAACAAAACCAGCCTGGCTGGCTTTGAATGTAGTACACAAGGCAGTGAACAATTGTTGCGTTTGAATCCTGGTGCGCTTCAGTGCCCATCGAAAAATGAAAGGCAACCGTAAAGTTGGGTGCCGGCTATACGAGCTATGCTTGAAGGGAATAGGTGTGAGCCCAGGAGGGATCTTCTTGCGCGACTGGGTCGGGCAGGTCGTATCGAAAGTCCTGATCGAAAAACGCCTCGCTCGCGGCAGCATGGCCGAGGTCTATCTTGGCCGCCATATGACCCTCAACCAGCCGATGGTGGTCAAGATCCTTTATGCGCATCTGGCCGAGGATCGCGATCTTATAGCCAGATTCCGGACCGAAGCTCAGGCGGTTGCCACGCTCCACCACCCAAACATCGTGCGGGTCTTCGATTTCGACAGCCTCAACGGGCGTCCGTATATCATCATGGAGCTTATCGAAGGGATTGCACTGGACCAATACCTTGCCAGCCTGCCTGCGGCTGGCCGGCGCATGCCCTATGCTTCAACCGCGCTCATCATCCACAAGCTTGCCCAGGCACTTGACTACGCACATGGCGAGGGTGTGCTTCACCGCGACATCAAGCCAGCTAATGTCATGCTTCGCAACGGTGAAACAAAGATATTGCCAGGAGAGCCTCTTCCCAGGGACGTTGAACCGGTTCTGACGGATTTCGGATTAGCCCGACTGACATTCGCCCCAGAGCACACCGCTCCTGGCACGGTCATGGGTACCCCGGCTTATATGTCTCCAGAACAAGTCGAGGGCGGTGCGGTTGATGAACGCAGCGATATCTACGCCCTGGGCGTCCTTGCTTATGAGATGCTGGCTGGCCGGCGCCCCTTCGAATCGAAGGAAGATTCCGCCGCCTCAACAATGTACATGCAGGTCCATACTCCGCCCACACCGCTCCGGGGTGCCGGGAAATCGCTGCAATCTGTCCTCGATCGCGCCCTGGCAAAAAAGCCGGAGCTGCGTTATCCACGGGCCGGGATGCTGGCGGCTGAGCTTGTCGATGCGATCCGGCGCGATTCCGAACCACCCCGCTGGTATGCTCGCTTCCAGGTTCCACTGCGAGTCTTCGGATCGGCGCTGGCGGTGCTGGCGCTGACGACCGGGACAATGCTCGGCTTGCGTGGAGACCGGACCGCAGAAGCAGAACCGGAATACACTCCCCGCCCGACGATATTCGCCACGCAGGCGCCGGCGCTCGTTGTACGGAGCTTCACACCCACACCCACCCCGCTCCCCACTCCGACCCCGCTCCCAACCCTCGACCTGGATCCACGCGCCGGACTCGACTTGAACTCCCCCGATACCGTTGATTCGTTCGATACCAAGAGCTCCTGGCCCGATCACCACACGGACAGTAATTTTGAATACCTGGTAGGGAACGGCGTACTGCGAATGACAGATTCAATACCAGAGGAGCGCTACACCTGGTGGGCGGTCAGCTGGCGCCAATCCGGAAATTTATACGCGGAAGTCCAGGCTACCAACGGTGATTGCCTGGGAAAGGATTCGGTCGGGCTCGCAATTCGTGTCGATCCCGAAACCGGCAAAGGCGGATACTCCTTCGAGGTTTCGTGCGATGGTGCCTGGCGTTTACGACGCCACCACATCGACGGCAGCCCGCGCATCCTGGTTGACTGGTCTGAAGCAAGTGTCATTCAGCGCGGGGCGGGCGCGGTCAACCATCTTGGTTTCCTGGCTTACCGGGATCGCTTCGTGCTGTTTGTCAACAATCAGCAAGTCGGGACCGTGATCGACCCCCAATACACCTACTCCTTTGGGGCATTCGCGCTCTACGTCCGCGCTTCCCTCACCTACTCGCTCCAGGCGACGTTCGACAACTTCTCAGCCTGGAACATCCGCTCGGTGCCTTGGGAATAGCAGAAACGGATTCGATCGTCCGCTTACAGGGTGACAATTCACAGCTTGACGGGTCACGGCGTACGAGATATGCGCCGCTCGCCTGTTCCAGGGTGCCGGATCCTTCACAGGTTCTACATATCTTCATCATCATTTATTAATCACTTCACATTACAATCCCTACTTGATAGACCTGTCCTATGAACAGGTTCGAGATATGAATTGTGCTCCGGTTCCGGAGGATGACTCTGGATCTGCCGGCACCCAAAAGGAGTGGTAGTGATGAGAAAACGGTCGATCTGGATTACGGTTGCGGTGACGGTTCTGGTTGTAGCGCTGCTGGCCGTCGCAGGTTTTTCGCTTTTCAGGCTGGGCTACAACCAGGGGCTCGCTCAGTCCACCGGAGGCCTGATGCTGCGCGGCTTTGAAGGCCGTCTTGGTGGGGAACGCATGCAGCCCTTCGCCGAACGCATGGCGCCTGAATTCAACCATCCCGGAATAACTATGTATGACATGCATGCCCGCTCGTTCGGCCACTTCACGGCTTTCGGCTGGCTGCCGGGGCTGCTGCTCCTGGTAGGCATCGCCGCATTGGTCGTGATTGCCGTGAACAGCTTCTCTCGCCGGAATCAATCTGTCGGCGAGGATCCGGCCTCTTCGGCGGAGATCGAAAAGCCTGCACCCCGTCGTCGCACGAAGAAGGATGAATAGTAGAACCCGCTGAGTCCGGGCAGCCCCAGGACGCTCGGGTTCAATGCAGACTTGCTCTTTCCATTAAATACTGTGCAGAGGATATGACCTCTGCACAGTTATATTTACCTCAAAGAAACGCACTAATTGCGGACGTTTCCGCTCAGTTAGCAGGAATTCTTATCGATAACCAGCAACCTATGGAGTTTGGAGGGCGTTTTGATCGACGAATCTCCCGCTGCGAAGATCCGCCAGCGCCTGCCGGATTTCATCTTCGGTGTTCATTACGAAAGGTCCATAAGGGACAATCGGCTCATGGAACGGCTCACCGGCGATGAACATGAACCGCGCCGGTGAATCATCCAATGCCCGAGCCTTAAACCGGTCTCCGGAAACGAAGGTAACCATCCGAACCGCTGCTACTGGTTCATCCTCTTCGTGGGGCTCCCCCATCAGCGCCTTTCCTTCAAAAAGGTAAGCCATAACGGTATGGCCCTCGGGGACTTCGTGGGTAAATTCTGCGCCGGGCTCGAGGGTGACATCCATGTAGAGCGGGCTGGCGGCGATCTCCGTCACCGGGCCTCGCTCACCGGCGAAGGCACCCGCCACGATCCGCACGCTGGCGCCTTCGTGGTTCACCCGTGGTATCTGGCTTTCCTTTACTTCCTGGTAACGCGGAGGGCTCATCTTTTGCGCCGCCGGCAGGTTGACCCAGAGTTGAAAACCGTCGACCCGCCCGTTCGGACCACGCTTGGGCATCTCCTCGTGCATGATGCCGCGCCCGCTCGTCATCCACTGCACGTCACCTGGACCTATGACTCCCATGTTTCCCAGGCTGTCACGATGGCGTGTGTTCCCTTCCAGCATATAGGTGACGGTCTCGATCCCACGATGTGGGTGCATCGGAAAACCTACGATCGGACCTTCGATCGGATCATTGAAAGCAAAGTGATCAAACAGCAGGAACGGATCATGGCGGTTCGCCCTGGTTGGGCCGAACGACCGCCGCAGTAGCACACCCGCACCCTCAATCACAAAATCAGGCTCAATAATTTGCTCAATTGCACGCGCCTTTGGCATCTTCATTAACCCTCAAATCCCAATGATTACCATGCCTATAAACTCATTTCATACCGGCAACGAACGCCGAGAAATCCCGTTCGACATTCGGATGAATTATATCGTCTTTAGAGATCATGCGCCTTGCATGGCACAGGCCAGGCTTGCGCTTTGCACTCGCACAAGTACATTATTTATAAAGAAATAACATAGGGCCGGAATTTCGGTCGGGAGGAAGTCATGACCGCAATCGATACCGTCGCCGAATTGATGGAGGTAGCTGCCATCACTGCCCCCAAGACACGTGGTCAGGATTTCGTCGTCGTCAAGACGGTCGCTGGCAGGGAGCTCAAACAGCTTGGCGAAGGGATGAAAGAATACGCCGAGCGGGTCGGAATCCCGGGCTTCGCCCGCGATGGCGGTAATGTGCTCAATTCGGAAGCCGTGGTGCTGATCGGGATCAAGGACGCGGATGTCGCTGACCTAAACTGCGGCGCTTGCGGTGACGATGCCTGCATCATGATCAACACTCATGAGGGTGAATTTAAGGGACCGCAGTGCGCGCTGCGCGTGCTCGACATGGGCATTGCCCTGGGCTCCGCGGTAAAGACGGCCGGGATGATGAACATCGATAACCGCATTATGTACCGGGCCGGCGTGGTGGCGCGTGAGCTTGAGCTGATTGATGCCGACTTTGTGATGGGCATTCCACTTTCGGTGACGGGTAAGAGCATCTATTTCGATCGTAAGAGCTGAAGCCGAGCTGCAAACGCTAGTACCCCCTCGCTATGGCGCTCGTGTGATGCGGACACAACAATGGGGGTACGATGAAGATTCCAAACCGTCCGGCGAATGGTGGCAGGTCGGCAGGATGGGCACGCCTGCGGCGGCTTGCACTGCGCACCCTGATCATGTTTCCGCTTGTGATCGGAGTGGCGCTCTTCGCTGCCCTGCTTACGGCCCAGGCGCTCTACAGGGAAGAACTCGATGATTTCAGCAGCGGCATCACCGCAGTCTTGGTCGAATACGGTGTGCTCTCTCCGGCTGATCCCCCTGCTCCTGCGTCCCATTCATCGTCGGTACCGCTGAACCTGATCCCGCGTCAGACGCTGGCCGGTTTTATCACCCCTGGATTATCAACCCAAGATGTGGCTGCAACGCGAACCGCGTTCCGGTCCGCCACGCCGAGCTTGACTGGCCTCCCAACCCAGACGCCAGTTTCAACCGCTACCGAGACAACGACCCCAACGCCAACCGATACCGCCACGCCAACCTTCACCGCAACCCCGACCGGGACGCTCACGCCATCCGTTACACCAACCCGGACGCCCTATCCGACCTGGACCGCCCTGCCCACCAAAACTCCGACACGCACTCCCAGCCGCACCCGGACGCCTACACCAACCCGGACCTACACACCGAGTCTCTCGCCAACCGTGACCAACACCTGGGATCCCTCCATCCCGACCTATACCGTCGCCCCCACAAACACGGTCGCCCCAACGAATACAACAGCGCCTACGGCAACCGAGACACCGATCAACAGCAGCTGTAACTACAGCCTCAACACGGCATACGAGAGCCAGGTAGCCCAGCTGATCAATGATGAGCGGCAGACGCGTGGCTTGTACGCATACCACGTGCAAAGTCAGCTGCGGGCAGCCGCCCGCGTGCAGGCGGCAGACATGGCCTGCAACCACTTCGCCGGCCACACCGGCTCGGACGGCTCTTCCGTGCGCGACCGGGTGGAAGCTCAGGGCTACTCCTGGTCCTGGATTGGCGAAAACTACATGATCTCGCAGAACCCACAGTCAGCTTTCAATTGGTGGATGAACAGCGCCCCGCACACTGCGAACATCCTCAGCCCGAACTACACCGAGTTCGGCGTCGGCTACGTCTACAGCAGCGAGAGCGATTACGGCGGGTACTTCGTCGTAGTGTTTGCCCGGCCCTGATCGACCCCTGCTGGCTTATTTCAGCGATTTTTCTAGAATCCTCGTATGGATTGTGATTCCTGTCACAGAGAAGTCCATCGAGCCGTTATATTGGTAAACCGGGATCCCAGACCCGGTCCCGGATCGATAGGCCCAACCGTTGAGCTAATCGGCAACCAGCTCAGCAAGGCGGTTTCTCCAACCAGCGCAGGAGGCTCGAGAATCATGAACCGCATTTCGATTTGTGCAGCGATCGCACTGGCCTTCTTCATCGCCTCCTGCAACATGCCCACTCACTCTGCCTCTGAAGACAGATCGAACGGCAGTGCATTTCCGAAGGGTGAAGAAATGCTGCCGAACCCAGTTGAAGCAGACAGCCAACAAGCTGCGCCAAAGATCAGCAAACCCTCCAGCCTCAGTGCTGACCTGCTCGATCCGGCGGATCTAATCTACCTGGGCGCGTTCCGACTGCCGGGTGAGAGCGGCGGTTCGAGTTGGGAATACAGCGGCTACGCGATGGCCTATTATCCGCTCGGAGATCCGGATGGCCCGGATGACGGGTTCCCGGGTTCGCTCTTCGCCGTCGGCCACGATCACCAGCAGTACGTCTCTGAAATCAGCATCCCACAGCCAGTGATTTCATCCGGAAAAAACCCCCAAGAGCTGAACACCGCAGCGACCATCCAACCTTTTGCTGATATTACCGACGGCCGCTTCGGCTATCTCGAGATACCGCGCGCCGGGCTCGAAATCCTGCCTCCACAGGGAGAACAGGATGAATGGAAGCTCTATTTCAGTTGGGGACAGCATTTCGAAGACGCCTGGAATCCAACCCATGGCTGGAGCTCGCTCAACCTCTCGGCACCGGATCCCGCCGGACCCTGGCACGTTAACGGCTTCAGCAATTACGTTACCAATGACTACCTGTTTGAGATCCCCCAGGCGTGGGCAGCCACCTACACACCGGGTCTTCGCCTGGCGACCGGCCGCTTTCGCGACGGCGTCTGGGGCGGCCTCGGACCGAGCTTGATCGCCATCGGTCCCTGGTTGGACGGAAATCCACCAGCGCAGGGCAGTTCGCTCGATCATGCCGTTCCACTGCTGCTCTACGGCCGCCAGCTGCCCGGGAATCTCGAGATCGACATCTCTGGAATCGAGCCGATGACAACGTTCAGCGAGCCTGACGAGTGGTCAGGGGGTGCCTGGCTCACCGCCGGCGAGTCATCAGCGGTGATCTTCGTGGGCACAAAAGCAATGGGGAATTCCTGGTACGGGTTCTCGAACGGCGTCGTTTATCCAACCAGCGGCGATCCGTCTGAGGTCTACCCCGATGTGCCGCCATGGCCGCATGATCAACGCGGCTGGTGGTCGGATGATATCTCAGCCCAGATCCTTTTCTACGACCCGGCCGACCTTGCAGCTGTAGCAACGGGCGACCTGGAATCCTGGAAGCCCCAACCATATGCCTTACTCCCAATCGATGAGCTGCTCTTCGATCCTGGTTTTAATTACGAGAATTACAAACGCTACCTTCTCGGTGCAGCTGCCTTCGACCGGGAGAATGGACTGCTTTACCTGGTCGAGCGCCGGGCGGACGGCGATAAGAGCGTGATCCACGTTTTCAGGATCGGTGCCGATTGAATTCACGCTTCACCTGGCTTATGCTGTAGACGTGCGTTCACTTTCCTTCTCATCACTTGCGGAGCAGGCTGCCGATGCAGATCACACACGTCGAGGTCACACCGGTCGAACTGGGACTTGCGCGTCCGCTGCGCTTGGCAAACGGTCCAACCCTTGAACAAGTGACGGCCATTTTCGTACGCTTCGAAACCCAGGCCGGCGTGAGCGCCTGGGGCTGCACGGTAGCCCACCCCGGCCTAAACGGCACAGACCCGGCTGCAGCCCTCGAAGCATGTCGCCGGGGGGCGGAAATGGTGCCAGATTTGCATCCGACCCAGATCGAGTATTCCCTCGAGCGCCTGGCAATGGAGATGGGGGATGCACCCTCGGCATTATGCGCGTTCGACCTGGCCTACCACGACCTGCTGGGCTATGTTAGCGGGTTGCCGCTCTTCAGGCTGTTAGGTGGCTACCGCATCCGTATTCCGACCTCGGCCACTCTCGCCCTTGACTCGCTTGCCGTGACTGTTGAGCGGGCGCGTGAGCTTGTCACCCGAGGGTTTCGCATCCTCAAGCTCAAAGGAGGATTGGACGCACAGGAAGATGTTGCGAAGATCAAAGCGCTCCACCGCACCCTGCCTGATATCAAGCTTCGCCTCGACCCGGACGGCGGCTATGACGTCCGCCAGGCTCTCAGCGTTGCAGAGCAACTGCAGGGCCAAATCGAAATGCTGGAACAGCCGGTTCCCGCCTCTGACCTGGGTGCCCTGGGGGAGGTCACCCGGCAGTCGGCCGTGCCGATCCTGGCTGATCAATGTGTGGATGATCCCGGCGGAGCACTGTCGGTCGCAGCAAACAAGCTTGCCGATGGAATCTGCATTAAGGTTGCGACTTGCGGTGGAATCCGGCCGGCTGGCCAGATGAACAACCTGGCCAGGATAGCAGGTCTGCAAACGATGATCAGCTGTGTGATAGAACCGGCGATGCTGATTGCAGCGGGGTTAGGTGTCGCCTTGAGCAGCCCGAATGTCAGCTACTGCGACCTGGACGGTCATCTCGAACTGCTGAACGATCCCTCCATACCCGGCTTTGCGCTGGAAGAGGGCGAACTCATTGCCTGCGAAACGCCCGGCCTTGGCTGTCGCTTCGACCTGGGAAACTAGCAGCAAACCATCCCCACTTTGGAATCGATCCATCCAGACGGGCTGGTTCCGCGCTTCCACCTAAACACTTTCATGTCCCCTGATCCAGAAAGTTCCGGTTGCGGTTCGCGTGGAGCGGCACGGTGGCGTGCCCTTGCAGGATCATGGTTTGACCGTTACTTCAGTCCCAGCCAGTTGACCCCTTCTTGATTATTCTCGTTGCCCCCGAAATGCGGCCGCAAAATCCATCCCGGTCGGCTCCTGGAAGACGCGCAAGTCGAAAACGCCGATGGAGGCGAGCAGATGATCGAAGATGTCAGCCTGGATCTGCTCGTATTTCGCCCATTCGGTTGTCTTCGTGAAGGCGTAGACTTCAATTGGTACCCCGGTCGGACCCGGCTCAAGCTGGCGGACGAGGAAATCAAGCCCCTTCTGGTGGATGTCCTTGTGATTGTGGAGGTAGGCTTCGATGTAGGCTCTGAACGTGCCGATGTTCGTCAGCTGGCGTCCGTCCAACGGGCTGTCGAGCACGATGCCCTTCTCCCGATTTTCACGCTTGATCTCTTCTGTTCTCTGGTCCAGATAGGGCTGGAGAATATCGACTTTACGGAAGCGGTCGATCATCTCCTGATCACAGAAGCGAATGCTCCCCAGGTCGATGTAGATGGCGCGTTTGATGCGCCTCCCCCCGCTTTCCTGCATGCCGCGCCAGTTCTTGTAGGCGACCTCGTTCACCTTGTAGGTAGGAATGACGCTGATCGTCTTATCCCAATTCTGGATTTTAATCGTATGCAGCGTTATGTTGATCACATCGCCGTCCGCACCGTAGCTCGGGACCTCGATCCAGTCACCTTCCTTGATCAGATCCTGCGTGCTGATCTGAATGCTGGCGAGGAAAGAGAGGATGGTGTCGTGGAAAATCAGCAGCAGCACCGCCGTCAGCGCTCCCAGGCCGGTCAGGAGTACCGTTGGTGACTGGCCGGTAAAGAGCGAGATGCTGAGAATGATCGCCGCGATTAATACCAGGATTTTAACAATGTCCAGGTAGCCCTGAATGCTGGCACCCTTAAAGGAAGCGCTGCTCTCATAGATCATGTTGATCGCATCCATCAGCGCGTTGAACGTGACAGCGACAATCCACAGGATCAAGAAGAGCAAGCCCTTCTCCACCCAGGGTTGATATTCTCCGGTCATGTCGGCCAGCGCGTAAAGGATGAGGAGCGGAACGAGCCAGGCTATGCGGTAAGGCCGCAATGCTTTCAGGACGATGTCATCCACCTGAGTCTTTGTCCGCCGGGCAATCGCTACCAGCCCCCGGGCGATGACCAGGCGCGCAATCAGGAAGGCCGCCAGGCTCAATACAAGCGTGATCGCAAGCGCAAAAAGCGGATTAGCAAGAATCCAGCTCTGCAGGTCAAATGTACCCATTGATACCTCCGAGAGCATGTGAGGAGCGAGTGTCCGAACAAACCCGGAGCGGCGTGTGCATAAGCCCCCATCACGATGAATACCCCGCAAACAGATAAGCTGGGCCAGTTCTGAAGCTCAGAATATAACCCAAATGGTCCGAATTTGCGAATTTAATCCTGCGATCAGCTCTCTCAGGATCGAAGGTGCCAACCCGTCGGATCTGATCCGGGTTCACGCCTTCATACCCTTTTGCCCCCCCATTGACGGATGGGAGAACAGGAATCCTGATCCTTATGTAAAGTAAGCCTCCCCCAAAAGATGGAAGGTGCTCGTAAGGCTGGAAACTCAAAATCTTTGGCATACTTAACTCAAGAAGCAGTCCTCGAACCAATTTATCGAGAAACCGAATTTATCAAAAGGATGAAATCGAAGATGATGCGAATGGCAAGTAAGCCCCAACAGCAATTGAATGACCTTCTTCACCGCATACAGTTAGGCTTCCGTTTGCTGCTCCCCACGCTGACGGTCGCCTCGATGCTTGTCGCGCCTGTGAGGGTAGGAGCTGCGGCTCCCAGCTGCTCACCGGATCCGACGAATAAAAACGATACGATCACCTGCGGCCCCGGGGATGACAGCCTGGACGCGCTCGGTGGCGCCGATAAAGTGTACGGTGAGGGCGGGGATGATACGCTCTCCGGCGGCAACGGCAACGACCAGCTAACCGGTGGCATCGGAGACGATGTGCTCTCCGGCGGTGGTGGAAGCGATAAATTGTACGGCGACGAAGGGGCTGATCAGCTCAATGGAGATGCCGGCAACGATACGCTCTATGGCGGCAGCGGGAATGATATTCTCGACGGCGGCGCGAACAACGACACGCTCTATGGCGAGGATGGCCAGGACCAGCTCATTGGTGGCGACGGCAAGGATACCCTGCACGGCGGCGAGGGCGATGACACCCTGGACGGCGGCAGCGCTAACGATAAACTCTACGGCGATGAGGGAAATGACAGCCTGCAGGGCGGCGCTGGCGCTGACCTGCTCTATGGAAACGATGGCAATGACACCCTGGCTGGAGATGCCGGTAACGATAAGCTTTACGGCGGCAGCGGGAATGATATTCTCGACGGCGGCGCGAACAACGACACGCTCTATGGCGAGGATGGCCAGGACCAGCTCATTGGTGGCGATGGCAAGGATACCCTGCACGGCGGCGAGGGCGATGACACCCTGGACGGCGGCAGCGCTAACGATAAACTCTACGGCGATGAGGGAAATGACAGCCTTCGGGGCGGGGCTGGCGCCGACCTTCTCTATGGCAACGATGGCAATGACACGCTGAACGGTGATGCCGGCAATGATAAGCTTTACGGCGGCAGCGGAGATGACTCAATCCAGGGCCAGGACGGCGCGGACACGCTGCGCGGCGACGACGGGAACGACGTCCTCGACGGCGGCAGTGGTAACGACAATATCCGCGGTGGCAATGGCGATGATACCCTCGCCGGCGGAGATGGAGCCGACAAACTGTATGGTGACGCCGGCAACGACACCATGTCGGGCGGCGACGGAAATGACAGCCTGTACGGTGGTGATGGCGAAGACACGATCTCGACCGATGCTGGCGTGGATCATATTGACGCTGGCAACGACAATGACACGATCCTGATCATGGGCCCGCACGAAGCAGGGGATTACATCACCGGCGGGAGCGGGTTTAACATCTTTTCCTTCCAGGCAGGGACATCAGGGCCTCTCAAGCTGCAGAGCAAGGGTGAGGATACGCTCGACTTCAGCGATTTCGGGAGCCCGGTAACGATTGATCTAAGCAGCACCAAGCAGCAAGATGTAGGCGGCGGCCTGCTTTTGACCCTGAAGGGTTGGTTTGAGAACGTCATCGGCTCAGCCTTCGATGACCTCATCAATGGCAGCAAATTCGATAACGAAATCGACGGCCGAGGCGGCAACGATACGATAAACGCTGGCAGCGGAAACGATACGCTGCTCGGTGGAAGCGGTGCCGATGTGCTCAATGGTGGCGCAGGCGATGATCTCTTGGAAGGCGGCGCTGGAGCAGATACGCTGGATGGCGGCGATGGTTATGACACCGCCATGAACCATCAAACGCAGGATACGATCTCCAACATCGAGGAGGTCGTCCCAGAGCCAACCACTCCTGCCCCAGTGTCCCATCCCGCTCCCACTCCCACTCCACAGGCATATTCTTTCTGGGTGGTTGAAAGCTTCGACAACATGCCCTACGGGCCAGTAAGCGGGCTGAACGGCTGGAGCACATCTGCAAATTCATTCCAAATCATCCAGAAACCGTTTGCACTGCTGCCATTCACTGGCGCAATCGATAATCCTGGCAATAACGAATCCGCCCAAGATTACGACCATGTTCTCGAGGTCAAGGCTGCAAACGGGATGCAGGTCGAGATGAGCAAATTGCTCCCGCAGCTCACTTCAGGGCAGCACTCACTGCTGTTCAACATGAAGCTAACCGATACACAGAACGCCAGTGTTGGTGCGCTCGGTCTGGGGACGAATTCCGGAACAGCCTGGAACAAGAAATTCCAAATTATTTTCGGCTCTTCAATGCGCATCTTGCTTGCGCCGGATGGTGAGGAACTCACGCTGCTTGGAGAGCTCTATCCCGAGCAATGGTACGCTGTCCAAATCGATCTCGACCTCGATCGAGGCCTGATCAATATCCGGGTGGACGGCGACCTGGTCGCCGAAGGGTTGAAAATGGCAGCCGGCGCGATCAACTCCCTTGACCTGACTGCCTTTGGCGGCGCTGGAAGCGTGGAATTTGATAACTTAATCTTCCTCGGCATGACCAACTAGCCCGAACAGATATCAACGACGTGGAAAAAGCTACCGCTCGATGGAGATCTCCATCGAGCGGTTCCCTTTACCGAACGGCTGCATCGAGTTCAAATGGGAGCAAATTAGAGGGCGAGTCAGTCCTCCGTCCACTCCCCATCAACCCATCTCATCCCGCCCGGGGTTAGGAGTCCCCGCTCGCGCTTAGGCACTTGACCCTGACCAGGATCGGACGCTCCACCCGCCCTTCGACGTGAACTCAGATCACCTCGTTCGAGGTTCAAGCACCGAAGACGTAGTTTGTTTATTCAGGTGGGGTATGTTGTGAGGCTGGTGTTTCAGGAATACCGGCACCCCTCAGGAACCTGTTATCAGCTAGTCAGCCAGCAGGTCGGCTTCAACGACCACTAACCCCTGACGTTCCGAATCTGATAGGCAAGTCTGGAAGGCAAGATGCGGTGATCCTGAAAAATGGGTTTGCTGAATATCTTCGACCGAGAGCTCGAAGCTGCAGGTTGCGCAGTCCCATGCTCTGAACGGTCCAGCAAACCCTTCTGCGGAGTAAGTCTGAGCTTCGTAGGCGGATAAACCACGCGAGGTATACCATACGGTCTGGCCGTCGCCGTAGATCGCAGCGATATGTAAGCCAGCTTCCAGTTCGTATAACGCGCTGCCCCCGAGATTATCATGGATCAGGAGCACCGTGACACCGCGCTGCTCGGCCCAAGGGTAGATCGAGGCTGAATTCTCTTCTGCCGGTACGCTCCACCCAGTCTCGCGTACGACACGGTAGGCGAGCAGATCTTCAACCCATACCCCGGTAAGTTCAGCTGGATTTCCGTTCACAACCGAAAGGCGGAATTCCTTCAGGGAGGGGATGTCCTTCGAGGTGAGCAAAGCCGGCAACAGGTTGCCGATTTGAGCCCCAGTGCGAGGCAGCTGCCTCTGGAAATATCCCTGGAGAATCTGAATGAAGATGGACAGTGCCAAGAAAAGCAGGGATATAGTCCTATATGCTTTGAGATTCTGCTCTTTTCGGGGAGAACCGTATTCGATGCCCTGCATGCCGCCTAGCCTTCAATCCTGCTTGAGTAGGATGGGTGAACGCTTCGATTGATTTAAGAGTACATGCAATCAGGCGATTCGGGATCAGGTAGAAGGTTGACTTCGTCATCAATCGCAGGGTTGATTTCTGCCTCCCCCTCCCGAGGGAGGTTCGTTGGAGTCATGTGTGATTTGCTTTTATGAAGGGGTGCGGGCCGTGAGGCTGGGTTTGAATGAAAAATGGTGCAAGCTTGCGCAACTTACCGGGCAGTAGGATCTCGAATCAAGATCGTCGAAACCTGCCCTTACTTCATCCCGTTCTTGAGCCAGTCAATCGCTGTCAGCAGCTCCATCGAGCCCATCGTTTACCGGAAGAAACCTCTCAATTCAGCAGTTCTGCTGATAGCCGGTCGAGCTCATTCATCTCCTCGGGCGTCAATTTGAACGCCATCGCTCCTGCAGCTTCTCGCGCATGCTTCACTTTGGATGCGCCCGGAATGGCGACGACGGTCTCGCCAGCGAAATGGATCACCCAGTTCAAGGCAACTTGTGAGGGTGTCGCTTGATGTTTTGCACCGATTCGCTCCAGAGCATCGATCAGGGGTTCCGTCTTCTGGAGCTGGGAACGCATTCGCCGGCGCCTTACGAAGGGAGTGTTGTGGAGGACCTCAGGATCGCGATGAAATTTTCCACTCAGCAGGCCCGATGCCAGCGGCCCCCAAGCTACGATCGTGACGTCCAAGTCGCGTGCGGCATCCAGCACACCGTTGGACTCGATCTCGCGATGCAGCAGGCTGTACTGCATCTGATTGGCAGCCAGTTTTAAACCGCGTTTCTCCAGCGCATGTACCGCCCGGCTCATCTGATTGGCGTTGAAATTGCTCACGCCGACGGCCCGGATTTTTCCCGCCTGGACTAGATCTGCCATAGCATCCATCTCGGCCTCAGGCGGCGAGAAACCCCACGGCTGGTGTACGTAGTATAGGTCGATCGTATAGGGAGCCAGGTTCTCGATGCGTGTACCGATCGTCCGCTGGATGTTGGAGGCAGTACGCAGCACCGGCATCCACTTCGTCGCGACGATCACATCCTGGTTGTTGGCTCCTGAGTCCTTCAAAGCTTGCGCCAGGCCTCGTTCCGAACGGCCGCCACCGTATGCTTCGGCGGTATCGAACCAGTTGATACCACCCTCGAGCGCGGCTTGAACGATTTCATCCATCTGCGGCTGCTCGATATCATCGAACATGAAACGAAATACTCCAGCTGTGCCTGAGAACTGCATTACCCCCAGACCGATTGGAGTGACATTTAACTCAGTCTGACCCAGTTGCCGCTTCTGCATGTGGTTGTTCCCCACGATAACATCCCTCACAATTGAGTACTTGTTGTGATCTCAGGAGAGAGGATATCAGAATACAGCGCCCTTTGACGGCAGATACCGGGGCGATAATTTTCCAGAATGCACAGGCGGGGCTCAATGAGCCCCGCCTGTACTTACCGCTGATGGCCGTTCATCACCGGACGATATCGAAAGTTACCACGACCTGGATGTTGACCGTCAGCTGGCCCTCGCTGATCGGTGGAGCCCCACCGCCGCCCAATCCATAGGCAGCCTCGATCATCGGACCGTAGTTGTTACCATACACTTCGCTGGCAATGCGAGCTGAGCCCAAGGATACACCGAGCTCAGAGGCGAGTTGCTCAGCCCGTGCTCTGGCATCCTGAACGGCGTTCGCTCGCGCTTGCTCGGCCAACTGGCTGTTGTCGTCGATCGAGAAGTTCAAGCCGTAGAGATTGTTCGCTCCGTTATCGAGAGCGGCCTGGATTACCTGCGGCATCAGGCTTAGATCACGCACTTTGACGTTGATCGAGTTGTCGACCCGGTAAGTCTTCTCGCCGCTTGGAATACCCGTGAGTGGATCATACCTGTCCTCTGGCCAAACCGAGAAGTTGGTTGTCTGAACGTCGAGCGGATCGATGCCAAGCGCTACCACTGCCCGCGTGAGACGTTCCAGGGTCGAATTGGACTCGTTCATAGCCTGTTCTATCGCCGTATTCGAGGTGCTGAAGCCGAGCTGGACTGTACCGGTATCCGGTGCGCCGACCGCCTCCCCAAAGCCGGTGACGGATATTGTATCCAGATAGCCCTGACCCGCTGGCGCATTACCCGCTCCTGAACTACTACCTGCCGTGCAGCCAAAGAGTGTGGCCGAGAGCACAAGAAGGGAAAGCAGGACAACTGTACGTGAACGGTTAATTGGTATCATTGTGAGCTCCTTCCCCGGATTCCCGGGGCTAATCCTGTATTGTGGTCGGAGAGATCAAGCTTGAATTTCTCTCCACACCTCTAGTTTAACGGCAGAATGGCTTTGATTGTTCCCCAAAATTCTTCTTCGAAGGATTTAGCTTTTTGCATCTCTCAGTCGGCTCAAGGAGTCCAAGAATCGATTCATCCATATTGGGGATGAAGAATCCCCAATCCCTGTGCGGTCATCCTGGCAGTTGAAACTAGTCTTTCCTGGATCCCAGTGCCAGATCCATTTGGACCAGTCTACCTGACTTAAGCCACGTGGTAGCATGAAGAATAAAAGGTGCAAACACACTCTTTGGTCCCTTGAATCAGTGCGTGGGAATGAAACGGAGGGATTTATGACGGAAGCGAGTTACATCCTGACCCTCGGTAAGGTGCTCATCGCGGCAGCCTGGGCAGATGGGGAGATTTCAAACCACGAACTAAACTGCCTAAAGGATTTGCTGTTCCAGCTTCCCGGAGTGACGGGGCGTGAGTGGGCCAGCCTTGAGATGTATATCGACGCACCCGTCGGGGCGGCCGAGCGAGAGCGCCTGGTCCAGCAGTTAAATGAGATGATGAGGTCGGCCAGGGATCGCAAGCTCGCGCTCCAGTTTCTCGATCAGCTCGCTACTGCAGATGGAACCCCAACTTCCGATGAGGAGGTCATTATTGAAGCGATGAGATCCGAAATCAAGGGCGCCAGCGTTGGTCTTTTCGGTGTAGCGGGAAATGTGATTCGGGGCGCCATGAACCGCAGGGAAGACGCATTGCAGGCGGCTCC
>DAOUEL010000055.1:0-5808 GCA_034430595.1 Anaerolineales bacterium | reverse complement strand
TACTTTGACATACCGCTATGGTTTTCGTATGCAATTCTCCTGCTCATCGGCTCCGCGGTGGTCTATCTGGGTTGGCTGGCAGTCAGAGGCGAAGATGCTCCGCGAAAGCTGCTGCTCATCGTGCTCGCTGGGCTGCTCTTGAGGCTGGCCGTTGGGGTCGCCCTGTATGAGGGCTTGCCCAAGTGGGGATACGACGAGAAAGCACAGCGGGCGGGCTATGTTTATTGGGATGCATTCAAACGTGATAAAGATGCTTATGCCTTGGCTCGAGGCGATCAACCGATCATGCGCGCTTTCAGCTCGGATGTTATCAGCGATCAATATGGAGGCCTGTTAGCTCTCAGCGCATTCGTCTATCGCTACTCCCCTGTCGTGGGTCATCATCCTCTACTGGTAGTTATTCCTTTGGCAGCCATATCATCATTGGCTATTCTCTTTACATGGGGATTCGCCAGACGGACGTTTGGGGAGAAAATCGCGAACGGATCAGCTTGGTTAATTGCGCTCTATCCGGAAGCTATACTGCTCGGGGCTTCACAGATGCGCGAGCCCTTCCTGATGACGGGCTTATCCCTGGCCTTGCTTGGATACTCCTATCTCGGTTCGAACCAGCGTAGGTTGGGCGTCCTGTATTTTGCGATATCGATTTTACTGCTGGGTTTGCCGATTTCTCCACCCTTCATCGCGGTTGTATTGGCAACAATTTTACTGCTATGGCTCTGGCAGATTCGTCGAGTTTCACGGGGCCAGATCATGGCCTTTCTGCTGGTGCTGCTGATCGCGATCGCCGCGATCGTCCTGGCCGCGAGATCATGGGCGAGCTTCCAGGGCATTGGTGGGTCAACCCTGGATATCTTGCGGGGGTGGCTCGAGAACGCCACTTCTCAGTGGCGTTTTAATCTGGTAAGCGATCAATCTGCCCTCGTCGACAGCCTCTTAGACAGGCTCCCCGCAGGACTTCAATTGCCATTTCTCGTACTCTACGGGGTGATTCAGCCTTTTCTTCCCGCGGCGATTGTTGCACCGGGTGCGCCGATCTGGAAAGTCGTTGGAATCTGGCGCAGTGTTGGCTGGGCGCTTATCCTGCCGGTACTGGTCTACGCCACGATTCGGGCGCTGGGAAAGGCTGGTTGGCGCAGCAGTACAACTTTCTTTGTTATCTACATTTGGGTTACCGCCCTTCTATCTTCGTACCGTGCTCCCAGCTACCAGTGGGACAGTCCACGCTATCGTGCGGTATTCGTTTCTATCCAGGCCTTGGTTGTGGCTTGGGCATGGTATTCGGCGAAGGCAGAGGAAGATCCCTGGCTCGGAAGGCTATTTGTTGTCTTCGGTATTATCTTTGGGATGTTTACGCTCTGGTACGTCGGACGCTATCTAGGCGGTTTTGTGCTTGGAATCAACGCGACGATCGTACTCGCGGTGGCTGCGAGTCTCCTCTTCTGCGTCAGCATGGCATTACGGGACCGTCGGGGAAGCGTAGGCATTGCCCATTCCGAATGACGAATGCGTTGGTATAATTCAGCACTTGAATATTCCCGAAACGATATCAATGTACAGGAGATCGAGATGCCAACTGCGCTAATAACCGGGATCACCGGGCAGGATGGTTCATACCTTGCCGAGTTCTTGTTGCATAAGGGGTATGAGGTGCACGGATTGATCCGAGTGACGAGCAACTTTAACACCGATCGCATCGACCACATTTATCAGGATCCACACAATCCGGATGTCCGGCTTTTTCTGCATTACGGAAATCTGTCCAATGGTGAGCAGCTTACTAATCTTATCTATAATGTGCGGCCGGAAGAGATCTATCACATGGGCGCTCAATCCCATGTCAAAGTTAGCTTTGACATGCCTGAGTACACCGGCAACGTCACAGGCTTGGGGACGACCCGCATCCTGGATTCTGTTCGTCGCTCAGGAATTAAGACACGCTACTATCAGGCTTCCTCGAGTGAAATGTTCGGAAATGCGCCACCTCCGCAAAATGAGACCACGATATTTGAGCCTCGCAGCCCCTACGCCATTGCCAAGTTGTATGCTTACTGGATGGCGATCAACTACCGCGAAGCGTATGACATGTATGCGGCGAATGGGATACTGTTCAATCATGAGAGCCCACGCCGAGGGCCTACCTTCTTATCGCGAAAAGTGACCCGTGCCGTAGCAAGCATCAAGGCCGGGAAGCAGGATAAAGTCTATTTGGGCAATTTAGACTCACGTCGAGATTATGGCTACACTCCTGAATATGTAGAGGTCATGTGGAAAATCCTGCAGCAGGACAGCCCCGAAGATTTTGTCGTTGGAACCGGCGTCGCGCCTACGATTCGCGAATTTGTCGCCGAAGCGTTCGGGTACGCCGGGATGGATTGGCAAGACTTTGTGGAGATCGATCCACGATATTTCCGGCCAACCGAGGTTGATTACCTGCTTGCGGATCCCGCCAAGGCGCGCGAAAAGTTGGATTGGGAGCCGAAAGTTACCTATAAGGAACTGGCACGCATTATGGTCGATGCCGACATGGAAGAAGTGGGATTGCAGCCCATCGGCGAGGGTTTGAAAATCCTTGAGGAACGGTTCGACGACTGGCATCGCTGGGATACAGGGGTCACAGCAGTTATCAAGAATGCTGGGAAGGGTGTTGATATGGATTAACTGCTCGCGTGCCAATCCTCCCTCTCCCGATCCTTGTCGGAACTTGAGAATAGTCCGCTCAAGGTGTGATCGACTAATGAGCGCTCATGGAAACTTTTTAGAGCAGGTGAACTGTCAGGTGAAAGAGCAAACGCAAAGAAAATTTCCATGCGGCGCCACATAAATGCCCTGCTTACGAAACAAAACCTTCTCTCTATCCTGCTTGCTGTCTTAGGGTTGATAGCGTATGTCAGCCAATCTTGGGGACATATTCATGGTCAGGCCTCAGTAATTGATGAAGGCTTGTATCTATATAAGGGCCTGCTCTTCGTACGGGGAGAGTATGTACCTTACCAGGATTTCGGTCTTCTGACCAATCACATGCCGCTCTCATTCTTGATTCCCGGCTGGATTCAGCAGTTCTTCGGACCCGGGCTTCGAACGGGCCGGTATGCCTCGCTTGGTCTAGGCATTTTGCTCGTGCTTGGGCTATGGCTGCTCACGCGCAGATTCGCAGATTGGAAATGGGCAAACATAGCTATATGGGGCATAGCACTGAATCCGGCTCTGATCAAGATCTACAGCCAGGCGATCTCGCAGGGGTTGACAGCCGCGATGCTCGTCTGGGTCCTTGTCCTAACCACAGGCAAGGAGCGCAGCTTGGGAGAGGTAATCGCAGGCAGCCTGCTGGCAATGGCTTTGGGCATGACCCGTTTGAACTTGCTGCCAGTCTGGTTCGGCTTGATTTTGTTTGTCTGGTGGCAGCATGGTCGCCGTGCAGCCGGCTCTGCCTTTCTTGCCGGTATGATTTTGTTTATTGGTCTGCATGCTATCTACTGGCCGGATATTCTCAAATTATGGGCGAACTGGATTCCTGATTCGATCTCACCGTTTCTACAAGCATATCGGCTCCCGAACAATCTGAGCTCGGCGTGGAATCCTCATTTCACACTCGACCACCGCCTCGACAGCCTGCTGTCAAGCATAAAGCTTCATCTCGTCCCGATACTGGGCTGGTTACTGTCAATAGTTGCCGTGATTCTCCGTCGCCGAAATTTCGACCCCTGGAGGTATCAAACAACTGTATTTGTTTCTGTTTTATTCCTTGTACTCTACCTTTTACACGCACTGGCTTCTCTGGGAATGAACTACTGTGTGTATTGTCTGACGAATTACCTTGCCTTTTTCAGTCCGTTGGGATTGTTCCTGCTGGCCGTAGCGGGGAGAGAAATCGTTTTCTCCCAAGACCGTAATTTGCAGTTCGGGATGGTGGGCGTGATGGCTGCGTTTCCATTCGTGGTGGGATTGCCTATTGGTGAGCCATTCATTAACGCGCTTCTATCGAGTGCGGTCCCCATATCGTTGAGTAGTCCCTTGCAGGCTGGCACGATGCCGCTTGGCAAATTCCTCGAATTCAAATACGCACTGTTTCCGGCAACGGTTTTCTACACAGCACTTATCCTCTACTATGGGATAGGGCTACTAATTCTCACCACAACCGTATTTACAATCATTCGGAATCGACGTTCACATTTGGAGGGCCAGCTATGGGCGGGCATCAGGTCGCAAGTCGTGATCGGTTTGATCTTCTTGCTTGGGACGGCTTCCCTGGTGTTTGGCAACGGTTATACTAACTACGACTGTGGGCTGGATGAAATCGCACGTAACGAGGACGTCGGTCGTGAATTAAATAGTGTAATACCATCTGGATCTTTGATTTATTGGGGAATTGGTCGATCCCCAATCCCGTTACTGTATCTTCGAGACGTAAAGATTTTCCCCCCACAACTGAATGGAGCTTATTCCTTTTATTTTGGAGGCGACACGCGGCAGCTGCAGAAGCTCGGGTATTGGAACGAACAAGCGGCCAGGGAGTGGATCGATCAAGCGGATTTCCTTATCCTCGATGTTCGCAGTGAAAGTTCAAGCTATCAACCATTACAGGATCGAAGTGGCTGGATGACGATTTATATGACAGACTCAACCGATCCTTGCAATCCTCGGTCTTCGATCCATGTCCTGAGGAGAATAGAGTGAATATCTCGATCGTAGTACCGGTTTATAACGAGGTCGAAAACTTACCGCTTCTTGATGACGCCATCAAGGAAGCTATGAAAGGTCGCACCTACGAAGTCATCTACGTCAATGATGGCTCTGACGATGGCAGCACGGAAGCTCTCGAAGAACTTGTGAAGATTGATCCAAAGCATAACAAGGTCATCGAATTTCGACGCAACTTCGGACAGACAGCCGCCATCGCCGCAGGCATCGATCATGCCGGTGGCGAGGTGATCGTAACCCTCGACGCTGATATGCAAAATGATCCCGCGGATATCCCTCTTCTGATCGAGAAAATCAATGAGGGGTTTGATCTCGTCTCGGGATGGAGAGTGGATCGCCAGGACAGATTCTCGCGGCGTATACCCTCACAAATTGCCAACCGCCTCATTTCCTGGAGCACGGGCGTGAAGCTTCATGATTATGGCTGTACTCTAAAGGCTTACAGACGGGAGGTGCTCGAAGGTTTTCACCTTTACGGCGAGATGCACCGATTCATTCCAGCCTATGCCGGTTATGTTGGTGCGAAGATCGTCGAGGTCCCGGTTCGCCATCACGCCCGTCGATTTGGGAAGGCAAAGTACGGACTCGAGCGGACACTCAAAGTGATTCTTGATCTCTTCACGGTCAAATTCCTTACAGGCTACTCAAATAAGCCAATCTACCTCTTCGGTGGGACAGGGCTTGCCTTAATCGCCCTTAGCTGTGTCGACCTGGCCGTCCTCGTCATCCGGCGTTTGGTTCTCGATGAACATATGATCCGATCCCCACTGCTGCTGATGGGTGTGATGCTCTTTACCCTGGGGTTCCAGTCGATACTGCTCGGTTTGCTTGCTGAACTCACGGTGCGTACCTACTACGAATCGCAGGCTAAACCAACCTATTCGATCCGGCGAGTAATTGATCATAAACCCCCGCCGGCATGAAGATCCAGCTCAATCCTTCGCATCGGCAAATACTTCTCCGGAGCGCCGGTAGTCTGCTCTCGATCGTCCTGCTGGTCTACTTGCTCAGCCAGCAAGGGTGGGATGAAATTCTTGAGGCGCTCCAAAGTATTTCTGCTCGGACTATTGTCATCATCATCCTGCTGATGGTTATATCGCGGCTGGC
>DAOUEL010000054.1:0-21161 GCA_034430595.1 Anaerolineales bacterium | reverse complement strand
TGAAAGTTGTATATCTCTACCGCTCGGAAGAGGAGGATAAGCCCATCGCGGTTCCCCGAACGTATGCTCTGGTCCTGATCGTATGCGTCATCGCGATCATCGCCATCGGAGCCTTCAGCGCACCGTGGCTTGATTGGGCTTTGACGAGCGCGACGAGCTTGTTCTAACTGGACAAGTTGGGTCCATTTGATTGACCCTCAAAAATGCTTGTGATACAATTCTCGAACTATGGGTGAGGCCGGCAGACCCCCCACGCAGGATTCCCAGACAGGTCAACTTGCACTGGCGATAGCGGGGGTCTTAGTCCAGGTAGGCTGCCTGATCGTTGTAATCATTTTGGCAACCCTGGCTGGCGGTCTCTTCTTAGACACCCAATTCAATTCTCGTCCGCTCTTTACACTCATTCTGGTGTTGGGGAGCATTCCGATCACATTTTATCTGCTGCTTCGGATTGTGAGATCCAGCACGAAGCGACTGCAGCAAAGCGGCCATCCCCGCGAGGAACGGACCAGCGGGGGTCATCAGGAGGCGGAAGGTGGAGAAAACCCGTAGGTGGCGCTGGGGTGTCAATCGCTGGTTCGTGCTGCTTTTTATCGTCCTGAGCGTTTTCGCAGCACGTGCATACGCACCGGTTCTGCCGCATGTCCAGCTCCCAGCTGAAGCTCTCAGCGAGCATCCTCTCATTTCCATTCCGAGCATCGGCGACATTTACCTGACCAACACGCTGGTGGCGACGCTGCTGGCCGACATCATCCTGCTTGCACTGGCGTTTGTCATTCGCGCGGCGATAAAGCGCGGCAGCCTCATCCTGACCGGCATCGCCGGCGCGGTCGAAGCACTGCTCGAGGCGCTTTATGGCCTGGCCGAAACCTCGGCTGGCAAGTGGGCGAAGAGCATCTTCCCCTGGATGGCGACCATCGTGATGCTGGTTCTGGTTGTGAATTGGATGGAGCTCATACCCGGGGTCGACAGCATTGGCCTGCTGCATCATGATGAAGCAGGCTACCCGGTCCAAACGGTGGGGAAGATCGGCGGACTGGACCTGGTAACGATCGTTTCCAAATCCGAATCGACCGGGGCGACCGAATCGGCAGAGCCTGCCGCCCAAGAAGGCGGCTTTGGAATCGTGCCCTTTGTCCGTGTGGCGTCGACCGATTTGAATTTCACCGTCGCACTGGCGTTGATCGCGGTCAGCATAACCCAGGTCTTCGGCATACGCGCTCTCGGTGTGTCGTATTTCACGAAATTCTTCAATGTGAAGACCTTATTCAACAAGCCCATCTTCGGGGTGATCGACTTCGCCGTCGGGATTCTTGAATTAGTATCTGAATTTTCAAAGGTACTTTCTTTCTCTTTCCGGTTGTTCGGCAATATCTTCGCTGGGTCGGTATTGTTGTTCGTGATCGGCAGCCTGGTCCCGGTAATGGCGCAATCAGGATTGTTGATGCTTGAGTTCTTCATCGGTCTGATCCAGGCGATTATTTTCGGCATGCTCACGATGATATTCATGGCCCAGGCAACAGCGGGCCACGGTCACGAAGAAAACCATTAATTCGAAAACAATCAGCAAGGCTTGATTTCAACTCAGGGAGGCCTAGGAGCAGATGGACGGAAATATTGTTGAAGCAGCACGAATTCTCGGCAGGTTGGTTGGCGCTGGATTAGCTACGATGGGCATGATCGGGGCCGGTCTCGGCATCGGCGTTGTCGTCGGTGGTGCGGTGCAGGCTATGGGACGCAATCCCGACGCGTCCGGCAATATCCAGGTCAACATGATCCTGGGGATCGCATTTGCCGAAGCAGTCGCGATCTACTCGCTGGTTATCGCACTGCTCATCCTATTCGTTGGCTAGAGGATGCCATTCGCCCGGCAGGGTGGATGAAGGAGGGATCCCTTGGAAGCACTAGGTCTCAATCTGGGTTATCTACTGGTCCAGATCCTAAACTTTGCAATTTTGTTCGTAGTATTACGCGCCTGGGTGTTTAAACCAATCATGGATTTGCTCGAACGGCGGCGTGAGACGATCGCCCAGGGCGTCGAAGACGCTCGGATCGCGGCCGAAGCGCGCGCCAACGCCGAGAAGGAAGCCGAATCAATCCTGACGGAAGCTCAAAAGCAGGCTGCCGAGCGCGTCCGTGAGTCGAGCTCGCGCGCGGAAGAGGTCGTGAAGGAGATTCACGCTGAGGCCGAGAAGGAAGCGGCGAAGGTTCGGGAAGCTGCTCTCGAGGAAGCGCAGCAGGCGAAGGAACAGGCGTTGGGTGAACTGCGCGGTCAAATCGCCGCGTTGGCGATTTCGGCTGCTCAGAAGGTCATTGGCGCCTCTCTGGACGAGAAACGTCAGCATGGCTTAATCGACGAATTCTTCAGCGGCATCAAGTCGGGCAAGGTAGTGCTGATGGAAGGTGAAGCGATTACCGGTGGCGTGAATGCTGAGGTCACCAGCGCCCTGCCGCTGACCGAGGAAGAACAGGGCGTCGTCCGAAAGGATGTCATTTCAAAGTTGGGCGAGAATGCCACGATCAGCTTTCATGTCGATCCCTCGATCCTGGGTGGGTTGATTGTGCGCGTGGGCGATAAGATTCTCGACGGATCTGTCGCCGCTAAACTGGACGAATTACGCCAGACGCTGCGCTGAGGGCTACTCGAGGGTCCGCCTCATCCGAACGGCACAGGACGAACTGGCATCTGCACTGATGCTACTGTCACAGTTGGTAAACGATATATCTGGAAAGATCATTGGCGGTCTGCCCGAAACCGAGATCACAGGGCTGACCGCCGATTCGCGTCAGGTCGACCCCGGCATGCTCTTTGTGGCGCTGCGTGGATCCACCAGCGACGGGCATGATTTCCTGCTCCAGGCACAGGCAAACGGGGCTGCAGCTGCCGTGGGAGAACAGGACGCACCTTTCCTGACGATTCCCTACTTGCAAGTCCCCGACTCGCAGCTGGCGCTGGCCCAACTTGCAGCGGCATATCAACACCACCCGGCGCGTCAGATGGTCATGATTGGCGTTACCGGGACCGATGGTAAGTCGACCACCTGCAATTTGCTGTATTCGATCCTGCAGGTGGCCGGGCTCAAGTCTGGAATGATCACGACCGTCAATGCCGTTATTGGAAAGACGGTGCTCGAAACCGGCTTGCACGTGACCACACCTGGTGCGATCGAAGTGCAGGGCTATTTGCGGCAGATGGTCGATGCCGGCCTGACCCACTGCATTTTGGAGACGACCTCCCATGGACTGGCGCAGCACCGTGTGAGCGCCTGCGAGTTCGACCTGGCGGTAGTAACCAACATCACCCACGAGCACCTCGACTATCATGGATCCTTCGAGGCCTATCGTGCTGCGAAGGCGCGCCTTTTCCAGGATTTGAGCACAAGCGTGAAGAAGGAATTTGGGCCAAAGAAAACCGCGATCTTGAATATGGACGATTCCTCGTATCGTTACTTGTTAGAGGCGACAGACGCTCGGGTCCACACCTACGGGTTGAACCCTTCAGCCGGGATCAGGGCGCAGCAGGTACACGCCGGCCCCGATGGTTTGAGCTTTTCAATTGACGACTCCCGGGGGCATTTCACGATACACAGCCCCCTGCTAGGCGACTACAACGTATCGAACATGCTGGCTGCTTGGTCGGCCGGCATGGTGGTGGGCGTCGACCCGGTGGCGGCGGTAGCAGGCCTGGAGGCGTTTCGGGGCGTGCCTGGGCGGATGGAGCGGATCGACCTGGGCCAGCAATTCACAGCGATTGTTGATTTCGCCCATACACCAAACGCCTTGAAGCGGGCGCTGGAGACAGCCCGCCAGCTTACCGAGCAGCGTGTTATTGCCGTCTTCGGCTCGGCTGGATTACGGGATCGCGAGAAGCGGCGCTTGATGGCCGGAGTCTCGACTAAGCTTGCGGATTGCACGATCCTCACCGCGGAAGACCCACGCACTGAAGCGCTGGGTGGAATTTTGGAAGAGATGGCGGTTGGCGCACGGGGGGGCGGAGGGCGTGAGGGGGAGACGTTCTGGCGAATACCGGATCGAGGGCGGGCCCTGGAGTTCGCCGTGCGAATGGCCGAACCAGGCGATCTGGTGATCACCTGCGGAAAAGGCCATGAGCAATCGATGTGTTTTGGTGAGATCGAATACCCGTGGGACGATCGAACAGCTATGCGGGCAGCATTATCAAATCTGCTTCAGGTTCCGGGGCCGGCCATGCCAGTATTGCCGACTTCCTCTCAGGATTGAACGTACATTCGGACACCCCGCCTGATAGGCTAGCAGGACTAAGGGAACCTTGCGGGACGCACCCCTTAAAGATACAGTTTAATGATGATCTCGATCTATCTTGCACCTGCATCTGGAGGGAGTTGCAATGACGGACTCGTCTGAGAAGGGGGCGGAAAAGCATACTATCGCTTTTCTCGACCTGGCTACATTTGATGACGGCGCGGCAATACGTGGTGGCTGTCTGATCACGGATTCGCTTACCCGTCCGCAGGAATTCTGGGTCAGCGGGGTCGTACGGCCTTCGAGCATCCAGAAAATCCTGTATGGAGACACGCTGCATGAATACATCTGTACCGATCTGGTAGGGATTCCGCTGCTCGCGAAACTCGAGTCTAGTCCCGATTTAATCCTCGTACGGGATGCCGAATTCCTGAAGCTGCGCCAGCGGGTCGATAAACCCGTGCTCTGGGTCAGGGCGACCGTCGATGGTCAGTATGTCCTTCAAGCGCTGCCAGGTTACGAGAATGAAGCTGAAGCTGGACGTGATATGCTGCCTCGCCGCTTGCGGGGACGCAACATCATGGAGCCCTTCCTGCGCATTCGATCGGCGGTCGAAGAAGCTCACAAATTGAGAGTGGGCGCAGAGAACAAGGAATAAATTGTCCCCTCTCGAGATCAAGCCCGGGAAGCCACCAGCCCGCATCAAGCCGGCAGAAGTATTCCCGGCCCGCGGGCCGAAGCTCTCGCAGGCTAAGCCCCAGCCCTACCCACTGGCAAGCAATCTAAAGCCGGCGACACCTCGGGCGTCCCTTGAAGCTAGCCCGTTGAAAGCAGATTCGACCGGAATCCATCTCGCCCAGGCTGGAATCGACCTGCCGGGGGCTACCGGATTGCCAACTCGCCTGGCTTTTGAAGGCGATTTCCTGCCACTCCCAATTACACACGAAAATCCTGCCATGGTCGGGCACAGCTTCGTGAAGTACACACCCTTGAGGACCTCACCACCACAGGAACTGCCGCGTGCTTACCAGCTCGATTGGAAAGATGGCAAACCTCTCGCCAGCCAGAAGCTGGATACGATTGACTTGCTGCGTCCGCTCCTGCAGCCATCGCTCATCTCGGAGGAATCGGCGGATTTGATTCTGCCCGATAAGCCCATGGCGCACCAAATCGAAGCTGTGAATGCATTATTGAAGAATGATGCCTTCCTTCTCGCAGATGATCCTGGAACAGGAAAGACAGTTGCTGTTTGCCTTGCACTCGCAACCAAAATGCAGGTCGGGCAAGCCCGAAGAGCACTGTATGTCACCTCCGAGAGCGGGGTTCGTCACACCGCCCAGGCTCTGGCGCGCTGGGCTCCAAGCCTGGCAGTGACTGCGGTGGTGGGTTCGGGGGCAGCGCGTATCCTGGATTGGACTTGCCCGGCCCACGTCTACCTGGTAGACCTGGATGGCCTGAAGCAGGATCTGGAAGGTGATTATCTGAAGGATGGGCTGCTTGAATACGATATTCTCATCCTGGACGACCTTTCACTCACCGGGCTACGTTTTCAAGCTTTCCCTGGTCCGCTGGCACGAATTCATGCTCCTATTCGTTGGACCCTCACCGGCGGCCTGCCAGAGCAGGCGGAGGATTGGGTTCAACTCCTCTCCTTCCTGCTGCCAGATAAGGTTCAGGGCACAGCCGGTATCACGCTGCCGGACTTGAAGCAGCGCTTCAAACCTTACCTACTGCGGCGGGAGAAAGCCGAACTAGGCGAAAGCATGGACCAGCGTACAAGGGAGCTGGTCTGGCTTGACCTGGGACACGAACACGCCCGTCTTTACGAAGAGGCATTGGCCGAAGAGCGGCACCGCCTGAATCAATTGGGAGAAGCCATCAGCCCGGCTCATATTGAATCGGCAATTGCCAACCTGAAAGCAGTGTGCAATTTCGAGGGCAGTTCGCTCGATGGCTGCAAAGTGCGGGCAATCGTCCAGCTCGTAGAACAGATCGCAGCCAGCGGTTCGAAGACTGTTGTCTTCAGCCAATTCGAGGAGCAGGGGTTGGAACGACTGCAGCCGGTTCTTGAGCCTTACGGCGTGCTGCGGCTTAAAAAGGATGCGACTGAGGCAGAGCGGCGGGAAGTGCTGCAGGCTTTCCGCATTCAAGCTCATTGGCACGTTCTGCTGCTGGATGTTGGTGCACGCACCGATGGTGAATCGCTGGTTGAAGCCTCTTACATCATTCATTTCGATCATGCGTGGAACCCAGCCCTGCGCATGCGCGCCGAACTGCGGCTTCACCCCGCGATCTTTCGGGCCATCCCGATTACGATTTATGAATTCTGGGTGGCGAATACCATCGATGAAGGCATCTACCGCCTTCTGGCTGCCAAGAACCTGCTGCCGACGGCGATCGCCGAAGGGACTCAACCAAAAGACATCGAGGGTCGCATTACGAAGGAAGAGTGGTTTGAGCAGGTTATCGGTGTTCATCCTGGTGAAGAGCCGGAGCGCATCCCGATCGCCAAACCTCCCAGCACCGGCTTGCTGCCCGGGACAGCTGTGCTGCGCGAGAAGCTGGGAGAGCTTTCCCCGGATACGATGATGGCTGCGGTTGAAACTCTAATGGGTGCTCTCGGATACCCGGAAAGCGAAGTGCTCGATAGTTCGGAAGAGGAGGGTGGGTACCTGCTCGCATGGCGCGAGGCTGAAGGTGGTGTGGAGCGGGTGCTCGTGCGCTGCCTGCAAACCAGCGACAATGTCGGCGTCGCCAAAGCGCGGGCGCTCTTGAAAGCCATGGAAATGCGGCGTGATTGTGTCGGAGCTTACTTGATCACCACCTCCGACTTCACGGCTGCTTGCCGTAAGCTGGCTGATGAATCACAGGGCCAGCTGGCGCTGGTTTCCGGTGCCGAGCTCTACCGCCATTTGCACATCCTCGGACGCTTCTAGTTCACCCCCGTGGGACGGAGTTTTCATGAAATCGATCCTATTTGTCTGCTCGGCGAACCAATGCCGCTCTCCGATGGCGGAGGTGCTCTTCAGACAGCTGGTCGGCGAGCATGGCGAGCAGGATGATTGGCGGATCGAATCCGCCGGTGTCTGGGCATACGGGAGTGCGCCGGCGACCGAAAACGCGCAGCGTGTGATGAAGGAGCGGAGGTTAGATTTGAGTCATCATCGTTCGCAGCAGGCGACGAATGAACTGCTTTCCCAGTTCGACCTGGTCGTCGTCATGACTCGTGAGCATCGAGATGCACTGCTGGCACAGATGCCGGCGCTGGGTGGACGGGTTTACCTGCTGCGGGAGATCGGTGGAGAAACAGGCGATTTCGCTGATCCGGTCGGGGGGGATCTTGAGACTTATCAACGGGCTGCGAATGAGATATGGGATATGCTCTCGAGAGGATTTCAAACAATCACGTCAATGATCAAGGAATAGCTTGAAGTAGTTCAATATCCCTGGGCAACTAATCTTAAAGCAAGGCTAGCTATAGAATTCCGACGATCCGTGTAATCGAGGATTAGTTCTGCTTGTTAATGATCGCCAAACACTCGCTTCAATCCAAATTACGAGTAAACAATAATCACATGTGTGATTACTCAAGCGGGTATCGCCAGATGAGAAGATATCGGATGAAGGTTTAGTCAGTTACTGGCAATGTCCTCATTCAGCCAGGTATAAGTGGATAATCCTATCGATCGATTTGACATTGTTCTGCTTCTGAACAAAACACGCATCGGGTTAAGTTCTTGAGCATGAAAGATTGAGCTCGAAGGCTTGAAGAATGCTTATTGGTATATAGCGGACTAGAATCGGGTGTGGTCCGGAACGTGCACATGGATGATCAGAGACTGCAACCCTAATAGTTACCGTAAGCCTTGAGATGGTGCATACGTGCTGTTTGGACGAGTTGTGGAATAAACGGAAATTATCACATGGATACACTGACCAAGGATGAGGGGATTACTGGGATCTCACCCTCAGGAGCACCGGGTGGCAAGTCCAATCACCCTCTTATATACTGTAAGGAGCCTGTAGGGTTAGACTAAATCGGAATGGTGTACGATCCAATTATCAAGAGGATTAATACGGAATGGTTGAGGTAATTTGGGAACACAATATTTGTTGGAGAAGGAAAGCTTGAACAACAAGATCCGAGTCCTTATCGCTGATGACCATAGACTTATGGTTGAAGGCTTGAAGCTCATACTCTCCCGAGATGGGATTGAAGTCGTAGGTCATGCTGCAACGGGCAGACAAACAGTGGATCTGACAACAGAATTACATCCAGATGTCATTCTGATGGATATCCGTATGCCGGATATGGATGGCCTACAGGCATTAGGAGCAGTTAAAGCATCTAATCCAGAGACCAGTGTCATCATCCTCACCTCCTATAACAACCCAGAATACCTCACGCGTGCGATATCTCTTGGAGCAGCTGGCTATTTGATGAAGGATACAGCACCTGCTAGCGTTACCAATGCAGTTCGGACTGTTGCGGGCGGAGAGGCAATCCTGGACATGGATATCCTGGATCAAGTCATTAATGAGCTCAGCGAGTCGACCCGGCCTGTCTCAATGAAGGATGATATTCCCGCTCTCACCCCGCAAGAGGTCCGGATCCTGCAGTTGATAACCGAGGGGCTCGACAATGGCACGATAGCTGAAATCCTTTCTGTAAGCCCAAATACCATCAAATCCCATATTCGTAACATCTTTACCAAGCTCGGTGTATCCGATCGCACTCAGGCTGCGATCTGGGCAATCCGCCGAGGTCTGACAGCATAACCTACTGCAATCACGAACCCGAAGAAAAATCTACACCAGAGAGTGATGCAATATCACTCCCATGGGTGTTTTGAATTCCGTGCGTTAATGCAATAATCTGTCTGGATTAATCACGGGCCTTGATTTTCGAAGGTCTTCGTTTGTTAGTGACTACTCCTTTTGTTTGATAAATCAAGATTCAATCTCGATCGTCTGTAAATCGCTCGGAGGGTGCGATCTACTGGCTCATCAAGAGCTTTTAAACCAACATAGAGAAAGCCCTTAAGACCTTAGAACCGTCAGTATAGTCACGCGCAACTTGGATTAGACTTTAAAGAAATAATACGATATTATTGATCAATTTGGACTAGTATGGACGGGCTCTGGGCAGTAAGCGTATGGGAAGGATTGTAGGGCGCAGCAGACAAAGGATTTAACTTTCGTCATCCGATATTGGCACTTCTGGAGGAGAGGTGTTAGGTCTCATATTGATTTACCGTAGTGCTTTCTTAATTCACTCGACCTGCATGGTATGAGTTCTTTTTGGTATGCCTTACGGAGCAAGGCACATAAGGAGCATGTACTCTGGGAACAGGTCCAGTTGCGAGGATATGAGGTTTTCTATCCGCGACTGCGGGTGACGCCGGTAAACCCTAGATCTAGGAAGGTCATACCGTACTTTCCAGGGTACCTGTTCGTCAACGTGAATGTCGAGGCAGTAGGCCGGTCTACATTTCAGTGGATGCCGTTTTCCCTAGGTCTAGTGTCCTTTGGCGGAGACCCGGCATTGGTTCCAGATTCGCTGATCCATGCCCTCCGACAGAAGCTCGAAAGCATCAATCGTACAGAACCGAACCGGGTGCCGAGCTTTGAGAAGGGGGAGCGGATCATTATTACAAGCGGGCCATTCGAAGGGGTGCAGGCTCTTTTTGACACCCAGATTTCCGGCAAGGATCGGGCTAAGGTTCTGATTGACTTCCTGAGTGGGCAACGTGTCCGCTTGGATGTGAGATTGGCTGCTATCGACCGAGTTGGAAATGGGCCATAGGTTTTGCATTCGATTGACACCCTAAAAATCGGGCTTTTGTGAAATACGTAACGGCCGCGATGGTTTGTAAAACAAGACGGTATCAGGCCACTGGGTAACTTTACGTGATGTAAGAGAACATGCATCAGCAAATTTTAGGCAAGCTTTATACGCCGGCTTTTTTGCCAATAGTAGGTGGCTTAAAGCAGCACTGCAACCGCTGAGGGATGCGGGACAGACTGGGGGCCATTACCCATGGTATTCCATGCCCGGCAAGGCATGCGATCCAACTGGGTTCCAATACCGAGCTAAATCCGACCGCACGATGTCGGAAGGGCGGAGCTCGCTTACTGCTTTCAACTATTGAAAACATCTATGAAATCCAGTCAGAGTCATCCGGAAATCCCCGTTTACTTCAGCAAAGCCATCAGACCTCGATCAACCGTGCTGCTCTACATATACCGCCAGGCTGATAACCTATGGCGTTATATCTGGGAACAAGCGGTGATCAACCTCCTCGGCTGGGTGCCCACTCTCCTTGGAATTGCACTTCGGGGATTATTCTACCGTCTTATCCTGACCATGCACGGCTGGGCTGCGATCGAATCTGGTGTTCGTCTTCGCTTCGCCAAACACATCACATTGGAACACTCCAGCTACCTGGATCAGGGTGTGTATCTCCACGCAACCCCGGGTGGGATCAGCATCGGCTCCGGTACGATAGTGATGCATGGAGCAGTCCTGCATGTCTATAACTTCCGTGAAATCCCCTCTTCAGGAATCTGGATCGGAAATAACAGCTTAATCGGCGAATATACCGTCATTCGAGGGCAGGGAGGTGTCGTGATTGGCGATCGCGTTTATACCTCACCTTTCACCCAAATCCTGGCGGTAAATCATGTCTTCGAGGATCCGGCGCAGCCATTTGTCGATCAAGGGATCACCGCCGAGGGGATTCGGATTGACGATGATGTCTGGATTGGAGCCGGCGCGATCATCACGGATGGCATACATGTGGGACAAGGTGCGGTCATCGCGGCCGGCGCGGTAGTGACGGAAGATGTTCCGGCTCACACGCTTGTCGGTGGGGTGCCGGCAAAAGTCCTTCGAAATCTGAAACGACACCAAGCCTCATAGCAAGCCCAGCAGATTTTACTACAGGAGCAAAGCCAATGACGACGCTGTCGGTCATTATTCCGGCATATAACGAAGAGAGTGGAATTCGCGATATCTCCGAACGCGTGCTTGCGATCGAAGCCGATCTAGCCACTGTTGGTGTTGATCAGTTGGAGCTCATCGTGGTCGATGATGGATCGGGTGACGCGACGCGGGAAATCGTGAGTTCGATGTCCGCGGTCCGACTCATCGCGCATTCGGTGAATCAGGGTTATGGAGCCGCCTTGAAAACCGGATTCTCAAACGCGAGGGGAGAACTGATAGGCTTTCTGGACGCTGATGGGACCTATCCTCCGGAGTATTTCCCCGCGCTATGCCAGAAGGCGCTTAATGGCGCAGATCTTGTCATCGGTTCCAGGATGCAGGGAGCAGCAAGTGAAATGCCAGTAACCCGACGCATCGGAAATATGTTTTTCGCCGCACTGCTCTCATTGATTGGCCGGCATCGCGTTACGGACAGCGCCAGCGGAATGCGGGTTTTCCGCAGAGAGATCCTCGACTCTCTCAACCCCCTCCCGGATGGCCTCAATCTGACCCCGGTCATGAGCACACGCGCAATCCACCTCGGGGTTGAGATCACGGAAATTCCGATACCGTATAGCGAACGGGTTGGTCGCTCGAAGCTCAGTGTTGTACGTGATGGGTCATTGTTTCTGAGGTCAATGATCTGGACTGCTCTCGGTTACAATCCGGTCCGCCTCCTGGGCTTTGCTGGGCTAGGCGGCCTTGCCGTTGCAGGGGTCGTCAGCCTTGGCCTGGTCATCGCCCGGTTGCGAGGTATCACGGATATCGGCCCCTGGGGGGTAGCTGCGCTATATGCTGCTGTTGTTTCGGCCGTGATGGGTGTTAGCCTTTTCGCTCTCGGTGCAACTTTCAATTATCTCGTTCAGCTCTTCTCGATTCGTCCGATTCGCCAGGGCCTTTTTGGCAAACCGATCTTCACGCCCTCTTTGGACCATCACTTCGGCTGGATTGGCCTGATCGTAAGTCTACTCGGACTGGCCGTTGGCCTTGCCGCTATTATTCTGGGAATTGGCGGTTGGGAGATCAGCCGCTTGTGGCTGTATCTCCTGGGGAGCGCCATGCTGATCCTGCTTGGTTCGAACCTGGTGATCTACTGGGTGTTGATGCGGATCCTGGAAGAGATCAGCCAGCGGGATCGAATTGTTCAAACTGCCTGACCTGAGGTTCATTAAATCGTGTAGATAGGGCTGGGATAAGTCCGGAAGGTAAAGGTATGAGTGAAAAAGAGAAGAACGAACAATGGTTGAATCTCGGAACCCGCAGGATTCCGGCTTTGCGGCAATCGGATTTTGCGAATGCTGATCCTATTGTCCGTGAAGGTCTGCTTGCAACGCCGCGCTCAGAGCAGGCGGTCGATATCATGCTCGTCAATCCTCCCACACCGGATGGAGGGTTATGGATCCGCACGCAGCATCGGGTTGGCCGCCGGACGCGCGAGAACATGGTCTGGCCCCAGGTATCGCTGGCACAGATGGCTGCCCTGCTTCATCCAACCTATAAGGTCAAGGTTGTCGATGCGAATGCGGATCGCATGAGCTGGGAGGCATTCAAGCGCGAAATTGATACGTGTCAGCCAAAGTACTACCTTACACAGGTCACCGCACCGACGCTTGAGAATGACCTCTACGGTTGTTTTCTGGCAAAGGCACGTGGAGCCAGGACGATCGCATTCGGAACACACGTAACCCCCATCCCACGCGAGACCATGCGGCCTTTTCCTGCGCTCGATTTCATCCTGCTTGGTGAACCCGATCTAACGATTCGGGATTTGCTCGATCACCTCGAACGGAAATTGGACCAGCGGCCTCCGGAAATAAGAACGCTGTTTGAAAAGCATGACCCAACCTATGCACCGGCGATGCTCGAAGATGGCAAGGTTGACCTTTCGAAAATCAAAGGCCTGGTCTGGCGCAATGGGGAAGAGATCGTCGTCAACGAAATGCGCATGTTCATCAGAGATTTGGATGATCTCCCGATCCCGATGCATGAACTACTGCCGCTCATGAAACACCGCATGCCGTTAATTAAAGGACCCTTCACGTTCATCGTCACAAGCCGGGGCTGCCCGGCTGGCTGCACATACTGCATCAAGCACGTTAGCTATCAGTATAGTGTCCGCCTGCGATCTCCTGAGAAGATCATGGAGGAGCTGTGGAAGCTTAAATCACTTGGCATCAACAATATTCATATGTATGCCGATCTCTTTACGGTCAATCGAGAACAGGTCGTTGAGCTTTGTGAGCGAATGATCGCTGAAAACATCCAAATCAAATGGACCTGCAACAGCCGGGTTGATTATGTTGATCAAGAAATGCTCCAGTTAATGGGCAAGGCAGGTTGCTGGTTCATCAGCTGGGGCATCGAGTCGGGCAATGAGCAGATCCTGAAACACGCTCGCAAGGGAGCCTATCCCGATAAAGCCGAGCGGGCGCTGCGCTGGGCGAAGCAGGCGGGGATCAAGAATTGGGGTTACTTTATCATTGGCCTGCCTGGTGAAACGGAGGAGACGATTCGCGAGACCATCGATTTTGCGAAGAAGCTGCCGCTCGATATCGCTCTCTTCCATGTAGCGGCACCTTATCCGGGCACACCGTTCTTCTTTGAGGTTGTAGATAACAACTGGTTCCGGCCGGGAACCCGCTGGGAGCAAGTCGATATGGACCGAGGGACAGTCCTCGATTATCCCGGACTACCTGCCGAGCGGCTGCTGTACTGGCAGAAGAGAGCGTTCCGGGAATGGGCTTTCAGGCCGGGCCCGATGTTGACCTACCTTAGAATGCTGCTAACCGACAAAAGCACCTTCCGTTCGGCACTAAGCGTGGGCATGCAGCACCTAAGCTGGTCATCCACCGACAGTGGTCTTTCTGTCACTTGAGCCGCAGATCATGGGCTACGGCGGAACTTTTCCTGGTCACAGCCGCAGCCACGCTCTCGGTGATCGAGCCCTCGGGGGCGACCTGGTGGGCTGCACTCGCCTCGCTTCCGGTTTTAATACGCCGTCTGATTGATCGTGAGGGGCGGCAGATCAGTCTCCTCGATTTGTTCGCTTCGCTCTTTCTGCTCAGTGTTATGCTGTCTGCCCGGATAGGCTACGACCCTGGCCAATCCGACCTCAAGGCCGCCAGGCTGGTACTGGCTGTTCTGCTGATGTATGCAGTTCTCGATCAGCCGGATACAAACAGGACGGTCGTGACCCGTCTGCAAGCCCTGCTGGGATTGAGTATCGTCCTTGCATACGCACTCTCGAACAACCTTGTTGTTCAGCAAGCCGATTTCACTAGCATCGGCCGAATACGTGAGCTGTTCGAAGGGTTCTTGAGCAGGAAGGGGTCAATAGCCCTCGATCCGAATCTTGTAGCCGGCGTGTTGATTTTCATCTTGCCCGGCGTGGCTGCTCAATGTATATCTGGGTTTCAGTGTTTAAGAAAAAGGCAAGCAGTGATCTATCTGACCGCAACAGCTGTGCTGCTGGCCGGCCTTCTGCTTACGAGTTCGCGCGGCGCATGGTTGGCACTGCTGCTGGCCCTGCCCATGGGTTATGCGGGGATGCTTGTCCTGCGTTCGTGGCTCCGTGGGGGTTGGAGGCGCCTGGCAATCCTCGCTGCCATTTTGCTGCTGGCGTTTCTTCTACCCCTCGGTGTAAGTCGATCGGCTCCTATGCTCGGACGGTTGGTCACGAAAATACCCGGCGCTCCAACTGCCGGTGAACGGATCGGTCTTTACAAGGATGCGCTTGATCTGGCAGCAGATTACTCGTTCATCGGTGGAGGGCTGGCGAGTTTTGCGGGGCATTACTCGCGCTACATCAGGATTATCCCGTTCTACTTCTTCCGACATGCACACGATCTGTACCTCAATCTCGCAGTAGAACAAGGCGTCCCCGGGCTGATCCTGGCAGCGAGCATCTTGCTTCTCGCGTTGATATTCAGCCTGCGTTCTCTTGCTGCCCGGCTTTCAGAGAGTCATTCGGTGGACTGGGAGGTTTGGGCTGGCATTATCGGATTAATTGCTGTCATGCTGCATGGTCTGGTAGACGATCCGCTGTATGGTTCCGTTGGCACACCGCTTGTCTTCCTACCGGCTGCGCTGGCATTGTATTATTCAGGGGTGCATTTCCCTCTCCCAATTCAAGGTAATCATGACATAGCTCAATCAACCCCTGGAAGTGCCCAGCCAGCCGGGACCTCCCTCAGATGGACAGCATTAATCCTAGGCTTCGCGATCCTGGTTATAGGAATGGGGTTCTGGCGGCAACTCGCAGCCGGCCTGGAAGTGAACCTGGCGGCGGTCTCTCTCGCTAAAGCCGAGTTAAAGAGTTGGAAGGGTGAGATCTGGACCTGGGTCGACGATGCCCAGATGGAGGCGGATCTCCGTGCCCGCCTGGCGTCGGTCCTTGAGCTTGAACCTGGCCAGGAGACTGCTCTCCATCGTCTCGGTCACTTGGCATTTTCTCAGGAAGACTTTAGTCATGCTGTCAACCTTCTCCTACGAGCGCATTCGGCCAATCCATCGCATCGCGGAATTTCGAAGCAGCTAGGTTACGCGCTGCTGTGGAGTGGGGATGTCAATCAAGGTGTTGACTACCTTGTACGTTTCCCGGAAACGCGGGATGAGTTGTCAAGTTATATCTGGTGGTGGCAATCCCGGGGTGAGAGTGAGCTTTCCCGGTTGGCTGACGAAGCAGCTGCGGCGGTGGCAGCAGAGGGTTTTCACGCCCCGGAGTAGAGTATTCACCGGGATCATTTCATTGCGTTGTCCAGATGAGTCATCACTGTCGCGTTCCGAATGACGTAAACGCCCAGCATCTCATGCTTTGCCGCCCGGATCTGACGGAAGGCCGATGGCAGGTTGCCGAAAACGAAGCGAGCGGGTTTTTGTTGAAGGTTCCGGTCACATTTACAAATCCCTTTTAGGCGGCGCCTATAAACATATGTTTGCTCCAGTTCTAACCTGTCCATTTCCTTGCAGCTGCTTCATGAGAGAGTCAATTCAGGAGGTTCGAAAGCCGTGGAAACCGCAATCATTTACATTCTAATCAGCGTGCTTGGGGGAGGCATCGGCCAGCTGCTTTTAAAGCGCGGTATGACCACCCTAGGACCGCTGACGCTATCCGTAAGGGAATTGGGTTCGATCTTACTCGGGATGGGAACCAACCCTTTTGTGGTGGGCGGTTTGGTTGTATATGCTTGTTCTACGGTCTTCTGGCTTGTTGCTCTTTCACGCGTCGATCTCGGCTTTGCCTATCCTTTTGTGAGTCTAAGTTACGTGGTTATGCTCTTCGCCTCCTGGCAGCTGTTCAATGAGCAGATCACACTTCTACGCTTGTTAGGCACCGCAACGATTGCACTCGGAGTCTTGATTGTCTCCCGAAGTTAATCAGTGGCAAGCAATGCTTTCGAGGGCTCGAAGAAACCCTACGGGCTCAAATCACTAGAAACCCCCGAGGAAAACACGAGGTAGAGGTTAAAATCAAAACCACACGCTTCCCCTTTGTCATCCTGCTGCTTCTAATGCTACCGCTGTTATTTTTCCGACTCGGGAGCTACCCTCCTGCCTGGTATGACGAGGGTGTGAATACGCATACAGCGAGCGTCCTGCTGAACTATGGCACCTTCGGAACGTACACGGTCAGTGGGATGAATCCATTCGATCCGGCGGTGACCACTGGACCGACAGTCCTGATGCCGGTTGCTCTATTGTTCAAGTTGGCGGGAGCAGGCATGTTCCAGGCACGTATTATCTCTTCCCTGTACGCCATGCTGGCCGTAGGAATGCTGTATTTCCTCCTATATAAAAGCATTGGTCTCAGAGGTGCTCTTTTCTCAGTCCTTGTTTTCCTTGCAATTCCACCGATCTCGGACACTGGTTTTCTCCTGTTCGGGCGGCAGGTGCTGGGCGAAAGCGCCTCCTTCGCTCTTATCCTGGTCGGGTTGGCCCTTTGGTTAAAAGAATGGGAGACCAATCAGGTTTTCTGGAGTGTGCTGGCTGGATTGGCTTTTGGGCTAGCCTGTATCTCGAAATTGCAGAGCAGCATCCCGGTTGTTGCGGCGATCGTCGGGTTGGGGTTGCTGAAATACGCGATTTCCAGATCCAGGGCAAGCTCGAGAATCTTGCTTGCGCCAGGGGTGGCGCTTATCCTGATTGCCGCCTGGATTCTACTCCCCAACATAGCTTATGCAAGCTCGTTTCAGGTGGAAAACCAGCGCGATAGTATCGATGCTATCCGATTGCTGATTCTGCCCGGTTTCTGGAATCACAACATCACTCGAGGTGGGCTATTCATCCTGGGCGGAATGGCAATTACATCAGTTATTTGCGGGTTCGAATTGCGGAAGACGCGGCGTATTCAACAGTGGGCTGTGAGGGAGTGGCTGCTTGCGTTCTTCGGATTGATGACACTTATAGGCGGGCTCTGGTGGAGCTTGCTGTCCATCGGTTGGGTGCGTTACACATACTTTGGCTGGTTGGCTGCCTCGGTTATCTTGAGCGTCGCGTTATGGGCTATCTTCCAGTGGCTTCTAGCTCGCCTGCGGCTCGATGGCGGGATTGGAGGACAAGTAGCGTACCTGGTTGTGATCACAGGTCTCATTGGTTCTACCCTGTTAATTCACGGACTTCCGATCTTGAAATTACCTGTACATGAAGATGCCCGGGTTGTTGCCGACTACATTCACGAACATGTCGATGATCAATCCGTCATCGAAAGCTGGGATTGGCAGGTTGACGCCCTCTCGGGACATTGGAAATACAGCCACCCACCACAGGCTATGCTTCTGTCTGCAACACGTCAGCAATTCGTAGAGCATAATGCTTTTAACCTGCCCTATGATTTGCTTCAAGCGGATCCCGATTACCTGCTCACCGGACCTTTCAGTGCATGGACAGGCATCTATTCCCCTCAGATTATTGCCAGTCATTTTAATGAGGTTTTCAGATCTGGCCCTTATACCTTATGGGCGCGTATTCAGGAAATGTCGGATATCAGGGAATAGGTGGAATCGCCAACTTTTTGAGTGATGTTTCCTCACAGTTAAGTATCGAATCTATGCCAGCTCAGGCTTTCTTCGCAGAACTTCAGAGGAATACTGTGGTAATTAAACGGCGACAGGCAAATCCACCGGCTGTCCAGATCGCTTAGGCATGTGAGTTAAGCTAAATCTGGCGAACCTTCGCCCGGGAGTTTAGATGGTGCTTGCCAGGTAGATTTATTAGAATCCATATACATCAATATAGACTTGCCTGCCTGTCTCCGAAGCGAAGTTGTCTAGGCAAGCCTGTTAATCCGCTTGTTCTAACATCGAAGAACTGATAATTCAGGGAATATCAAGTGAGCGGGACGAACTAGGAGCTCTCCCTTTTCGTTTTGAATCCCATTATTAGACGGATAGCCACCGACGAGTTGGAGCCATAGTGTCCTCATTTATACGTACCGTCCAGAGGGAATTCAGAAAGCTTTTATTGATCTTTTGGCTGGAACCCATGGAGAACCAGTTACGTAAAGTCCGCCTGGGTGACAATGAACCACTTTCCACCCGGTTGAGGATTATGAACTGGATGAAGGATTTCGGATGGTTGCTAATGTCATTTGGCCGGGTCAATATCAAGCTGCTACGGGGGAAGGACTGGAAGGTGTACTTTATTCAGGATGATTTCACACATTCTGAAGAAGAGTTGATCGAGGTGTTATTCCCGGATCGACCCCGAATAGAATTCATTGACCGAATAAATGTATGGCATATCAACAAACGTATACCGAAGATGATGGATGAATCGGATCTTGTCCTGTGTGACCTCAACCATCTGATTCGGATAAAACCAATGGAAACGAGCTTTCACTTCCGCGTGCCGCCGTGGGTCTTGATGGAAGTGGAGATTGATAAGCCCATTGATGATGTCTTATCCGCAATGACGCGAATGCGGCGGCGTGATATACGACATGCTGTGCGAGTGGGATTCACATACCGCTTTAGCCAGGATCCGGCTGATCTGGAGTTGTTCTATCACAAGATGTATGTCCCCTACATCAGTAATCGTTTCGGGGAACGGGCCATCATCGCTTCTTTTGAAGCGAAGCGGGCGATGTTCGTTGAAGGCGGACTGATTATGGTCGATTATCAGGGACAGCCGATGGCGGGATTGCTGGGGTATGTCACGGGCGATTCGTTCATTATCGGATCGATTGGAATCCGTGAAGGCCATTTTAACTTGGCTCAGAAGGGGATCATGATTGCTCTCAACTGGTACGCGATCGAATGGGCGAATAGCCAGGGCTACAGGTATGTAAACTTCGGAATGACGAGGTCGCGAGTTAATGACGGTATATTCGAAGCCAAGCGCCATTGGGGCACACATATTCAACGACATTTGCTGGACCACACGTATTGGCACTTCCTTGGCCGAAAAGGTCGTCCCGTTATCGCTCGATACCTAAATCAGGCTGGTTTTATCTCGGAAACTGATGGCACGTTTAAGGTCGTTTTCATTGATGACAAGGATATTAGTCCCTCCGCAGAGGAACTTACCCGTGTCACGGAAATCGTGAAATCAGCTGATGTGGCGGGCATTACGTTTCTCTGAGCGCGAACTGCGGACACGAACAGCACTCCCAGTGCATTTTCTTCCGGCATCTAAAGCGACCTCCACCGACCCTAAGGCAGAAACAATCCATGGGGTTTGGGTTCGGCAAGCGTGGGATGTTTGAAGGATTGAACGCACAGCAATCCGACAAATTTCATTAATTGTAGAAAGCTCTTTGGGTATTCAATGACATATTCAAACTTCTTTTCCTTTGGCATCATCCACACAAACGCAATCGAAGCGATCCGACGATCAATCCCCGAAGATATACTTGATGTGAATATATTTCCTCTGGAAGGATCTTTCAGCGCTTTTTACACAGCTTCGAAGTTCAGCGATATTTTCAACAGCTCAGAAGCAATCGTGCTGTCTTCTGGGATTCTCCGAGACGGCACAACTTTACTCTCCTCGGCCTCAATGGCTGCGAAGCAAAGAATCACCCCGCAAGCCGTCGATATCAACCGGATTCATGGGAATGGCCTGGTGGCGTGCATTAGTAAAGTGCAGCCAAGGATGTGTGTCTACAAGACGTTATTCTCAGCCCCCCAACTCTACTTTACGGAACTGCCACAGGGCTTTGTCTGCAGCAACAACCTCGGCTATATGACCCTATTCATGCAAGCGCGTGAACTCAATCCATCGGCACTCCCGATGCATTTTCTCTTTCGATCTGTACCTGGCCGCCAAACCTACTTAAGCGGTGTTCAGCGACTTTTCCCCGGGGAGATCCTTCAATACCACGCCGGGCAGACAAAGATCAGCTTACAGCGATCAATCTCACAATTGGTTGAAGAAGAATCCGGAGCAAAACTTGCTCCGGAGGAGTCGGAGTATTTCTTTGAACAATTCTGCGAGGTCGTTGATTTGCACCTTAAGTGGACCCGGGAGCGTCGGTCAGAAAGTGCTGTGCTCCTTTCTGGAGGGATCGATTCAACACTGCTTCAGCTCGGTGTGAAGCTATCGGCGCCGGATGGAATGCAACTGCATTCCTGCAGCTATGCTTCGGATGCGCCAAGTTTTGCTCCGGAAATTGAAAATGCCCGCCGATCGGCGTCTCTCCTGGGCTCAGAACATACCTTCGTCCGCATCGAGGCCCGGGACTACCCTGAATATTTGATCTCGGCGATCAAGACCCTTGGCCAACCGCCGCATCATGAGCAGATGGCCTACATGATTCCTCTCGCCCGCCACCTCGTCACTTCGCGGAACGATATTCGGTGCCTGTTATCCGGGGCTGCCGCTGACACCTACCATGGAATGGACATCTCACGCGATATCTTCCGGGCTAACCGCTACCGTAAATGGCCTGTATGGGGACTTCGTCTTACGAGCAAGGTGCTGGAACGAGTCTGGCAATCCAAGAGTTACGGAGCGAAGC
>DAOUEL010000053.1:0-30315 GCA_034430595.1 Anaerolineales bacterium | reverse complement strand
TCACAGCCATTGACGATTACAGCCGCCTGCTGCTGTTCGCCGACTTCTTTTCTGCCGAGACCACCTGGGCTCATATTCAAACCACCCGAAGCGTGGTGGAAACCTTTGGGGTGCCCTTGCGCTGCTACGTCGACTCGCTACGTGTCTTCCGCTTTGTGCAGGGCCGGGACAGCGTCTGGCGCAAGTATGTGCCCCAGACCGATGACGTCGATACACAGTGGGGCAAGATGATGCAGTTATTGGGCATCAAGGTTGTATTCGCTCTCTCCCCACAGTCCAAGGGCAAAGTCGAGAGGCCTTACCGATGGCTGCAGGATCGCATTATTCGAACCTGCGCTTTGGAGAACATCGGAGAGGTTGCAGAAGCTAGAGAAGTCCTGCGTGGAGAGATCGATCGCTATAACAATCACTAGGTTCATTCCACAACCGGAGAAATCCCTCGCATTCGGTTTGAGAGGGCGATCACGGCAAAGGGTCCTGCAGAGGTCCGGTATGGACCTGCAAAACCCTCATTCACGGGTTCGAATCCCGTCGTCGCCTCTTTACTAAAGATAATACGATTTCAAACGGGCTGGCGACCTCTATCTGGAGCAAACGAGAGCCCGTTTTTCTATTCAGCACGCTCCGTTTCAGGGCGAGATCATCGGCACTTGTGGATAATCGTCGGGGCTCAAATCCGACAGCCCTGCTCCCTCCGGCGAGCGATTCTGAAGCAGCTCCTCCTGGGAAGGGGAAAGCCTCTCCGGCCAGAGAACGTCCATGATCCGGGTATCAGTGACCGTTCCAGTTCCACCTCCGATGCGCCACTGCTCTGCATTCGGCTGCACATCGCGAACGCGCCAGACGCCGGCTGTTGGATAGCCCTCCTGACTGAGGACTACGGCTGCAAAGCTCCACTCCTGAGGATCACCTGCTAGTAAGGCTCGCGGCGCACGGATCGTCACCCTGCGTTGCCCCGGATTCGTCGTGATCGAAAATCCGGAATCGATCTGCACCGGACCATTCGGTCCAGGGGCGAAGATCCCGGGCGTCCAACCTTCAGCCCAGATGGCATAATCCCAGGCGAACTCGGGAGTTAGTGCAGCGTTGCGTCCAGGAAGCAGGATCCGCGCTCCCTGGGCAGGCCCATTCACATCAAGGTATAAATCGATCGTCTGGATGCTCAGCCCGTTCGGCGATCCCCATTCGTTATTCACCGGGCCGCGGAACTGCAGCCGGAAGACCACCTCCGTTTCGTCAAAGCCGACCGTAAGCCCGGTCAGATCGAAGACCCCAGACTTGAAAACCGCATCGCTAGGGTACTGGTACGGCCCCGGGCCATGATCATCCGCAGTCGGGTCTTCGATGTCCAAAAAGACGTTCGGGATAGGCAGGTCCGGGATCGCCGCCAAAGCTGGGCCAACTGGAGGGATAATTTCAAGATCCGCTCCACTGCGGCTGACCACAAGCCGAACGTTGATTCGATCACCACTGCGCGCCTGGGGAAACAGGCTGCTGAAATGGATAGCCAGCTCGAGTGTCCGGGCATCAGGCGAAGCGTGTCCCACCAGATCCGGAGCACCCATCCCCGGCACCCACCGACCGCTCCCATCCGCCACGAAGAAATCCCAGGACATGTTTCCAGCCGATTGCTGCACCTCGATCAGTTGCTTTGCGCCGAATCCAATCTGGGTCGCCCCTTCACCTAAGCGCGAATACGCGTTCGCTGACTCGCCATAAGGGGAACTCAAATAGAATCCGAGAACTGTATCCGTTGAAAGTGGTGACAGTAAATCAACCCGAAGGAAAAGATCCTCCAGGCTGAATCCGAAGTAGAGCGATTCAACCTCTCCCTGGCTAAAAACATAGCGTCCCGCGTTTTCCCACTCATCCGGCCCGATCATCCCATCGACCGAGATCGAAAGCAGGTCAAGCGGCTCCTGATCGGGTAGCTGGCGCGCCTGCGGAATAACAGGGACGGATACGAAATCAGGCACGGTTTCGCCGATCGTGCTGAAAACCTGAGCAAGGTAGCTTCGGTACTGACGATCGAAATTATCATCTGCGCCCGAGGTCTGATCGCTGCCATACCACCAGAACCAGTCCGATCCCTCGGCCTTGTAGATCAGCTGGCGGGCCTGCTTCAGCGTCGCCGGATCGAGTCCTGGCGCCGCCTCCTGTAGGGCTTCTCGTGTTCGGCGTAGGTACTCCCAGGCCGTATTCTCTTCTTCTTCGCCAATCCAAGTGCTGAACGTGCCATCGATCCATGAACCAGCCCATAGCGGATCGAGGCCAGGAAGCTGGACTCCTTCCGCCTGGAGGGCATCCAAATATTCTGAGGGGGTCACCGTCACCAAGTCAGTGGATTCCGATAAGGACTGGTAGAGTGCATGGAGGAAGTCTTTTCCGTCGTTGGGGTAGTACTCCCATGCATTCTCGCCATCAAGCAGCACGGTGACCAAATGGGGCTCCCCATTGCCATCCTCCTGCAGCCGTGCTCGGATCGCCTCCAGCCGGCCGATGAAATCTGCTGCGGCTTGTATGCCCGGGGTGCCAGAATATTCAAAACCGACCTTATCCGAGATCAGGTGATCTCGGAATATGATCGCCACCGGCCCACCCCGTGCTCCCTGGACGGAGTATGCACGATAAAGCTCGTCCGCCTGGATTACGGTATCGTTCAGGTCACGTGTGAACCCGCCGAAATCCGGCAGGCTCTTCGCCAGGACATCCTCATCGCTGGCCATCCAGCGGATTCCTGCATTCGAAACCATGGTCACGACGCTTTCGGCAACTGAGCCCTCAGCTGGCCACATCCCGCGAGGATCCATTCCGAAGTGCGCCTGGTAGGATTCAATCCCTAGCTCGACCTGCGCCACCGCGTCCTGACCATAGACGAAGCGCGTCGGCAGGTCGGCATCTGGCAGCCCCATGCTCGCCAGATTGCTGTCGACGAGCAGCGGCAGGATGGGATGAGCGTAGGGTGTGGTCGTGATCTCAATCTGGCCCTGCTGCTGGAGCCTGGCATGGAGCGGAATGACCTCTTTCACCAAGCGCAGCTGTTCACCGAGCACGATTGCCTTATCTTCCTCGGAATAATCCCGTCCCTTGGCTACCAGAGTGGCAAGTGGTTCAAGAGCTAACCAATCCGGGTCGATCCAGGCGAGGTTAAAGAGTACCTGCAAATCCCTGAAATCCTGTACGGTCCAGGTCGTCAAACTATTGATATCGTGATTGTTTGCTAATTCCGCGTAGCGGGGGAAGCGGGCGATAATGCCGGGGTTGATATCGAAGAAACGGTCGAGCAAGAACTGTTTCTGCACCTCGCTCAGCTGTTCGGCGGGCACTTCTGTATATACCAGGTAGAGATCCTTCGCCCCCTCTCCAATCGAGTCCAACTGCTCGATCAGGCTGGGCGTGATGTTGAAGGTCACATGGACCGCTGGATATTCCTCTAGGGTCGACGCCATGTCAACGTAATCTTTGGCTGCATGTAATCGTACCCACGGCCGTTCATAGAGTCCGGTCTCCGGGTCCTGGTAATAAAACGGCTGGTGCTGATGCCAGATAATCGCCACATATAGTTTGCCATCCTCCAGCGTCAGAGCATCTGGCCTTGACGGGGTGGAGGATGGGGTTCCTTTCAGGGGGACTTCAGATCCTGTCGGAACGGCGGTGACCGCGGTTATAGACCCGCAGGCTGGTAGTGCCCCAATGAGGATAACAAGCAGCAACGTGAAGGTATGGACTTTCAATCTTGACTTTTCAAACTCACGCGACATGCTTTCCGCCTCCCCGTTCTCTTCCTTCTGATTGGCAGTCCTCGATCCGCTTCAGTCGGCGTTGACCCTGCGCGGCTCCCACGGACGAGCCTTTTTTCGTTCTCGAAGAACGCGCTGGTAGAATTCCAGCAAGTCCCGATCCTGTGCCCCACCCCAGGTCATTTCCGTCCGGCTCGCCTCCAGCCCGATTTCGCGCGATTTGCCCACCTGCTGGTTCAGACCAACTTCGGTCCCGTAGTAGATCACCGGAGGACCGGGCATTCGCATTTGGACCTCCACCGCCTCACGCAGCCTCGCTCGATCACCTTCCGCGAGATAGAGGAAGCGGTCCATGTCATGATTATCGAGGAAGGTGGGCATAAGAAAATCGGGGTCAAAATACGCCAGGTGGCTGCTCAAGAAATTCTGCATCTTGGCTCTGGACCACAGCCGTCTGGCATACGTCCGGCGGACGGCGTCGGCAAAGTGAAAATCGAGCGCGCCATCCATGCACCCACTGTAGCGGCGAAGCACATCTGCTGGTTCGATCATTTCACCAAAACAGAAACTTTCCGGCTTTTCATCTTTACAAGCACTCCAGAAATCTGACCAGAAGCTAGGACCGGGGCCATTGGCGTGATCGAGGCGGAATCCGTCGACGTCGAACTCACGCAGCCAGTAACGGGCGGTCTCTATCATCCACGCGCGGGCTCCGTCCTCGGCCAGGTTGAGCTGTGGCATCGTACGTACACCGAAGAAGGTGCGGTAGCCAATTGCCGAATCATCAAAATGGAACCAGTTGCGGTAGCGGCTTTGTTTATTTTTCAATGCATCGAGAAAAATCGGGTGCTGGTTTGAGATGTGGTTGCATACCAGATCGAGGATGATGCGAATGCCGCGCGCATGTGCTTCGTCCACTAGAGACCGCAGCGCTGGGTCTCCCCCCAGCCGTTCTTCAACCCGGCAGGTATCCACAGAATCGTAGCCGTGGACCGTCGGGCTGGGAAAGATCGGGCTCAACCAAAGACATGTAACTCCCAGATTTTCAAGGTAATCGAGCTTCTCTGTAATCCCCACTAGCGTCCCACCGAAAGGTGCGCGCAGATCTGAGGTCTGAAGCCAATCCCTTCCCTGGCCAGGGAAAAATCGATCGACAAATATATGGTAGATCACTGACTCGCGCGCCCACGCGGGGGGTTTCAGGCGATCGAAATGAAAGCTAAACACATCACCATGGGCAGCATCGCCGATGGACACGAGTTCAAGCGACTGATCATGGTAGTAGGCGGCTGCCATAAGGTCCGTGCTCCGCTTTATATCCGGCCAGTCTGCGAAGACCTCCGGTTCGTCCGTCCGCCAACCTCCGATCCGGTAGCGGACAACGGTTCCTTCAGGCTGGGAAGGCAGCACGGCCTCCCAGCGTGAGATATACCCCCATATTAGACTGTCCCACTCCGGCTCGAGCCGATCAAAACGGACTGCGAAACCATTTTCTATTTCTCCCCGGTTACCCTCAGGGAGTGAGCCATCGAGGGTCACATAGGCTGCAACATGATCGACTGGGAGATCCGGAGCAATCCTCACCTGAAGCCGTACGTCCTGGCCAGGTTCTGGATCTCGCGGGTTGCGTTCGTGGTTGTGTTGGAGACCGCTGCATGAGAGGCGGTGATAGTTCAGTTTAAGTTCATCAACAGCTACAAACCCGAAGATGAAATCATCCAATACAGACCCTCGCTTCGGTGACGCGACATCGGTTTCCGACCAAATTGACCACAGCAGTTATCAGGGATATATGGCAGGTAGAGAGATATCAGCCCTTCACCGCTCCCTGAGTCAATCCACCGGCGATTTGATCCTGAAGCACGAGATAGATGATCACGATCGGCAGTGCACCCATCAACGCGCCAGCAGCAAACACTCCCCACTCCTGCTGGAATTGCCCGCTGGTGAAAATATACAGACCGACCGTGAGCGGATATTGCTCAGTCGTCTTCAGCAAAATACGGGCGATGATGAAGTCACTGTAGACGAAGATGAAGGAAAGTACGGCAACCACGACGATGATTGGGCGCATCAGCGGCAGCAGCAGGCGGGTGAAGATCTGCCAGTGCGTTGCCCCATCGACCATCGCCGATTCATCGATATCCTTCGGAATGGAGTCGAAGTATCCCTTCATCAACCAGATGTTGATCCCCATCGCCCCGCCCAGGTAGACCAGGATCAGCGCGCTGTGGGTGTTCAGGCTCAAGACCGGGATCACGCCGCCGATTTGTTGGATGAGCAGGAATACTGCCACCATCAGCAGCAAATTGGGGAACATCTGGACCAACAGGATGCCGCGCAGCATGTTCTCGCGCCCACGGAAGCGGAAGCGTGAAAAGGAGTAAGCCGCCATCGTGGTGATCGAAATCGAAAAAAGCGTCGTGATCCCAGCCAGCTTGACCGAATTGAATAACCACTTCTTGAAGGGAAAGATGCGTGAAAACTCGCTGTCGGTTAACAGTTTCGCGTAATTCACAAAGCTTGCGTTATCCGGGATCAGCTTCTGGCTCGAAAGCGAGTTGGCCGGGTTCAGCGAAGCGGAGATGATCCAGATGATGGGGAACAGCGCGAAGGCGATGGCGATGATCGCCACCAGGTAGATCAGCACAAGCCGGATCTGCCTCTGCCGCCGTTGTGAGGTGCGCAAGCTGTGCAGAAACCCCTTATCAGACATTTTCGCTTACCTCCTCCCACATCTTCGTAAAGCGGAACTGAAACATAGCCAGCGCAGCCACGATGATGAAGACGACGATCGTAATCGCTGCCGCCATCCCATACTGCGCACCACGACCGCCTGCAAACGCAAGGTTATAGACATAGCTGATGAGGATGTCGGTGTAGCCGGCTTCGGTCGAAGCACCTACGATAGGCGGTCCTCCCTCAATGAACAGGAAGATAATGTTGAAATTGTTGAAATTGAAGACGAAAGAGGCTACCAGCAGTGGGCCGACGGCAACCAGCAACATCGGAAGCGTAATATGCCGGAAACGCTGCCAAATGCTGGCCCCATCCACCTCGGCGGCATCGTACAATTCGGGGGAGATCGCCGTCAGCGCGCCGCTGCAAATGAGCATGAAGTAGGGGAAGCCCAGCCACAGATTGATGAGCAGGATGGCCCCTTTTGCCCACCAGGGGTCGGTGAACCAGGGCGGCGCCCAACCGATGATCGACATCAAGGTTTGGTTAACAATCCCGAGCTCCGGGTTAAGCAGCCCGCGCCAGATCATGATCGTGATCAGGCTCGGGATGGTGTATGGGATCAGGAGCAGCGTCCTGATCAGCTTCCGCCCGCGGATCGCCGTGTCACTGAAGATGATCGCCAGAAACAGCCCCAGGGAGAACGTCATCGCCACGCTGAGGAAGGCGAAGGCGAAGTTCCACAAGGTGATGCTCACTAACGGGCCCTGGAGCGCCGGGCTCTTGACGAACTGGATGAAGTTGTCGAATCCCACGGAGATCTGGAATCCTGGCGTCAGGCGCTCTCCGCTCTGTGAAACAAAGAACCCTTTGGAAGGCTTGTACTCGACGCCAGTTTCCTGATTGGTAAGGACATCCCGTGCCGCGTCGTAGCTAAACTGTGGCTCGAGTTCGGAGGCAGTATCCAAGCTTGATATCTGGACGATCCAATCACCGCTCCCAAAAGAAAGCTTACCCAAGTCATTGATATATCGCACCACCGCCAGCCGATTTAAGCGTTGGTAACCGTCGATCATAGACGGAATGCCCTCGGCATCCAGCTCCCCCACCCCTTGCTGGCCAGGCTCGACCGAGGAAATCGGCTGATCCGGAAACGCGAGATAGCTCTGGCCTTGGGTATCCTGGAGCCAGAGGGCAAAGTCCCCATCATTGGAGACATAAGCCGTCCAGGTATACGCGCCTTTTCCCTCCGGTAGATATTTCGTGCTCTCGAACTGCTGGGTCACCTGCTCTTTCGTCAGCAAGTGACCGAAACCATAGTTCGTAGTTGAGACGTAAACGGTGTAGAGAATGGGGTATATTGCGAACATGGCCATAAGCACAAGGCCGATGATCATCCAGCGCAGCGGGCCTGCATTTGCCCGCAAAACAACGATATTGACAATAACCGCAATAATGGCAACCGCAACGGCAAGAATGAAGCTCCCGCGCGGAACAAGGCCAAGAATGAACCAGACGACTAGTGCATCAACGACTGCCAGCAGGATCAAGCGGATTAGGAGAGACCCGGTGGACATCGTCTCGGTAAACGTTGTCTTTCTTCGACCTGTCGAGTCGATTGGTTCAGTCATGATATACCTCCATCACCACGAGCGGCATGCACCCCTCACGGCAATCCACCCGTAATTGAGGCAGGAATACCCCTTCTGATATCACTCACCGCCACTATGGACTCATCTCGCTGGCGGGGTAGTATCAAGACAGCTGTGCGAGAAGGCCGGGCACTAGCCCGGCCTTCTCATGGATGTGTGCGTGCTACTCGGTCGTGATCGTCAGCATGTTGGTTGTTGGGTCATACGTGAACGTAACGGTACCGTCAGCGGCCAGGCTGAAGGTATAGTTCGGTCCATCCTTCACCCCATCGACCCCGTAGTTGTCCGTCCATGCACCGTCGAGCGCGACCTTACACTCATAATCACCGGCTGGAACGGAGAACGATCCGGTAAACATGCCGTCATCACCCTCGGTCAAAGCAGTGACCTCGCAAGCCGGGTCCCAGTCAGAAGCACAACCTGCGGCAGCCTGCCACGAGCCGGGCACATTGACCATGCCCGCCGTGGCGCCAGCGAGGACGACCCTGATCTGCTCGGCAGCCGTCTTGAAAGCGTTTTCAGGTGTGTCCCCACCGGTGATCACCAGCACCACCGCCGAGTTCCACGATCCCCAAACTGCACCCATTTCGGGGATGGAGGGCATCGAAACCGCATTCTCGCCCGCCGCGCCGAATCCTGCCAGATCGGGATCATCGGTGGCGTCAAGCACTGGCAAGTACGCAGATGGCCGGGCACCGGCAACATACAGTTTCTGCATCGTGTCTTCCGTAGCGACATACTCCGTCAGGAATGCCTGAGCAAGCAGGATGTTCTCGCTGAAGGCGTTGATCATGAATCCCTGAATGCCACTGAAGGATTGCCCATCGCTTGGGAAGGGGCTGATGGCGTAGTTCATCCCTGCCGTCCGGAAGCGTTCTAGCGCCCATGGGCCTGTCATCATGAATGGGACTTCGCCGGTTTCAAAGAGCGTCTCGGCTGTATCGGCATCGTTTGCGTTCGGGCTGATCAGCCCGGCGGTAACATTTTCGGTGATCCAGTCACCAGCGGCGATCATTCCCGGGCTGTCGATACCCAGGTCGTTCGGATTCCAGTTGCCTGCATCATCCCTGCCAAAGACATAGCCGCCAAAGGAAGTAAGGATTGGGTAGACCTTATAGCCGTTATCTTCAAGCGCCAGAGCGTAGGTAACCTCACCCGCGGTCTGCAGGTCTGCCCCGACCTGGAGCAAATCAGCCCACGTGGCAGGAGCCTCCGGAACCATGTCCGCATTCCGGAAGAGTGCCATGTTCTCAAAGGCGTACGGCATTCCGTACAGCTTGCTGTCATAGGTGAATGCCGTGAGTGTCACAGGCAGAAATTGATCGGACTTTGCCCCAAGATCGATCGGCGCCAGCAAACCGCTCGATACCCAACCACCGAGGCGGTCGTGCGGGCCGATGAAAATGTCAGGACCTTCACCAGCCGGAGCTGCAATCGGATACTGGTCGTTGATGTCAGCCACCTGCTGAACTTCCAGGCCTACTCCGTAGGCTGCCTCGAACTCATCTGCGAGGGCTTGCAGAATTGGAGCACGGGTTTCATCAGCCCAGATAACGAGCGTCGTTTCAGGCGCTGCAGGAGGCTCGGTAGGAACAGCTGTGGGTACTGCAGTCGGCTCAGGAGGTGTTGTTGGCTCCGGAGTCGCTGTCGCCTGGGCGCAAGCCCCGAGCATCAGACTTGCGAGAAGCGTCATCGTGATCAAAGACCACAAAATACTTCGTTTCATCTCTCCATTCCTCCATTTTAATTCGTGCGATCAAGGCTTGAATTGCCAGTGTCGGACAGCAATTCATTTCAAGATGATTGAGTCTTCACCTCCTTGGACTGCACCCCGGAGGTCACGCCCCCAGGTGTTGAAAGTACCTCATCACAATCCAGCTGAACGCTGGCAAAGCCCGATGATATTCGTTTGAGCAGCGATTCTAGCTGCTCCAATTCCGGCTTTGGAATGCACCTTAGTCTTTCTTCCAGGGATTGGAGGTGGATGTTCGAGATCGCCGCCTGACGCTCGTAGCCGAGCGGTGTGAGCATGACGCATTGGGCTCGGCGATCGTGTGGATCGTCGAGCCGGCTGACCCAACCCATAGCTTCCAACTGCTCAACGGTGCGCGAGATCGTGCTCTTCGAAAGCAGCATGCGAGCGCTGAGCTCGGTCAGGCGTTGACCAGGGCGCGCGGCCAGGATCATCAGCAGGCGGTACTGCGAGGCAATAAGACCAAAACGACCGAGGGTCTCCCGGTCGTAGGCATCGAGCAAGACGTATAACTCATGAATCAAATGATAGTTGCGGAGAGACAGTGAGCCGTCTTCGGGTTGGGAGACCGGTACGCTGCTCATAATTGCCTGTTTGAAACAGAGAGTGGATAGTTCCGTGCGAAACTAAATTAATAGTATTCCAATTTAGGAGCGTGTCAATGTCTTAATACTGCTTGGAAGCGTGACGAAGAGCGATTATACAGGAGCGTCTGATTGAGGGGAGCTGTGCTCCAACAGCTCAAATACCCGCTGAGGAATACTGTTTCAGCACCCGCAGCACCCGCAGCGTGTTCCAGCGACTGGGTTGGCCAGGCTTTTCCATCTCGAAATGGGTCTGGCCGGGGTGACGCGCCTGGAGTGGCCAGCGGCTGTCACGCCGCCGCTTGCCCACAACTACCTCCAGCGCTGGCCGCATGCGTTCATCCCATGGAACCCCAGCATCGCGGAAGTAATCCAGCGCCCGCAGGATGTCGTAGTGCCAGCGGCCGGGAAAACTCAGCATTAGGAATTTGGGGTCAATAACCTCTCCTGTCCGGTCAGAAAGGTACAACCGGTGCAGCAGCAAGAACTCACGTGCCGCTGCGCTGACCGCCTGGAGCTCGCCCAGGCGGTATGTGTAACCGCTGCGTTCATACTCCAGCAGGCCTTCCAGCACGCAGATCGTCGAATGCATCGAGCTGTGACGGGCGCCAAACCGGTTCAAGCGGCAGTTGAAACCTCCGTCCGGCATGTGCTGCTCGAGAAGGAAGTCAATGATCGAATGAAGCGAGCGCTCGGAGATACCGAAGTAGCACGCGTAGTTAAGGAACATGCCGTTCACGCAGACATCGCTTTCCGGGATTGTTACTCCAGGGTTGACGCCGCCATCAGCTGCCTTTTGCTGCACGGTTATGAGATCAATCGTCTCTTTCACAGCCTGATTTGAAACCGGCAGCTGCAGCGTCTTCAAATCAAGCAGCGTATAGTGGGAACTGGTCCATTTCGGCTGGTAAAAGGATCGTCCCCAATGTCCATCGGGACGCCGCCTATCCAGCAAGCGCGCCCCCCATCCTTCCAGCTCGATGCGGGCTTGAAGATCAGGTCGATGCTTATCGAGCAGATCACGCTCGACCTGATATTGGATCGCGACCTCGCCTTGCAGCAGCCAGTCAAGAAGTTCGGGCTCAATCTGCATTGAATTCTTCCTCCCGTCGCCTTTCAGGCTATTTTGAATCATACCCGGCCGAGAGTCCAGCCCGAGGGGAACCACCAGGTATTTATGGATATCTAAGGTCCAATAGATATAATACTGGTTGATAGGTATTAACCCGTGCACGCGATGAGGGGCACCGAGAAGAGGCCGCCATGACAACCCCAACGAAGACAGAGATAGAAGAGACCATCAGTATCCATCCCAAGACAGCGATTGCATCGGTTGCGCTGACGGTGGCCGACTTGACTGGCTTACTGGACTTCTACCAAAAGGCACTTGGACTGCAGCTGAACTGGCGGGCGGAGGCTTCAGCCGGCCTGGGCGCCGGAGGTCAGGATTTGCTGCAGCTGTATCAGGGAGAGAGTGTCCGCCGCTACCGGGGCGTGACCGGCCTGTACCACTTCGCTCTGCTTTATCCTGGACGCCGCGAGCTGGCACGGGCGATCGCGCGATTATTCCAGCTGCGCTATGCCAACTATCCCACCGATCACATCATGACCAAATCTACCTACCTGGACGATCCAGAGGGGAATGGCATCGAGCTATACACCGAATCCCCGGAGGATGGTTGGTGGAATATGGAAAGTGGTTCCTTTGGGGCCATTCGCGCCGATGGAAGCTGGAGCGATGGACGTGAGCCGCTCGACCTGGAAGCGCTCTTTCAGCACCTCCAACCCGGTGAGCACCTGGACGGCCCGATCCCGGCCAGCACCCGCATGGGACACGTGCACCTGCATGTGGGCGATTTGAATGAAGCACTGGACTTCTATCATAGGTTGCTTGGATTTGATGTCATGGGCATTGCGAAGCAGGTCGGCGCGGCGTTTGTATCTGCCGGCGGCTATCACCACCACATCGGGCTGAACACCTGGCAGGGAGAACATGCTCCGCAGCCACCATCCGATGCGGCAGGTCTGCGGCACTTCACAATCTTGCTTCCGGAGGCAGAGGAACTTGCTCGCCTGAAGGCACGCCTTGAGGCTGCTGATTACCCTTGTCGGGTGACAGATGACGACATACTGCTTGCCGATCCATCTGCGAACGGCATCCTTCTGAGACTAAGCTAAGCCTTCAACGCCTTCCTGAAATCTTCACTCAAGCGGGGTACTCGAATCGACCAGGTGCAGGCCCTGTCTCTCAAACCCGGATAATGTCCTCTGCGCAATAGCCTCGAAATCGACCTCGGGATGCTGGACTGAAGAGGTACAGTCCGTCAGCAGGTAGTACCTGGAGATTGCCTCGGATTGGTCCCCATAATATCCGACGATCGAAGCGAGCGTCTCAAGCACACAGTGGCTTTTCGCCTGACCGGCGACGAATACTTGCTCAAAGCCGGACATCCATTCGATCAGCTCAAGATTAAGTCCACCCCGCTCGTCCGCTTCTGGTTTAACCTCCGCTTCAAGCAGTGAATAAAACTCGGTCTCGGGTAAGGTCCCCTTGATCACGATGCGCGGCGCATGTCCGCTGGCCGCCGACTGGTAGGCAATCGCCTCATACAGCGCGGGGGTGATCGCATGGCCAGGGGTACCCAGCATGGTGTGGAATGGCCAAATCATCAAATCCTTCTTCGCCCGGTCATGCAGCCGGGCGACATAGGCCCGTGACCATTCCACCTGGTACAGGGGAATCCACTTTCCTGATTCGACATCTTCCGGCAGGATGACTGTATACGGGGCGGGATGAGAACCGCCTTGATCGATCCACCAGGTGGAGAAGAAGATCTGCTGGGGGTAATGGCTGTCCAGCGAAGCAGCAACGGTGTGAATCTCGCCCAAATTGCGGAAGATCCATTCGATTGTACGGCGAGTGTCATCGACCGCACCCGGGACACTGAGTGCGCCATCCGAGTGGATGAAATCGACCTGTGGGTCGACCAGCAGCAGTAAGCTCGCACCCGATTCAGCCGTTGAAGCTCGCTCCGCATCCGCAAGACCGGCCGCGACAGCCAGGCTGACATCGGGTTGATAAAGCTTTCCAACGTGCTCAGGACGATAGAACTCTGGAAATTGCATTCGACCTGCCTCCTGCCTGACGAAGCGATCTGACTTAAAGCCTGTGATCGAAGACATTATATTGCACCTGCTTCCCTACGAGCTGCTCCGCTGGCCAGGAGTCAAACCGGGCTCGCTGCCAGCGTGATTGATAAAGACTAAGGATCCTTGTGGAAATGGGAATGTGCCGCTTCGATTGAAGGGGTAATTGAATGTATTGGCTTAAATGGCAGATGGTGCAGGGGGAAAAAATAGCTCCGCGCTCACTGCGGATCCCCACCTTCGCACACAGGAAGGGCTCCGAAGTACAATGGAGGCCTGCTTGAGGGCGGAAGGCGGAGCCAAGGCGATGGAGAATCAGGATTTGATTGCTGGCGTCGATCAGTTATATCCACAGCATGAGCAGAGACTCGAGCTGCGCGGGTTGTACCTGAAGCAGGATCTGCGCCATGAACTGAATGCAGTGCAAGCACCCTTCATCTACGCCAATTTCATCACCAGCCTCGACGGGCGCATCGCCGTCCCACAAGACGAAGCTGGCGAGGTGGGCGTACCCCCACAAACTGCAAACCGGCGTGATTGGCGTTTGTTTCAGGAGCTCGCAGTCCAGGCTGATCTCGTCATCAGCAGCGGCCGCTACCTGCGTGATTACGCCGCTGGTGAGGCCCAGGAGATCCTGCAGGTTTATGACGATCCCGCGTTTGCGGATTTGAAGGATTGGCGTGCCAACCAAGGACTTGCCCCTTATCCCGATCTGGCGATTGTCAGCCGCAGCCTTGATTTCCCTCTTTCTAAAAGCCTGCTTGAGAGTGATCGCTCACTGGTTGTCATCACAACAGAAGAATCAGACGCAGCACGCAAGCAGGAACTCGAAGCGCTTTCGATCGTAGTTCTTGAGTGCGGCGTGCAGAACGTGGAGGGCGAGAAGATGGCGGCCGCACTACACAATTTGGGCTACGACATGATCTACTCGGCTGCCGGCCCGCACATTGCACATATGCTCGTCGCGAGTGGTGTTCTCAACCGGCTTTACCTCACCTTCGCTCTGCGTCTGCTGGCGGGGACGGATTTCGCCACCATCATCGCCGGTTCAGGTTTTAACCCCGCTCCTGACGTGCGCCTGCGCACGTTGTATTTTGATCAACATGCCCCCGGTTCGACCGGCCAACTCTTTGCGGCATTCGATTGCCCAGTGAGATAATCTGGCAGGATCTAAACCCAACGTGATTCCGGTTGCTATTGGGTGTTTCCCGGTTAATCTGCAGTTCGACTTCGAGGCTCGAGAGAGGCTTTTATCCTGAATTTATCCCTGTACCTTATGATAATGGTGTTCGCTGAAGCGATTCCAGCCGCTCCTGGTCTTTGACTCGACTGCCCAATAAAAGCCCCCTTGCTGTGATGGCCAGTACACCATGCGCGCCAGGCCTGCAGGCATCTCGGCCTCGAAACCAATCGCCTGGGGGTGAATATCCGATGCATCCGCCAGGTATCCCTGTGACTGCTTTTTATCGGAAGTGAAGGACCAGAAGCCGATCTTCCCATCTGGTCTTATACCGAAGAGCGCCAATTCCCGGTAGGATCCCGTCTCGAACTCCCAGTCTGCCCTCAGCTGGACATAGGCTCCATCGAGGATGTGGATGAAAATTCGCTGGCACTTTACCGGGCCTCTATCCGTATCCACCTCAGCCTGCCATGTGCCCAGCAGAGGTTCAAATAGCCCTAGTTTCCCCCTGCCTTTCTTCCATTGGGTTTTTTTATTGGTCAAGCTGATCCTCCGCGAGATAGCATGCAAGGACTTTCGACGGCATTAAATGACATGCTGGTCAGGAAGCCGCTCGCCGGCTTCGATGCGGCAGGGCAGATAATTCTCGACCGGAGGTAGGGGACAGGTTGCATATTTCGTGAAGGCACAGGGCGGGTTATAGGCTCGGTTGAAATCGAGCCCAACCAGGCCATCTTCCGCCGCCTCTGTGGTCAGGTACCTACCAGGGGAATAGGTTGAATCTCCATTTGTTAAATCCTTAAAGAGGATCGTGAGACCGGCCTTGGGATCACCCATCGCCTGGAGTGATAGCTGCTGGCCGTTCAGCTCGAACTCAAGGGTCCCAGCCGCTGTCACGAACTCGACTTCTCCAATTGTGCTTTCTATTCGCAGCTGTTGTGGGCCATCGTGCTCCTGGAGTTGGGCCTTGACATTGAATTCAGGTCTCTCGGGAAACCAGCTTCGCCCGGGGAATGCGTGCATTTCGGCACGGCTGTTATTCCAGAGACGGATTCCGAGCCTCGCGCCCCGTTCGATCACAATCCAGGTCAGCGGGCCGAGGTGAACGACCGTTGGGTTGCCCGAGGTATCGGGCTCAAGCACCGACTGTGCCACGTCCTGCCCCTCGATCTTGACCCGATGGGGCGGGTTAACCTGCAATGTCACAATCTGCTCATTCAGGCTGATCTCGCCCAGAACGGGTGGTGCATACTGCGCTGGTAGCGGGATATCCATGCCGCTGCTGCTGCCGATCCGGTTGACACCTGGTTTCAGCCAGAACAACCCGGCCAGGGCCAGCCAGCTGTCATGTGTCCGCAAAGCCTCATCCATCATCTGGCGGAATTCGCCCAGAGATTGCGTCTGCTCATCATCTGACATGGCACCTACTCCTGAATGGAACTCAGCCGGAGATTATGCCCGGTTTAAAGTCGAATGGGAAGAGGCGGCATAGAAGGTGAGATCTTCTATGGCCAGGGGATCGTGACGGGCTCGGTGTAGCCATGCTTTTCAACAGCTCTCAGCTGACCGTGTGATGGCTGGGAACAATTCTGCTCATCCTTGAAGGTGTAGGAGAGGTTGTTTGTGGCGACGGTCGTTTCAATCAGATATCCATTACGGCAAATGTAGGCTTGAATGAAGTAGCCCCGGTCATCGTCGAGCGTCATATCGACGCGCGACCAGCTGACCATGACCTGGTCTCCCTGGCGGACAGCGGATACTTTCGTGGGGGGACCATACAGCTCTGACCAGGGCAGCGGGCTCGTATACGTGACAACCGTGAACGGGTCGCCCTCAATCTGGATCACCGAAGCCGAGACCCAGCAGGGCCAGGATTGCTTGTCCCACTTCACCCACAGCCAGCTGGCGTCGTAGTTGCGGTTCCAGATCAGTCCATGATCACCTGGATACAGATCACCCGCGTGCAGGTAAGCAGTGGTTGGACCATAGCGACAGTGAGCCTGAAGCTGGACAATTGCATCGGGAAAATCGAAGGTCGCGGTCGGCGTGATCGTCGGTGTGGCACTCGGCGTGGGGGTGAGCGTCTCGGTCGGGGTCAGCGTGATGGTCGGGGTAGAAGTCTCGGTGGGCGTAGTGGTTGCCGTGGGCGTGGAGGTTGCAGTCGGTGTCGAGCTCGGGGTAGGTGTAGCTGAAGCGAAGAAAGCACGTGCTGTGCTGCATCCACTGAGAAAAAACACACCGAGCACAACGGCCGCCAGGCGAGCGGGTATCCCAACCCGCAAGTTCTGATCCATGAGAGATGCATCACCACGTTGATCGAACATCGGGTGCATTGTAGGTGATGACCGACGCCTGGATCAATGGCTCGCTTGGCCTGTCGGGATTTCACCCCTGTTATGCTATTTGAACAGAATGATTTCCCTGCCTGGTGAAACAAGTGTTGGAGCAACGGATGTACAGGAATTAACGATCCATGGAAGGGCGTTATCCCCTGGCGAAAATCAAGCGGTTATTACTGCTCCCACGCTCATTCGTCGGTAACAATCGTACTGCTATCTGCGAAGCTCTCTGAGCTGGCGAAAACGATACCCACGCCATTCCACAATTATGCAATATAACAACTGCCTCGTGGAAAACATCGTGCACCTTCACCGCCGTCCCTTTGTGAGGCGCTTACCTCATCAATACCCGCTGCCAGGTCCAGACCGCAACCCATTCGCCAAACCAGCCAATCAGCTATCCGTAGCAAATTGCTCTATCTGAGGGAATCGAAATAAGCTGTAAAAGCCCTGGCAGAAGCCCATCCGATAGACCACTCCTGGTGTCTTGCTCCAATCGCTTTCAGCACCAAGCCAGTGTAGGCTCTACCGGCCTCCCCGCTCACGGCGAGGAGAGCAAAGCCCTATAAAACAACCGGGGATGGTTGGCCTCAGGCCGCTACGACCGGATTACCCTTAGATTCTGCCCGTCCTGTGAAACCTTACTGGACGATCTGAGCGTCGATGATGGCCCAACTGCTGCCGCCATTCGTACTCCTCACCAGGGCATATTGGGTCCCAGAATTGGCGATGGCCCAGATGTTCTGCAGGTCGACGACACTGAATTGACCGTTCCAGGTGACGTTGGAGATTGCGCTCCAGCTGCCGCCACCGTCCATCGTGCGGTAGATGGCTTTTCCAAACGCCCAGCCGTTTTGTGAGTCGAGGAAGTAGAGCGCACCGCCCGGGTACTCGCCGATCGACCAGCTCGCTCCTTCATCCATGGTTTGATAGAGAAAATGCAGGTCCTGCGGCGGATTATCGAAAGTGCGGCAATCCATTGCAACTACCCAGGATGTCGTCGACCGAAGTATGGGCGAATGCGCCTCGCAGCCGGCATTCCCGGCCAGGCTGCTGTAAGTGCTCGAGAACGGCAGCCGGACCTCGGTCCAGGTCAAGCCCGAATCCGAGCTCCAATCGATGGCTGCGCTGTCGATCGGGCAGCTGCCGATGCTCACCAATCCGGTGCTTTCAATGAAGGTCCAACCGGACTTCGGACAGCTCTGGAGATACGCGGCATTGTAGGGATCGATCAGCGTCTGCCAATCCAATCCCCCGTCATCGCTGCGAAGCAGGTAAACCGGGTAGCGGTGCATCCCAGCCGCACCAAGGTGGAGCATGATCCAGCCAGTTTGAGAATCGGTGAAGACGAGGTCCGGCAGGGCTGCGGTCGCCCCGCTCAAATCCAACGCCAGCGGCAGGCTCGAATTCCAGCTCGAACCGCCATCCTGCGTCCGCCAGACGATCAGCGGCATCGATCCACCACTTAGCATTTCCTGCGGATGGAAAAGTACCCAACCTATCTGCGAATCGAGGAAAAAAGCGCTTGCAGCCTGGGCTAGGCCGACATCAGCTGCCTGCGGGGGCGTGACATCACGCCAGGTTAATCCTCCATCCTGCGTGCGCAGGATATGGTCCGCCCCCCCCGGAGATACCACCGATGCCCCAGCCCAGGTTAGTCGAGATCATGGAGACCCAGGTCAGGTCGAAATCAGAGCCGGGTGTCAGATGTGCTATTGGAGTGACAGCAGGCTGAGGGGGCATCGTCGCTGCTGTGGTTGGTTCTGGCGCACTGGCAGTGCTGGTTGCCTCGACGGTAGGCTCGGGAAGCGTGGTACTTGTGGCTGCAACTGGTAGGGGCGTCGGTCCACCTCCGGTCGCTGGCATATTGCAGGCTGACAGGATGACAGCCAGCGAAAGGGTCAACCCAAGGGCCGCAGTGCGTCCGGAAAATTTCATCTCACCTTCTCCTTTAACCCATCCCTCGATAACCCGCGCATCTAGAAGTACTGGGAAGTATATTCCGATCACGCGTGCAACGTCCTTATCCCTCGCTTAAGTTTATTCTGCCGGGAAGGTGCGAACTTGCGATATACTTTGATCTTCGAGCCCATACCAGCCATGCACCACTGCCCGGATCGCGTAAATGCTCAGACAATTCCGCACAACGTACCACAATTTCCCCCGTGAATTCTGGGTCCTCGTCTCGGCCTCATTCATTGACCGGGTCGGGGGAACGCTCATCTTCCCTTTCTTTGCCCTCTACATCACCCAGAAATTCAACGTTGGGATGACGGAGGCCGGGGTATTGCTGGGCATGTTCTCGATCTCGGGCTTGATCGGAAGCACGATTGGCGGGGCATTAACAGATCGCTTCGGACGCCGCAGCATGGTCCTCTTCGGCTTGATCAGCAGCGCCTTTACCAGCATCTCGCTCGGATTGGTGAATGACCTGGCGGTTTTTTATCCATTGGCAATCGTCGTGGGCATGCTATGGAACATCGCTGGACCGGCACACCAGGCGATGGTGGCCGACATGCTCCCGGAGGAGAAACGAGCGGAGGGTTTCGGCATCCTGCGGGTGGTGGCCAACCTAGCCTGGATCTTCGGTCCGACCATCGGCGGGTTTCTTGCTGCTCGTTCCTACCTGCTGCTGTTCATCCTGGATGCCATCACGAGCACCATTACAGCCTTGATCGTCTTTCGCTTCATCCCCGAAACCAAACCCGCCCTGGCAGAGGGCCAACAACCCGAAACCCTGGCCCAGTCCTTCACCGGTTATCGTAAAGTCGCGGCGGATCGTCCCTTCATCGGTTTCTTACTGACCTCGATCCTGATGCTGATCGTGTATCAGCAGCTTTACAACACCCTCTCAGTCTTCCTGCGGGACGTCCATGGAATCCCGACTCAGGGCTACGGCATGATGATGAGCGTCAATGCACTGACCGTGGTCGCCCTGCAATTCTGGGTCTCCCGTCGTACCGCACCCTACCCACCGCTTCTAATGATGGCTCTCGGTGCAGGTTTTTACCTGGTCGGCTTCACAATGTATGGGTTTGTTAGCGGCTATGCGCTCTTCATTCTGGCGATGGTGATTATCACGTTTGGCGAGATGATTGTAGTCCCGGTTGCACAGGCGCTGGCTGCACGCTTTGCTCCAGAGGCGATGCGCGGTCGCTACATGGCTTTCTTTTCCCTGTCCTGGACCTTTCCTGCGACGATCGGCCCGCTGGCAGCGGGCTTGATCATGGACAACTACGATCCGAACTGGATCTGGTATGCAGGGGGGATCTTATGTGCGATTTCAATCGCTGGGTTCCTGCTTCTGCACCGATCCGTCGCTAGTCGGCTGGAAAGCACCGCGAATGTTGCGGTTGCGCAAGCACTTGCCCTACCATCTGTCGATTGAATGAAGTCATGCATCTACCACCGGAAGGCTCCACCATCCTGGAAGGGGTTGTCAAATGGCCGACGAACGTCTCGTAAAACTTGCACGCGTTCTCATCCAGTACAGCACGCGAATACAGCCAGGAGATCGTGTGGTCATACATGGTTACCCTCTCACGGCGGCAGCCGAGCCATTGATCTTGGAGTTGATGCGTGAAATCCTGGCAGCTGGCGGACACCCGCATGTCTTGATGGGATCAGAAGAAATGCGTTCGCTTTATTTCCGTCAGGCAAATGAGGCCCAGATCTCCTACATCAACCCACTCCTACGAATGCTGGATGAGGAGTTCGAGGTAGATATCCGCCTGAGCAGCTCCGGGAATACACGCGAGCTGTCAACCCTCGATCCGGCGCAGCTGAATCGCTGGCGGGCAGCACGCAAAGAATTAGTCGATACCTGGTTCCGACGCACGGGTTCAGGCGACCTGCGCTGGGTTGCAACCCGCTACCCCACCTATGCCTATGCGCAGGACGCCGAGATGAGCCTAGCTGAGTTCGAAGATTTCTACTTTAAAAGCTGCTTCGTGGACCTCGGTGATCCGATCGAGCGTTGGACCCAATTTGCAGCGGCGCAGGCACAGGCCGTGGAGCGCCTGAACCAGGCACATGAGCTCCACCTGCAGGGGCCGGACATCGACCTGAAGCTCAATGTCGATGGACGGTCTTTCATCCCATGCTCAGGCGAGGTCAACATGCCGGATGGCGAGATCTTCACCGGCCCGGTCGAGGATTCAGCCCAGGGTTGGGTGCGCTTCAGCTACCCGTGCATCTACACCGGCGTCGAAGTCGATGGCGTCGAGCTGACCTTTTCGGACGGGCGCGTGGCCGAGGCCAGAGCCGCGAAGAACGATGACTACCTGCAGGCAACACTCGAGGCCGATGCCGGGGCGCGTTATCTTGGAGAACTGGGCATCGGGACGAACGAAAATATTCAGCGCTTCACACGCACGATGTTGTTTGACGAAAAGATGGCCGGCACGATCCATCTCGCACTCGGCGGGGGTTATCCAGAAACTGGCTCGACAAACCAGAGTGCGATCCACTGGGATATGCTGGTTAATATGCGCGAAGGGGGAGAAATTTCCGCTGATGGCGAAGTGATTTACCGCGACGGGGCTTTCATCTTTGAATGATTCCTGAGCGGATCACTCAATCGACCAGAAGAGGATCTCCCCATCTAGCGCACCAGTAGCGAGGATCGATCCATCGGGGTTCCGGTCGAGGGCAAAGGGCCGGTCCGCAATTCCACCCCAATCCCGGAGCCATTTCCCATCGGATACTCGCCAGGCGCGCAGGCGGTAGTTTTCATCATCGGTCGTGGTTGAGAAGAGCAGCGATCCATCCGTGCTGAAGACGATCGCCAGTGCACCGGTATTCAAGTCCGTACCGTACAGGCGGTCCCCGCTTGCCGGATTCCAGAAGGCAATTCGTCCCAACGGTTTTAACGTTTCCGGGCTGTAGGACCATGAACCGCCGGCCAGAAGCGAGCCATCCTGATTAAAGGCCAAGCTGCTTGTGTTCGAAAATCCGGTCAGCGAACGAAGCAGCGTGCCATCAGCCATCGACCATACCCTGGCCATGGCATCACCATAGGCTGATATCAGCAGACTGCCGTCTGGTGAGAAGATGATTTCATTCACCGAAATCCCCGAACCGAGCAAGTGGTAGATCCGCCGGCTGCCATCTGAGTTCCACACATTAACCGCATCATCCTCCCCACCAGAAGCGAGCAGCGTCCCATCAGGCGAGAATGCCAGCGTACGAACGTAGCTCTCATGGGCAGTCCAACTGGTAATCAGCGACCAATCTTCGACCCGCCAGAGCCGGATCGTATGGTCCCAGCTTCCGGTGGCGAGAACCTGGCCATCCGGAGAAAATGCCACCGCCGGCACAGATCCCTGGTGGCCGGAGAGGGTTGCAGCCAAGCTCGCTTCACGAACACTCCAGATATGGATCGATGATTTCGTACTCCCTACCGCCAGCAGGTTCCCATCCGGGGAAAATGCGATTTGGCTGATACCTGAGTCATCCTGTACACGCATGACGGGCTTTAGACGGTCGAAGTTGTCGATCGAGATGGGCTCGAGAGCTTTGAGCTCGGGAGTTTGCGTTGCAAGCACCAGGGGATAGGTTGGCGTCCAGGTCGGCTGCGGCCTGAACGGCAGCGGGGTCGGTGTGGGTACGCTGGTAGAGGGGAAGTTGCAGCCAGCCAGCAGGAAGGCAAGAAAGAGCGATGTGCCAACGAATGAATCTATACTCTTCCATTTCATCGTCTGTGCCTCCCAAACATACCCTTCGGATTGCGATGAGGGCGCTAAAACTTATCTGCAGATCAGCCCAAGAACATACGCTGTCCCCCGCATATCTTTCAGATCCGGGGAATTAAATTGTACGCCCTGTTTCAGAATTTCATTCCTGAAGCAGGCAGCGTGAGAGTGGGATTTGGGCCGAGCCGCGTGCGCCGCACCACGGCGATACCGCGAAAGGGCCACCTTCCAGGCGGCCTTGAAATTGGTACCCGCCGGCAAGCTTCTCCAAGTAGAAGACCGAACCATCGCTCCAGAGTTCACCCACAGCGCCTTCAGCCTGCGTGCCATCGACCGATACCGTTGCGTCGATCCACTGCGGCACACCAGCTGGATCGTAATAATATCCACGCAGGGACTGCCCGGTTTGCTGGAGGGCCAATTCGCCCGCCTGAGCGGCTCCTTCCGGCGATTGCTGACGCCAGAGTCCGGTCCAACTGCGAAGTGAGATCTCGCTCGTCGAACGTACACGGATGAAAAGATAGACCTGTCCTAAAGGCTGACCAGCGGGACCGGTCAGCTGCCACAGGCTGCGGTATTCACCCTCCTCGTCCGGAGCGCGGAAGAATGCGACCAGATCGACATCCTGACCAGGTCGGACATCGAACAGCCGCAGGTCACTCCAGTTAGTCTCATCCAGGCGCGGCTCGAGCTGAGACCCCGGCTGGTAAAAGAGCGGTGGAAGACCATCCGGACCGGCAAGCGTATCCCCGGAAAGGAACTGCAGTGTTAATTCGCCGTGCCAGCTGCATGTTCCACTGTTCTTAATGCGCCATACCTTCAACAGGATCTCACCTGGGTCGAAGCGAGTTCCGTCAACGACGAGAACATCGCGTAGATAATCAGCCCGGTAGCAGGGTGTGGTGGGAGTTGGCCAGGGCGTGCTCGTTACCGTCCCGGCCGGAGTTGAGCTGGCTTGCTGCTCTATCCCGGAGACCGGTGGCGTGTTCGTTTGCTGCGCACCCCGATCAGAGGCCTCGAATTCCGGGGAAGGGGTTGAGTTTTGAAGCGTTGGCGTGAGATTAACTTCAGCCGGGAGAATAGCCGGCGTTACAGGTTCGGGTACCAGGCCTACCACATCACAGCCGGCCGTTGCGAGCCCGAGCAAAATCCCCAGCATGAGCAGGGAATATCCGGAGTGTTTTGAGAATAAGCTTCGCGGGTGGCGAACTCGCCGATAGGCTCGCATCTCGATCCTGCACGTACGCCGGTGGAAGCTTATTCTCCGGCGGCCATCCTATTTATGGCAGCCAGGGGATCCGGCCGGACAGTTCACGCCGCCGTACGATGGGTGTGAAGAAGAGCAGCAGCAAGACAGCAAGCAGAACTCCAACCGCCCAACCCACCATTGCTAACGTTTGGGTGTATCCGAGGGAGGAAAGCGCATTATCCAGCCGACCTCCAGAAATCACGATTTCACCGGCAGCGTAGGCAAAAATCCAGGCGGTGAAAGTGAGCGCACCCCATTCGACACGGCTCCACAATTTGGAGCGAAGCAGGGTTACCTGTAAAACTGCCGGCAGCAGCGCTCCGGCAGTCCCGGCCAGCACCGCCATGAAGAAGTCGACCGATCCCTCCAGAATCAATGCCGCCAACCAGCCACCAAGCATAACCCCGATGGCGGTCAACACGATCCACCACTCACTGCCTACGGTCTGTCGTTGGAGAAGCAGAAGCTGTGCAACTGCAATGAAAACCCCTGAAACCAGACCTGTCAGGAGCAGGTACCAGGTGGAATCCGGCTCAACCCCGAGTGGCAGGGCGAAGGCCGCCCCAGCCATCGTTCCCACCGGGTAGGCAATTGCGGTAAGAATGAACCACTGCAGGTAGACAATGACATTTTCGAGGACTCGATTCATCGTTGGACCTCCATCGGGGTTTCCTCCTCGACGATTGCGTTAATCATACAACAGGCCGGGGAAAAGGAATCGTGATGCTGGCCTGCTGCGATGGCAGGCCAGCATCTTGTAGCATTTCGCGAGAATTTATCGCGTGCCCGTAATTCCGACAAGAGTCTAGGGTTGAAGCCAGTTCATGATGAATTGAGCTTGACCCGGAAATGTCAGATCGTCGACAACAGTGTAATCCCAGGATCCGGTCTGGGCGATGCGCAGGTCGATCTCGCCCTGCATCGTCGAATGAATATAGGCTAGCTTACTCCCGTTTGGGCTCCAGGTCGGCTCGAGACCAACATCGACGAACGATTCCTCGCTCCCGTCGGGGCGCATGACCCAGAGGTTCGCCTCTCTCCCTGCCGCCGGAGCCTCAGCAAAGGTGACATAAGCAATCCGGTTGCCGTCCGGACTCCAGCTGACATAATGAGGAACAGTGCCCCCGCCCTGGGGAGTATAGAAATGGAGCAGACGATAGTCCTGCGCCATGAGATCGAACACAACCAGGCCTATACCTGCTGCCCCATCGCCCTGCAGATCTCCACTTGCGATCCATGCCAGGAAATGGCCATCAGGCGACCAGGAAGGCTGGTAGACTTTTTCCGCCTGCAAACCGTAGTCCGAAGGGTTGAAGCTCTCGATACCCTCGTTCCAGCGGTAAATCCATCCCGTAGGTTCAAAACCACCATAGGCGATGGAGGACCCATCAGGAGCAAGCGAGAAAGGCCCGCCATGCTCCGAATCGAGAACCCGGTAATCAGATCCATCGATGCCAACCAGGGTTGGATTCTCCGCATTTGCCATTCCGACATCCTGGCCTGAGACCATAAAGACAGTATCTGGATGGGCCAGCCACCAGGATGGCAAGACCTCATCGCGGTCGGGGGTATCCGTCAGATTTCTACCCTCTCCGGTCGCAAGATCGATGAGCCAGATATCATTCATAGGGCTCCCGTTAGCTTCCTTCGCGACTAAAACACGCTCGTGATCCGCTGCGAGCTGGGCTCGCGGCACGTCGGCCAGGAGCACCACCTGCCCAGACGCATCCACATACCAGGTTTGGCTTGGACTGCTGAGCACAAGTCCCGAGGCGATGTGGGCGGCTGGCAGCGCCGTTTGGGTGGCCGGGACCGCTCCATCATCTTGTGCGGCATCTGTCCCCACCGGGTTGTCCTGGGGTGCGGCGGGTTGAATCGTATCCGTAGATTCGATCCCCATTTCCAGTCGACCACAGCCTGCTGTTATGAGCCCGAACAGTAGAATCAGCGTCAGGCTTGGTAAATCTGGCAAAATCCGATTTCTTTTCATCCTCAATATGCCTCCTCTGGCAATTTCACCTATCGTACTCGACCGTTGAGACAGCCCCGTGACACCTATGTGTCGAACTGGAAACCTTGAGAACGCCAGCGGTTCTCCGGATTCATCCTGGCGAATAGGAAAAGCCCCCGTCGGACGGGGGCTTTTAATTGGCCGGTCTATAGGGATTAGAGTACGACGACGTTGGCGGCCTGAAGACCCTTGGGGCCTTGCTCGATGGAAAACTCCACCCGCTGGCCCTCTTCGAGGTTGCGGAAGCCATCAGCCTGGATGGCAGTGTAATGTACAAAGACATCATCACCATCTTCGCGCTCGATGAAGCCGTAGCCCTTGCTTCCATTGAACCACTTAACCGTACCCATTACTCGTTCCGTCATGATCGATTGCCTCCTTAGGGCATGTTATCTTGGAGGTGCGTGTCTCGTTCCCGGCGGTCGGGTTCAATGAACCGACTCGGCCTGAGCATGTTCAGCTCAGGCCTAGGTCAATCGACTTCCAGACAGAACGTGCATGCAACCTTCACATCGCGATCATATCAGTTTTTTTTCCGGCTGAAAAGGGGGAATTTGCCTGCTTCAAAATACCGCTTTCAACTACATTTGTGCGTGATTTTCATCGATTCCAGCAGGAATAAAGCGCTGTTTCGCACCGGGTTCTGAAGGTGTGCTCTGAATTAGCTTCAGGAAGACTGTTGGTCGAATACCCCGTAAACTTGGTCCGGGCCGAGGAGATCAGAGAATTTCGCCCGTAACTCACGCCGTACGGAATAACAAAGGTGGCAGGCATCTGCATACTGATCGTTATGGTGCAGTTTGTAGCGGCTCACCAGAGCGGCCGGCCCTCCTGTGAGCAGCGGACCGGCGATCGGATGCTGCTGGGGATGGTAGTCATCCAGGATTGACCGCAGTGATTTCTGGAACAGGTTGCCGATGATGATCCCCTGGCAGATTTGCAGGTTGCCAAAAGGATCGAGGTGCAGGCGTCCTGGCTCAACCAGGTCTTCGTACGGGCATTCGCGGAAAGATCTCCAATCCTGTTTCGTTGCCTGTGGTGCCAACCGCTCCGCCGCGCGGCCGCGGTACATCACGCTTGAATCGCCCTCCGGCAGTTGCCCAACTGGATTTTCAACCTCATCCAGGCTTTCCCGTTCAATGGTGATGAGACCTGCCCCGATTCCGAGTTCTTCGGCGGCCATCGTCGCGTTTTTCGCCTGCTGGCTGATCCGCTCACCGTAATGGAAGAGATCGCTGCTGACGGTCAGGTCCGAAATCCACTCCGCCAGAGGTCGAAGCCAGGCGTGTACATCCTCAACGGTTGTCGCCCAATACCCATTCGTGACGATCCCCACCGTAAACCCACGTCGGGCCGCGGACTGCACGGCTTCGACCAGGACCGGATAGTAAAGGAAGGGCTCGCCACCTTCGAAATAAATCGATTGGATCGTCCCAAGCTCCTCAGCCTGATCCAGCGCTCGCTCAATTCCATCGAGTGTGAATACACCCGATTGCCAGGGGCTTCCCCACACGAAGCAGTGGTCACATTCGAAGGTGCATTGATAGGTGAGAAGAAAGTGCAAACCTGTCAGCTGCATCGCCAGGCCTCCGGGTGCAATCCAACCACGGTTTCCATCGATCATACCCTCCGAAGATCGTCACTCAGGATGGAGGATCACGCCACGCAATTCTCGCGCTGGTTCTCAGTCCGGTGCAACTCACTGCTGCTAATCGCACGGGCGGAATCGGCTACTCGGTCTATTTCTATGCCACCCGTATCATCCCGGTACCCGAATTTAAATTGCTAGCGATCGAGGGCTTGACACCAGAATATGGGACGCTCTCAAGCGAAGCTTACCCGATCACAACGCAGGTCTATGCAGTCCTTAACAGCACCCTGGGGCCTTCCCACCCGGCCCGCCAGCTGTCCGCATAGCTGCTCACACCGGAGGGGCAATCGGTCGTAAGCGAAAGCGGGTATATACCGCTGATCTCGAGCGGGAGTTAGCTCAACCAGATTCAACGGGTTTTACAATTCAGCCCTCCAGGGAAATGGAGGGCTGCGGTCGTTACCTTCTCGGTTGATCTGTCAGGCCTAAACGGGCGCCAGGGTTCCAGCGAAGATCTGCCAGGCCAGAGCCGTCTTGGCCAGCAGGCTGAGGATGATGTACACACGTTCACCGTACAGGTAGTCCGCCCACCGTCCGACCTTCTTGTATTGCAGAACCATGTTGATGGCGAAGATGTTGAAAAAGACGAAGATCGTGGGGATGATGGCGTACACAAACGCCGGCGGTTTGGCACCCGAAGAATTGAGAGCACCCAGGAAATACATCATGATCACGATCCAGGGGATAATCCCGGCGATCGAGCCATAAATGAAGGCAGTCCAATTCGTGCGCTCGGTGTGCTGGTTGTGGAGCTCCATCATGATCCCGAACAGGTTCATCATGGCGTTCAGACCGAAGATGAGGATCATGCTGCCCAGATCCCACATCCCGACCAGCATGCCGATGAGGACGATCATCAAGGACGAGCTCAGCGCATATTCATAAAAACGGATCGGGTTCATGCCTTTCTTCAAGTTGGCCACGTACCTGCTGTATCCGACCGTCCCCAGGTAAAAGTGGGCGACCGCCGAGATAAGCAGGAAGACTGCGACGGCAATCCCGAAGGGGAGCTCGTACACCAGCTGCGTGTTTGGAACAAGCGAACGAGTTGCTGTATCAAATTTCAAATAATTGGTGAAGATGGGGTAGGTGCGGTCGTTGCTGACGACGATCATGAATACACCTTGCAACAGGTGCAGTGCCCCCATGATCAGGTTGAAACGCCGTAAACCGGTGAATTTGCGTTCTTCAGACATGTTGCCTCCAGGTGAGAATATTTGATATATTTACAATTTCATGACAAATTATAGACATATTTTGTGCTTCTGTCAAGGGGCAGAATTCAAATGATGTCAGGTTGAGTGGAAAAACACCTGCGAACTCCGAGATTCGCAGGCGAGAGTGAGTGGACGAAGGTGGCAGCCGGCTCTTTATCCCAGGGCCTGGATCACCTGACCCAGGGACATGCTGCTCGATTGTACGACGACAAAGCCCCGCGCGAGCAGCACCAGCAGGTAGCTCAGGCTTCTGGCTGCAACGGCCCACTTGCTTGAAATCCATCCTTTCCCGGGCTCCATTATGTCGCTTACTCCCTGGCGGTGCCATCGGCTCCAACCATGCAGGAGCAGCAGGTTCGTGAGCGGCAGCAGAAGAAGCCAGCCGACAATCCCCCGATAACGAAGACCCATCAGGTACGGGGGTCAACGTCGCTGGTGTCATATTCCATGCCTACGCCAGCGAGCTAGCAAGAGGTACGGAAACTGCCTAATGGATGTTGGCAAGGGTTATTTTTGCAGCAGCCCTGAGTTCGAGCCGCTTCCGGAGAAGCGCCAGCAGCAGCCAGAAAGCAGCCAGAGGGAACAGGTATGCCATCCCGAGCTGCAGCAAGGCCGAACGGACGCTGAACAGGTTGTCGAGCAGCGTCCCCAAGAGCATGGCTGCGCTCATCGCACTCGAAAGGTACGTCCCTGCAAGCACTGCTGCCCGCCAGCCGGCAGGCGTCGTGATGGGGGTTTCGCGAAGTGACCATATGAAGACATGCAAACTAGTTCAGGGCTCGCTGCTTACTGCTTCCGGTTCGAGCATCTCTGGAGTTGCCGGTTGCAGAGGCAGGCGTATTTCGAAGGTGGAGCCCACCCCAAGCTCGCTTTCGAGACGAATCGTTCCGCCCATCAATTCCACCAGGTTTCGGGCGATAGCCAAGCCAAGGCCCGTGCTGGCGGCAACCGATTTAGAGCCGCTTTTATCCAACGAACGAAAGGCTTCAAAGACCTTCTCTTGCTGGTCCTCGGGGATCCCTGGTCCACTGTCACTTACGACGATGCGCCACATCCCATCATCTACGCACTCGATACGTACCAGGACCTGGCCCTTATCTGTGAATTTCACCGCGTTTCCGGCCAGGTTGAGAGCGATTTGCGAGACCCGCTCACAGTCTCCCGCGAGTGTTTGCGGCATGTTCTTATCTATGGTGATTGACCAATCAAGCCCTTTCTCCGTAGCGATAGGCAGGCAGGTGCCCTCAATGACATCAACGATTTCAGTGACGGCGTACGGCTCATTACAAATCTCAAACTCGCCCGCTTCAATCTTGGCAAGGTCGAGTAGATCATTGATGATGCGTTTCAGGTGACGAGCGCTGCTAACGATATGCTGCATCGCGTTGCGCATCTTCTCGTTCAGGGGGCCGTAAGCCTC
>DAOUEL010000052.1:0-16984 GCA_034430595.1 Anaerolineales bacterium | reverse complement strand
TCGATCACCAGCCAGTCATGCCGGCCGGTGTAGGTCTCGGCCAGGCGCAGCGCCAATTCGTTCGCCTCGCTCCCTGAGTTGACGAAGAAACATACTTCAAGCGGATCAGGCAGCGTGGCGGCCAGCCGGCCGGCATACTCGGCCAGGCCGTCGTAAAGGTAGCGGGTGTTCGTATTCAAGCGCTCCATCTGGTGCTGACCGGCCGCCACGACGTGCGGATGGCAGTGGCCGACATGGCAGACGTTGTTCACCAGATCAAGGTAGGGACGCCCGCGGTGGTCGTAGAGATACTGGCCGGACCCGCGCACGATTTTCAGCGGCTGTTCATAGGCGATAGAGAGCGAAGAGCCGACGTGCATGCGGCGGCTACGAAGCAAATCAGGGATCCCCGCTCCCGATTCCATGCCCGGCTTGGAATCGATGGCGGATGCCAATTCAGCTGCAGCGTCAGTTGGATCGATAGCGGCGAAGCGTTCCAACAGGTCCCAGGCGCGCTCTTCGGTCACATACCAATTCGGATGATCGGGGTCAATCGAACGCCGCTCAGCCGCCACGGCGACTGTCGTACACAGCCGGCCGACGACGAGTGGAAAGAGCACCTCGAGCTCATCTTGAGCGACCGGTCGAATAGCATGATATCCCGCTACGATCTCCGCCCCGGCTTGTAGAGGTTCGGGATGATCGAGCATGGCATAGGCCAGCGCCACCGCCAGTTCACAGATCGTCGGGTTGTAGAGGCTGTCGGCGAAATCCAGCAGCCCGACAACCCGGTCATTCGCGACCAGCACATTCTCGTCATTGGCGTCGCTGTGGATTAAAGAATGCGGTACTTCGGCCAAGCGCGGGGCATAGGCAGCGTAGAGGTGAAACATTTTTTCGGCCAGGGCTTGCCGTCCGGGATCATCAATCAGCTCGATTTTCGCCCGATGAACCCCGGCCGAGGCCAGAGCCCAGCGATGCTCGCGATGAGCAGGGGGCAGATCGAGATCGGCAAGCGCCAGATCGATTTCAGCCAGGATCCGCCCCAGATCGCGCAGCAGCCCGGTGGATGGCGGCCCTGCCTCGCACCACGGGGTTCCACCCACATATTCCAGCAGCCGGGCACGGTGAGAGTGCCTATCTCCATCCCGAAACTCGGTCTCAAGCTGGCCTGAACGATTAAGGTGAATGCGCGGCAGGCTGATATCAATCCCGGATGATATTAGGTGTTCGATCATCCGGTGCTCAAGCTCGATCACAGCGGCCGGCAGATCCTCCCCGGCAAGTTTCAAGACGTAGGATTGCCCGTCATCGCCCTGCAGCAGGAAGTTCAGGTTCTCACCCGGCAGCCGACCAACTGTCCCTCTCAATCCGTAGGCTTGCTCGCAGAGGGCGACAAGTTCCTCAGCTGTGGGTTTGGGAGCGATCGAATTCTGGTTCTCCACGTGCACTGTCTCAATATCCTCCTGTCCATCGCGGGCAGGACTTCCGCATACCTCGAATACGTGCCGAATCTAGGTATATACCGGCGTAGCTTCTCGAATCAAAGTTTTTCAGGCGGCGGATTCGAGCGTTCCTGACGAGAGTTCAACCGATCAAGGAGCCAACGACGCCTTCGACCGCCTCGAGGATCTCACCTGACTTGACCAGTTCTTTCATGCGGGTGTGATCCTGGTAGAGCGGGCGATCCTCGTCCAGGTGGTCGACGTACTTACGGATAACCTGGCGCGCCTTCTGCACACCCGCTCCCGGCGTGAACTCGCGGAAATCGAGCGCCTGCGCAGCAGCCATGAATTCGATTCCGAGCACACCGTAGGCGTTATCCAGGATCTGGGCATTCTTGATGGCCGTATTCATGCCCATCGAGACGAAATCCTCCTGATCGGCGGCAGCCGGGATCGATTGGATGCTGGCCGGAGCAGAGAGGATGCGCTGCTCGACGATCAGGCTGTCGGCAGTGTATTGGCTGAGCATCATACCCGAGAACATTCCCGCGCCTTTGGTGAGAAAGGCCGGCAAGCCAACACTCAGCGCTGGATTGGTGAGCCGGTTCAAGCGCCGCTCGGCCAGCACGCAGACCATCGTCAGCGCCGTGCCAGCCAGGTCCATCGGCAGGCTGACCGGCGAACCCTGGAAGTTGGCACCGGTCAGCGCGAGGTTGAACTCGGGGAGGAAGATCGGGTTATCCCCGACTCCGTTCAACTCGATCTCAACCTGCTCCCGGGCGAAAGCCAACGCGTCATGCGCGGCGCCGATCACCTGCGGACTGGAACGCATCGAGTAGGCGTCCTGGACCTTGGTCTTCATCTTGCCCGTCTGCAGGTCGCTGCCCTCGATGCACTTCATAATCGCCCTGGCCGAGCGGATGGCACCGGCGAAGCCGCGCGCTTCGTGCAGGCGCAGGTCGTAGGGTTTCAGGTTGGCAAGCAGCGCCTCGAGCGACATCGCGCACGCGATCTCCGCCTGGCGCAGCGTGCGTTCCATGTCGTAGAGCTGGATGGCGCTCATCGCCGTAAGCAGATTGGCGCCGTTGATCGCCGCCAGGCCATCGCGCGCCTTCAAGCCCGGGATCTCGATCCCGGCTGCATCCATCGCTTGCTTGCCTGGCAGAACCTGGTCCTCGAAGTAGGCCTGCCCCTCGCCCATCAGGAGCAGAGCAATCTGCGCCATCGGCGCCAGGTCGCCGCATGCGCCGACCGAACCTTTCTGGCACACGACCGGGGTCACGCCTTTGTTCAGCATTTCAATCAAGGTCAGCGTGATCTCTGGCCGGCATCCCGAGTTGCCATGCGCGTGGACGTTGATTCGGCCGGCCATTGCGCCGCGGACATATTCGATCGGCGCCGGATCGCCGATGCCCGCGGCGTGGTTGTAGATCAGGTAGCGCTGGAACTGCTTGACCTGTTCATCATCGAGCATGACTTCCGAAAACTCCCCGATGCCGGTGTTGACGCCGTACATGATCTCATGGGCCGCGATCTTCTTTTCAAGCATCGCCCGGCAGACTTTGATTCGCTCCAGGGCCTGCGGCGCGAGCGCGACCTGCTCATGATCCCGTGCGATACGGACCAGCGCTGCGACCGTAAGATTTGAGCCATCAAGGACGATCGTCATGACATGCACCTCGATTTGATCCAATTCGGGTCCGTCTAAATTATCGTTTCTACCGATTGAATTGTATACCCAACTCTCATCCCCTCTCCAGCCCGGGATCAGCATGAGTGATGGATACCAGGTCGATTGCCACCCCGAATGAGCCAAACTTCCCAGGATGGTAGCGGGTACGACCGGTATACAATGAGGATAGCTTACACCGGGAGGAGCGCTGGTTTGTGTGCTCTGCTAGAAGAGACATTCGACAGCAGTGTCGACGCCTCGCTCGCTGAAAACCTCACTGAGAAGCAGCCCGTCCTGATCGTGCTGAATGGACCGGAGATAGGAAAGCGTATACCGCTCAAGGGGGCTTCAGCCGTGATCGGGCGGGATCCGGATCGGGCGAACATCATCCTCTCCGACCGCACGGTCTCCGGCATGCATTCACGCATCGACTACGACCCCAACAGCGGGCAGTATTTCATCACCGATTTGCAGAGCCACAACGGGGTGCTCGTCAACCTCGACCGGACCGAAAACGGGCCGCTCAGCCGGGAGGATAAGATCTTCATCGGCTCGGTCATCCTGAAATTCACCTTTGAAGACGTTCTTGAGAGCACCTACCGCACGCGCCTGGACGAATTGTTAAACCTCGACGATCTGACCGGTCTGCCTGTAAAACGGGTATTTGATCACGAATTCCGGCGGGCATTCGAATACTCCCAGCGGCGTGGCTCACGTCTGGCACTCCTGATGATGGATCTCGACGGTTTGAAGCAGATCAACGACACGCATGGCCACCTGCTCGGCTCGTACACGATCTCTGAAGCCGGCAAGATCATTGGACGGGTGATCGGACGGAAAGGCCTGGCAAGCCGCTACGGAGGCGATGAATTCATCGGCTTCGTGCGGAATCTGACGCTGGAAAAGACCGTGGAACTGGGGGAGAGAATTCGAACCCGTATCCAGGGGCATTCATACAAGCTGAACGGTCAAATGGCCACGCCAACGATAAGCATCGGCGTCGCTCAACGGACCGAGCTCGTTCAATCACCTCCCGAATTGGTGCTGATGGCCGACGAAGCGCTGTACCGCGCAAAGGCAGCCGGCAGAAACAACGTCTCGCGCTAACCTCGTTCCGGGTCCCGATTTAACGTCATCAAGCGACCAGATGGGTGATCAGGTGCCGGTATGACGTCGATTGTCAGCCGGAGAACCTTGGCTGCTTCATTCCTGTTGTACTATGGAATATGGATCGTAGTTTGGGAGGAACGGGAGGAATGGACAAGGATGGGTTGCTGCGGACTGGGATCTTGGCAGTTCAATCGGGGGATATGCAGCGTGCACGTATCTTTCTCGCCCGGGCCATTCAGAACGATCGCAGCTCCGATCAGGCATGGCTGTGGCTCTCCAGAGCGCTGACAGATAAGGAGCAGAGACGCAAGTGCCTGACCGAGGCGCTTCGACTCAACCCGGAGAATGCATTTGCGCGCGATGAGCTTGATGCGCTTAACTCGACTGGACCAACCTCTTCGATTCGGAATGCTTCAAATCAAGAGTCAAGCGATCTGCCCGAAGAAGGGATAACTGCAGCCCCGCTCGATTTATCGGATAATCCGGCGGAGCAACCCCGTAAGCGTAGGCTAAAACCGATTGTGCTGGGCATGGTTGCTGGCGTGATCATCAGCATTACCTTCGGCGGTTTTCTGCTTCTTAACGGCCTCCTTGGAGAACCCGGCTTTCGAATCCTAGAGCTGCTCAATTTCGCGCACACGCAGCAGATTGCCGGATCCGCGGCAACACTTCCGCCAATCTGGACCAGGACTCCCTCTCCACCTCCATCCCCCACCAGAACCCCGGTAACGCCTTCGCCCTCGCCCGCACCCACAGCCACGCTGCTGTACCAGGATCGATATGCAACAGCACAGCCGCAAATTTCCAGGCTCATGGACCGCATGGGAGGATTGGAATGCGCCACGGTGATCAATGCCTGGTCGAATATCATCGAGTTCCTTCCCGAGTATGGACCGGCATACTACTGGCGTGCGAAAGAAGTTAAATGCGATACAGGCGCCCGGGGTGATGTCAACGCCTACGTTGAAACGATGTATACGGTCCTGGAGGATATCAATACCGCGATCGAACTGGACCCTGACGCAACGGGCGACTACTTCTTACTTCGCTCTGATGTCTTCAACTCGCTGGCAAGCACGTACGACCTGCGTTCAGACAGGGACTATCTGAGTTCCTTTGCGCTTGATGATATTCAACGCGCCGTCCAACTCGGGTCGAGCAACCCGCTCTCCTCCAGGGACATCGCATTCCAATTAACCTATCTCAACCGGTGCCAGGAGGCCATCACTGAAACGAAACGCCTGCAACGATTGATCCTGCCAGGCGAAGCCCCCAGCGCCGGTATTGAGACCGCATTCGCCAGCGCTTATCTTTGCCTCGGTCAGTATACCGCTGCACTTGCCTCGATTGAGCGCGCCATCACGATCCTCCCGAGCGAGCCACGCCGCTACACCCGTGCGATGGTGTTGTACGCCCTGGGACGGTCGAGCGAAGCCCGTGCCGAATTGGACGACCTCATTGCTGCAGAGCCAACATATGGAGGCTACCGCTACCATTTGCGGGCTTTGATTCAGATGGATTCCGGAGATCCCGATGCCGCACGCTCAGATCTCCTGATGGGTTTCCTGAATAGTTGGGGTGACGCCTGTCTCCCTGCTCTCGTCCAAGGACTTGTTACGCTTGATTCTGGTGATACCGATAACGCAGTCGATTTCTTCCGCTATGCGGAGAGCACCTGTTCATCCTCCTCCCGCCCAATTTGGGATCGAGCGCTGAGGGAGCTTGCCAAGCTTGACGCTGCACCATTGACGGCTGAAACTTCGTTAACTGTCACCCCGGCGCCCGCCGCTAAGCCGATTGACTACGATACCAGCCCGAATAACCTTCCGCAGCCTCCGGCCATTGAAAAAAGCTACCTGCAAGGCACAGGGGTCATGGAATTCCGCGGACCCGCGCACATCACAATGCACCTCTCGAGTGCCCAACCGATCGAAGTCACCAGGGTATTCTCGATGGAAATCGAAATCGAACCCGGCATTATCCCCACCGGGAACCAGGTCACGATCTATTTGCTTAGTCCCGAAAATGGCTTTTGGTCGATGTATCCGTGGTCGGGAGAGTCAATCCAAGTGATCCAACCCGAGCGCTTCGTTTATCCTGATGGTGGCCTTTATCTTTCTACGATGGTTGATGGAGAAGGTGTCACCATTATCGATAACGTGAGAGTCCACCTCAAGGTGCTCTCAAAAAACCTGGGGCAAATTACACTCGGTGAAGACCTCTGATAGACATTCATAGAGGAATCCCAAGGATGTTTGCGAATTTGGACACGCCGATCACCAGCCTCGCCCCCGAGCCATAAACTGATCGCGTGCCTATAACACGGTAGACCCTCTGATGCCTAACCGTTACCCCTGCTGCTCCATCAACGTCATCCGCCCCTGGGGGGTCAGGTTCCAGTTTCCAGGTTTGCCTTTAATGTGAATCAACCCTCGGCGTACCATCTGTTTTTCGAGACTTTCCATCATCCCACGCAGCGGTCCGCCCCAGGCTTCACTAAGGGTGCCGAACTCCTCGGCTGTGAGTCTCTCCTGCAGGAGCTGCTCGACACGGTCCAGCGCCTCGTCGGCCAGCGCATTTCCCCCGACCTGGTCCAGCACGTAGAGGACCGGAAAGATCAGTTCGTCTTCATGTCCATTCGAACTGACCGGAACCTCCCACGGCTCTTCGGCGGCACTCCCACCTGCATCAAGCCCTTCCCAGCGGGCTGCTAAATCGGCCACAGCTTCGATGATTGCGCGAACCTGCACCCCTTGGTCCGCCGCTCGCTGCGCGGCCTCAAACTCAGAGGCTTCAAAAGCCCTGGTTCCGGCCGATTTGGTCTGTTCGAGTTCGGTTTGCAGTGCTGACCTGAGTTCGTTAAACGCCTTGCTGACACTCATCGCAATCTCCCTGGCTCCGGGTATAGATGGATACCAGAACCACCCTGTGGTGAATCTGGATGCACTGGAGCCTGGACTGGATGCAGCGCAGGTCCTGTCCTGATGAAATGATAAAGATATGAGAAAGGTTGATGCGCGCTGCACCTAATACCTTAGGTGCAGGTTGATCCACTCACAATAGATACTCTGTACTGAAAGTATCGATCAGAGTTCGTCCCTGGCCAGTCGACTTCGGTTTAGACTTCGGGAACTTATTGGCGGGGGATGGTCACGGCGAGGGGGTTAGTGCCGACTCCAGCCAGGCTGTCCCCTGGCGTTCGTGATGAGAGAAAACAAATCCTGGTCGCCAAGAGCCGGACGGTGATAGGGCAGGATCGATAGGCACCAATCGACGATCGCCCGCACGTTGCGATCAAGGCGGTCGAGGTCGGACCGGGCATCTTCGACGCCCAGCATAGAACCCAGTAGACGGAAGAAATGTATGCTGACGGGATCTTCCTGGCTATTCACGCTCGCATCGAGGCTCGCTTTAATCAATGGCCGCTCTTCATAACGAGCACAGCGGTACAACGCCCGATAGAACTCGCGATGCACGCGCAGCCTCAAGCGCTGCTTATCCAATCCACGTTGAAGCTTGCGGTAGATGAAAGTGGCCAGGCGCCCGGCGCGGGGAAAGTATTTACCGATTAAGCCCTGCAATTGCTCGTCGAGCGGATCAGGTTCAACATCGACGAAATCTCTCTCATTCCTGTCCGCGTTGAGAAGCTGCTGCAGCTCACGCTCAAAGATGACGCGTATTACGATCTCCAGCAGGCTGCCGCCTGCAGCCCGGCCGAGATCCTCTTCGGACGCTGGCAGCCCAGCTATGTTGGAGCGCAATGCTGAACGTTTCCGATCTGGCGCCAGCTGGATAGTTTCGAATAGGTCCGCTTCCATGGTCACCCTCCCATAATAGAGCCGGTTCAAACCGTGGGGACTTACAGCTCCCTTACAGTCCGCTATGCTGGATGATCGGCGATGGGAGGTTGGCAACCTTCGATACGTTCGCTCGCCTTCAATCGCACTACCGGCGAGCTTTCTCAAAGACAACCTGAATAGTCCGATTTTTTTCCGACCGACTCGGGACAGCTGCCCCATGACGGTGGGACGCACCCTCCGGTACGCTTCCTGCGAACTTAAGCCTCAGGAGGAGAAGCAATGCGTAAAACCTTAAAGTGGCTCGGCTATGTACTCGCAGGCTTGCTGGGGATTGCGGTCTTCGCAAGTGCGGCGGGCTACCTGCTTTGGTCGACAGCGATTCATTCATACTGCTTGCAGCATGCGTTTTTCTTTTAAAGAGGAATTGTTCCCTCGCGAATCTGGCTTGAAGCGTTTCCGGTTCTGAAGTAGACTCTAATTGTCTTATTTTGATGCAACCCGGCACCCCCCTTCTTAATTCCACATTCTTCTTCGGGTGCATCACCGGATAACTTATGCGCATGGCAGGAAAGATGGCGATTGCCGAGCTAACCCAAACAGAGGCCAATGAATCTCCCCAGGTCAGCTGGGAGAAGCTTGCACGCACCTTCTTCGAGCGCCTGCCGCTGCCCTTCAAGACCGTCGTCATCCTGCTCACGTTGCTTGTAGTAGGAGAACAGCTGCTGGAGGAAGGCCTGGTCGGGCCGCTGACGGCGTATGAAAACTGGCAGCGCATCGGGGTGCGCGTTGCTCTGCCAGCCTTAACGGTCTACCTGGTGCTCACCAACCGCTGGCTCAAGCGGGCTGTCCTTGAGAGCCTGCTGCGGCTTCGCCCTTCGGTCCAGGTCTCGCGTGAGAGCTACGAAGAACTCGTCAAGCGCATGGCCAAGCCGGTGCGGGCCATCGAGATGTTGACCTTGTTGATCTCTTCTGCGGTCGTGGTGACACTGTTTGGATGGCTGCGCAATCCGTTTCCAATTTACACTTCGCTGATCCTGCCTCACCAGCCGCTTCAAGCCGGGCTGATCCTGATCACATACATTCTCATCGGCTGGCTGGGGCTCTTACTGGTCTATACCGGCATCCAGCATGCGATTTACCTCAGCCAGCTGGCGCGGCTGCCACTCAAAATCAACGTCTTCGATCCGGAGAACTTGCTCCCCTTCGGTTCGATCAGTTTGCTGCACAGCCTGGTGCTCGCCGGCGTGGTGGTGATCCTGCGTGTCCTGCTCGGCCGTCCAACTAGTCCGGCCAGCTTTCTTGTCATCACGCTCGCTTCCCTTGGCAGCCTGCTGGCGCTCGTCCTGCCCCTGAACGGGGTCTATCGGCAGATGCGCAAGGCGAAGATCAAGGCCCTGAACAACATCTCGGATCAACTGCTTCAGGCTCAGGATGTGCTCCTGAGCCTGAAGGATCCACTCGATGACGGGATCACCGAGCTGAACGCCCGCACGAATGCGCTCGTCAGCCTACGGAAGACGATTCTCGAATCTCCGAACTGGCCTTTCCGCAGCAATACCGCCGTCGTACGGGCGGTGATTGCAGCGATGAGCCCGTTGATCTACTTCGTGTTGACCGAGCTCGTGCGTGTTTACATCGTCCCTGTGCTGATTAACTAAATTGGACAGGGCTTACCAGGCCGACATGGCCATGATCGGCTGCCCGATATGGCCTTCGAAGTGATCAAGCCACTCCGCGACCTGAGCCGGGTCGAGCGCCTGAATATTTCTGACCTGTTTCTCGGTCAGGTACAATCCGTGTTCCCTGGCGACATACTCCGGATCCTCAAGGAAACGCTCCCGAAAATCCGCATCCAAAGCAGCCAGGCCAGCTAAGTAAGGCAGCAAGTTCAGCTTACGGTCTTCACTTTCAATCATTTTAATTCTCCTTTGGCAACGATTTCTTCGGTCCTAATTACTCGGAAACCAACAAATTCTGCGCCTGCGCCAGCATTCCTTCGATCCGGGTCAGGTTTAGATCGGCGCTCGAGCTTGCCTCGTCCTTGAGCGCCATCAGGTGCTGGGCAAAGCTACGCATGCTCATCTTAAAAGCGTTCCCAATTCCGGCCTCCAACTGATCGAGGAGCAGCTGGACGTAGCGGCGCACCTTCTCGGTCCCGGTCAGAGCGAGATACATGGCCGGCAGCATGCTTGCGGCGTCCCGCTCACCGCTGTACGGGGCCAGCATCGCTTCGAGAAAGAGGTTCGGACGGTTAGCTGCGAGGTCCTCCTGCCAATCACTGAGGTGGTCGAAGAGCACGGCGGCTGCCAGGTATTGACGGACGGGCGCCTCAAAGGCTGGGAGCCGGGAAGTGTTCCCGGCCAGCATACAGGCCGCTCCACAGCTGATCAACAACGGTGCCCCGATGTCGCTCAAACGGGTGGGGGAGATGGAATCGAGATTGAACCCCGAAATCCAGGATGAACTGGAGCGAATGGTCTGCTGCCAGCGCAGCATATGGCGGTCGAACTGCTCCCAGAACCAGGCTGAATCCCCCAGCAATTGACGGTATTCAATCCTGGCCGCTTCCAGCAGCAGCTCTTCAAGCCGGAGTTCAGCGGCGCGACCCCAGGAGGTCTGTTCGCCATCATGGCGATCGTCATGCAGTCGAACATAACCCAGCCCGAAGACGTTGGCCACGACCAGGCGTCGTTTTTGACTCTCAGTCAGTGATTCGGCGGCCAGCCAGCGCGGCAGGTTCCACTCGACGCTCCAGTTCACGATCGCAATCCGTTGAAACAGCTCCTGGCCGAGCTCCCTGACGTCCCCAACCTCTGTCTTCAGCAGGTCTTGAAATTCTTGACGCATTCGCTCAAGATCATCAACCCGGATCGGTGCAAGCTGCGGCCTCGCAGCCGGTGATGTGCTGGGGTTTCTCGGCAGCGTAGGGAGCTCATTCTTCCCAATAAGCTGCGCAGGAACAACTGTATCAGGCTGACTCAATTCACGACTCCGTAGAAGATCATCGGCTTCGATGATCCCGCACGATGCATACGGGGCTGCCGTATCGGATGCCAGAATGTGATCTGCAGGTGATATAGCTTCGCCGCAACCTTCTCGTTGGCGTTCCAGAGCACCCTCAGATCCCCCACGCACGATGCTCCAGGTATCGATGTTGACATGTTTTGAACTCAACCGCGACGGGTGAACAGATCCTATTTTGCACCATTTATGTCCTAATTGTCAAATTGATTTCGCTCCCATGCGTACGTTTGGGGTACCGATCAGATCAGCAAGGATGGACTTTTCATTGACCCCTTCAAAGCACGCTGCATTTCGCCCATAATGAGGGATATCCTTCGCCAATTGCACTGATTCCCCCAATGCCTATACTCCTTTCGGAATCAAGAACGGGAACCTATCATTCCGGGTATGCGCGATGCAACGGTTGATGAGCTGCTTGAGCAGATTCCAAAGCGAGCGGCTGGGTACGTGTTGATGGTTGGCGCTGTAGATGTGACCTTCCCGGATGAGTCGCAGGAGTGGAAAATCTTAATGCGATGGAGCTGAGGCTTACCGTGAATGGAAACAAAATGAAATCTTCAACAATCCTAAACGTGATCAGCTGTGGGAGGCTGCTTACGATCGGCTTTACAGCGTTGATTTTCTCGGCTGTGATCGGCGGCGTGAGCTTCGCCACCGCAACCAACTTTAATCTCGACCTGGTTGAAGGGTTGGTCTGCCCGGATGGAAGCACGCTTGCATACCAGCTGGGAGCTTACGAGTCGGACTATGAGTTCCCTTCTGCAAGCAACCCGATTGGGAGCGAGAGCGGTGGACGTTCGATGACCGTTTCTTGCATGAAAGCGGGGGAGACAGTCGCCTCTGGAAACGGTCTGCTCGTACGCACCGTCGGCGCCATCCTCGGCGGCTATTTCCTGGTCTGCTTCGTCCCGCTGCTGGCGGGTTCGAGCGTTTTGTTCTGGCTGATTCGGTGGAGATTGCGCTCGCGCAATGTTCCCTAGCCGAAATAGGGAACGAAACAGGCGTACGATCGAGACCACGTACGAATATAAGAGGCTCGCAGACTCCAGCCTGATTTGAGAGTGAACCTGGTTTTTACTGTGCGACGTCTTCGGTATGGACTGCCGAGATTGTCAGCAGCAGGGCTTTCCAGGTAGATCAAATTCATGACTCTCTCACTCGATGGAATCCACATCAAGAGCTCTGCAATCTACATCCCATGGCTTCTTTTTGACCCCAACACGGCTGGGCATGGACTGGTTTAGTACCTGCTCGCTATAGTTCACTAACTAGCTAACGTCAACAATGAGATATTCGAAGGTCAACCGGTTGGAACCAATTGGCATCCGGGCTCGTCTACACCTATAGTGGTGCTCATGGCGCCTCGAACCGTCACGATACAAGAAAGGCTGCGATCATGGATACAAACTCGAAGAGCTTCTTACGGCGATTCTGGCTGCCTATCACGCTTATTGGCGCCGCCATACTTGCTCTTGGCGTGTATCTGCTGGTTGACTACTTCGGGCCCTCAGGTAGGCCCGGGACGGTGATCCCGGTCGTGGTCGACGGCCCGGGCGAGGGTGAAAGTCCCATCACCGGAACCGGCGATGGCTCCGGAGCGCAAGGGATCCAGCTCAGCGAAGGAAGCGAGCAGGTCACGACCCCTGTTCCCTTGCCCATCGCGACCGGTGAGCCCTTATCGGAATCGGAGCTGGCCGCGATCCTGGCCCGCCTCCCGGGGTTAACCCCCGAGTCAGGCGACCGTGAGGATTTCCGGCTCCCGGAAGATGTCGTCCCACCTCCTCGCACCGGCGAAACGATCTCAGAGACCTTTCCACCTCCACCGCCCGAAGTGGGGCCGGTGGCGGTCGAATCTGGCCCATTGGAGGTACTGCGCTACTCCCCCGAAGGTGAGATTCCGATTGCGCCTTTCGTGAACATCACCTTCAACCAGCCGATGGTCCCGATCGCCACCTTGGAGGATCTTTCTGAGGCGGACATCCCGATCCAGGTCGAGCCCAATCTTCCGGGCACCTGGCGTTGGCTGGGAACCAAAACGCTCAACTTCCAGTATGACTCGGAACTGATCGACCGCATGCCGATGGCAACAGAATATCGCGTGACGGTTCCTGCTGGGACTCGTTCTGCGACCGGCGGGGTGCTGGCCGAAGCGGTTGAGTTCACCTTCAGTACGCCGCCTGTGACCCTTACCAATTACGCTCCCTCAGGTTCAAGCGGCCCTCAGCCGCTTGAACCGGTCTTCTTCGCCGCCTTCAATCAGCGAATTGACCCACAGGCTGTTCTCGATACGATCGTGGTCCAGGCCGGAAGCCGTACGATCAAAATTCGGCTTGCGACCGATGATGAGGTCAAGGCCGACCCGCTCGTTAGCCGAATGGCTGCCCATGCCCTCGATGGCCGCTGGCTGGCTTTCACTGCAGACCAGAAGCTGCCAACGGACACGAACGTTTCCATCACGATCGGTCCAGGCACACCCTCTGCGGAAGGACCGCTGCTCACGGAGAGTTCCCAGAGTTTCAGCTTCCACACCTATGCCCCGCTGCGAATCGAGGATCACGGCTGTTCCTGGGGTGATGACACCTGCCAGCCGCTGACGCCGCTTTACATCGAGTTCAACAATCCGATTGACCCAAAGTATTACCGGGATGACATGCTGCGCATCGAACCTGAATTAGCCGGCGCATCGGTCTCGATCTACGGCGATACCATCAGCATTCGCGGCGCAACAGTAGGACGAACAACCTATCGAGTTACCGTCTCTGGCCAGATCCAGGACATCTTTGGCCAGCGCCTTGGGAATTCCGAATCACTGCGCTTTAAGATCGGTCCGGCTGACCCGGTACTGATCGGGCCGCAGCAGATCTTCGTCACGCTCGATCCATCGAGTAAGAAACCGGCTCTTTCACTCTACGCGATCAACTACAGCAGTCTCGATCTGCGGATTTACGCCGTCCAACCTGCGGATTGGCCTGATTTCCTGTCCTATTTGTACGAGTACCAACGGACGGATACACCGCCCGACCCTCCCGGGAAGCTGGTGCTCGATCGCACGCAGCGGCTCGAGCTTCCAAATGACACCTTGAGCGAGGTCCCGGTCGATCTCTCCGAGTATCTCGACGGGGGATCGGGGCAGTTTATTGTCATCGCCAAGCCGCCGCGCGGACTGTTCCAGGAGGATCGCTACTGGGAAACGGTCCAGGTCTGGGTGCAGGTCACTCAGATTGGCATCGACGCCTTCGTGGACCAGAGTGACATGGTGGTCTGGGCAAACGCGCTTCAGGATGGCGTGCCGCTCTCCGGTGTGGATATTCAGACCGGACCCGGAGGTGGGCGCCATACCACGGATGCAGATGGGGTGGCACGGTTCGCCATCCCGGCCGGCGGGGTGAGCTACCTGGTGGCCAGCAAGGGTGGCGACCAGGCACTCCTGCCCGCCTCGCAGTACTACTGGGGCGATGGCAGTTGGAGCCGCCGCCCGCTTTCGGATGACCTACGCTGGTTTGTGTATGACGACCGGGGGATGTACCGCCCAGGCGAGGAAGTGCACATCAAGGGCTGGCTGCGCCGCATCGGCGCGGGACAGCACGGTGATGTCAGTCTGGTTGGGAACGCGGTGACCGCGGTCAACTACAGCATCATCGGCGCTCAGGGCAACGAGCTGGAAACCGGGCAGATTGATGTCAACGCGCTGGGAGGCTTTGATTTCGCCTTCACGCTCCCTGAAAATGCCAATCTGGGCTATGCGCAGATCCAATTCTCCGCATCAGGCCCACTGAGCGGGCTGAGCGGATCCAACTACTACCACAGCTTCCAGATCCAGGAGTTCCGCCGGCCCGAGTTCGAAGTTAACGCCCGCAATGAAACCTCCGGGCCGTACTTCGCCGGCGGGTACGCCGTCGTTGCGGTGCAGGCGAAGTATTACGCCGGCGATCCGCTGCCGAACGCCGAGGTAACCTGGAACGTCACCTCGACCCCTAGCAACTACCAGCCACCGAATTGGCCGGGCTTCACGTTTGGGACCTGGACACCCTGGTGGTGGTACGACGAAGGGATTTCGTTCGGCGGCGGCGGTGGAAACACAACCGTCGAGACCTTCTCCGGTACGACAGACGCCGCAGGTGAGCACTTCCTGCGCATGGATTTCGAAGGGCCGCAGCAGCTGCGCCCGATCAGCGTTATCGCCGAGGGAACCGTCTTCGATGTCAACCGCCAGGCATGGACCGGGACGACGACGCTGCTCGTCCATCCAGCCAGCCTGTATGTCGGTATGCGCAGCGACCGCTACTTCGTTTCAGCCGGAGAACCGCTCGAGATTGAACTGATCGTGACCGACCTGGACGGAGTGGCCGTTATCGATCGTCCGATCAAGGTGCAGTCAGCCCGCCTGGAATGGAAATACCAGGATGGAGACTGGCGCCAGGTCGAAGCTGATCTCCAGGAGTGTTCCGTCGGCTCAGAGTCGAAGCCCGTCACCTGCTCGTTCGAAACCACAACCGGTGGCCAGTACCGCATCACCGCCACAATCACGGATGAGAACGGGCGAAGCAACCAGAGCCAGATCACACGCTGGGTGAGCGGCGGCCAGCAGCCCCCTTCGCGCACAATCGAGCAAGAAACGATCACGCTCATCCCGGATAAGGAAAATTACCAGCCCGGCGACACGGCCCGCATCCTGGTGCAGTCGCCCTACACGCCCGCCGAGGGCATGTTAACCATAGCTCGGAGCGGGATTCTCTCCACCGAACGTTTCCAGATCGAGGACGGCTCGATCACACTTGAAGTCCCGATTGAGGCCGCCCATATCCCTAATCTGCAGATCCAGGTCGACCTGGTCGGCCAGGCACCGCGCACGGACGACCAGGGACAGGCGTTGGAAAACGTCCCGGCGCGGCCGGCTTACGCCCGCGGCCAGCTTACGTTAAACATCCCCCCGCTGCAGCGCACGCTCGAGCTTGAGCTCAGCCCGGCCGCCGCAGAACTCGAACCAGGCGGTCAGACCACGCTGGACCTGCGCCTGATCGATGCGAGCGGAGAACCGGTCTCCGGCGCCGAGCTGGCGGTGGTGGTCGTGGATGAAGCCATCCTGGCACTCACCGACTACCAGATGGCCGATCCGGTCGCAGTCTTCTATCAACAGCGATCGGCGGACGTCGACAGCCGCTACTCCAGGGCCAGCATCCTGCTGGTCGACCCGCTTTCGCTGATTGAAAACGGCATCGCAGGCGGTGTGCTTTCCGACCAATCCAAAGCCCTCGGGGGCGGCGCGGTCGAGGAGGGCCTGGCGATGCCGACCATGGCCATGGCTCCGGAGGCCGAAAGGGCCGCTGATGCCATGGGTGGAGGGGCAGCCCAGCAGCCGATAAGCATCCGCAGCGACTTCAATCCCCTGGCCACTTTCGCTCCCGAGGTGCGCACGGATGCGACCGGGCGCGCCAGCATCCAGGTGCGCGTACCCGATAACCTGACCCGCTACCGGGTGATGGTCGTTGCCGTCGATGGCAGTGGACGCCAGTTTGGCTCGGCCGAGACGAACATCACCGCCCGCCTGCCGCTGATGGTGCGCCCGTCGGCGCCGCGCTTCCTGAACTTCGGCGACAGCTTTGAACTGCCGGTCGTGCTTCAGAATCAGACTGACCTGCTGCTGTCCGTTGAAGTGGCGCTGGATGTTACGAACCTCAAGCTGACCGGCCCGCATGGTATGCGCGTCGAAGTACCGGCGCATGACCGGGTGGAGGTACGCTTCCCGACCGCGACCGATCGTGCAGGGACAGCTCGCTTCCAGGTTGCAGCAGTTGCAGGAAGCTTCACCGATGCGGCCCAGGGCGAGCTCCCTGTCTACACGCCGGCTACCACAGAGGCTTTCGCCACCTATGGCGTGATCGACTCGGGTGCGATCTCCCAGCCGGTCCAGGCACCATTGGACGTCTTCCCACAGTACGGCGGTCTGGAGATCA
>DAOUEL010000051.1:0-7490 GCA_034430595.1 Anaerolineales bacterium | reverse complement strand
GGCATCATCATAATCTTCGGCACCACGCTTGAAAAATTTTCGATTGCCAATGCCATCCTTGTGTTTCTCTCGAGCGCGGGAATTGCCTTTATATGGCTCGATTACCTGCTTCGGACACAATATCTGCGCAGCTAGCGGCTGGGCTATCTCCGATAAAATTAAGGGCGCCTCCCGATTGGGAGGCGCTTATGTTTTCTAAGCAGTTATGTGGTCAGGCACTGATTGGCAGGTTGGCGATGGTTTTAATCAGTTCCTCGGAATCGATATCCTTCAGCAGGTAACAGTCTGCACCAGCCCGAATCGCCGCCTGCTCTTCCCAGCTGGTTGGATAGCTTGTCAGGACTGCCAGGCGCGGGGCCCGTGGCAGGGCTGCTAACTGCCGCAAGATCTCTAAACCCATTCCATCCTTGCGTTTTACCTCGAGCAGTACGATATCCGGTTTGCCACCGCGGATCTCGGTCATGACTGTGTCTACATCACCGCCGTGCCCAATAACCGTAAGATTGGCAGCGCGGCCTAAACGCTCAACAAGCGCAGCTCGTACGCCAGGATGTTCATCAATGATATAGAGCTTGGCCGCGTTCACAAATTGCTGGCTCCTCTCAATGCTCAGTATATTGGTGCCAACCATCGTGCCCTAGTGATCTCCTTCCCGATGTGGTTTGCTACCTGTCACGCGGAAAAAGATACGCTGATGACCTGCGCGAGGCTTTCCTGACTTTCGATTTATGTCAATTTACGGGTTCGGAGGGGATTCGAACAGTGATGGTTGTGCCTTCGCCCGGACTCGAAACAACGGCCAGCTCACCCCCGAACAGCCGGGCCCGCTCCCCCATGTTTGAGAGACCATGGCCAAGCAATTCTGGGGCGCTCTCCATCTCGAACCCCTGCCCGTTATCGATGACCTGGAGCGTAACTGTACCTTCGGATGTTTCACGCACGGTGATCCAGGTTCGTGTCGCCTTGGCATGCTTGGCGATATTGGCCAGCGCTTCCTGCGAGATATGGAACAGGTCAGCTGCGATGGACCCGTTCAGGCGCCTCACCGCCTCAGGCTCGATCATCAGATCCGTCTCAATCAGCGTGTTAGCTTTGAATTCGCGCGTCAAGCGCTCCAGGGCTTTGGGTAGATCGTCGGTCGAGATGCGGCTCGGCTGCAGATCAAGAATGTATGAGCGAATATCCCGAATCGATTTATTCAGACCGCTGATCGCCTTACCGATGCGATCTGCCGCCTCCGGGGCTCGCTCCTGGACATCCAGCCGCGCATACTCGAGCGTAAGACCGGTGGCAAAGATCGACTGGATAACACCGTCGTGCAGGTCCATACCGATCCGCTCGCGCTCTTCCAGCACGGCGACACGGCGTGCCTGGCGGTAAAGGCGGGCATTTTCGACTGCAATCCCTACCCCTGCTCCAACGGCTCCCAGAAGCCCCTGCTCCTGCTCCTGGATCACCCGCTCAGTTCTGAAGGCCAGCGTAAGTACGCCTGTCACCTTGCCTGGTGCTGTTAAAGGCACCCCGACCAGCGTTTTAAACCCACTTTGAAGGACGGATTTGCGCAGGTAGTCCGAATCGGAGTTCAAATCCGTGGTCCAGCGCGGGCTTGCCTCCTGGGCAACCATACCGATCAAGCCTTCACCAAGTCGGAAACGATCAACATCCCAGAAGGACTGGGGGGCATCACCGAGATGGATCGCCTTTTGGTATACGCCCTCCTGTTCTTCCAGGAGGAAGATTTCGCCAGCACCGGCGTGGAACAGTTTCATCACCCGCTGGAGCATTACTTCGAGCAGCTTATCAAGGTCCATCGCGGAACTTACCGCTGTTGCAAGCGAATACATCAGGCCGAGTTCTTCGTTCCGGTCTGAAAGCTCGTTCTCGTTCTCAAGCACTTTTTGATAAAGGCGGGCGTTCTCGATCGCCGCGGCGGCATGCGCGGCGAGCATCTCGATCAGGCGCTGATCTTCGAGACTGAATTCATCAGCGTTGAGTTTATCGGTCAGGTAGATCTGGCCCAGCGGCCTGCCATAAGCTGCGATCGGCACACCCAGGAAGGAACGCATCGGGGGATGACCAGCCGGGAACCCGACCGAAAGAGGATGATCGTTAATCTCCGGCACGCGAATGCTCTGGCCAGTTCGCATCATCTCGCCAATCAATCCGTCACCACGTGGTTGATGGTCGATATGATCAATTTCATCACGCGCTAAACCCAGCGTAATGAACGTCTCCAGCCCGCCTTCGTTATCGGGAATCCCAAGTGCTGCGTAGCGAGCATCGGAAAGCTCACGGGCTGCATGGATAACCCGGCGCAGCACGCCTTCCAGGGATAAATCGGAAAAGAGGCTCAGGGTAGCCCTATGCAGGGCTACCATGTCCGAACGAAGATCCGAATACGCTTTGGCGTCGCCAGTTGCCGGTAGCTTGATTTGATTCTCTCTCGTTACCATAGTTGCTTCTGGAGTGATTTTACCCTATTCAGATACCTTGAACCACTAAGGCCAGGAACGAATTACGCGCGTCATACTGTATTCGCCCTGTTCATTACAGTCTTAGGCGAGCCAGTTTGATACGAGCTTGATAGTTTTTGCCAGCAAGCCTCGCCTATAACTTGGTACGGCATAGCATGGAAAGGTGAATGAATGCCTCGAGCAAGGACATCCCGCATCGCCGGATTCTACAATCTTTCACTACCGGAGCGGCTCGAACAAGCCGCAATCGCAGCCGGGCTGGATGATGAATGGACGGCCATGTATCGGGTGGCGGGTGGGCTGGAACCCGGACAAGCCGAACACATGATCGAGAATGTCGTCGGTATCTTTGGGCTTCCGCTCGGCATCGCCACCAACTTTCTGATAAATGGTGTGGAACGCTTGATCCCGATGGTGATCGAAGAGCCCTCGGTTGTGGCTGGCGCATCTTACATGGCAAAACTGGCCCGTGCCAGCGGCGGCTTTTTCGCAGAGAGCGACCCTTCGGAAATGATCGGGCAGATCCAGGTGCTCGATCTGCCGGATCCGAACCAGGCAGCCGAGCGGATTCTAGCCCAGGAAGATGCACTGCTCGCACAGGCTAACCTGGCCGACGAGACCCTGGTTTCTCTCGGTGGCGGCGCACGGTCGATCGAGATCCGTATCCTCGAGCAAACAGCCGCCGGGCCGATGCTGATCGTACACCTGATTTTCGACACGCTCGACGCAATGGGTGCTAATTCTGTGAATACAGCCCTCGAAAAGCTTGCGCCGAGCATTGCCCAGCTGACCGGGGGCAGGACCCAACTGAGGATCCTTTCCAACCTTGCCGACCGACGGCTGGCCCGGGCCCGCTGCCAGGTCGCTGTGAAATCCCTCGCTTTCGACGAGTTCCCGGGCGAACAAGTTCGTGATGGGATCATCGAAGCCTGGGCTTTCGCAGACGCAGATCCCTACCGGGCTGCAACCCATAACAAGGGCATCATGAATGGGGTGGATGCGGTCGTCGTCGCAACTGGCAACGATTGGCGAGCTGTGGAAGCCGGCGCGCATGCTTTCGCAGCCCGCTCCAGCCGCTACCGTTCCTTGAGCACCTGGTCGCTGGGCAAGCAGGGGCAGCTGGAAGGTACTCTCGAGCTGCCGTTAGCTCTAGGAACGATCGGAGGCGCAACACGCGTCCATCCGCTGGCCCGTGCCAATCTGGCTCTGCTCGGTGTGCAACACGCTCGCGAGCTGGCTGAGATCGTGGCCGCGGTCGGGTTAGCCCAGAACCTGGCAGCCCTGCGGGCGCTGGCCAGTGAAGGGATCCAACGCGGCCACATGGAGCTGCACGCCCGGCAGGTCGCAATCGCAGCCGGTGCCGAAGGGGAGCTGATTGAACGTGTCGCCCGCCAGATGGTTGCGAGTGACAAGATCAACCTGGAAGCTGCTGGTGAATTCTTACGTGCCGAAGAAGCTTGCTGAAAAGGACTGAGACCGCATGACGTCAAACCCGATGATGATGGTGCCCAACCGGGAGGTAGGCATCGCCGGATACGGCGCTTACATCCCCCGCTACCGGCTTCCGGCGACGGAAGTCGCCCGCATCTGGAAGGGCGGAAGCGGTGGAACGCCGATTCGTGAGAAAGCCGTGGCCGGGTTGGATGAGGATGTGATCACGATGTCGGTCGAGGCTGCGCGCAACGCGCTGGCCCGGGCCCAAATCGATCCCTCCTTGATTCGAGCGGTCTGGGTTGGGTCTGAATCTCATCCCTACGCCGTCAAACCGACCTCGACCATCGTTGCTGAAGCAATCGGCGCAACGCCCCATACCCAGGCGGCGGATTGGGAATTCGCCTGCAAGGCGGGCACAGAGGCTGTCCAGGCCGCGATCGGCATGGTTGGATCCGGTATGGCGCAGTATGCGTTGGCGATCGGTATGGATACCGCCCAGGGGCGGCCGGGGGATGCGCTCGAATATACCGCCGGCGCCGGTGGGGCAGCTTACATCCTCGCCCCTGCGGCCGAAGCGATGGTCATTCTCGAAGGGACCTATTCCTACTCTACGGACACACCTGACTTCTGGCGCCGCGCCGATGAGAAATACCCGGAGCACGGCGAACGCTTCACGGGAGAACCGGCCTACTTCAAGCATATCAACGCCGCCGCCCACGAGTTGATGGACTCTCTCAAGGTCCAGGCCAGCGATTATCAATACGCTGTCTTTCACCAACCGAATACCAAGTTCCCACAGCGTGTGGCGAAAGAACTCGGTTTTACAAACGAGCAGATTGAAGCCGGTCTGCTCGTGCCTCGCATCGGAAACGTATACGCTGGATCCGCTCTGGTCGGGCTGACGGCAATCCTCGACCTGGCGCATGACGGGGATCGCATCCTGCTGGTCTCGTATGGCTCCGGCGCCGGGTCCGATGCGATGAGCCTGCGGGTTACCCCTGCCTTAGAGGCTCGCCGGGACTCGGCGCCGACGACCGAGCAGTATATTGCCCGCCGAACCGAGATCGATTATGCAACGTATGCCCGCTACCGCGGAAAGCTGAATGTGTGAAGCCCATCATGAGCCAATCAACCAACAAGGACCAAGAAATTTTCATCGCCGGGACGGGCATCACCCCTGCCGGCGAACACTGGGAGCGTTCGTTGCGTGAGTTAGCACTTCAGGCAATCAGCCTCGCCCGCGCGGAGGCCGGAGGGATGAAGCCTGAAGCGATCTATGTCGCCAATATGCTCGCTCCAGCGCTGTCCCGGCAATCCCAGCTCGGGGCACTCCTGGCGGATTTCGCCAGCCTGCACGGCGTGGAGGCGGCAACGATAGAGGCTGCTGGTGCGTCAGGCGGCATGGCGCTGCGCCAGGCCTATCTCGCCCTGCGTTCCGGAGAAGTGTCCAGCGTACTGGTCGTGGGTGTGGAGAAGGTAACCGAACGAGTGAGCGCCGAACTCGAAGCCGCCATCACAACCTCCAGTGACGCGGATTACGAATCGATTCACGGCACCACCCAGACCAGCCTGGCCGCGATGCTGATGCGCCGCTACCTGTATGATCACGAGCTGCCGGCCGATGCACTGGCGGACTTCAGCCTGCTGGCCCATGCCAATGGAGCCAACAACCCGAACGCCATGTTCCGCAAGCCGATTAAACGTGAAACCTACCAGCGGTCACCGATGGTCAGCGACCCACTGAATATGTTCGATGCCGCGCCGATGGCTGACGGCGCAGCCGCGCTATTGCTTGTGCGGGGAGATAATCTGCCGGACCTGGGGGATACACCGCGAGTACGCATAAGCGGCTCAGGGGCATCGACCTCGACGATCGCTATTCATGACCGGCCTGACCCCCTGCGCTTTGCTGCGGCTGCAGAAGCCACGCAACAAGCCCTGGTTGGTGCAGGTATTCCCTTGAAAGAAATCGATTTCTTCGAGCTGCACGATCGCTACTCAATCTTCGCAGCCCTATCGCTTGAGGCAGCCGGCCTGGCAGCGCCCGGAGAAGGCTGGCGCTATGCGGCCGGGTCTGCCAGTGGTGAGGATGGCTACCTTCCGCTGTGCACCTTGGGCGGTTCGAAAGCCAGGGGTGAGATCGGCGGCGCGACGGGTGTCTACCAGGCGGCCGAAGCCACGCTCCAGCTGCAAGGCCGGGCCGGTGGAGCGCAGGTCAAAGATGCCCGCAACGGGATGATCCAGTGCCTGGGCGGCATGGCCGCCACGGCTGTTTCCCATATTCTGACACGGGTTGATGGACGTTGAAGGCGATCTGATAGTTCCTGAGAGTTTCACTGGCATAGACTTACCTACGTGGCAAGTCGATAGTCATCGTGAGGATTGAAGGCATGGAAGTTTCAAGTCATTGGAGAGTTCGGCAGCAGCGATATGCGCTGGTCGGTGAGGTCTGCCCGCACTGCGAGGCGAAGATTTTCCCACCGCGCGATATCTGCCCTGAGTGCGGAGAGGATGCCCGTACGCACTTTCATTTCAGCGGGCACGGCAAGCTCTACTCCTTTACCACCCTGTATGACGCCCCCGCTGGTTACGAGGCGCAGGCACCCTATACCGTCGGGTTGGTTCAGCTTGACGAGGGACCATTGGTCACGGCTCAGCTCACCGACTTCGGCGAGGGGGCCCCGGAAATTGGTATGCCGGTTGAAATGGTGACTCGCAAGCTACAGGCCGAAGGCGAGCGCGGCATGCTGGTCTACGGCTATAAATTCCGCCCCCAGCTGCAACCGTCCTGAATATGCCGGTGGAATGTAGAGAACGGGTCGGGAGTGTAACTCCCGACTTCTCTTTTAAAGGGAACCCGATCCATCAGCAAGTGAACATCTGTTCTATTCCTGCTTGTCTTTAACCCCTGCCGGGCGCCTGCCCCGCTTGACGCGCCCAAACACCTGTGCTACCATGCGCGCTTGAGGCCCGCCCCTGAGGCGACACTCAGCGTTCCGATCTGATTTAGGAGGAGCACATGGCTATCATGCGCCGGAAGACCCTGGTGCTAGTACTCGTGACCATTCTTGTCCTTGGAGTGGCCAGCTGCACGCGCTCAGCCTCCACCCCGCCACCGTCCACGGACGATGGCGCTTCGGGCGAGCCTCAATCTGAGACTCAGGCAACGATGGACGCCGTACGTTCGGCTATCCTGACCCAGACGGCGCAGGCGCTCGAGGCGGGGGGCGGAGCGACAGCTACTCCAACCCTCGAACCTACCGAAAACCCGGCCACCGCAGCCGCCGAAACGGCCGCGCCGACCGCAACCCCGATTCCGGATCAAATTGAATACACCGTCCAGCCCGGGGATTGGATCTTCAAGATTGCGCGCGAATTCGGTGTAGATCCGCAGGAAATCATCGACCTCAACGAGCTTACTAATCCGGCCTCACTCGAGGTCGGTACCGTGCTCAAAATCCCCGGTGTGCCCGTTCAACCCACAAAAGAGCCGGCACCGATCGTGACCACGACCGGAACTCCCGGGACCGCCGTACCCAGCGGCACGGTGCACATCGTGCAGCCTGGTGAGTGGATCTGGCA
>DAOUEL010000050.1:0-14147 GCA_034430595.1 Anaerolineales bacterium | reverse complement strand
TTCCCGGAACGAGAATAGATAAGAGGGATGAATTCATGTCGGAAAAGAAACCTGTAGCCTGGTTCGCCTGGCCTTTTGTAGCACTCTGGCGGCTGGTCACCTGGATCCTGGGGCTGACCGGCCGTGTTGTGGCGATTGCTTTAGGGTTGGTTTTCATGGTGGTCGGCGTCATCGTCACGCTAACGGTCATCGGTGCCATCGTCGGCGTGCCGCTGATCCTGTTCGGCGTGCTGCTTACGCTGCGCGGCTTGTTCTAACGCCTGCAACCCCGGCCCGGTTTCTACGTACAGTGTATTGAAACGGACAATGTGCAGTTAGGAGGCAAGCAATGGCAACTGAAGTTAAACGGCTTTACCGATCCCGTTCGAATAAAATGCTGGCTGGCGTGTGTGCTGGCCTGGCGGAGTACTTCGACATCGACCCGACCGTTGTACGGCTGGCATTCGCGGCGGCATTTTTCTTCGGCTTCGGCAGCGCCCTGGTGCTGTACTTCATCATGATGCTGATCGTGCCGGAGGAACCGCTGGAATCGACCTCCGCCTGAGCGGAGTTGAATTCCGCAACCCGCGTCCCGGGGGGCCGACCCGCAAGGGTCCGCCCCCCGTTTTCGTTGCCCACCGACCTCCGGGGTGGGGGGGAGTGCTCCCGGAGCTTCAAGGTCGAACCACAGTAACCAGGGGTTGACAGCCAGCGCTGCGAGTTCAGCCCGTCTCACCATTAATTTCAACTCAGACAAGCGTTTGAATACAAAAAACGGCGCCGGAGAACCCGGCGCCGTTGTGTGGTTATCTACTTACCCGGTTGGTGGACTAGGTCGCCGCGGCCATGGCCTGTTTATAGGCCTGGCCGATCAGATGACCCTGGATGGTATACGCGTAGGCTGCCGTGAATAGGATGCCCACCAGGCACAGCACCAGGCCGAAGCTGGCTACAATGCCAGCGGCGATCGTTCCCAGGAAGACGATCAGGTAAGCGCCGGGGGCAGCCTGCACCAGGCGCAGGATGTGGGCTGGATTGAGCGCCGCGCCCAGGTCATCATTCGCCGCCAGTTCACCGGCCGCAGCCGGCCAGACGAGTGAAATCAGCAGCCCGTAGAGGGCCATGAAGCAGCTCAGGCAGATCATAAGTAGCTCGATGATCGAGATTGAGTTGTTCGAGTTATCGAACACACCAAGCAGCGAGGTCGGGACCATGATAACCAGAATTGGGAGGGAGTAAACCAGCCCGATAACGAAGGCTTTCAGGCCGGCGGTGAAGATCTCGCCGGCTTCTTCCCAGTCCGGCATTGGATGCTCTTCGCTGGCGATCACACGTTTGGCCAGCATGATCGTCCAGCCGAGGACCGCGACCTGGCCTATGAGCGGGATCATTCCGATCACCGCGGCGATAGCGAGCTTTTTGACCCAGTCGGGATCTTGAAATGGAAATGAGAATGCAAGTCCAAAGTCCATTATTTGTTGCTCCTCTCGATGAGCTTTACTCAAATTTCAGCGCGGTGGAGAGTCCTGCGGAGTTCGTGGAGAGATCGGGACATGCCCATGCGCGTGTTCGTCCAGTGTATCAAAGGTATCGTTTTCGGCCAATGGCCGGTTTGAAGATCTGGAGCATCTACTCCCGGGACAGCAGGCGGGCGATCAGCCATGCGGCGGTCATCGTCGGCAGCAGCTGGGTGCCGGGGATGAGGCCCTCGATCACCGTCACTCCGCGCAGCGGGCTCAAGCCGAGATACCCGAGGATCGTCCACGATACCGGCGCTGAAAAAATGTCCAGCGAAAAATCGAGCAGGTCGAGCAGCACGACCACCGCCAGTGGTGTCTTCCGCAGGGCGGTGAGCGCGTCGGCTCCGACCGGAAGCTGGATCTTGCGCACCCGCCACAGCACCCAGGCCAGCAGCGCCAGGGCGAGCGCCAGGCCGATTCCCGCTAAAGCCAGGAACGTCAGCAGCAGCGCGCGCCAGTTGATTTCATCCATTTGGCAGGCTCATTCGGTCAGCTCCTGCTGCTGGAAGATGTACAGCGCGCAGGCGATCAGGGCGAAAATCCATAGTGCGAGAATGAGGGCCGAACCCCAGAAATTCCAACCGGCGGTGGGCATGGAAACCCCAATGGTAAACGTTTCCACCGCATGGCCGTGCAGCAGCCAGGACTGCAGATTGCTCAGGTTGTACGAGGGTGTATAGGGGTAGAGCCTCACCAGCTCGGGCCGGTGGATGATGTTGCCGATCAGCCCGAGCAGCGGGAGCGCCAGGCTGTCGAACATCGAAATCCCGAAGCCGGCCAACAGCCCGCCCAGGATCGAGCGGGTGACGAGCGAGCTGATCGCGGCGTAACCGGCCAGGATGATAAGGGCAAGTAAGGTTATGAATGCCGTCTGAACCGTGTTCAGCAGGAAGGTTCCCAGGCCTGCGGCAGTAATATCCGGGCCGTATTCCAGGCCGTGGATGCGGTGCCCTGTGGCCGGTGCAACGGCCGAAATGAGCGCCGACAGCAGGAGCGCGAGCATCAGCAGGCTCACCAGCGCCGCCAACTTGGCCAGGATCAGCTTCCAACGTTCGGCCCGCGGAACCGTGTTTTTCCAGGTCCGCCAGCCGTACTCGCCGGCAATGACGACCGCCATGAAGGCCAGCGGCAGCAGGCGGGTGAAGACGTTGGAGGGAAAGGCAATGATCATGTCCCAACTGTTGAGGCTGTCCGCCGTCCAATCGCCCGTGCCAAAGTAGACCACGCCAGCCTCGAAGGTCTTCTCGAACAAGCTCAGGATGATCATCACCAGGTAGAAGGCGAAGATTCCGACCGGGATGATCCACACCAGGAAGCTGGTCACTTTGTAGTTGCTGAGGGCTTTGCGCCACTCGGCGCGGTAGAGGTTAAGCATCGCCGGCCTCCACCTCAGATCCGTTGGTCAGCGCGAGGAACACATCCTCCAGCGACTGGCGGCGTTGGACGGCCTGGTGGACTTCGATCCCATGCTGCACCAGCAGCTTGATAATGGCTGGCGCCACCCCGGTATCGGCCGTCACCCGCAGCCAGCCGTGACCACCCTGAGCTTGTGGGAGCACCTCGGCCGGCCAATGTCCGACCAGGGCTTGCAGGGCGGCTTCGACTGGGTGGACCTGAAGCTGAAGTTCGTGCAGATCACCACCCAATAGCTCGCCAACCGGACCCTCCCGCAGCAGCCGGCCGCGATTGATGATAGCCACCCGGTCGCAGACCTGCTCGACCTCATTCAGCAGGTGGCTGGAGAGGAAGACCGTCTTGCCGTGCTCATGCGCCAGGTCACGAATAAAGCCGCGCATCTCCTGGATGCCGGCCGGATCAAGCCCGTTGGTGGGCTCATCCAGGATGAGCAAATCCGGATCGCCGAGCAGGGCTGCCGCCAGGCCCAGGCGCTGCTTCATGCCGGTCGAGAAGCCGCTCACACGCTGGCCGGCACGTTCGGCCAGTCCGACCGTTTCGAGCAGCGCTTCTATGCGCACCGGCTGGTAGCTGTCCGCCGTGCGGCCGAGGATGGCCAGGTTGTCTCGGGCGGTCATGAAGGGGTAGAAATCAGCCCCCTCGACCAGCGCGCCAACCCGGCGGCGGGCATCCAGTTCTTGCACAGGCCGTCCGAAAAAAGTCGCTTCGCCTTGGGTAGGGCGAATGAGATCCATCAGCATGCGGATGGTCGTGCTCTTGCCGGCGCCGTTCGGTCCTAGGAAACCGAAGACCTGCTGAGCGGGTACCTCCAGGTTCAGGTCGATGACAGCCTGGATAGATTGCTCGCCGCGCCCGAAGGTCTTGCTAAGGTTACGGGTACAAATCGCAAGGGTCGATGAAATCCCCGGGAGGTCGCTTCCAGAGGTCACTCGACAAGCTTAACCTTCGAGCGAAAATCCGCCAATGGGACGCGTGTCCTGCGTACGACAATCAGGGCGACCGCAAAGACCCACTCTCGCCTGAATTGGGTACTACCAGGGCTCGAGGTCAGGGAATGCCGGGTGCGATCAGGATCAGCACGCTCCCCGCTTCCAGCCCGTAGCCGCTGGCATCGCGCAGGATCGAAGCATGGCCCTGGAATCCGGTGGCAGGGTTTGTGAACGGAATCATGTAGATACCGCTGGCAGGATCGATCGTTGGATCGCCGATCTCCCAACCGGACGACATCATGGCGATATTGAACTCAACCATCGCCATCTCGGCCATTCCATCATATGTGTATGCCAGCTCGAAGCCCTCATCTTGCAGCGATTGGTTCAACTCGAACGGGTTAAAGATGGTGGGAACAGGGAAGTCAGCCGGGAAGCTGCTGTCGCCCTCGCCCAGGCTGGCTGAGTCGCCCAGATCACCGGCGAGTTCGGGGACGAGCGCGCCGCCACCAGTCGGAAGCAGGTGCACGTCGAGCGCAACACCGGTATCGGCGTCGACGAAGAGCAACTCGCCCTCGTATTCGCTGCTGATGAGCTTCATTTCGGTCCCCCGGCCGGTTTCCGTCTGCTCCTCGATCATCCAGCCGTTAGCCGGGAGCTCGCTCTGGTAGTAAGCAAGTGCATCTTCGATTGGCATCACGAGTGCGATAAAGACCCGGAAATCATCCTCGCCTGGCAGGCTCACGTTGGATGTCACCTGCGCCCCGTCCGGGATCGGGAAATTGGCCGGGAAACCTTCGGGGAGATCGGCAGTCTGGACCATTGAGGTGTCAAACTCCGGCTGCTGAGTCGCGATGGTTCCACCCTGGTTTTCGGAGCCGGCGGATTGCGGGCTGGCTTCGAGAGGGGATTCGGTTTTTTCGCTACCACATGCTGTCAGCAGAAGAAGCGACAAACATAGTGCGAGGCTGACTCGGACTCTGCCGGGAGAATATCGTGACATCACAGCCCCCTCCTTTTCCAATGCCGATCCTGAACTTTAGTGCTTGCCCGAGATCATCACTCCTTAAGAGGTAGTTTCTTATCCCTGTGTGTGAATGTCCATGTCACGGTTGCAGTTGTGAAGGGATATTTCCCGAGGTCCGGATCGGGGTTTGTAATTTCATCGGTGCCGTAGATGCTGTCCTGCGGGGTGATGATCGTCGTCGTCGAGCCCTCGTCAAGCATGTCCTGGAGCGTAATCGGCGGGCTGCCATATTCAAAGCCATGCACGATCACGCTGACATAATTCGGGAATTGATATTGCGTGTTCAGGATCGTCTTACAGACGTCATCGTCCTTATCCTGAATATCCCAGGTCTGGACGATCGTGATGCCGGAGGTTTCCGGCGTGAAGCTGTTGATCTGGAAGCTGTACCCGTCGTAGCGGCCCTGAATCAAGGCGGTTTGAAGGCCGCCCTGCCCGTACATCTTGATTTCCTGCTTGCACTCATCCTCTCTCTTGTAGGTAACCTCGGTGAAGATCAGGTTGATCTTGTCCTCACCGTGCATGACGTAATCGTCGACGTTGGTCCACATCTGAATGCTATGGCTCTCAACCCACAGGCTGCCGGTGACGGAGGACATATCGAGGCCGGCCGGATGAGTATGATTGACGCGCATCAGGACTTGAACGCGGCCAATCCAGATGTCGCAGTCCGTGGCCATATCTTGTGCTTTTTGCGTCAGCTGATCAGCCAGGTTTGCATCGCCCTTCAAGGTGATAATTTGTTCAGCTCGCTTGAGCAACCGCTTATATTCTCCGCAATCGCTTTCGTTGAGATCCTTTCGCCCCAGATCATCAGCCATATCGGCGGCTTCGCTTTGAAGCTCTGAACTGAGGTCGCCTAACCCCGCATCTGCAGCCGCGGCCGCTGCCACGGCAAGATGGCTGATACCGGTTTCGTCAGGGCTGATGGCTGCGGACTCCCGCGCTGCCAGGATCAAGTTGTCGAGTACAGAGCGGGCTTGCGGATCGCTGGGGTCAAGGCTGCCGCCGTGGCCTGCAAGCCAGTCGTGGTAGTCTCCCAGTGCACTTTTGAATTGGTCTTCGGCAGATTGAAGCTGGTGGGAGCTGAAATAATCGGACAAATTGAGGTTCAGGTCGGAGAAGATGATCGAGCCCAGCGGGGGTGATATCGACAATAGGGCTGAAGAGAGCGATGATCGCTCGCTGGCCATCGACGGTCTAAAGATGCCGAAGAGCGGTGAGAGAGAATCCGAACTACAGGCGACCAGGCCCTCCCCGGAGGGCGAACAATCAATGCCCTCGGCAATCCATTCCCCGCGCTCAGGGTCAAATCGGGATAGTAAAAACCCTTCGCCGGCCGCGTGACTTGCATCAACCTCGATCGACAGCCGGGTTCCAGGGGTGAGCGAAATTTGTTCTCCCTGGTTGTTGTAGGCCATCACGCCAAAAGCCATTTGAAGGGCATAGCCAGACCCCGAGAGATTGGGCGCGTAACGCGACTCCACGTCAAGCGGATTAATCGGCGAAGCGAAAACCTGGATCGGGTTTTCCGAAAACTGGGAGGAAGTCAGATTGAGGGACACTGCATACCCTTCGATCGGGGTCAGGTCCATTGAAGCCTGCCCGCCTTGTTCGATAAACACGCCGAATTGAACCGGCGTTAAATAAGTCTCGAAGTATTCAACTCCGCTAAAAGCATGGTACGGCCTGGTATACCCGGTGAGATATCCCATCGATTCGACGTCGATCCAGCCGCTCGCCGAGGCGACGGGTGCCCCGGACATCATGCCCTCGAAGGTAGTCAGCTCATTACCTCCGACAAGGGTGAATGCTGCCGACGAGCCGTCCGGGTTCATCACCATGCCCATGACGTCCGGCAATTCGAACTCGGTGCTCCCTGTGATCGAATTTCCCGCAGCAGGGGTGGTTCCTGCCTCACCTGCGATCTCTGGCGTTTGACTGCACCCGGACGAACAGGCGCCGGCCAGCACCAGGAGGGAAAGTGGGATGAGAAGTCGGAAGTAATGTGATTTAGGGAAGATAGTGGGCATCGCCGATCTCCTTGGGTGTCATCATTCCGGGTGGATCGCAAACTACTGAGAGCAGGTATCCTCGCATTGAACAGAAACGCTGTAATTGTATTGCACGGGGGGATCAGCACCGAAGCCTTCTGAGCCGCTTCCATCGACGGTGCCTCCGCACCGGTTGGGGATATCAAGCTTCAAAGCCTTGCCTATAATCGATGCCAGGATATTTGCATAAGCTGGGACAGGGGCATCCACCGGCTCATCGAAGTGTTCGTATTCGCACTGCATCGTGAAACTGAAGGGCATAGATTGAGGTTCAAGTTCAACGTGGATCTTATCCTCTGTTGCGTAGCCGTTGAGAATTTTCATGGCAAAGGACGGCGATGTTACATCCGTGGCAGAGCAGTTATCCCGGGTCATATTGATCGATACAGAGTGCCCCGCTTCACTGTTGCCTGATTCGATTGCTCCTGTTTCATCGTCGACCGTGTAATCGATGTATGCGGATACTTGGTCGTTCAATTCCCACGGGACACCCGCACCGCTGTGGGTGAAGGACATATGTAGATTCAAATACATTTGATCACAGGTATCCACACAGGCTTGATTTGTGTTTAGTGTCTGAAAATGGGTTTGTTCATCCTGACATGATTTTACGATAGCCTGAACAGAACTGTAGCCCTCATCTTCCACGTTCAATGTCGTTTCAGCATAGCCCGATGGGTCTGTCGTCCCTGAAGCCGGGCTGACTTCACCAACACCGGCAACCGACCAATTAACTTCTGCTTGCGGAACCCCCTCCTGGCCGCAGGTGACCCGAACATTCACATTTTGTCCGGAATCTTCCTGACAGGTCAGGTTGATCTTGCCTGGAAGTTCCGATATCGTGACATTTGGCATGACCCGCTTCCAGCAGCGGGTTATGGTCTGGTACGTATATCCACCTGCATGCCCAACAACGCCGGTCGATTTATTTACCCTTTCCACTTGATCACAATCGGTCATATCACCTTGCGTATTGCTCTTTGTGATGGGGCCGGTTCCGAGGCATTCGTAGGTGACCTTGAGTTCTTCCCCTTTTAACTCCCAACAACAAGAGCCTCTTGCATCTTGACCGCCGACGCCTCCGTAAGCCCCATTGAATTGATTTGCCCAATTGTTCAATTGATTGGTCACATTGAAGCCGTCACACCCCTGCTCGTCCTCCATGTTAAAGCCCTGGAATGGTGAGCCCGCACCATTTGTCCCTCCACCCGAGTTGGTTGAGAAATGGGTTACCTCGGCGGTATATGAATAGCCACCCGGATCGACCGTCGCGATGAATTCGGTTTCTTGCCAGGCCCGATTCTCTTCATCCCAAGTGAAAATGGGGAATTGGTCACCGGGTGTAAGTCTCTCCTGACTTGGGATAGTGATGGAAACAGCTTGTTCGAAGGTCAGCCCCTCCGGAAGGAAGGTCGCGGCACTGAAAGAGCCGAAAAAATGGGGCTGGATATTTTCCGGCAAGCCGGCAGCACTTGAGTAGGATGTGATTTTGAACTCGATCTGGTCCGGCAGCGCGCCAGGCGGGACGGAGAGTGCTGCCCCGCCTTCTTCCTGAATCGTGCCACCGTCCGGACCAATACGTTGCGTCGTCGCAGGCGAAGAAGCCTGTTGACAGGCAGCCAGGAAAAGCATAAATACCATGGCTGCAAGCGGATTTACAGAACCGGGAACTCTCCCTCGGATGGCCATCTTCGTTTCGCCTATGGCTACCTTGTGCTGAATTGCACAATTATGAGTAATTTAAATGATTGTCTGCTCTACCGCAAGCCGCGGAGAGATAATCGTCGAGTTGAGTCACGGCGGGAAGGTGTTCACTTCGATCCAAGAAGATTCTTCGGCTAAAAGAGGGTGTAAATGAGTGGACCGACGCCCGAGCTGGAGGCGAAAATGAGCAGCAGGCCGAAGACCAGCAGCAGGGCCATCATCGGCACCAGCCACCACAGTTTGCGCTGCCACAGGAACGTAAGCAGCTCGCGGGCGACGCCCAGGTTCATCCACATGCCGCGCAGAAAGTTACGCATCGGACCACCTCACTTGCGGACGATCACATCGTCCATATACAGCGCCGCCAGCTCGCTCTTGTTGAACGTGTTGAGCGCGTTCTCGGGCGTGTTCACGATCGGCTCGCCGCGCAGATTGAAGCTGGTGTTAAGCAGCACCGGCACGCCGGTCGCCTGGCCGAAGAGCTCAATAATACGGTAGTAGAGCGGGTTCCACTCCCGCCGCACGACCTGCAGCCGGCCGCTGCCGCCCGCATGCGTCACGGCCTGGATCCGCTCGCCCTGCCCGTCGAGGGTTGGATAGACCATCAGCATGTAGCGCAGCGGGTACATCTCGCGCACATCACCCAGACCAGCATAGTATTCGGCCGCGCACTCCTCGAGCACGACCGGCGCAAAGGGCCGGAAGGGTTCGCGGTACTTGATCGTGGCGTTGACGATGTCCTTCATCTCCGCCTTACGCGGGTCGGCCAGGATCGAACGGTTTCCGAGGGCGCGCGGTCCCCACTCGAAGCGGCTCTGGTACAGGCCGATCACCTTCCCGGCCAGCAGGTCGTCGACGATTCGCTCCGCGCGCCGCTCGAGATCAGGTACATCCTGGAAGCTTCGCCCGCCAGCTGTCACAGCCGCCTGCACCCGGTCGGCGTCGTAGGCCTGGCCCCAGTAGGCGTGTTCCATTACGAAGCGCCGGGGTTTCCCCAGCAGCACGTGCTGGGCGTAAAGCGCCGCGCCCAGTGCACCGCCCGAATCGCCGGCCGCAGGTTGAATGTAGATATGTTCGAAGGGCGTTTCGCGCGCGATCCTTCCGTTCGCGACCGAGTTCAGCGCCACACCGCCTGCCATGCACAGGTTCTTCGAGCCGGTCAATTCGTAGGCGTGCTGCGCCATCTTCAAGATGATCTCTTCTGTAACGAACTGCACGCTGGCAGCGATGTCGGCGTAGTGCTGGTTGACCTTCGCCGTAGCCTCGTTCCAGCCGGGCTTGTTGAGGGTGCGCATAATGGCCGGGGTGTAAAAGTCGGCATCATGCACGCGCGGCTGGCCGAAGAGTTCGATGAACTTGCGGTTGAAGGTCTGCGAGGTCGAATGGTGAAAAGAGAAGTAGTCCATGTTCAGGCGGAAGCCGCCGTCGGGGCCGACTTCAATCAGCTTGTACACGTCGTCGACGCGCGTCGGCCGGCCGTAGGGCGCCATGCCCATCACCTTGTACTCGCCGTTGTTGACCTTGAAGCCGAGAAAAGCGGTGAAGGCCGAGTAGAGCAATCCGAGTGAATGCGGGAAGCGGATCTCCTGCAGCAGCTCGATGCGGTTTTCCCCGACGTCGGATCCCCTGCCAGGCCAATATGCATGAGCCTTGCCAACCGCCGCCGTCGTCCACTCGCCAACGCCGTCAATCGTGAGCACTGCCGCCTCGTCATACGGCGAACAGAAAAAGGCACTCGCCGCATGGCTCATGTGGTGGTCGACGAAGAGCAGTTTCTTCTCGGGCAGGTTCAGCTTGGTCAGGATCTGGCTCTTAATCCAGAGCTTTTCGTTGAACCAGGTGATCATCGATTCGCGGAAGACGCCATACGATCTTGGGTAGGTGGCGAGCGTGCTGAGCAGGATGCGCTCGAATTTCAGCAGCGGTTTCTCATAGAAGACGGCGTAATCGAGATCCTCCCCCTGCAGCCCTGCTTGCGCCAGGCAGAATTCGATCGCCCCGGTGGGAAAGCCGAAATCATGCTTGCGGCGGCTGAAGCGCTCCTCCTCCGCTGCCGCGACCAGTTCGCCGTCGACGAGCAGGGCGGCGGCCGAATCGTGGTAGTAGCAGGAGATGCCGAGGATGTTCATCAGGAAAGCCGGCCTGCCTCGTCGAGGGTACCCTCCAGCGGTTCCCGCTCGACCCAGTATGGCGGCTGCCCTTCGCGCAAGGTAAGCGGATCACGCCCCAACCGGGTGATCAATCCGAAAGGCAGCACGAGCGTGAAGTAGAGCAGTGTAAGAACCAGGCGGCCGACGAAATCGCCGATGATCCCCCCGACCCGCTTCCAGCCGGCCCAAATTTTCTGAATGATCTTCATCGCTCTCCTCTCACACCTGCCTGCATCCGCATGCGTCAAACCATAATCGGGTCAGCGCGGCTTGTCCATAGGTAACTGGTGGTACCCGGTACGTACTCCTGCTGAGAGGTTACAAGATTTGCACCATCGAAGGTTGGTTTCTTCAGCGTACGTTCAGTTTTCCGAGGAACTCGCTGATCTGTCCCGCCAGAACCCCGTTCACGTAGTCGTTGTAATGCGTCTCGAGCGGATCGGCGAGCGTGACCCCTTGCGCCGCCAGCCCTTGCAGAACCGGAGTCAAATCCAGGAAGGGAATGTCTTTCTGGCTGGCGAACTCCCGCAGCAAGTTCCGTTGATCGTCGATGGTTCCATCCATCGCGAAGCGGAACTCGTCGAGCGGCGGGGCTTCACGTCCGTGCACCAGCGCCAGGCATCCCAGGCTCTCCTCCCAACGGTAGTACATGTCCGAATTGAGCTGGCCGAGCAGTGCGTCATCCTCGCGTATCAAGGGCCAGTAGACATGCGTCCGTTCGGGAATATACACCAGCACGAACTGCGCTCCAGCGGCATGAGAGAGTTCATCCATGCGCGCCAGGCTGGCGCTTGCGATGCGGTAATTTTCTGAGGCTGCGATCATGGGCTGATCGAGCAGTAGCGTGGCAGCATAGGCGGGCGAGAACGTCAGGGTCACCGCCTTACCGTTGATCACTCGCTCGAATGGTGTGGCGATGTCGAAGGTCAGCTCGGAGGTCAGCTCATCGCCGCGCTCGAGAAAGCGAACCATCTCACGCACACCGCCGATAAGGTCCGGCAGCACCAGGGTGTCGCCCCAGCGCGGACCGGCCGGTGCGGCCGGCTGGTAGCAGGTGTAGAGGTCATTGCCCTCGAAATAGGCCAGGACCACGACCTCCGGCTGGCGCGGCAGACCGAACTCGATCAGCGGGTTGATGAACTTCGGTGGGTCGGTGCCGCCCATGCCCAGGTTGAGCACTGTCGCACCCATATCCCCTGCCAGCAGATCGGGCCACGGATGCTGCGTGCCGACGCCGAACGTGAAACTGTCACCTAGCGCCACGACCTGCACTTGATCCGGCACCGGGCCTGTGCCGCGAAAGCCGAGTTCATTGATCTGGTACTGCACACCCTTTGCCTCGTACTGATAGGTGGGGATGTCGGCGTGCAATCGGCGCCAATTGCTGCCAACCATGCGCGCGTAGCCCGGCCACATTCGCGGGAACGGGTGCAGCAGCAGCTCGAAGAGTGAGATGGTGACCAGGAGCGAGCCCAGGCTGAGCAGTGTCGTGGGAGCGATCAGTCCGCTCCGTCCCAGATAGAGGCTGGGGGCAAGCCACCAGGCACCCAGCAGCAGGATCCAATTCGGGCGCAGTGGGGCGGTCGCGGCCCAGTAGGTGAGGACGAGCGTCAGCAGCAGGAAAAAGACCTGGTCGAAGAGGCGGGTATGGTATCCGGGCGTTTGCGGGGCGAGCAGCGCCAGCAGGTAGAAGAGGATCAAGCAGACAACCGGCACGATCAAGGTGCGCAGGTACAGCAAGCCGTAGGGGGTCGCCGGTCGGATGGCTTCTTGTCCAGCCTGCAGCAGGCTCAAAACCAGAGCCAGCAGCCACCAGCCAATACCGATCCAGAGCGGTCCACGAGACCCATATCTTGCCGCTGCAGGTTCGCTCATCGGCTGGAACATAGCCGATTCGGTGTCGTTCGGCAAGCCCCGCTCAGGAGTTGGGGAAACCCGCTGTCAGGCGGAGAGGCGCAGAGTGTAGATCACGAGATCATCCCCGGTGGCGTAAAAATCAGGGATGCGTGCTGTGCGGACGAAGCCGAGCCGTTCATAGAAAGAGCGCGTGCCAGAGTAATCCGGCCGGCCGGAGGTATCCAGCACCAGCATTCTGCCCGAAACTTCCAGCACCCGTTCTTCAACGGTGGCCATCAGTTCGCGCCCGATCCCCTTTCCCTTCCAGGCTGCCGGGACTGCGATCCAGTACAAATCAAAAGTGCCCTGGGTCATCGGTGTCGGACCGTAGCAGGCGAAGCCGACCAGCTCCTGATCCTGCTGCGCGCTGAGGAAGAAGTAGCCGTTGTGGTCTTCCCGCTCGAGGTAATCCCCGAGAAGCTCGGCCACCACTGCTGCCTCCTGCGGGCTGAAGAGCGGTTCAGATTGAGCAATGGCCAGTATCGACTCTGCATCCCCGGCCGTGCTCTTGCGGATCAGGGTCATGATTGAGAATCAAGCGCCAGCTGTGCGATGTGGCTGATCATGCCTTCCCAGGTAAATCCGGCCGCGGCGGTCGAGCGTGTGAAACCCGCGTCGGGAGCGAGGTCGGGGTTTCCATTTACCTCGAGGATGTACGGCACTCCCTCCCGCAGGCGAATATCGACCCGGGCATAGCCGGACATACGTAGCTCGCGCCAGGCGCCGGTCGCGACGCGCTCGATGGCTTTGCGGTCGCGTGTCGAAAGCTGGGCCGGGCAGATTCCGGGTGTGCCGATGTACTCAGGCGAGTCGCTGATCCATTTGCTGGCGTAGGTGACAAACTGCTGCAGCGGGTCGTCGGTCCAGGTGAAGGCTATTTCGGCCAGCGGCAGCAGGGTGGGTGCCTTGTTCCCCCATAGGGCCGCGTTGATCTCGCGCCCGGAGACGAACTCCTCGACAATCAGCGCCTGGCGGTATTTCGCCAGGCTGGATTCGATCAGCGGCTGGACCTCGTCCGCGGTGCGAGCCACGGATGATTGGGTGATGCCGATGCTGCCTTCCTCGGCGATCGGTTTGACCAGCACTGGGGCTGGCATTTGTCCGACCCACTCTTCCGCCCTGCGGATGATGTAGTAGGCCGGCGTAGGCAGCCCGGCGGCGGCCAGTATCTTCTTCGTCGTCCATTTATTGCAGGTCTTTGCCAGCGCAGCATACGACGCGCCGGTATGGACAAAACCGCGTGCTTCCAACAGGCGTGCGGCAGCAACCTCGTCACCGGTTCGCCCGACCTGTCCCTCATAGAGGTTGAAAATTAGATGGCGTCTCGGATCGAGGTCAGCCAGGCACGTTTCGACATCCCGGCGGCAAGAGCGCAGATGGACTCCCCGAGCATGCGGCTCGAGCACCTGCGCTACCAGCTTGGCGACCTGAGCGTTCTCCTGATCAGCGAGCAGCTCGTGCGCCTCCCACCG
>DAOUEL010000049.1:0-9318 GCA_034430595.1 Anaerolineales bacterium | reverse complement strand
CCGCCTCTTCCGCCTCGCTCATCGAGCAGGAGCAGCACGCGGACGATGCGTGCGTTCGAACTCAGAAAGGCCAGCGCGCTTTCACGCTCACCGCTTACCTGCAGCCGGCGTGCGGTCGTATCGAGCACATTTCGCATCAGGGCCGTGTCGGACTGCACCCCGCGCAGGAAGATCTCACGTGGAAGGGCGATCACCTCGCAAGCTGCGCCGCCCATGGCACCGGTCGAGCGCGGCTGGTCGGTGAAGAGCGCCAGTTCGCCAAAGCAGTCACCGGAATGCATTTCATTGATTACCAGTTCACGTCCATCCGCAGTGGCCAAAAAAAGTGAGATGAAACCCTTGTGTACCAGGTACATGGTGTGCGCGGGCTCGTTCTGTGTAAACAACACCTCACCTTTGTGGAGATGGCGGAAGTGGCAGGCTTGCGCAAAGTCCTCCAGCACCTGGTCGCCTACGCCAGCAAAGAGCGGGACAGACCGAAAGAAGGTGGTCAACTCTTCGGTTGAGGGCTTGGGCTCATGCTGCATCGGGCTTGACCTTGATCGCCATCACGGTTACATCGTCCGCAGTTCGGTTTCCCCCTCTGTGTATGCGCAGCGCCTCAAACAGGTGATCACAGATTTCTTCGGCAGGTAGATTCCGGACGGCCCTGGCACTGCGATAGGTGTTTTCATGGCCGAACTGCACATGGTCTGGATCGAAGGATTCGGTGACCCCATCCGTGAAGAGCATCAGCAGGCTTTCTGCTGGAAGAGACAGCTGCTGCACATCAAGCTGCAGATTCTCAAAAAGCCCGAGCGGTTGCCCCGCGCTGCGCGAGACCGTGATCTGCTCACCGGCCGGATCAATGAGGAGCGGAAGCTCATGACCGGCACGAGCATACTCAAAGCGGCCCTCTGTACAGCGGAAAACGCCGTAGAGCAGCGTTACAAACATGCCGGCTTCGTTCATCGTCAGCAGGTGCTGGTTGACAGCTTTGAGGACCTCGCTCGGATTGCCCGCCCGCCGGGCTTCCACGCGCAGCAGCGTCGCGGTTAGCGCCATAAAAAGCGCAGCAGGCACGCCGTGGTCGGAAACATCGCCCATGGCGATCCCAAACAGGCCCTCCCCGAGCTCAATGATGTCATAGAAGTCTCCACCGACGGCCGCCATCGGGATGATGCGGGCTCCGAACTCAAGATGTGGACATTCAGGCAGCCTGCTGGGCAGGATGCTCATCTGGATCGCACGCGCCACTTCAAGTTCCTTTTCGTAGCGTTCCTTCTCGATAATCTGCTCCTGGGCTTTTTCGAGCGCTTCGAGCAGTTCGGTCAGGCGTTTGTTCTTCTGGCGCAGCTCGTCGATGATGGCATTCTCTGATCGATCGAGGCGCCGGCTGAGCGTGCGGATGATCTCGTAGGCGAAAGCAGGATGGCGGTGGAGCAAGGCGTCGAGCTCGGCGTGACTCATTTCGAGCAACCGGACAGGGGTACGGGCGCGTACGCTGGCCGTGTGCCGGCCGTCCTCGGTGAAGAGGCTCATCTCGCCGATGAATGAGTTCGCTTTACGCACACCGAGCAGGCGCTCATCTGGTGTGTCGAGCGCCTTGAGCACCTCGACCTCACCTTCGAGCAGGATGTAGTAGCGATCCCCTGTCTGATCCTCCTCAAGCACAAGCTCCCCCGCGGGCAATTCGCGCAGGACAAGCACATCTGCCAGCTGCTCGATCTCGCGCTCGGGCAGCGAGGCGAAGAGGGGAATGGATCGAATATTCAAGTTGGTTTTAATTTTCGAACTCCCCATCCAAAGCGAAGCATCGCAGGGATAGTTCCTTAAAAACCAGACCAAGAACAAACGTCGAAGCGATCCAATAATTTCGATCGTGAGATCAAGTACCCACCGGGCCTGATTCGAAAAACCGAGACCGGATGTATACCCACACCCATCCATGACTGGATGGGAGGCTGCCAACTGTAGATAGATGTGCTCGGAGGGTGCGTTGAAAAGATGGAATGCCGAGCACATTCTGCGAAGCCGAACAAGAAACAACGATCGTCGTCTTGAACCCCCAATCTCATTCAAGTCAACTGGTACTAGTTAGTATATATCGAGTATCGACGGAAGTGAGCAAGTATGGCAATAAGGTTGCTTCCCTCGAAAATAACAACCGGTTGGCCGAGAGGTCCTTACCCCCACGGATTGAACCCTGGGCTGGTATCTTGCCGGCCAGGATGTGCTAGCCTGAATTCACCTCGCATGGCCTCACTCGGCATAATGTATCCTGACGAATTATGTGCTGGCGCTGGATCATGGCTAAGGACTTTTAATACGACCGGGTTTGCCCCCCCAATGATCCCACTGATCGCTGCTATAGTTGGATCAAAATACTCAGGATCGGTATCAATTGGAATTACTAAGTTGAAATCACCTTCTACGATGTCCGTTCGTACAATAACGACTGTCCCATATTGTTTTTCATCAAGTGTCCAAATCTGAGATGTTACCTGTAAAGGATCCTCAATAGAAATCAAAATCCATGCTCGTACTCGTCGATTCGGAGTTGTTATTTTCATGATCTCCTCCTAGGTTGATTATGCAAAAAAATCTTTCTAAATAGTGTTATTTAACAGGCAGGCTCAAATTCACCTCCTTCATTTGCAGCCGACCGATTGGAACCTCAGGAACCTCGAGATAGGGTTTTACGAGCAACCTTCCCCGACTGTATCCAACCGGCATCACCGCCGCTTCCTCCGCCACCAGGATCCGGTCCACACGATGGTAGGCCTCCATGCGCCTCTCGGTGTCAAGCATCCCGCTGGCTTCTTCCACGAGATCATCGAGTTCGGCGTGCTTGCAGCGTGAGGGGTTGAACTTTTGCTCACTGTGGAATAAAACGCGCAGGACCGCATCCGGATCCGGGTAATCGGCCGTGTAACCCATGGTTGAGAGATGGGGTGGATTCACATCACGGCGCTTGACAAACGCTTGCCAGGTCGTGTTTTCAGCGATCATCTTTATCCCAAGTTCGCGCTCCCAAGCCTCGCACAGATAGTCGATCAACGGGTCATGCGGGTCCGGACCGGTGAAGAGGAGCTCCACTTGTGGAAAGCCTTTCCCTCTCGGGAATCCAGCACTCGAAAGCAGTTGTCGAGCCCGTTCAGGGTCATAGGCCAACCCGATATTGGGCTGGTGGCCGGGCATGCCCGGCGGCAGGAACCCGCCCAGCGCTGGCTGGTACTGCCCCTGCGAGGTCTGCGCAACGAGCTCCTCACGGTCGACAGCGTGGACGAATGCCTGCCGGACAATCACTGAATCGAACGGCTGGCGTTCGCAGCAGAAGGTGACGAAAAATGTCGTGGGTTGGGGGATGAACTTCAACTCACTCCCAAAACGCCTACGCGCCTGCCGCACCGTCTTTGGATCGGAGGTGATCATGCTCACCATGTCGAGCTCACCCCGCTCAAATTGATCGAAAGCCGCCGAGAAGTCTGCCACCGGACAGCCCTCCACCCGCCGAATGTTCCCAGGGAAGTACCCACGGTAGTGCGGATTACGTTGAAGTACGAGGCGATCCCCGTAAGTGAAAGCCCCAAGCCGGTAGGGACCGTTCGACACGGGGTTGACTTTGGCGAAATCGAGTGGCTCATCACTTGCTACAAGATCGGGTGGGAGTGGATAAGCAATCGGCAGGGTGAGAAGATGCGGCAAGTAGGCGATCGGGGTCTCTAGCGTGATCTCGAGTGTATGGTCATCCAGCGACTTCAAGCCGACCTTTCGTTCATCCGCCAGATCACCTTCGGCCAACGCACTGGCGTTCTTGATCACAAAAAGCAGCTGTGCATTTGGTGAGCGTTGGGCTAGCTTCAGGTTCCGGCGCCAGGCACGCACGAAATCCTCTGCCGTCAGGGATGAGCCATCGCTCCAGAGCAAACCTTTGCGTAGATGGAACCGGTAACGCCGGCCGTCATCGAGGATCTCCCAGCGTGTGGCCGCAGCCGGGAGCACGTTGTTCTCCGCATCAATGGTCACAAGGCCCTCATAGAGCTGGCGGACGATGAAGCTGGAGGTATCATCGCTGATCAAACCGGGGTCCAATTGCTCGGGGATATCCAGGGCAAGGCGCAGGGTCGCAATGATGCGCTCAGCGGTTTCCGACTCCCAGACACTCCGCATCGGTTCCCACAATTCAAAAGCCTGGTCGTAGATTCGGTTCGCCTCCGCATGCCCCCCCTGAGCATTGAAGATCAAACCCAGCTTTAGTAGTGTGCGAGCTGTCGTCTCCGGCGTGCCCTGTCCCTCGAGGAAACCTAACGCTTTCTGGTAATCGGCGATCGCCTCCGGGTAGGCATGGACGGTGCGCGCCCGATCCCCGGCACGCAGCAGGTACTTCACCGCCTTCTCGCGCTCACCGCCCTGGCTGAAGTGATAGGCAAGAATCCCAGCCAGATTTTCGGAATCAGGTGCGTAAAGGGCCTCCAACGCATCTCCGGTCACAGCATGCAGCCGCCGGCGTTCTCCCCCTCCAATCAAGTGGTAGATGTACTCCTGGAACATCGTGTGGCGGAACGCAAACCGAACCAGGCTACCGCGCGCTTGTTCGCGGACTTCATGCTCACTTACCAACCTGTGCTCCCGTGACAGAAGTCCCAACGCCCCGTATAAAGTTCGTTCATCCAATCCGAGCATCTTCGCCACAACCTGGGCTGTAAAGATCTCGCCCTCGATGGATGCCACCCTCAGGATTTCTTTCAAATCTTCCGGCAGGCGCAAGAACCGCTCCTCGATCACGCCTTCCACCCGTGCCGGCAGCCGCTCCCAGTCCAGAGCCTCCGTCTCTCTCCACTTTGCATGCTCATCCCGGACCAGGTCGCCACGTTCCTGCATGCTCCGCAGCAGCTCGACTGTAAATAGGGCATGCCCGCCCGTCCGCCTATAGAGCGTGTTCCTGAACGTAGTCGTGAGTTCGTTCGGCTCACTGTCAAGGTAGTCCTCAACAAACATGCGGTTTTCGGCTTCATCGGTCTGACTCAGATCGACCCATGCCTCGCCGTACAGGCGTTTAAATTCAGTCAGCGCGGGTCGCAGGGGATGGATGAAGCCTTCGCTGCGACCTATCGTTACCTCTTCTGGACGGTAGGCGAGGAGAAGAAGAATTCTGCGGCCGGCAAGTCGCCGGGAGAGGTGAAAGAGCAAATCGACGGATGCGCTGTCTGCCCACTGTATATCATCCAGGACGAGTACAAGCGGGTGCTCCATGGCCAAATCCGTCAGGACATCCTCAACCTGTTCCATGAGGAGCCTAGCTTCGATTGCTGGCTCCGCATCATCCCCTTTCTCACCCAGGGCAGACAGGCGTTCGATCCATGGCGCACCTTGCTTCGTGGCAGATCGCACTCGGGCCAGGAGATCCCGGCCAGACAGCAGAAAGCCCATCAGTTCCGAGCCCGTCTCGGTTACTCTGCGGGCGGTCTCAGGCAGGCTCTCCCAGATCTGGAGCGCAGATTCCGGTGAGATCTTCCCGGAAGCTAGCAAGCTCTCGAGATCACCGGTGAGCGTACGGAACAAATAGCGGAAGGGGAGGTAGGGATCCCCGTGGCCCGTGTAGGCAGTACACTCACCCCAACCAATGAGCGTCTCCGGGTGCTGCGCGCCAACCTCACGGCAGAAAGCCTTCAATAAAGCCGTTTTCCCACGCCCCGGCCCCCCGACGACGAAAGCCATCCTGCCGTTCCCTGCCAGGGCGGACTCGAAATAGCGATCCAGTCTTTCCAGCTCTGCGGTTCTTCCTACGAAGACTGGAGCAGATGGCAACCGGCTTTGCTCGAGATAAGGCGGGAGATGTAATGGTCCATAGTCATAGGCGATAAGTGGTGGAAGGACCTCCAGGGATTTTAGTGGTGGGAAGCTATCCCCGAGCCCATCGAGGGCTAGCTGTGAGATATGCTCGGGCCGGCGCATATCCTTCAAACGATGCCGGCCGAGATCGAGCAGGATGCTGCCTGATGGGAGATCATCTGCAACGAGCGGGGTCGTGGTCTCGGAGAGCAGTATTTGACCGCCATGTCCAGCATGCGCAATTCGGGCAGCGCGGTGCACATCCATACCCACATAGCCCTCTGGCGTCACTTCGAGGGGCTCGCCGGTATGGAGGCCCATGCGGAGGCGAACGTCGACCTCGCCAGGCCATGCATGGGCGGACAGCGCACGTTGGGCTTCGGCAGCGGCGGCAACAGCCTCGCGAGCGCTCATGAAGGCATAGAAGAAGGAATCTCCCTGCGTGTCCACTTCTTGACCGTTCCGGCGCGTAAAGATTTCCCGAAGAATGTTTCGCTGATCGGCAAGCAGCTCAGCGTAGCTTTCGCCGAGTGTCCGAAGTAATTCGGTCGAGCCTTCGATGTCAGTGAAAAGAAAGGTGACGGTGCCGTGCGGCAGGACTTTCGCTGTGGGAGTGGGTGACATCAGGATCCCCCAGACCCGATATCCTGGGGCAGACTGTCCCTCCTTCAATAATTCCTGCTGCGATTAGAATCTGAAAAGGAAATAACAGGATAATTTAACCCCGTAAGCCATTTCATTGTATATCCGTCTCACCTGAGACTTCAAGTCCCTGCTGGCTCGAGGCCACCTGAGCACGCAGGACACCCCTGACGATCTTATCCAGGTCGAGGTTGACAGCACTCTCCTCAACCCTTCGTACCGAGTCCTCATCGAATCCCTTGATCGCGGCCTCGAATTCAGCCCGGGCGATGTCCTTGTACAAGCCCGGGGTGGTCGGCTGTTTCATAGCATAGAACAGGATTTCAAGAGCGCGCTCGTGTTCACCTTTCCGCCACCAAACTCCTGCAAGTCCGATCAAGGCATAGATCGTCGTGGAAGGAAACCGATATTCCACCGATCGCTCCAACCCGCGGGTGAAGTACACTTCTGCCCGCTCGAGATCCTCCAGCCCAATCACCGCAAACCCGATTCTGCAGAGTGATGTAGCAATCCCCCAGCGATGCCCAATCGTCTCGAACTGCTCCAGCGCAGCCTCCCCGTAGCGGACCGCTCCCTCATAATCCCCGAGGCCCCATGCGCTCAAGCTCATCCGGGTTAGCACATAGCCCTGACCGGCGAGATCATGGAACTCGATAAATATCTCTTGGGCTTTGCCATGGTAGCCGAGCGCCTCCCGGTAGTCGTGGCGTGCGTCGGCCCAGGTTCCGAGCTTGCTCAAGAGGAAGGCCTCGCCCAAACGCTGTCCTGAGTCAACACAGATTTGATACCCTTCGGTGAAAATCTCGCCAGCTTTGTCGTATTCACCGCGTTCGTAATATGCCCAGCCTAGCCATGCCAGGCAGGCTGCGATCGAAAAAATATCCGAAGCTTGTTTCGCCAGCTCCGCAGCTTCGGATAAAAGTATTATGGCTTCGTCGTAGGAACTCCGCAGGCCTGCATAAGTACCCAATGCCTGCAGGCAAATACCTACTTCCGGAGCAAGCTCCCGGACTCGCAGTTCCGGCAAACACGCGCTTGCCAGTTCCTCTCCACCGGATGTACCCAATGCGCTCATGAGAACACTTTGATAGACCCTTGCTGCCAGTAATTCCGTGGATGTCTGGCTATCTTCCAGGTCAGCTGACTTCTGTATCTCAAGCTGCTCGATGATTGCCTCGAACGCCTGCAAACCATCGTGGTAACCATGGGTATTGTAGAAAGCGGCCAGATCCCCGAGCAGGGCTCGCACCCTCTCCTGATCCCAATGCTTAAGTGCAAAGGATGTAGCGACACGGATGTTGTTCAATTCCACTATGATTTCGTCCCGCACTTCCAGCATCCCCGATCGATCGAGAAGCGGCCGTCGATCTCGGAGGAAGTCAGTATAGTAGTTGCAGTGTCTCTCAAGAGCCTGATTCATGCCCTCAGGGTCGTGTGCTAGATTCTCCAGTGCATATTGACGTAGGAGCTCGTGAAATGCGTAGCGGTCCTGACCTGTCCGGCGCAAGAGTGATTTGTCAAGCAGATTCGAGAGCAATTGAAGGCTGGCTCCTGTTATTTGCTCGCCTGCCTCCCGGGTAAATCCACCGCGGAAGATCGACATCCGTTCGAAACCGGTGCGCTCTTCATCCGTCAACAGCTCCCACGAATGGTCGAAGACTGCCCGTAGGCTACGGTGTTTATCGGGCTGATTGCGCATCGAGGTCGTCAAGATGTCCATGTTGCGCTCGATTTCCTGCGCAATTTCATCTGGGCTAAGGGTCTTCAACCAGGCCGTGGCCAGTTCGATCGCCAGAGGCATTCCTTCAACCCGCCGGCAAATCCGAAAAACGGCATTCCGGTTATCACCTGAGAATTCGAAGGCTGGATCGATCTGGCGGGCTCGCTCACTAAAAAGCTGGACAGCGCTGTAGGCTTCAGCACCTTGATGCTCGTTGCTGGGGAAGCTCATGCCTGCCAGTTCGAATACCCATTCCTCCCTCAGGTTCAGACGTTCCCTGGAAGTAACAAGGATGCGCAACTCTGGGGCATGTTCTAGAAGCTTCACCAAGAACTTCCCCCCTGCAACAAGATGCTCGAAGTTATCCATCAGCAGCAGGCAGGTACGGTTCTTCAAGTAATCCAGGAGTTGATCCTCAGGCTCTAAATCACTCGAGTAAACATCGACTTGAAATGGGAGCGCACTAATCAGGGCTGATACCAGGAAATCAGGCGAATCGAGCGCCGAGAGTTCAACAAACCACACGCCGTGGCTGAACTGATCCACGAGTTCTGCTGCGACCTGAAGCGAGAGACGCGTCTTACCCGCTCCCCCCGGACCCACCAGGGTCACCAAGCGCGCTTCGCCCAGCAGGTCCAGCACCTGCTGGATCTCCGCCTGGCGGCCGATGAAGGTTGAGAGTTGATGCGGCAGGTTGTTCGGAAGAACATTGAGGGAACGTAGCGGAGGAAATTCGGAGGGCAGTTCCTTGCTCCGTAGCTGGAACAGGTGGAGAGGGTGCTGAAGGTCCTTCAGGCGGTGTTCACCCAGGTCCTTTAGATGAAGTTCACCTGGCAGATCATGCTCAATGATAGCAGTTGTGCTGGCAGAAAGCAGGATCTGGCCGCCGTGACCTGCGTGGGCGATGCGAGCCGCCCGGTGCACGTCCATACCCACATAACCTTCCGGACCGACTTCCAGCGATTCCCCCGTATGAAGACCCATGCGGACCCGCAATTCAACATTAGCGGGCCACTCCCGCTGGGATATCGCCTCCTGCGCTGCGACTGCAGCCAGGACAGCATCCGTTGCGCGCGGGAAAGCATAGAAGAAGGCGTCACCCTGGGTATCGACCTCGCTGCCATTGTGCTGGGAGAATGCCT
>DAOUEL010000048.1:0-7062 GCA_034430595.1 Anaerolineales bacterium | reverse complement strand
AGGTACTAAAACGCCGGCTAACGTCTCGCAGGAGGCGACCGGGGATGCGGCGCGATTTGCAGGCAAAGAGGAGCGGGAGTGCGGGGCGGGAATTCGTGGCCAAGGGACGTCCCCCGGCGCCTCAGCTCGAGGTTGTTAGCGCTGCATCCTTACCCGCTTCCGGTATATAGCTATGGATGAAATGATAAGAATTCGTGATTTAGAGAAAGGCGAGATGCCCAAGGCTCATAGACTCGTAGATACGGTCTTTGACGAATTCGTGGCGCCACTATTTTCCGAAGAGGGGATTTCTCAATTCAAGTCTTTTATCGATCCTGCAAATCTAGAAAAAAGGCTTGAGGATAATTCATTTATTTTGGTGGCTGAAATTCATGACGAAGTCGTGGGAGTGATAGGAATGAGAGATTGGAATCACATATTTCTGCTCTTTGTCGATGGCGGGCACCAACATAAAGGTATTGCGAGAAAGTTAGTATCAAAGGCCCTGGGTCGGGGTGAAATCGAGGGTCACCATTCTGAGAAGGTCACAGTGAATTCATCCCCAAATGCAGTCGGAGCCTATCGTAGGATGGGTTTTGTTCAAACAGCAGACGAAGAAATCCATAATGGCATTCGAGCCATTCCAATGATGCTTGATACAACAGATTGGGATGCAGGCTAACGTCTCGCAGGAGGCGACCGGGGATGCGGCGCGATTTGCCAGCAATGGAGCGGATTTTCGATGCGGGAATTCCTGGCCTATGGGGTGGCCCCGGCGCCTCAGCTCGAGGCTGTTAGCCTGACTCAGCAACTATCGATTCACAAGGCTAATTTCGAGGATTAACACGTATGTCTAACAAGACTTGGGATATTACTCTCGACAATCAAGTACATAGGGTTGAGTTTACGCATAGCCCATTATCAAACTGGAGGAAGATCTTAGTTGACGGAAATTCAATCGAGCTTCCAAAGGATCAAAGAAGAATTCAGTGGGATCCTGGAACAAAACACCGATTCGATATCGGTAGCCATGAATGCATTATCGCAACGCGTTCGACTGGTTTTGATTTCAAACCAGAGCTCTATATTGACGGCAACAATGTCGAAACGGGCTTATCGATTGCAGATGAAGACCCAACCAAGATCAGTGAGGATGCAACCCGGTCAAGACGAATTGTGGTTGTTGCTATTACCCTGATATTCGGTGTTGGGCTTTCATGGATGAATGCGCGTATGGTCCTTTCAAGTGGACGATACTACCCAGAACTCGCAATGTTAGGTCCTATGTTGCTTGTTATCGCGGGTTATTATGTATCAAATTCTGATGATCCATGGGTATTGCCAAAGCCGATCCCTGTTCGAATGATTGCGATGATTATTCTGGCCTTTGTCTTGGGTATTGCAAATCTATGGGCAAGCGATAACGGCTTGTATTTTATTCTTTTCGGGTCAGGCTAACGTCTCGCAGGAGGCGACCGGGGATGCAGCGCGATTTGCAGGCGATGGAGCGGGAGTGCGGATCGGGAATTCGTAGCCTGGGTGAATGCCCCGGCGCCTCAGCTCGAGTCTGTTAGGCGGAATCGTCGCTTGACACGGGAGACGGCATGTAACTGTTATCGCTCGCTCTGTTCCTTCCACTTCTTGTCGCGTGCGCAGGCGGTAGCCCGAAGAAGACCGATGAACAGAGTAGGCTGCGACTAGTGAGCCGTATCAACATACACGGGGATATCAATGATCCGACAACTCCCCGCCCGCTTGTGACACTTGAAGAGTTTTTCCAGGGAAATGAAGACTATGGCTCCATCGGATACAACTTCTATCCAGACCAGCCTGCCCCAAGTGAATTCTATGATCTGTTCCTGAAGATACGGTCCAGGGCCGATGTCGCTGATGTAAAGGTTCAGGTAAACGACCAGGTTGAGCCCACAGACTGGCCATCCACCGACACGATCTGGATCATAACGAGCGCAAGCCCGAGTGAAGTTAGGTCCTGGCTGGGCAACCGATTTCGCCCTGATGAAGTCTTGGTTGGCTTCCCTACGGACGGCAGCCTTGAACCCTATGACGTTCCTGCTGATATGCAGGCAATTGGGATCTGGTGGGATTGATTCCGCCTAACATCTCGCTGGATCGGACCGGGGATGCTGGGCGAGCTTGGCTTGATTGTTGTATGCTCAGGGTGGTGCGGAGGCGGGGTAGGGCGTGACCCCGGCCGATCAGCCCGAGGGCGTTAGGTGGCGTTGAAGACTTTCAGACCCCACCTCAACATAGTTGCTTGAATGAGGGATATCCAGTGACACGAAAATTCAATGATGCAAGAGTAGTTGTCCTTAGTTGGTTTATGGCGAACCTGCTTGGCGTTGCAGTCGTCGGTGCACTACGTTTTATCGCGCCATTCGTAGATTTCATTCCTGGAATGTTGGTATCATCTCTAATTATCGGTTTACCGATTGGTTTTGCTCAATGGGTAGTTTTGCGACAAGTTGCTCCGATCTCGTCACTCTGGATCCTCACTATTTCTATTGCTTTGCCCTCAGGTTTATTGGTTCTAAATAGCCCGGCACTTAGCGAAATTTGGGGATTCCTAGGTGATGATGAGTCGGTTCTTGCATTGTCGGTAGGCTATTTCGCCATCGGTTTTCTTATCGGGTTGGTTCAATGGTTGTTATTGCGTGTTCACTTTGCTAAGTCTTCAGTTTGGCTATTGAGCAGCGCGCTTGGGCTGGGGCTAGGGACTAGTCTAGTTATAGCGACAGGTTTGATCTATTATTCCGGCATAATCTCCATAAGTCTCGTCGTACTCACATATGCCTTTACGACTGGAGCGGTCATTTCATGGATGCAAGTTTCGGGTAGAAATTCTGGACACCATTTAATCGTGAACCAGATCGGGACATAGGTAACAGAATATTCTCACAACATAGGTAACACATATTATCAAGACATGGGTAACACTTTCTCCAGCAGGAGGTGAACCCATGGCCTGGAAAGGTGTTACCGTGAGCGAGCAAAGACAGCGTTTCATCGAAGATTATCTGCTGAGCTACTACTCCATCACCGAACTGGCTGAGAGGTTCGGGATCTCCAGAAGAACAACCCATAAGTGGATCAATCGGTTCAAACGGAATGGCCAGAGCGGGCTTCATGAGCACTCACGCCGGCCGCAGAGCTGTCCGTGGCAGACGGATGCGGCGATCGTGCAGGTGCTTGTGAAGCTTCGCAAAGCGCATCCGGCATGGGGGCCGAAGAAACTGCTCGACATCATGCAACTGGGGGATCCTGGGCGACAGCTTCCATCGATACCGACCGGGTCCCGGATCCTGGCGAGGGAGGGGCTGGTGCGGCCCAGGCGCCGGTACCGACGGGCGCACCCCGGCTGCCCAAAAAGCATCCCGGAGGGGCCGAACGACATCTGGGCGGCTGATTACAAGGGGCAGTTCCGGCTGAAGAATGGGGACTACTGCTTCCCGCTCACGGTGAGCGATCTGGCGTCCCGCTACGTGCTGGGTGTAGACGCGCATCCGGCGATCTCGCTGGAGAAGAGTTTCCGGCATTTCACACAGCTATTTGAGATCTATGGGCTGCCGAACCGCATCCGGACGGATAATGGAGTGCCCTTTGCTTCGAACGCGCTGGCGCGGCTTTCGCAGCTGTCAGTGTGGTTCATCAAGCTGGGGATCTACCCGGAGCTGATCGAGCCGGGGAAGCCGCAGCAAAACGGGGTTCACGAGCGCATGCACCGGACGCTAAAGCAGGAAGCCACGATCCCTCCTGGCACCAGCCTGTGAGCACTGCAGCATAAGTTTGATGAATTCCGAGAAGAATTTAACGAAGTGCGCCCACACGAAGCCATCGGCATGAAGCGGCCTGCGGAGATCTATCAATCTTCAAGCCGAACGATGCCCAGGCAGATCGATCGCTACGACTACCCGGCCCATTACCTGGTGCGGCGGGTGAGCCGGGGTGGGACAATCCGCGCCTTCAATCACCAGTTCTTTGTGAGCAACACGCTGCAGGAGGACTATGTGGGGCTGGAGGAGGTGGATGATGGGATATACGACCTGTATTTCTGTTTCTACCAAATCGGCCGATATGAGTTGCGATCGAATAAAATCCACGATATTGTGTCTAAAGTGGGGTTGAGCCGGAGGCAGGTGGATCACGCCTCAAAACTGTTACCTATGTCCTGATAATAAACTGTGAACTATGTCCTGATACTGTACCTCGACGCCACCTAACGTCTCGCAGGAGCTGACCGGGGATGCGGCGCGATTGGCAATCGATGGGGCAAGTGCCGGATACGAGAATTCCAAGCCAGTTAGCGAACCCCGGCAGCTCAGCTCGAGGCTGTTATCCCGCCATACTACGCTGACACATAGACGCTGGAAATCGCGATGATAATTCTATTAATTGTCTTCCTTGCCACAGGTTCTTTATTGGTAGGTTTGAGTATCCCATTGATCCTACAGCGTATACCGCCGAATCAATGGTATGGCTTCCGTATTCCTGCAACCTTGAACGATCCCGAAATATGGTACCTGGTGAATGCTTATGCAGCTTTGCGTACTTTATGGCTCGGCATTGTACAGATCATAGTTTCGATTGCCATTTACTTCACGCCCGGTGTGAATGTGGATGCCTATGGCTCTATCGTCGGCGCCGTCTTGGTCTTTGGTATGATCATTTCGATTGCTCAGAGCTTCAGATGCCTTAGTAGGCTGACAAAGGAAGAGACCGGCAATAAGAATATTGAGGATTTTAGGGCGGGATAACGTCTTGCTGGAGCGGACCCCGCGCGAGGCGCGAAATAAGGTGGGGTAGCGTTGCAGGGCCGCTCAGCTCGAGGCTGTTATGCCGCTTCCGCATCCTTCGTTTGACAGGGCTCAAAATGGGGTAGGAAAAATATGAAGATCCCATCGCTTGAAGAAGCCGAAGGGTTTCTGGCTGAGGCAGAGATTGCGAATCCGGGGCCGTGGGTTCAGCACTCGAAGAATGTTGCCTTAGCGGCGAAGCTAATCTCTGAACACATACCTGATCTTGATCCCGAGGCGTCTTACATTCTTGGTCTTCTGCATGATATCGGTCGCCGCGAGGGAAGAACACATATCAGGCATCTGATAGATGGCTATAGATTCCTTTATGATCTTGGATATGAGGATGCAGCTCGAGTTTCTCTCACACACAGCTTCCCGATCGCCAATCTCGAAGCGTTCATTGGCGAGCGAGATTGTAATCCTGAAGACCTTCATTTTCTCGAAGAGTTCATATCTTCCGTAGAATTTAATAAGTATGATCGATTGATCCAACTGTGTGATGCGATCGCACCTCCTTCAGGGTTCTGTCTGATGGATAAGCGCATGGTCGATGTGGCGTTGCGTCTTGGAATTAACGAAACCACATTACCGGGTTGGGAGGCGCGATTTCAGATCATGGCCGAATTCGATCACGAGATCGGTCAATCTGTGTATTCGATCTTGCCAGGAATTATTGAAGGCACGTTCGGGGAAAAACTGTCGGATACTTAATGAAGCAGCATAACGTCTCGCCAGACTGTGTAAAAAGTCCGAATTTTCAAGAGGCGACGGGATTGAACCCTTGAAAAGAATCAAGAAATGGCTGATTTACGGGTTCGAACACGGAAAATGGGCTCATTCATGAGTTTTAGACCCACCATTAATCTTTTTATCGACTTTTTACACAGACTCTCGCAGGAGGCGACCGGGGATGTGTGCGCGATTTGCTAGAGATGGAGCGGGTGGTGGGGCCTGGAAGTCCTGGTGGATGGACGTGCCCAGGCGCCTCAGCTTGAGGCTGTTAGGCGCAATCAAACTTCAATCATGCTAACGCGGAGATAAGAATGCAGAATCTGGAGTTGAGCGACCTCGGATTCGACGATTGGTTCCGGGACAAACAGGAATCCACACAGGAGCTCAATCACTGCCCCGCTCGAGTGACGGCTGTCGACCGAGCTAGGTACCTTGTACGGAATGAACATAGAGAAGTACCGGCCGAAGCGACGGGCAAGCTCCTATATTCCGCCGAATCAAGTGTCGATTTGCCTTGCGTGGGTGATTGGGTATCCGTGCAGTACCACAATGAGAACACTCTCGCCATTATTCATGCACGATTTCCCAGGAAGTCTGTTTTGCAACGGAAGTCTGCAGGCAAAAAAGTCGAGTACCAGCTGATCGCATCCAATATCGATGTTGCCTATATCGTCCAATCCTGTGAATTTGATTTCAATCTGCGACGACTGGAGCGGTATCTGGCAATGGTTAACGAAGGTCGAATCAAGCCTGTGATTCTCCTGAGCAAGACCGATTTGATCAGCCCTCAAGATCTCGAACTGAGGATATTGGAAATCGAGCAAGCTGGCATAGGAGATGAGGTACATGCCTTAAGCAACATTACTGGACGTGGGCAGGATCAAGTCCAGCAGATGTTAGAGAATGGAAAAACGTACTGCCTGATTGGATCATCAGGGGTCGGTAAGACCACCCTCGTTAACTTTCTAATCGGAAGGCCCATATTCGAGACAAAAGAAATCCGCCAGAAGGACGGAAAAGGGAGACATGCTACAGCGCGGCGGCAATTGATCGTCCTCGATAACGGTGCAATGGTGATCGACAATCCTGGGATGCGGGAGCTGGGTATCATCGAGACCAACACGGGATTGGAAGATAGCTTCTCCGATATTCTCGAGTTGTCAAGGAGTTGTCATTTCAGGAATTGTACTCACACCGCAGAAACTGGCTGCTCAATCCAGCAAGCGATCGAAAGCGGTGAGCTAGACGATGGACGCTATCAAAACTTTTTGAAGCTGATGAAGGAATCCGAATATCATCAGATGTCCTACGTCGAGAAACGTCAGAAGGACAGGGATTTTGGGCGGTTCGTGAAGGCAGTTATGAAGAATAGGAAGAAACGTGGTGACGCATGATTGCGCCTAACATCTATGAAAGCACTGCCCCTGTCAAGGACCATCTCCGCTAAATGAAGTTCACCTCCCTTATGGAGGTTCTCTTATACCCTCAATTAACCGCCAGCGTTTCAGAGCTCAGCCGGTCTCACCGGAAACATCTA
>DAOUEL010000047.1:0-14902 GCA_034430595.1 Anaerolineales bacterium | reverse complement strand
TTGCGGCTCGATTCGATCCGCAGGCCGGTTGAGACGCCGTTGATGCCGCTGAGCGTTACGATTGGCCGGCCGGCGTAGTCGGGCTCGGTCGTGCCGTCGATCGTCGTGTGGTCATCGGTGACCTGCGGCAGCAGCCGCTCCAATTCGATATGGTGAGGGGTGGCATCCGGGATGTCGAAGCGAATCGTATCGGAGCCCGCCCGGCTGTTAGCCTCGTTAATCGCCTCCCGCAGCGAGCAGTGCGCCTCGTCGCAGGTGCCGTCGTCCAGGTCATCCTCGGTGTTGACGGTAAGGTATGGCTCGCCGAAGAAGGTCACCGAAGCTGTCATGCAGAGCGGCGAACTCCAGTTGAGCGAGAATTCGGATGTGTTGCCCAGCAAATCGGTCGCGGTGGCTGTGATTTCATCGCAGGTATCGAGATCGCGGCCGAGGGGAACCGTGAACCGCCGTGCAGCGTCGGCCGTCCCCTGCGCAAGATACTCCACGCCCTCGCCGTAATCGGTTGGATCGGGATCGGCCCGGTAGATTTCGACTGTGCAGCCCCGGCAAGCCTCCCCGCTGATCTCGCCAGCGCTGACCGAGCTGATCATCGGGGCATCGATATCTTCGTTGTTATGTGCGATGTCAATCGCCAGCCCCTCGTTCTCATGAAAGCTGTTGCGCGAGAAGGTGTTGTGGTTCACCGCGAAGCGGTCTTCAAGCTGGATCCCCGGCCCGCCGTTGAAGGCGATCGTGTTCTCTTCAATCAGGTTTCCTGAACCGGAGATGAAGATGCCGGTTTCGAAGTTGGGCGCTGCGTAGCCGCTGCCCCGCAAGCCGATGAAGTTGGCCCGCACCTCGTTATTCGAACCTGCCAGGTAGATCCCGTTATCGTTCGAGATGAGCACATTGCCCTCGACCAGGTTGTCCTGGCCGGAAATATGAATTGCAGCACCGCCGTGATCGGCCGAGAAACTTGCCATCATCAGGCCGCGAATCGTGTTGCCGTTTGAGAGAACGACGAGCCCGGACTCGGCATCCCCGCCGCCGAGGAGCAGTACAGATGGGCTGCCCTCATATTCGTACATCGTGGTCCCGTCGATGGTTGTGCCGTCATCGGTGAGGGCGGGCAGGGGGCTTGTCGGGTTGATCATGAACGGAGGGCTGCCGTCTTCGAAGCTGAACCAGATGGTATCCGGTCCATCGTGATCGTTGGCGGCGTTGATTGCTTCACGCAGCGAGCAGTGGCTCGCATTGCACTCTCCATCGTCATCGCCATCGCGTGTGTTGACGACGAAGGTGGAAGCCTCGGCGGGAGCCGGGAAGCTGAAGGTCGCCAGGAGCAGCGTGGCAACTACCAGAACCCTGAAGGGGATAAGCGCGAGAGACAGGGGCAGCGGTGGGCGAGACATGGTCTCCTCCTTGTTCGAATCGATGAGGTGGCAGGTTACTGATGTAGTTGGATTTGATACCAGCCCGGAACCAATATGATCGAATATCCCGTGCAAGGCGGCACGGGCTCAAAGCCTATCGCCGTTTCATGACTTTAACGGGTGTGTTCTCGAATTTGTGACAGCACAAATGCGCGGGAATACATACAGGGTTGGGTACGGGGTCCTGAGTCATGCTCACGGTCACCGGCATGTGGTCAATTATGCACAAAATATCTCTCCGCGCGCCAGTTCGAGTCCTGGCCGCCCCTGTTCCTGCAGTCCGCACCTGACCAGATTTCGGCTAGTTTCCAGCCCTTCCCTTACGATCACCTTTCAACTCCAAGACTGCTCTAGAAATTCAACCCCCGACCGGCTACAATGCTTTAGTTGATAAATTATTTATCCACTTAATTAAAGGCGGTTGAATCATGCTCGACTCAGCGGCGATGGAAATCACCCAGGAGTTGTTCCAGCTTCTAAAGCAGTTTTCACGCTTGAAGTGGGAGAAGAAGGATTTCCAGGGCCTGAAACGCAGCGAATTTGAGTTCCTGGTTATCCTGGAGATGATGCTTGATGAAGGCGTAACGGGCGTCTCGGCTTCTGATCTGAGCAGTCAGCTGCAGATCACGCCGGCGGGTGTGACCCATCTTATCAATCCGCTGGAAGAAGCGGGTTACATCGAGCGGCTGTCTGATCCAACCGACCGGCGTGTGGTTTTAATCGGACTGACATCCAAGGGCAGGGACCTGGCCGAGATCTTGATTCAGGAGGCGCACGAGAGCCTGGTCGGGGTGGTGGACCACCTGGGCGAGAAGGACAGCCGGACCCTGATCCGGCTCATGTCGACGATGATCTCCTACCTAGAATCGCTGGCCGAGAGGCAGGCGGAGCAGCCCTCCTGACGGGCGGCCGGATTTTGTGTACTTGATGGCAGAGCATAGAGACGTGATCATTCAGATGGTAGATGTGCAGAAAGCCTACGCCACCGGCGAGGGGCTGTTCATCGCGCTGCGCGATATCAACCTGGAGATCGAACAAGGCGAATTCCTCGGCATCACCGGGAAATCCGGTGCCGGGAAAACAACCTTGCTGAACATGATCTCGGGCGTGAGCAGGCTGTCTTCTGGCCAGGTTATGTATTACGGCCATTCCAACGGCAACGGAAACGAAGAGGCGCTCTCCATCCACGCCCTCGACGAGGACGAACGGGCGACCTGGCGCGGGAAGAACGTCGGCATCGTTTACCAGTCTTTCGAACTGATGCCCTCCCTTAATCTACTTGAGAACGTGATGCTTCCTCCCGATTTCCTCGGCACCTATCACGCGGTCCTGAGCAAGGAGAAAGCGCTGGCGCTGCTGGACCAGGTCGGGATCGCCGATCACGCCTACAAGATCCCGGCTCATATTTCCGGCGGGCAGAAACAGCGGGTGGCGATCGCCCGGGCGCTGGTCAACGATCCGCTCTTGATCATCGCCGACGAGCCGACCGGCAACCTGGATACGGTGACGGCCGAGACGATCATGCAGATCTTCGAAGGCCTGGTCGCGCAGGGCAAGACAATCGTCATGGTCACGCACGACGAGAGCATGGCCACCCGCTTCTCACGCCGCCTGCACATTATCGATGGAGCGCTTGGCAGCCCAGATAGCAACGGCGGCACTCGAGCCGTAGCCAAAGTCGAGCCGCATTCCAAGCCGGGGTTGGTGTTGGATGGAGGAATCAGCGGTGGCCAGGATCACACCTTGGATTCCGTGGTGGTTCCGACCAACGGGAGGCCGTCAAACGGGCGGGGGGATTACCCAGCGATCCTGATGCGCAACGTCGACAAGGTATATGAGAGCCCGGCCGGTAAATTCGTCGCCTTGAAGCGGGTCAGCTTGCAGCTGCGCTATGGCCAATTCATCGCCATCGTTGGTAAATCCGGCAGCGGTAAGTCCACGCTGATCAACATGATCACCGGTATCGACCACCCCACGGGGGGTGAGGTCATCGTCGGGAATGAACACATCTACGACATGACCGAAAGCCAGCGGGCCCTGTGGCGCGGACGAAACATGGGAGTTGTCTTCCAGTTCTTCCAGCTGCTCCCGACGCTGACCCTGCTCGAAAATACGATGCTTCCGATGGACTACTGCGGTATTTTTCCCTTTGGTGAACGAATGGACCGTGCCATGCAGCTCCTGGAGCGGGTCGGGCTGGAGGAGCATGCCCACAGTCTACCCGGCTCGGTCTCAAGCGGCCAGCAGCAGAGCGCGGCCATCGCGCGTGCTCTGGCGAACGACCCTTCCATCATCCTGGCTGACGAGCCAACGGGAAATCTGGACTCACGCTCGGCCGGCGTCATTCTGGACTTGTTTGAGGAACTGGCAGCGGAAGGAAAGACCATCCTGATCGTCACCCATGATCCGGCGATTACGAAACGGACCGATCAAACCGTGATCCTCTCCGATGGCGAGATCATCGACTCGACCATCGCCCGGGCTCTGCCCCAGCTTTCCCATCCCCAGATGCTGGCTGCCACTCACGCAGCCGAAAAGCGCAGCTTTGCACCGGGCGAGATGATCATGCACCAGGGGAAAGCCGTGGAGCATTTCTGTATGGTTGTGGAAGGTGAAGTGGAAGTCGTCGTTCAGAACACCCGCTGCGGGGAGATGAGTCTGGCTTCGCTTGGCCCCGGGCAATTTTTCGGCGAAGTTGAGCTTACACGGGGTGGGGCCTCGATTGCTGGCATACGGGCTTCGGCCGCTGGTGCTACGCTGGCCATGCTCCCGCGCGGTTCGTTCTTCGAACTTATTGATGGATCACCGCTAACACGCAACCGGATCAATGGCGTGGCGGAAGCCAGGTTCAGCGAGAACCGCCGCAAGGTGAGCAGCGCGTGCTGAACGGGGAGCTTCAAGCACGCGGCTTAAAACCCCGCTGGCGCAAGGTGCTGTCCGATCTGCGGGACAGCAAGCTGCGCACGCTGCTGGTGATCGCCTCGATCGCGGTCGGAGTCTTCGCCATCGGCATGGTCATCGCCACCTACACCATCCTGTCTGAAGACATCAACATCAGTTACGCCGCCGTCAACCCGGTCAACGTCGAAATCTGGACCGACCCCTTCCAGGAGAATCTGGTGCGGGTCATCGACCGCACCCCAGGGGTTGATGGGGCGGAGGGCCAGCTGGTGCGGCGAATCCGGGCGCGGACGATCGATGGCACATGGCAGGACGTCAACTTGATCGCCAAGGCCAATTACGGCTCGAGCGAGATCAATCTGCTGATGCCCGTCGAGGGCGCGCTGATCCCCGGGGAAGGGGAGTTGGTCATCAGCACCGATTTCCTGAACGACACCGGCTTTCAGGTAGGCGATCAGGTCGAGATCGAGCTGCCGGACGCGACGCGGCATGAACTGACGGTCGTCGGCGTCGTCACCGACCTGGCGACTGGCGGCGGCGTCGATCCGCAGTCCGGCGCGAACGCCTATGTGACCTTCGATACGCTGAGGCAGTTCGGGGTACCCAAATCCTTTAATCACCTCGTCGTGACCGTTACGGGAGATGGCGGGGACAAGAACTTCATTCACCAGGTCGCGACAACGATCGAAGAGCGCCTGGATCGAAATGGGATTGGCCACTACCGGACCGAAACCAACCTCTCGACCGAGAACCAGATGGCTTCCACCATCCTGGCCGTGCTCGGCGTGCTGGGGGTACTGGGCGGATTGATCACCGTGCTCAGCAGCTCGCTGATCATCAACACCCTGAATGCCTTGCTCACCCAGCACCTGCGTCAGATCGGCGTGATGAAGCTCGTCGGCGGGCGCAGCCGGCAGATCATGGGAATGTACCTGGTCTTGATCCTGGCTTACGGGGTGATCGCGTTGGTGATCACGGTGCCGCTGGGTGCGATCGCCGGCTACTGGTTCGCCAGCTTCATTTCGAACATGCTCGGCGCCAAGCTGCAGGGATTTCGTATTGTCCCGCTCGCTATCGCCGCTCAGGCGCTGATCGCATTCCTGCTCCCGCTTGGAGCAGGCTTCTTCCCGGTCAATAAAGGATCCCGTATTAACGTGCGGCGGGCGATCAGCGAGGATCGCTCCGGAAATCAGCCGACCGAGCTTGATTTTCTCAACCGCATCGTCTCACGCATGCGCTGGACCTCACGCCCGATCCTGCTCTCGATCCGCAACACCTTCCGCAAGAAGGGCAGACTGCTGCTGACGATCTTCACCCTGACCATTGCCGGAAGCGTCTTCATCGGTGTATTTAATGTACGCGCCTCGCTCGACAATTTTATGGACCAGCTGATGCAGTATTTCATGGGGGATATCACGGTAAATTTCAGCCAGCCCTACACAATCGGCCGTGTTGAGCAGGTACTGGAACCACTGCCAGGCGTGTCTGGCATAGAGGCCTGGGGGGGAGCGGGTGGAGAAATCTGGGACGAGAACGACGAGGTGGTTGTCAATATCTCACTCATCGCCCCTCCCTCGAACACATTCCTGCTCAATCCGGATTTAGTTGCCGGCCGCTGGATCCATCCTGGCGAACGAGACGCTCTCGTTGTATCCGATTCGATTTATGAGTGGTACCCGGATCTGCAGCCCGGCGACTACCTGAAGATTAAGATCCCCGGAAACCGTGAAAAAGCCTGGCAGGTCGTAGGCGTCTTCCGCTTCGTGAGCATGCTCGGTGATCCAATCGCCTACGCTGATTTTGACCAGGTCGCCGACCTCGTAAAGCTTCCCAACCGATCGTCATCCTTCAAGCTGGTCACGGATACCCACGAGGTCCGTGCATTGGGAACGTTGAGCCTGGCGATCGATGACTACCTGCGGGACCGTGGTTTTAATGTCAGCCGCATTGTTACCGGAGAATCCATGCGCAAGGATTCGACCGAAGCAATCAACATCCTGGTCATTTTCCTGCTCATCATGGCTTTGCTGACTGCCTTTGTCGGCAGCATCGGATTAACCGGGACGATGGGGATGAACGTCCTGGAGCGCACGCGCGAGATTGGCGTGATGCGGGCAATTGGGGCAGTCGACCGGGTGGTGATGCAGTCGGTTGTGGTGGAAGCGCTGATCATCGGCCTGATCACCTGGGTTCTGGCGATCGGATTGTCCTTCCCGATCAGCGCCTTCCTGCTGCGCATCATCGGCGAGGCGATGATGGGCTCAAAGCTGGTCCTGGTCTTCACGCCGCTGGGTACCATTATCTGGCTGGGGATGGTGATCGTCCTGTCCTTCGTCGCCAGCATCGTCCCGGCGCGCAACGCCGCCCGCCTGACGATCCAGGAGGTGCTGGCGTATGAGTAAAACTCCGGTCTTATTACGATGCTCTTGTATCGAAGAAACCTCGATTAGCGTTCGACCTATCCTAGGATATTCGCAGTCCAGCCATACTGCTGTGCTGCTGCACATGTTTCAGGAGATTGAAAATGATTCATAGAAAACCGTTCCACACTGCAGTATTTCTTGGTTCCCTCGTGCTGGTGCTCCTCCTGGCCGGCTGTTCAGGGGGGAACCAGGCTCCAACCGCGGCTGCAGATCCCCTGGTGGATTTCTCGCCTGCTGTCAGCGCCACCGGCGTAGTTAAGCCGACCCGTTGGGCTTCGCTAAGCTTTCTGGGTGGTGGATTGGTGCGTGAGGTACTCATCGAACGGGGCGATCAAGTATCGGAAGGCCAGGTGCTGGCACGGCTGGGAAATGTCGACCAGGTTCGGGCCTCGCTCACGGCGACTCAGCTCGAATTGATCAGTGCCCAGCAGGCGTATGATGCGCTGATCGAGAACGCCGACGTAATGACGGCACAAGCCCAGCTGGCGTTAGCCAACGCTCGCGACGCGCTCGATGATGCTGAATACAATTGGCGGGTGCAGCAGCAGGGATACCGGGCGAGCTCCGACACGATCGATGGTGCTGAAGCGAACCTGGTGCTGGCGAACGAGGAAGTGGACCGGGCTCAGCAGGCGTACGACCATGCCAGTGGCGAGGCCAGTAGGGCGCTGGCCCTTTCCAACCTGGTTGCAGCAAAGAAGCAGCGCGATTCGATTCAGCGAAATCTGAACTGGTACCTCGGATCTCCGACGGATATCGACCAGGCGATCCAGGATGCCAAGCTGGCGCAGGCCCAAGCGCAGCTAGCAGCGGCGGAGCGTGAGTATGCCAAGGTTGAGAACGGCCCCGATGCGGAAGCGCTTGGTCTGGCTGAGGCCCGGTTGGAGAATGCGCAGGCTGCTGTACGCGCTGCCGAAAGCGCCTTGGCCGATACGGAGCTGAAAGCAGAATTCGCCGGAATCGTGAGCGAGGTTTACGTTCGCGCGGGAGAGTTCGTCGGTCCAGGTCAGCCGATCGCCCTGCTGGCGGATTTGAGCGAACTGATCGTCGAGACAACCGACCTAAACGAAATCGACGTTGCCCGCATCGTGCTGGGTGATGCGGTAGATATCACATTTGATGCACTGCCAGATCTGGTGTTGCCGGGGACAATCACTTATATCGCATCCAAGGCCGATGTCGGCACAGGGGTGAATTACGTGGTCGAGGTGCAGCCAGACGAACCGTTCCCGCAGGGTGTGCGCTGGGGCATGACGGCGTACATCGAGGCTGTCCCGACGGAGTAGCCTCTAAAGGAAATTGGTTATCACCCTCAAAACTCCTGCTGCGGTTGAATGTCCGCATGCTTTTGCTGCTCTGTGCACAGCAGAGCCCAGCCGGATCCTGACTTCACGTCACAATGAGTTCTTCGCTTCGCTGTATTGACACGCAGGGATTGAGACACTTATCATCGCGAATAAGCTCCGCTGTCGTTGACGGGTCTGCTATCAGAACCCGGCCTTGAATGGACAGGGAAAGGCGCGTCCCCAACTCGCCTCGGGCGTGATGCCCTTTCGCACCTGGCAACACGTTCGAAAGGACCGCAACTGAGTATCTAAGCTGCTCCGTTTCCCCCATCCAGCAATAATTAGACAAAAAAGGTACAATTTAGTCTACCGATTATTAAAAAATCGCGGAATAGGGGGAGGTTGAACGATGGAGACGTTTGATGTGGTGGTTGTAGGAGCCGGGCAGGCTGGCCTGGCGGTCAGTTATTTTCTCCAGCTGGATCACCGCTCGCACGTTGTCCTCGAGAGCGGCAGGATTGGCGAATCCTGGCTGTCGCAACGCTGGGAATCCTTCAAACTCAACACACCAAATTACATGAGCGTCCTGCCCGGCCTGCCTTACGATGGTCCTGAACCGAATGGTTTTAAACGTTCGGAAGCGCTGGTTGAGTACTTTCATCGCTATGTTGAAGAATTCCACCTTCCAGTTCGCACCGGAATGACAGTTGTATCGATCGATAGGGGCAACGGAGAACGATTCGAAGTGAGCGTCAAGACCGAAGGGGGAGTCACCGAAACGGTTCAAACCCGCTCGATCGTGCTTGCGAATGGATTACAGCGAATACCGAAGATTCCTGCGCTCCATTCCCAAATGCCACAGGATGTGCTTCAGCTCCACACCGCTGAATACGACAACCCAGCCTCACTCCCACCGGGGTCGATCGTCGTGGTTGGCAGTGCGCAATCGGGATGCCAGGTTGTCGAAGATCTGCTCGCGGCCGGCCGGGAGGTCTATTTCTGCACGAGCAAGGTCGGACGAACACCGCGCCGCTACCGAGGTCGTGATGTCATGGAGTGGATGATGGACCTCGGCATTTTCGACATCACCTATGAAAGCCTGGAGGATAAGGCGATCACGCACGCACCACAGCCGCAGGTATCGGGGTTGGGACGCTACGGGCATACGGTCAGCCTGCAGTGGCTGGCGGGGAGAGGCGCGGTGATCCTGGGACGTTTGCAGGGGATCGAAGGAAGAACACTATTACTAGGCGATGATGCTGCCGAGAACGTGCGTTATGCCGATACGTTCTCCCAGAAGATCAAGGACGATATCGATGCCTACCTGTCGGATGCAGGGCGTGAACTCGCCCCGCTTGAAGATGATCTGGCCGATATCCCTGATGCAAACTGCGATTGTGTCTCCGCCCTTCGGGAACTGGATATCGATCGGGCGGGCAACAGTGTGATCATCTGGGCAACCGGTTTTACCGGCGACCTGGGCTGGATCCACCTGCCGGTCGTGGATGAAAGGGGGAACCCCATCCATGAACGAGGCGTCTCACCGGAACGTGGCATGTATTTCCTTGGATATCCCTGGCTTCACAAGCGCAAATCGGGCATTATCTGCGGGATCGAAGAAGATGCACGCTACATTACGGCCTCCATTGCTGACCAGTTGGGCTGAGCCGAATTCCATTAAAAAACGACAGTGTTGGCAGTCATCCAATGCTGGCAAGTCCTGGAGTACAGCCAGAGACATAGCAGGCTGCCCCGAACCCCGATTTTCGACGCGGTTTGATCCTCCACTTACCCGTATAACAATAACAGTCTGGATGATGTTAGATCGCCGGGAGATCCGCCTTATTTTCAAAAGACTTCCTTACGGGCTCATCCGGAAATCGGGATGAACGACGAAACGCTCTCCCACACAACCAGAGCGGCACAATCTGTCGGCCTTGTAGGTTATCCTCATATTAAGCGGAATTCTTGGACAGAGGGCCACGGATTCTGACCACCGTCGAACAGGATTTTGTCGAAGGCAATGTGATATTCACGCGAGGCGGGGAGTAGAATATTCTTGAAAGCCCTCTAGCTTGTCATAAGGACAGAAGCGCGTGATCATGGCGACCGTGTTCATGAAGTGGCTGGAGAAGAATCCCGCGGATTATGACCGTGGGATTCGGCTGCTCACCCTGGGACGGATCCGGCAAATCCAGCAGTGGATCGTAGATACGTATGTCCGGAAGGGCATAAGGATTTTGGAAATTGGATGCGGGACCGGGACGCTGGCAGTGATGATGGCCGAAAAAGGGGCGGTGATCACGGCTATCGATGCCTCGCCCAGCATGCTGGGTGTGGCTGAACGCAAGATCGCTGCGAATAACCTGGGAACGTTGATCACGCTGAAACGCATGGATGCAGCCCAGATTGGCGATGTTTATGAGCAGGAGTCCTTCGATCTCATCGTCTCGTCCCTGGTTTTTAGTGAACTGCCGGAGGACGAAAAAAAGTATGTTCTGAGCCTGTGTCGGAAGCTGCTTGCCCCGGGCGGAAAGCTGGTCATCGCCGATGAAAGGATCCCGGGGGGATTCTCCCCAAGGCTGCTCTATTATCTCTTCCGATTTCCCTTGGCTCTGCTTACCTGGCTGCTGACCCGTACGACCACGACGCCGCTGCGGGGTTTCAACTCTGCCCTGGAGGGAGCAGGCTTTCAGGTTCATCCTGCAGCCTCCTACCTGGGGAACAGCCTGGTTGTCTACGAGTCGCAGGCTGCGCTGGAATCGGCTCAGCCGACCACGCCCGAGGGGACGGCCGCGCTTCCTGCTGGTGTCGTTGGACGTCTTCGCCATCGAGTGACGCTGCGTACGCTCCTACTTGACCTGTGGCTGCTCTTTTTCCGCATCATGCCTCCCTATCCAAAAGTCCGTCCGGGGTTATACGCCGTGGGAGAGCCGGATCGATCTTCTCCAGTCCTGGTCACCGGAAATTTCGATTTGACTGTTCGCCGCCTGGTGAAGGCAATTGACGGCGCGGTCAACGCCTGGCTCCTGGTTGCCGATTCGGCTGGAATCAACGTCTGGTGCGCGGCGGGAGGGGGTTATTTTACAGCCGAGAAGGTGATTGCGGCGGTGAAATCTTCTCATCTTGAACGGGTGGTCAACCATCACGCCCTGATCCTGCCGCAGTTATGCGCCAATGGCGTGGACGGATGGCGGATCCGGCGAGAAACCGGCTGGGGTGTTCATTGGGGGCCGGCAAAGGCGAGAGACATTCCTGCCTACCTTCAAGCCAGGCGCCAGAAGACGGATGCCATGCGCTGGGTGCGGTTCCCTCTGGCGGACAGGTTGGAGATGGTCACCGTAACGCTGGGGTTCTACAGCCTGCTCATCCTGCTGCCGGTATTAATTTTCTGGCGGGGGCTTTTCTGGCCGATCACCTTTAGCCTGTTGGGGCTCTCCTACTTCTACGCGGTGGTCCACCCCTGGCTGCCCGGGCGTGATGGGTTGTATAAAAGCATCCCGCTGGCTTTCATCGCGCTTGCCGGCCTGCTGCTCTACACCGTGCTGTGGAATCAGCTGCCCGGATTATCTCTCTTTCATTGGGCGGTAGGATTGACAGGACTGTCCGTGTTTACGGCCGCGGAACTGCAGGGCATGTCCCCACTCATGCGCGGTGAACAAGCCAATTGGAGCTACGAAGCGGTCATCGGGTTGGCCCTGGCTGCAGTCTACTGGCTCATTCCACATATCACGGGGTGGGTATCATGACGGGTACACCGCCTACCCTATGGTCCTCCTTGAGGGAGCACCTCGATTTAGCCCGGGAACTTCGCTATCTGGAAATTCGCTTCGATGCGGAGAAGTGCAAAGGAACCTGGCAGTGCTATGAGGTCTGCCCGGTCGGATGCTGGACGCCAAGTAAACCTCTCAGGGTAGTTGAGTTCCACAACCCTGAGCTCTGCATTGCCTGTGGCGCCTGTGTGCTGCAGTGTCCGGAATCTGCGATTGAACTAAGCTGATCGCATGGAGGCTTTTCCACCCCACCTTCGCCACTCCCACACTAACGGGTGCTTCGCGAAGGGGGGCTTTGTTCTCTTCGCTCCGCTTCGAGGATACTGCGCAAGGGGTCATTACATCGTACCCCGTACTTCCTCCGTATTCGCTGCACTCCTTGTCACAAAGGTGGATTGCTTTCGCAGCGAGATTTCTTTCTCTTCCCCTGTTGTGGTCATCGGCAAATCTCGCCTCACATTCTTCGATGGTAGGAATAGCAGGGGTTGTAAGTGGAAGCGAGGCAAGTGAACTGAGGCGCAGCCGATGGATTCCCGCCTGCTTCCGAGTCGCAGGAAATGCTGACCGGTGCTAGAGTTTCCTGCCCCCTGATCAAGGGGCTTCCCGACCGGTACGTCGCAGCATGAAGGTGAGGGTTTTCGATGGAAGAAACCGAGTTCAAAATATACGGTTATCGCTGGGTGGTCCTGCTCGTTTTTATGTTTGTCGTCGCCGTGAACCAGCTGATGTGGATCACATTTGCGCCCATCACGATCCGTGCCGCCGATTTCTATGGCGTCTCGGATCTCAGCATCGGCCTGCTTTCGATGAGTTTCATGATTGTCTACATCGTGGTCTCAATCCCGGCTTCGTGGGCGATCGATACCTGGGGCATCCGGACCGCGGTCGGGATTGGCGCCGTGCTCACGGGTGTCTTCGGCTTGCTGCGGGGCATCTTGGCTGCTAACTATTCTTTGGTGCTGTTGGCGCAGATCGGGATTGCGATCGGGCAGCCCTTCATCTTAAATGCCGTGACCTCGGTAGCCGCCCGCTGGTTTCCTGTCCGGGATCGCGCCACGGCTTCCGGACTTGGTTCCCTGGCAATGTACCTGGGGATCGTCGTTGCCCTGGCGCTCACACCCTACCTCACCCTTCAGTCCGGGCTCCCGGGAATGCTGCTGGCCTATGGCATCGTTTCCATCGTCGCCGCCCTGGCGTTCTTCGCTTTTGTAAGGGAACGCCCGCCGACGCCGCCCTGTCCGCCGGAACAGGAAGCGCGCTCGCTGGTCTTCGATGGCCTGAGGGACTCGCTGCGCCGCAGAGATTTTGTACTCCTGCTGGTCGTCTTTTTCGTTGGATTAGGCGTTTTTAATTCGGTCACAACCTGGATCGAGGACATCCTCCGTCCGCGCGGCTTCTCGATCATTCAGGCTGGAAATATTGGAGGTCTGATGATCGCCGGCGGCATCATCGGAGCCTTGATCCTGCCGATCCTCTCCGATCGATCGCGCCGGCGAACCCCCTATCTGGTTCTGGCGATTATCGGGGCGACACTCGGCTTGACCGGGATTACCTTTGGCAGCACCTATATGCTGCTCCTGATATCGGCTTTCATCTTCGGTTTCTTCCTGCTCAGTGCAGGCCCGATTGGTTTTCAATATGGGGCCGAGGTCACGCATCCGACACCGGAAGGCACCTCCAACGGGCTGCTGCTTCTGATGGGTCAGATTTCAGGCATTCTCTTTATCTTCGGAATGGATAGTTTCAAATCTCCACTGACGGGTTCGATGACCATGCCGCTGGTTGTCCTGATCGGCCTGATGCTCCTGAGCTTGCTCTTCTGCACACGGCTGAAGGACACGGCGAATCTGCTGACTGGATAGTGGATGGGTACTCGGGGGGAAGGCGCGTCTCGATCAACGCTGGTGACCTGCCCGCTTCTGGTACTGTTGCTGATCAGCTGTGCCTCTGATCGATCCGTGGTGGGGGGAGCAGACCTGCGATCCACCGCAAGCAGCCCTACAATTCGTCCGCTCTCAGCGAGCTCCTCGCCGGCGAACACGACGGTTCCTGTCTTTCCCGTCGACGCCACCTGGCAGATCCAGTATTCGGGGAAGCTTGAAGTAGCCCCGGAAGTTGATGTCTTCAACCTGGATCTGTTTGATGCTCCCGCTTCTATCCTTGAAGAACTGCACCGGCGAGGTGTTTTCGTGATCTGCTACTTCAGCGCCGGCTCCTACGAGGATTGGCGACCCGATGCGGCCGATTTCCCACCTGCAATACTGGGTGAGGGTCTGGCCGGCTGGCCGGGTGAGAAGTGGCTTGATATCTCCCGCCTCGACCTGCTGGCGCCGATCATGGAGTCCCGGATCGGAATAGCAGTTGAAAAAGGCTGCGATGGAGTCGACCCGGATAATGTGGATGGGTATATCAACGATACGGGCTTTCAATTGAGCGCGCAGGATCAGCTTGCTTACAACATCTTCCTCTCGAATGCGGCCCATGCGCACGGGCTGGCGATTGGTTTAAAGAACGATATGGACCAGATTCCCGCTCTCGAACCGTATTTCGATTGGATGCTGAACGAGGAATGTTTTACCTATCAGGAATGCGAGCTGCTCAGGCCATTCGCGCGGGCAGGCAAACCGGTACTCGTGATCGAGTACGAAGTACCGCCCGATGAATTCTGCGGCCAGGCTGAGCAGATGGGTTTCAACGCAGTTCAGAAAAACAGGGAACTCGACGCATACACCGTCGATTGCCGGTCTTTCCTGGCCGAGGGGTAGGAACTCGCTCGTTGGCTTATCTTTTAAAGGCCGAATTGGCCAGGGAAGGTATCTCCCTGGGTGCAGGGTGTAAAACCGTAATCGGCGTAGGGGTTGGGTTACCCCGCCCCTACAATTCCAAAGTCCATGCGATGATCTGAGGGATACTCTGCTGAGATCTCAAGATACGGGTACCACGCTTGCGCCGGCTCTTTAGCGGTCTACAATTACGGACAGTTGACGTGATTCGGGGAGGGATCAGAGCATGATTGCATATATTGTCATCCTCGTTATCGGGATCATCGCGCTGCTCATCATGGGGCGTTCCGTCCTGCTCGGAAGAAAGAGCAGCGCCTGGCCTAC
>DAOUEL010000046.1:0-28284 GCA_034430595.1 Anaerolineales bacterium | reverse complement strand
AATGAGTAAACGATCACCCCGCCTGCAAGCAGCAGCACAGCGAATTCTCCCGCCTGTGCCAGGCCTACCGCACCTTCCAGCCTGGTTAACGCTATACCAAGGACACCGAAACCGAGCAGAATATTCAGAATCTCCCAGATGTCGACCGAGCGAACGCTAACCAGCAACTGTGCTTCTTCGGGTTTCGTCAATGTGAAATCGAGCGTGCCCTGATGAACCGATTCGATCAGCTGTTCCATGCTTGGCTGGATGACGACGCCGATCACGCCGCCTACCAGGATATACACGCCTACCAGCGCGATGACCTCGTCTGGCTTCCATCCGGCCAGCGTCTTGGTATAAGAGAACACAACCGCCAACCCACCCAAGGCCGTGCCCAACCCGAGCAAAGACTGGAAAAGCTGCACGATGAAGTTAATCCGATAAGCAGCCTCGCTCATCATTCCAACTCGCAGGAACGTCCACAGCAAGCGCAGTGTGTTCATGCGCCTACCGCGGAGTACTGCCGCACGCCATGCCGCCAGACGCTGCGCACAAGAATAAAAGCGGCCACCAACCAGACTGCCTGAGCAGCGAAGCCAGCCAGCGCCTGGTTCGGAGTCAAGCTGCCCAGGATAAGCTCAACTGGAAATGAAACCATCCAGCGGAAGGGCAGCACGCTGGCAAGGGACTGGATAATCCATGGGAAGAGGGTAAGCGGGGCAACCTGCCCGGAGAGGAACAGCAGAATGACGAAATACATTTGATTGATCGCGTTTACGCGCGTGGTCCAGAAGGCGACCAGCGCCAGGGTCCATTCCAATAGGAAACGAAGCAGAAACGCCAGCATGATCGCCGGCACAGCAGCGGCCAGTGCCCACGGCTCGAGCCTAATGACCGGGTGGAAGATGAACGCCAATCCAAGGGCAACGAGCAGCAGCCCCGGAGTGCTTACGAGCTTGGAAGAGAGGTTATCAGCAATATCGGAGTGTATCGGGTGAACCGGCCGCAGCAGGCTGGCCGAAAGAGATCCTTGCCAGACACGATAATCATATTCGTACATGATCCAGGTATAGGTCAGGTGGTTGACCAGCATCAGGACCAGGAAGTAGGCCGCAAAATCAGAGCGGGTATACCCACCTACCTGTCCATCACTGGCCTGGGTGACCGATGACCAGACGATAAGGTAGATCACTGGATCGAGCACCTGGCTGATCATCCAGATCACCAGCTCCGCCCGGTACTGCAGCATCGAGGCAAAGGCGGTCTTTATAAGCTGGACATAAAAATTCATAAACCAGCGGAGCGCGGGCCGCTTGCTTCCAACCAGACCTTGTTGATTCAATTCGCCCGAAGATTCAGCGCCACTCCCCGTCCCCCGATCACTCTCCTGCATAGCGCTCACTCCAGATCTTGCGCAAATACGTGCTCGATTACCTCTTCGATCGGTGGATCTTCAACTGTAAGGTCAATGACGGGAAGATCTGCCAGGAGACGTGCCGTTGTGCGCGAGGTCTCAGCCTTAGGCACACGCAGTGTCACCAGCCCATCCTCGCACGATAGGACCTGCCCATAGCCTACGAGTGGCTCCGGACAGGTCTCGAGTTGTACAACGATCGTCTTTACAGGTGAATAGCGTTTGATGAGCGCGGAGAGTTCTCCGTCAAAGAGCAGGTGCCCCTCGTGAATGACGATCACCCTGCGGCAGAGCGCCTCCACATCGTTCATGTAATGAGAGGTGAGCAGAACTGTGGCTTCATATCGCTGGTTGTACTCTGCAAGGAAGGACCTGATGCGGCGCTGCATGGTCACATCCAAACCGATGGTAGGCTCATCAAGAAAAACGACCTTGGGACGATGGAGCAAACCGGCTGCGATCTCGCACTTCATCCGCTCCCCGAGGGAAAGGTTGCGAACTGGTTTCGTAAGCAGCGGACCCAGGTCGAGAAGCTCCGTGAGCTCGTCGAGTGTTTGTTTGAACTCGACCGCCGGCAAGCGGTAGATAGCACGGTTGAGTTCAAATGAATCACGTGCAGGGATGTCCCACACCAGCTGGTTGCGCTGGCCCATCACCAAGGTGATCTGGCGCAGGAAATCGCGTTCGCGCTTCCATGGCGTAAATCCCATCACGGATAGCGAACCGGAGCTGGGATGAAGTAAACCAGAGAGCATTTTCAACGTCGTTGTCTTTCCGGCCCCGTTGGGTCCGAGAAAACCGACCACCTCGCCGGGTTCGAGCGAGAAGGAAATTCCATCCACAGCGCGCACTTCACGGAACTGACGATGAATCAGGCTACGCAGCGCGGCCGTCACCCCCGGCTCGCGCTCAACGACCTTGTAGAATTTCGTGAGGCCTTCAGTTTGGATCGAGCGTTGGGTCATTGGATGGTGGGGATTCTATCCGCGACTGGCTGATACTGGAAGAGTGTGAGTGCTGTGTTCAATTTCAGCCAGAGACAAGATCCATTTTCCCTGGCTGTCCCCGGGAACTTCATGCCGGTGCTATGTAACCTGCCATCACTGCAAAGTGACTAAAAGCCCCCAGAATGACAAATACATGCCAGATTTCATGGAATCCGAACACGCCGGGAAAGGGATCGGGTTTCTTAAGGATGTAGATCGCCGCACCAATTGTAAAGAAAATGCCGCCTACCACCAGCCACGCAATTGCCCCGGGAGGCATTCTCGAGAGGATCTCCCCCACTGCAAGGATGGAAAGCCAACCCATGAGCAGGTAAATCCCGGCCGAAAGCCAACGAGGCGAGTTGATCTTTGCAAACTTTAGGGTGATCCCGATAACGGCGAAGGCCCAGATGACCCCGAGAAAACCGAGACGCCAGAACCCGCTGAAGAAATTCAGGCATATCGGGGTATACGATCCAGCGATCAGCAGGTAGATTGCCGAATGATCCAATTTCTTAAGGATCAGGTTTCCCTTCGTTGTGGTGTTGAAGGAATGGTAGGCGGCGCTGGCAGAAAACATCGATACAAGCGAAGTGCCATAAATGATCAGCGACACCTGCTTCAACAAATCGCCCCTGGCGATAAGGATCAGGAGGGAAACACCCAGGAAAGCAGCGACTGCCGCAGCGAGGTGAGTCAATCCATTCACGGGCTCGCGAAAGTTCCTGAACAACTTATGCTCCTGAATCCCGGGCGATGGCTTGTGAATTCTACTCCTCGAAAGCCTGATATGAAGCAGGATGAGAAGGCAGCAGAATCATCCTCTCCTAGAGAATATCAGGCTACATACTAACGGAGCGGGCTGCGGCAATCATACGCCCCGAGGATCAGGTCGAATAACCAAGCAGCTCCCGAATCTTTAACATTTGAGGGTAAGTGAACGGATCAAGGCTCAGCACATCATCCCAGCTGGCTTGATCTCGCAGATCGAACCAGCGAACTTCCGATATCGAGTAATCGGCGGCAGCCTCAGGTTCAGGTTCGTACCCAGGACTTGGCTCTCCGGCGATCGGGCGACACAGGTAGGTCTTTCTCCTTCGGTAGATTCCATCAGGATGTCCCGGTTCATCAATGAGAAGCCCTTCGACCCGGACATCTAAATTCGTCTCCTCCTTCATCTCGCGAATAACGCATTCTTCCTCCGTTTCGGGATCCTCGATCCCTCCACCGGGAATAACCCAATACGAGCGGCCGGTAGAATGTTGTCGATGCATGATCAAGAGAATTTGATCATCCTTGATAATCGCACCTTGATACCGCGTATGCCTTGCCATGCCCTATGCTTCTCCAAAAGTGGGAAATACTTCACGACTATGTGTGGAGCGTGCAGTTTCATCGTTGCTTCCAGGTAAGGCCTGCATTATCCCCCTCCACGCAACTATATCAATTCGAGCCCGCGCTGCATATTTGCAGTCGATGGGAAAGAATAATATCCACACGAAAAACGAAAGCGCGTTGCCGGTAACTCACTTGTGATTGGTGTCTGTTAGTGAAACGCTAACTTCCAAGTATCCTGACTTTGAACATAGATGCTACTCGCGAGCTTGACATACTGTGGGTCGGTTTCTCCACGCCGCGCTCTGACCTTGTATATCAGGATGATCAGCCCCGATCCGAGGACGACGGTTGAGACATCTTCAATGAGGACTTCGCTCCACCTCGGAGCGGCCGAAACAGTTTCGATCACCTGCTCCCGGGTGAGTATCCCGGCTGGCGCCGGGAAGACCATCAGGGAATTTTCGGTGAGATCGCGAGAATGAAAATCAGCATCCCCACGCCAGAATTTTCCTTCCAGCCGTAAAAGTTCTTCTTCCATCCTAACATCGCTTCCTTCCCAGCCCTCGAACCATGCGAGATCTTGACTGCTGGAGAGAATGAACGAGCATTCGATACCCAACGCCCCGGTGGGATCGATTCACTTCCGACGCCTGGCGTGATTTTCCTCAACCCGAAATCGAACAATCCTAGTTATCAAGTCAACCGGCAAGGCTTCATCAAGGGGGAATTGAACAGCCCCTTTGGAATGCTTGTACTGCGATAGTTCCGACTTAAATTTTTCAATGCCGCTCGACGTCGGATAGAACCCAATATGGCTTGAGAACGCTCCAAAATGAACCAGATTTCCGTTGAGATAGAAGGTCGGAAGTCGATAGCTGATTTTTTCTTCAGCCTCCGGTACCAGCTGACGAATCAGGGATCGAATTTCAACCAGCTTTTGACGGATTTCAGCCGGAAAAGCTTGAATGTAATCATCAATCGAGCTGTAACTGTGCTCAGCTCCCATTAAACCTCCTATAAGGCTACTAACGCAAAGGTTGATATCAGGAAATGGATCGCCGGGGAATCCAGCCCGGGACGCGGGCACAGTATACGATCCACGCTTCGCCGAACTCCTCAGCCAGCAGTTCTTCTTCACGCCGTGTGCGCAGGATGATTCCAAACGCGGTCGGCGCGAATATGACCATTGCCCAGGTTCTGAAGATCAGCAGCGCACCGATCGCAGCCAGCAGGACCCCGAGATACATCGGATGCCGGATGAAGGCGTAAGGCCCCTCTTCGATGAGCTGCTGGTCACGGTAAAGCTCCGCCGTCATCGCACTCGTTACTTTAAACATTCGACCGAGGGTGATGAAGCCCCATGCATAGAGCAGGACTCCTGGAAAATACAGCGCTGCGCCAGTCAGAAGAACTGCCCACCGGGCGCCGGGCGAGATAACCAACGAGATCGGCTTCCAGAGCAAGATGCCCAGCGCCAAGTAGAAAACGGTGATCATGAACACGGCCGGCCAGCTGGTCAACCATGAAGATTTGCCTGTTCCACGCCCCTTCGGCCTGCTCCTGAAAGCCCTGACGCGCAACAATGGGAGAAAGATGACCAGCAAGCCAAAGGCTGTCGCCAGCAGTTTAACCCCGCGCTCAAAGACCATCAGAGCTGCACCCATTCCTTCCCCTCAACTTCATACACCGCTCCGCCTTTAACAGCGCACTTTTAAAACCTGATTTTGACCTGCATCTCAACCACCATCAAGTTCTACATGCACCTTTGATGTAGGAGATCTGTTCGCATATTGCTCCGTTACGCACACGGAAAATATCGACACCGCGAATCGAATCTTCCCCAAGCACACTATTACTCAGCGAATACTTCCAGCGTACGATGCAGCGCATGCCGGTGCTAAATACTTCTTCGACCTCGACAGAAGCAGACGGAGCTTTAAGAAAGAACTCGCGCCAGAATTTAGCCGCAGCCTCCTTCCCTTCGTAGAGCGAACCGTCAGGCGCTGGATTGCTGCTCTCATAGATATAATCTTCGCTCACCAGCTCCATCATCCTCGGGGCATCACGTCGGTTGAAGACTTGCTGGAATTCGAGGACTGTGCGGATTGCAGATTCATATCGGTCCATACGGGCTGGGCTCATCAGAAAAGGACCTCCTCCTTCATAGTATGGTCCGGCCTGCAGGATGCTGCAAACCAATACTACGGCCCGACTTCAGAGCATTCCACCCTGGTTCATGCTGGCTTGCGCTTTTCAGATGGGTTTGACCACGCGCCTTGCGTTCGATTCCATTGATTATTAGACCTCAGGCAAACCTGTGCAGGATAGCTGCCACCTCAAGCGCACCTTCCCATCCACGGCCATGATCCTCGAGCGACCAAATTCCTGACAAGACAGCTTGCGAGAAACCCCAACCGGCGATCCGTTTTCGATCAATTTCCATCAGTTCAGAAAAAGCATCGACTCTTTCTTCGAGGATCTCCTTCCACCCTGGTAGCTGGAGCAGATCGGGCATAGGATTACGCAGAAACGCACCAACCTCATAGACTGGCTCACCGAGAACTCCCTGCGGGTCAATCGCGATCCACGGCAACCGCTCACCGGCCAGGATATTTTCATGGTGGAGATCGCCATGCAGCAGGACTGGGGCCTCCATTGAGGACGCAAGCTCGCCGTATAGTTCTTCTGCTTCCGCGACCAATTTTGAGGGGAGCGGACCCGCATCACCCGTGAACGCGGCGCGGTAGCGTGCGAACCCATTCCACCAATCCATGACTGTCGGGAATATACTGTCTGGTGCTGCCGTCTTATGCAGCAGCCGCATTACAGACACCGCTGCTTCTATCGCTGCCGCTTCGCTGAGAGTCTTTAGATTTGCTCCGGGACGGATTCTCTCCAGCAGCATCGCACCAAGCTGTCGCTCAACCCGATAGAGTTTTGGAGCTGCGTGGCCAGCATAGCGGCGAAGACAAGTTTCCTCCCGTATAAAGTGATCTCCCGGAACTGCAAGTTTGAGAACCGCTTCGGTCCCATCGGCCTTGAGCACAGGAGCCACGTAGTTATAGGTAAGAGGCTGAAAGGTCTCCATGGTTTGGATGTCCCAACGCCTCTCGATTGACGCGATCAAGCCAGGCAGACTTTCAAGCCACTTCCGGCCTGTGTCTCCATGAAGTTCGATAATGCGGGTTACGAAGCTGTTCGCAAGGACGTCCATCGGATTTAAATTGGTACGGGCTTTTCCTGGCAGGACCTGGTAATCACCATGGGTTGCTGTGCTGGCGCGCGATTAAAACTCAAGCTTGATCATACAACAGTCGGTCAGGAATTCGAGGGTTTTCCCAGCAAGAATTCGCGGGCGATCGACGATCCAGACCCACGTCAGAAGCCATGGATCCACCGGGTGGGTTAGCTGTTCTTTATATTTAGCGATAGACGGCTCGCCCGGTTCCAAGCCGATAGCGGAGATCCTTACGGCATACCTAAGCCCTTTCAGCCAGTGTAAAGGACCAATGCGTTTGGATGATTTCCCACCTATCATCCATTCTCCGATAGACCTCGGTGCAGTTCCACCTGTGGGCGTCCTCGTATTTTCCATAGGAGACGTAATTGAAAGACAGGACCGCGCCCTCCCCCACAAACTGGACGAGGGGATTTAGCAGCTCGAACCGCTCGATCGAGACCATCCCTCTCAGTTTCTCGTAATATTCGCTCAATGCCTCACGGCCATCCAATCGCATCTCAAGGTGTGGATCAAAATACACCACATCCGGTGCGCAGATCTCGAGGAAACCCGAAGGATCCCCCTGGCCCCAACGTTCAAGAGCTGCACGTTCCAGCGCGATGATAATATCCCCCGGATCCTTATGGCTCGGTCCACTTCTCATGTTCATGACTTTAACCTTTTCATTCGCAATCAGCAGGGGGCTATGCTCATGGCCGGGGAATATTCAGATTCAATCGCGATGGCAGTGCGTACACACCGCCTCTCGACCGAGTCGGTTGATGCCATCTGCTTGAGTGGCTAAATTTGCAGTTCACTCATTTCGAAGTCCGAACCACGGCTTTCGCAGCCTCTCCGTATTCCCAACCATCGAGATCTGGAGGGGTCACTCCTAGAGATGTGAGCATGCTGCTAATCTGCTCTCGATGTTCACACGCGTGGTTGATGGTCTGGAGCATGACAATCCATGGTTCCACATCGTACCCATCGGAAGTGCGGACTCGTGACTTCAAGGATCCCTGTCCTTCATCCCTGGCAAGCTGAAGGAGCGCACCTCCACTGCGATCCATAGATTCCGGCAGATCGGAAAATTCCACCGGACCTTCAGTCCTCTCTTCAACGAGCCTGGTCAGGAGGGACAGGTAGTTACGCTGCGCGGTCGCAAGATGTATCAGTGTCTCGCGAATAGTCCCTCTCGTTGCCGTCTGAGGAAGCGAGTCGAGTTGAAGATCGCTCAATTCCGAGCAAACTTTGATCATGTGCTTATTCGCCCAGTTGTTATGTTCAAATACTCTCGCGAGAATACTACTTTCCATGAGGTAACTCCTCTCACTGCTCAAGTTTACAGAACCTTTCACGATCCTAGAACATCTTCCCGAAGCATACCGCAGGCGGTCAAATGTCTTACATTATGTCCGCCAGTTAGTCTTCCTGATCACATCTCGAGCTTCAGGGCAGAATGGACAAGCTTCGACCAGCCCTTTGAAAATCACCCATTTAGAAGAGAAATGGAATAAACCTCTTCGTTCGGCCCATGTACTGCTCATAGGATAGCCCGAAGAAGCGGACGCATTCCGCTTCGTCGGCCTTCGCTGTTCCAAGGAGAAAGCCGGAGGTAGCAATGCCCAAAATTACGGTCAGAGTGGAAGGCGCTTTGAAGAAGATTCCCCAGGCTAGAAAGAGCAGTGAGCTGTATAAAGGGTGCCGGATATACCGGTAGACCCCCTCTGTTACCAGGCTGGTGGTCTTCTCGAAGCTGAGCAGTGTTTCGTCCTCCCGTTCGCCTACCGGATGGCCCCGAACCTTCAACCAATACACTCCATCAAGGACGAGAAATCCTGAAATGAACAAGAATAACCACGAAATTAGCTGTGTTGGTGAGGTGGGATTACGAAACCATCGATCTACAGCTAACAGGAAGAGCCCCAGGATGCCCTCCCACGAGAAGAAGCGGTAGAAGCCATGAGATCCAGGCACGCGCAGAGATTCTCTTGAGATGTAGACGAAATAGAAGGAAGCAATGAAAAAGAAGCTCAGCTTGATCAAATCTTCAGGTCTCATCTTAATGCTCTCTTCTATGCAGTGGGTCAAAGAATAGCGGCGGGAGTGGTCAACCGGCCCTGCGTAATTTCATCCCGAACGAGAAATCACTCTTTTCTCAATGAATCTTCGCACTCGAAAGCCGACAATCCAAACGAAGCCACCAAGTGTTAGCCCATCCAGGATAAATGGGAATGGATAAAAGTCATCCTCGAAAAGGCCAAGTTACCCACGCACTAATACCGCCGGTTCGTCGTAGAGATAAGCTAAGGGGAACCCTCCTTTGAGCAGTTCCTGGTAGCAAAGCTCATCTCTCGAGGGACCACAAACGTTGCCATAAGACCCCACCTCGGGTCCGACGGTTTGGATTGTCATGGACAACGCGACCAGGACTACGGCAACCAGGAGGAACGCAAGTCTGGGATTGAATATTCGTGGAATCTTCCGAGCCATTTAAGTTACCACCCCTTAATATACAGGAACATCTTCGATCCTGGTTGCGATCGTCCTTAAACGGCGCAGAGATTGAATATTCGAGCAGGTATTCAGGCAACAGCGAGCATATATTACTGGTGCTCTTCAACCCTCCAGGTTGGCAATCGCCTCAGGGGATATCCTGGCTGGCGGCAAACCCAGCGGATTCCAGTGCACGAGCCAGAATCTTCTGGACCACCTCCGATTTCGCGTCTGCATAGTTCTGTGTGGATGTCCAGGTTTTCACCGCCAGCTCTTGTTTGGTCTTCTCGTACAACTTCCGGTCCGCTTCGTGTTCCCGGAGCCAATCCCGGAAGATCAACATCCGTTTGACTTCGTCACACCCCTCAGAAAAAACATGGAGATTGCCGGATATCTCAGGAGCTTTCAGCAGGCGGTGCTCGAACCACTCGGGCTCGCGAATCCTGAGCACGAAACCCCCTTCTTCCAGCTGCGGTATGTAGGTCGGCTCGTTGGCAGAATCCTCCACCGTTAAAACCATATCGATGATTGGTTTCGCGGACAACCCCGGTACGGATGTAGAACCAACGTGTTCAAGCAGCAACACCTTCTCACCAAGAGCATGCCGAATTTGATCGGCCAGGGTTGAATAGTGAGAAGGCCAATCCGGATTGTAAAGTGCAAGGTGGATTGTGCTGTTGCGTGGCTCCCGCTTACCGATCGTCACCGAGCGCAGGTACTCATCACTGGCCATACTCGTGCCCTCAAAACCACTTGCAAGCGAAGAATACTCTGTCTTATGAATCACCCTTCACAGCGGGGATGATCAAGCTGAGGTGCAGCTACCTTCCAGGCATCTAGCCGCTCCTTTTTCAAGAAACAGGAGCTTTCATCCCATATTTCCAATATGCAGTTGCTGATAATGTGATCTCATCCATCTTTTGCATCCCGATCTTCTGTGAGACCCGCCTGGAAGCTTCATTTCCGACCCGGATCAAGGAAATCAGCGCAGGCAGAGCAAGTGTATCAAAGGCAAAATCCCGGACAGCTGATGCGGCCTCAGTAGCATACCCTTGATTCCAGTAGTCACTTCGGAAGTCATAACCGAGCTCAATTTCATGGCCACTTTCCAATTCCATACTTTCAAGACCACAGTCCCCGATAAGGATCTCTTCTGATTTCAGAATAACCGAAAAAAGGCTGTACCCATGTCGGACCTGGTGGTTGAGTCGCCCCTCTAGCCAGGATCGCATTTGCTCGTCGTTGAAGGGAGTTGCGTTAAAGGATGCCATCACCTTCGGATCGCCAAAGATCTTCTTCAAGCCATCGAAATCCGACGGTTGCATCACCCGCAGGATTAAACGCTTTGTTTCGAGATGCTGTTCGCCCATCAGAACTTATCCTTCTTCCTTTCGAAATATATGAAGCTCAGCGAATTCGATTTGTGAAATCTTTCGTATTATCCAATGGCTATCCTGGGATTGTCTTACTAGCTGCTTTGTCTGATTCAGTACTTCCGAACAATAAATAATAAGTCTGGCTTGGCCTACCCTTAAATGCTCTTCCGAGTGCTGTCAAATCCCTCGTTTCTGGAAGGAGGCGTCTTCTTCGGCAGGTCGAGCCGCCCCTTCATCCAAGGATCCACATTTATAAGGTGGGATAAACATCCAACCTCAGTCTCCTAACATGTTGGGAGTATCCTGCACCGCATTCTTCAGTCGAACCAAGAAATCATCGAGCGGAACACGATGTACCCGGGCGGCCATTGCAACCGTGAGGGCCTTCGTCAGCATCCTGCGAAATGAATACCTGGCCACGCGCTTCACCCCAAAGAATTCCATAACATCAGCAATGTCCCCATACTCAGCAAGGATTTCGGATACTTTCGTGTCCTTCGTAATCTCCATGACTCAATACCTCTCCTGAACGGGCAAACGAGATGGCGCTTGCTACATACCAGCCTCGAGCTCGACAGCCATTCAAGCAATTCTATCCCTTTCGTACTGCTCAACTGGGATCCGCCCCCGTGAAACGTTCTCCGTCCTCCCGGTTTTCAGTTCCTTCGAATCGATCATCCGAGACTTTCGTTCTAATTTCATCTTCACCAGCTTTCATCCAACCGGTACGAACGTCCTGTTGATGATCAAATGCAGGGATATATGGCTTGATATCAAGCAAGGGAGTGCCATCCAGAATATCAACGTTTGAAATGAAAAGCACCTCGTTCTCAATGCTCATCAGCTCCACCACTGACAATCCGATCGGATTGGGGCGTGTTGGTGCCCGCGTAGCAAAAACCCCATGCGGTGCATGGTCTAAGAAAGGTGTCACAACGAGTTTCATCTCCCGTACTTCATGAAAATGATAAAGAAGAATGACATGCGAAAAACCATCAAGACCTTCCAGCCCGGCAAGATAAGGTGGAAATATCTCTATCCAACCATCAATCCCCCGAGCGCTGGATGGTTGGATGGGCATCCCTTTAATTTCCTTGAATGGACTGTGGATCACTCCGATCGATCGGTATTTAAAGACTTCCATTGCTTTCCCTCTGGGTAGATCTGGACAGATTGCAGTCTTGGCCGAATCAGCCTTTTATTCGGTATACGGAGGTGGAGGAGGCTATCGATTGGCCAGGTGTACTCACCTCGCACGCGCTGCCTGGTTTCTACAAATCGCAAGCATGCTCGCGCGGTCCACCGTCCTGGGCATCGCGCGATCCTGCTATCTTGCACGAGCTCGCTTCTCGTTCACCCCGATTTCTACAGGGCAGCCAGATGTTGGTTGCCTTTTCCAAGCCTCCGAGAAAGTCGGCAGGAAAGTAGCGTCCCTGGTTTTGCGTTCTTAGTTACTCCCAACATAAATGGTCATGATGATTCCCGCTATTGCGATTGCCAGATCCAGTGCAAGCCAAACATGGTGCAGATGGAGCTTATGCAAACGCGGAAAACGTTCGTGGTTGATGGCCTCGGCCTTTTCCTTCAATTGATCGATATTAATCTCTGGATGAAGCTCATATAACTTGTCTCTCCATGCCCAGGCCAATTCCATGTGCAGCTTGCTGCGTTCATACAGCTTCTCAGAGGCAAGTCCTCCAAATATTCCGAGTACGATCAGGAAAATCGTGAGTGGGAGCATATCTCGCCTCAGTCCGTGTTGTGTCAGATAGCCAAATACAGCTGAGGCGATCAACAACACGATGTTCGAAAAGGCCGTCCGCTGATCTTCGGATTGTCGAACCTGTCGCCAATCCTCGTCGAAGAATCTCAATAAAACGTCCGTGTCACTTGTCACTGGAAACCTCCTCGAGCGGCACGAAGGCTGCCCAACAGGTTTGAGCCTCACGAGGCATGATTCTGAAAGCCATATACCTCTCGTTCCCCCTGATGTTCAGATAGGACAGCGGGCTGTAAACTGGGGTAATAAACTCATCCATAACACTCTAATCCATAAAGGATGGTTTCCGCCCAAAAGCAACTACGATGTCATCCGTAACCACATCAATTTTCTTCCGTTCAAAATACTCTCGTGTTCTCTTTGAATCTCTTTTCCTTTCCTCAGGTGGATATTTCGCATACCACCAGGATGAAGAAATTGCGGCGAAGAAATCATAGGCAGCCGCACCACCATCAAACTTATTCCGCCAGATCGCTCGCTTGCTCTGAATACTCTCCAGATCTGCCTGTTCGAGAAGCTTTCGAATATACTTTTCGGTTCTTGGCCACCATTCGAACCGATATCCTAAAACGTAACGCTTGGTGATGCATCGGAGCGTTGCATCGATCGCTTCCCAATAGTGCTCTGGCCCATGAGCGCCGACACAAACGAGGCCGCCAGGCTTTGTCACCCTGATCATCTCATCAACTACGAGTTTTTGATCAGGTAACGTTCCGAAGGTCATACCTGAAATTACGGAATCAAAGGAATCATCGGCAAAAGGCAAGCCTTCTGCATCAAGCTGGCAGTTCGTGAGCTTGACATCCGACCTGGCGTCCTTTTCCCGTACTGCGTTAAGCATCAAATATGCAATATCGCCACAAACAACCGATTTTGCCCCCTGCTCGATTGCCACGTAACCAACGGCTCCTGTCCCACAACCGACATCCAGGACACTCTGCCCTTCAAATTGAAGGCCTTCTAACTGGATACGAGCCGATCTATCCTGCAGATGGAATCCAACTTCGTCATAGGAATTAACATGGTCTGAGTATTTCCCCTCATAACCCAGCTTAACTCTCTCTTTCATGCCGGTAATGTCGAATAGACTTCCTGTAAAGACGGAGAGAAGGTTATTCGCTTCGATGAGTAGCTTCATCGGGAAGGTTAGTTTTCCAGTCCAGAACAATGAAGGCATCCTATTTCGCTCCCTCCAATTCAAAGGACCAATCTCGAGCTGCAAATTCCTTCATTCTATGCAGGGAGGCACCGGCGCGCGCCTACGGGGAACACCCGGCACGCACATCCGCCCCATCGCTAGCCAATCGCACCGCACCGCCCCGCAAGATCGGAGTAGAGGTATCCCGGTCGTCTTACGATGATCCTGCATACTTTGCCGGCCAGTGAAGGGTCAGTAATCCTGGCTCTTCCCTCTAGGGAATATTCTTCCTGTCCTGTTTGTGTAGTCAGAATATGCGTCGCCGAACCTTTCCCCCATCATTCTCTCCTCAGCTGGGACTCGTACAAACCAGATGAGGGCAACCGCGAAACCACCTGCCAATCCTGCGATGAAATTCTGGAGCAGCACCGGTTGGGCAATGGCCCATAGGATAAGTGAGGTGTAGATTGGATGGCGGAGACGGGCGTATATCCCGCTGGTGACAAAGCGGTGGCTGTCGGCTAGTTCAATAGTAGATGACCAGGATCCTCCGAGATCCCTCTGGGCTTTCAACCGGATGATGAGGCTCAGCCCAAAGACGGCGAGAGCCGGCCAGCTCATCCAGCGAGGCAGGGTATAGTCGAACAGAGTCAGCCAGCGGGTGAAGACGTGGACAGCAGGAAGAATCCAAAAGCAGAGAAGTACGGCGAGCAGGACAAGCATCTCGGGAAAGCCCCTGCGTTCAGCTGGCGGGTGCCACGTTTTCCGGGATCGTACCCGCTGAAACCTGATTGGGAAGCGGAGAGACTCGGCGAAGACAAGTCCGGCCATGTATATAACGTTAAGGCTGATGCGGGTCATGGGAATCTGGCCTCATGTAGGAACCCTTCATTTGCCTAACACCTGCGAGCTGCATAGTCCTGCAATCTATGGAGGAGGTTCCGGGCGTCACACCTTCAGCTGGAGTTCCCGATCCCAGCGCCCACTCCCTTGATTGCCGATCCCGCCACATTCTTGGTCACATCCAGCTCATCGTTCATCTCGCTTGATAGGTCTCCAATGTGAGCGAGACGTTTGACTGTAAACGTCATACTTGTATTGGATATGAAGGAATCTCCCCATCTAGAATCGGCAAAATCAGATCGAGAAAACTATCCGGGAAGAATACGGCGGAAGAATTCTTCAAATCAGTTATTGACCACCATCGGACTTCTGAGATGTCCTCGGAGGACTGGTTAGCAACTGGAGGTTTTTCAATGTCGATCTCGGCGAGAAAGTATCTTTCCTCTTGTGTAACCAACACTTTGTTCAACCGAAGTAGATGTTTCGACTTCCATATCCATGGGCCAATTTCGGCTGAAAGCCCCGATTCCTCGATCAATTCTCGCTTCGCTGCAGCGCGGTGGCCCTCATCTCCTTCGAGCTTTCCACCGGGAGGAACCCAGTAAATAATACGGCCCTCTTGCTTAGGATCCATGGGTACAGAATCCTCATATTTCACAAGCAAGATGTTCTTCACCCGATCAAGAAGAATTACCCGGGCAACATGTCGTATCGAAGGTTCAGCCATGGGTATTGTATTTACCATTCCAGCATCGAGTTCCGCGGAGCATCAGCGCAGCGATCCAGAGGATACAGATTTGTGATTCCCTCTCGTTCACGCCAATGTTCTTATGAGGCAGCAAGACGTACGGCCCAACACGCTTATCTACATATGCAATCGGCTGCATGCGCTGGTTAGCGCGTTCATCGAAGCTTGAATAACTTGAATTCATGAGCGTCATGCGAGCAAAACGTCCCAATCTTGTCACCATGCGCATGGAGCAGTTTCCTAATCCTGACCCAGTGTCGTTTGGGCATTTTGAACCCCGTCGTTGTCAGCAGCTCCATCACCCTGCCGCTGGGATGGCTGTATGGCTGAATTGGATCTGCCTGGCGGTAGTAGCCGTACGCGTCCCCACAATGCAGCAGCCATCGATCATCTTCTCGCAAGGCTACTCCACAATGCCCACGCGTATGTCCGGTGAACGGGATCAAGACAAACTCGGTCTCTCCAACTTGAACCGGCGGCGCGCAGTCCAACCCAAACCACTGATCGCCCTGAACGCGATGAGACTGCCACCTGGGGTTATGAGCGCGATGCTCAGGAAGATACGCCCACCTCTCCATCGGCGTTCGCGGGTGAAGACAAGCTTCCAGCTCGTCGGCGAGAAGATGGATTGTCGCCGCCGGAAAATCGGGCAAGCCACCCGCGTGATCCAGGTGCAGGTGCGTCAGAAAGATGTGTTTCACCTCTGCCGGGTTGTAACCATGTGCTTCCACCTGCCTGATCGCTGTCTCGTTCAAATCCCGGGGACAACCGACAAGACCGGTGAACTGCCGCACGGATGGCGAGGGAGCGGTGCAATCGCCAACTCCCCAACCGGTATCAATCAGCGCTAACCCGTCGCCGGTGTCAATGAGCAAACAATGGATAACACCATGTCCCCGCGTGAAGGGTCCTCCGCTGTTGTCGTCCCGGGGAAACCCAAACGCGTGCATCGTTCCACAGTTGAGATGGTGAATTTGCATAACGCTCTTCTACTTCTACAGTACAAATTGTTGCACCGGGCAGCCTCGAGCGGCGAAGTCCTACATTTTAGTGGGAATGCGCCGGGGAACGCCCATCCGCCTGGACCTCTCGGCCGAACCACCTGCCCCATCGATTACCAATCGCGCCGCGTCCCCGTCTCGCCTCCCGCGGGATATTAGCCTGCATCTGATTCTTATGGAAATCGCACAAAATCAGCCATGTTGCTCTTCTGAATCGGACTGCTAAGGAACGCCCGACTGTTAAATTTCAGACCCTTAGCGAGCCGCGGAACCCCCTTGCGGCATAGTAAGATTCTGCACCATTGTGATAAATAAAAACATGGCCGTAGCGGTAATCGGCAAAGATGGCACCGCCGAGTTTTCTAATATCGGCAGGTGTTTGCACCCAGCTGGATGTTTTCATATCGAACTTGCCAAGTTTCAGCAGCTCGCGATATTGTTCTTCTGTTAGAACTTCAATCCCCATGGCTGCCGCCATTTCTAAGGCACTGCTATCCGGTTTGTTTTCCTTCCTTGATTCCAGAGCTTCACCATCGTAACAGAGACTTCTGCGGCCTTTAGGACTTTCGGCTGCACAATCAAAGAAAATGTATTCTCCTGTCGTTTTATCATGACGGACAACGTCAGGTTCGCCACCCGTTCTTTCCATTTCGTTTAGCGACCATAGTTTTTCAGGATTAGATTCCAGCTTTGCTTGCACCTTTAGCCATTCAAGATCTTTATGGCGATTCATATTTTTCTCAAAACGGGCTTTCAATGCCTTTAAGGTTTCTTCCTGTTGTTCTGGTTCCAACTCTTTTTTATTCATGTTCTTATGCTCTCCTGGGATATAGGTGTATTAATCGTACCATTCCCTGAATCTAACTCGAAGGTTCAATCCGATAGTTTATACACATCAGTAAGGCGATACAGGTGCAGGCGAAGAGCCGCGAGCTGCGAAGTCTTACGCTATGGGTAGAAAGGCATCAGAGACCGCTCATCCGTCTGGGCGTCCTGCCCTCACCTCTCGCTCTATCGATCGCTAATCGTGCCGCATCCCCACGCGATCTGTACCTACCGAGCGGTCGCGGGACACGCACGGTAGGTACAGGATTAAGGTGACGCGAAAATGGATTGCAGCAGCTGCTGGATAATCCATATCACGGTGGGGAAGAGCAATGCAGCCGCCACGGTCTTCATCGATCCTGCCGGCCATGGCCAGGTCGGAGCCGAATGAATGATGTCCCTCTCCAGATTAAGAATCTCGAGCGACATTTTGATGTAGGATGAATCCTCAAGGGCATTCGACCTGACTTCTTCTCGGAAGCGGACGATGAGATCGTCGGTCAACTTCGAATTGAGATTTTGACGTTTTACTTTTTCATCATCCAGCGCAAGATGAACTCGATAAATCGGCGCAATCACGATGATGGTGTTGAAGGCTAACGTCGACATCAGGAGACCTATGCTTACCGGATCGTTGGGTAACCTGGGCAATACCATTAGAATGATGGAAACAGGAATCACGATGCTAAGGGCGGTGTATACCGGAATCCTGGCAAGCTCGTAAAGGGGGGTTTGGTTGAGAAGATCGATATGTACATGCCGGGCATACATACTGTTGATAATCCTCAATTGACGAATCGTGTGATACGAGACGACACCTATGAGCGTCCAGAGCAGCACACCTTCAAACAACCGGATCCATCGGGTAGTATCCGTCGTTCCTGAAAGCACAATATCTCCCGTGATTCCAGCCACCGATCGGAGCCCAAAAAAGAATGCAAAGCCGGCAAGCGAGGCAAGAGCCGTTGGAATGGAGGGCATATTGGAAATGGTGAAGTTGAACTTGGCAAGATTCTTTTCTTCATCCAGGAGGGGTCGAATGCGCTGGATCGCAATCTGAGCTCTTTCATCGATGAAATATAAAAACCCGAACACGTAAAAAGGAAACACAGCGTAAATTACGGTCAAGCCCAGAGGGATCGGCCAGGTCAGGGCTTGTACTCCCGACTCTCGAACGAGAAGGTACGATTCAAGAAAGATAAGTACGATGGGGAAGATTAAGAGCGTAAGCCACCAGGGGAACCGTGCTCTACCGATCGCGTCTTGAACCTGGTCTACCCAACTCAATTTCTGTTGCGGGATGATCTCATCAACCCCTTCTCGGCCTGTTGAAATTCCCCTCGATTCAGATTTCACAGATTACCTCACAATCCCAAAGACTGCTTTGCCGCCCACCAACCTCGAGCCGCGAAGTCCCCCACTATTAGTGAGAAGGTGCCAGGTTATGCCAGTCGACATGCACATCCCAGCCCCACTACCCGCACCATCGATAGCATATTGTGCTGGGCCATCGATCGCCTCTCGAGAGACGTTGGGCGGCGCACGATACTCCTTTTTGAGTCGAAGGATCTATCCGACTCCCCAAGCTTTTCGAAATAGATCCCCGGTGGTTGACATATAGACCTTGATATAAGTTGCCTTACCCATCCTGGAGGTCACGATACTTACGCCGTCGTTGTGTACCTGCAGGCCACTTCGATTCTTTACATCAGCATCCCATTCTACGGCAAGGGTATTATTGCCAACCAAATCAAAGATATTACTTACAGCAATGGTTCTCAACGATTGATGAATGACGGGGAATTGCTCAAAGTATCGCTTATACCATTCGCGAACAGCTGTCTTCCCAGCGATTATTCCGCTAACTCCTTCAACATCACCAGGATAGTCTAGTACCACATCCTCAGAATAATCCTGAAGAAGTGCTTCTAAATCATGACGATTAATGGCGTCAAACCAGGCAGGTACCCTTTGTTTTGCGAGAATCGCACCAATCATTGCAAATCCCTCCTTGAGTTAATTGACACGAAATTGCGCCGTCCTTACAGCCTCGATCTGCGAAGTGCTACGTTTTTACTGATGAGATGCCGGGAGACGCCGATCGGCCTGGACTTCTCGAACCGCACTCCTGCGCCATCGCTTGCAAAACGCACCGCACCCCTGGTCGTTTCCAGCGGAACGTCAGGCCGCTCAAAGTGTTACTAGGTTATTCATTCGCTGGCTTTCGTGTCCGGAACAGGAAAGCCGGCATGGAAGGTAATTGGCTAACGGTACCTTCCGGCATCTGCAGCTCTACTGCAATCCGATGATATGTACTCAATGAACGAGCTGGTTTAAACATGCGCCGGTACAGAATTGCTGAAATTGGCTTCTTTACCAGGTTCGGGAGGCCAGCGATTGAGTAGAAGTTATGCACTTCCTGCAGCGTTGCATCAGAAGTAGCGTCCGCGATCAGTAGTTCACCACCCGGCATCAAGGCTCGCCAGCATTCAGCTATTCCCTTTAATGGATCAGGCCAGTGTTTTGCCGAACCGAAGCTATAGACTACATCAAAGCTGGCATCGGGAAACGGAAGAACCTGGGCATCTGCCACTTCGAATTGAATCGCGTACCCCTTCCTTCTTGCACGCCTTGCAGCGCTTGCAATCATCTCCTTAGATGTATCAATGCCGGTTATGTTGAGATAGGGATACCTTTCCTTCATTCGAATAGCGGCTTGTCCTCCTCCACAACCAACATCAAGTAAATTCCGTTCAACTCGCTGGGAAAGGATCTCAGCCAAGTGCGTGGATTCGAGGATGTAATCATGCAAATTCAGAGCACGATCGGCAATCAATGTATCATGCGCCCAAGATTGAATTCGGGAGTATCTTCCAGGCATATTCATATCGATTATCCTTTGCCTCGAGCTGAGGTGCCGGGGCTGCCCCATCGGCCAGTAAATCCCGCCGCCAAGACCCGCCCCATCGTTGGCAAATCGCGCCGCATTGTTTATCACGGTGTGAATACGGGACTGCCCGCCCTGCACGTTCTGAGCAGGGTTCCCGGTCGTCTCCCGCGCGAGGTTAGGTTGGACCAAAACTCACGATCCATTGGCGACGGATCTGACCATTTCTTTCACGGCGAATATTTTTTTCTCTCCATCTTTCTCGGATGATTGTTGGAATAACCACTTTTGTTCACCGGGGTGCCAGGTGAAAACATTATAGAAATCAGCATCCTCATAGTTAAACAGGAAAGCTAAACTATTGGCCTTGAGCTTCGCACGCCCAACAACACAATCCGTAGGGACTTCAGTGGTATCGAGTAAATGCAGGATATATGTCGCATCATCTTCATTAAAACCAATGTGATAAACGGCCTCGTAATTGGATGTGGGATTACCCTCTGGAGTAGTTGATTTGAAATACATCCAGAGGAACATGCCGCCCAGGATCCACCGACAGATTACGTCTTGACGTAAATCAATTTCACCCATTTTGCCAGTCAGGGACCACTGCCCAACGAGCTGATTAAGGAATTGTCGATGCTCTTGCATAGTTTTTCCCCAATTTCGATTTATAGGGACAGGTAAGCGAAGACACCACGTTCAGCCTAACATCCTCGATATGCGAAGTCCCACGATCTCGGTGGGAAAGTCCCACGATCTCAGTGGGATGGCGCCGGGGCATTCACCCTGGCCGGGATTTCCTACCCCGCACTCCTGCTCCATCGAAAGCAAATCGCGCCGCATCGTTCATCGCGGTGTATTTACGAGACCGCCCGCCCTGCACGCTTTGAGCAGGGTCTCCGGTCGTCTCCCGCGCGAGGTTAGGCCGCGAAGAAGCGACGATTGAAATCGCTCCCATCGTAATAAAGCGATTCCGTAATAATTTCGCCATTGTGGAACTCAAGAATCGATACAATGGGAACAGATATCCTACGCCCCCTTCTTTCACTATCCGTATATCTACCCATAAGAGCAGCAAACCTTCCATCTGAGGAGACAAAGGACGAGTTAATTTCTAGGCGGAACTCCTCTCTCTGGAATGAAAGCTGAAGCTCTTCCTTAAGCTGCCTGATTTTCTTGCGGACCTGAACACCATAGTCAAAGTAATCGGCGTCCTTCGAGAATAGCGAGAGGTACGCGTCTACATCCTTCGCCCGATAAGCCGAGGCGTAGGCGGTGACGAGAGTCTGTGCTGTCTTTCCGGGAGATGAAGGTTTGGATGGGTTCGTATTTTGAGACAAGGTCAACTCCTTTGATTTCAGTGGGTGGCCATGATGGACCATCCCCAAGGCAGCCTAACAGGCTCGAGCGGCGAAGTCCCATGATCTTGGTGGGAAGGCGCCGGGGGACGCCCTTAGGCTTGGATTTCCTACCGCCACGCCTCTAACCCGTCCCGGGCATACAACAATCGCGCCAAATTCACCCAGAATCCCCGGTCCGATCCAGCGAGATGGTAGGAGGATTGGCATTTATGAAAACCCTGCCGTCGAAGCCAGTCCAATCGACTGCAGGATCACGGTGAGCATAATAAACACCACTGTTACAAGAAGTACAGTAATCGTTAGCTTTCGAGTTCGCTCAGCAAATAATCCTTGCCCTATTACAGAACCTGCATAGGCCATCTCCAAGGTTTGCCCTACAACCCAGCCAAATAGCAGAGTCGGGGGAGCGGTACTGATGGAATACATTCCTAACGCAAGCGAAATCCATATAACACCCCCGACAAACCCACCAAAAAGCAACCCCCGACGCCAGCCTCGGATATCAATCTTGGAAATTAACCATGCTAGAAAGAATGTGGCTATCAAAAAGCTCGAATATCCAAGAGGAATCCGCTTGAAGGAATCAAGCGGCGGCAGCGTGAACGAACTCTCCTGGACATAGAACGATGAAAGAATGGCTCCATGGAGAATAAGATCAAAACCTAATACGCCAATCCAAGCTAAGAAGGTGACACCAACCAAACGCTTCCGGACGATATGTTTGTCTAGCTCAAAGATATCCATTTTCGCTTTCTGCTTTTACTAGGAGACGAGGAGAAATCCTCCTAAGACCTCGAGCTGCGAAGCACCGCGTTCTGCGTGGGGAGGCGCCGAGGCTACCCCTCCCGCCAGAAATTCACGAACCGCAGTCCCGCTTTCTTGCTTGCAAATCGCGCCGCATTCCCGTCTCACCTCCATCGAGACATTATGCTTCTCTCGTTTTTCCACCGATTGATGGCCAATCCACTCTCGGGGATATTGGTTTCAATCACTCAAATCCAGCAGTTTATGGAGAGCCGAGATGCAGCACGAAACTCATTGGCTCCCCTCCTGAGAGTGGGCTGATTTGTGCACTCGCGCCTTCCTCCATTTGCAGCACCAAAGGGAGGATAAGTCCGGGTTGTTCGACGACAAACGGTTGATCAATTGTAAAAACCGGTATAGCACCGGCTGGCCAATCGCTCGCATAATTCGTTAAGGTTCCTGAAAAAACAAAATCCCCGTGGATATCCCCCTTGGGCGAATCTTCAGAACCCATGTATACAGAACCCGATAGGCTGACCGCCAGTTCCCAATCAGAATTCATCGTGATACAAGCATCCCCGCACTGAACAGCAGTGAGATTGCAGTTTGCCTCGGTCTCACCCTTGACAGGATTCTGATCCTCTCCCCACTGAATTGTAATCGGCATATTGAATGTGCATAGTTCGCCAAGCAGCCCATCAATAAAACTGATCTCAATCACAGCTTGGGATGGTAATGGTTCTTCAACCTCAGGCTTTGGGGAGGAATATTCCCCATGAGGAGTAAAGGTTGGGGTGATAGTTAGTTGCTTAAGTTCATCCGCCGCCAAGTCTGGCGCGGCGGTAGTACTGCAACCAATCTGACTCAAGAGAAGGATACTAGCTGAGAGAATAGCGAAGATTCGAAAGTGTGAAAGCATCTATCCTCCGATATATTCTATGCATGGTAGTTTATCGTTTTTGGTTGAAATGGAATAGAAGCATAGCAGCCTCCAACGAGGCGTTAGGCGGCCCTGTTTTTCAATTTACACGGCCTCTGATGGTTCAGCTTGGCCGGTATTCGTTATCAAGCTGCTTCTCCTCGTACCGATAATGAGGAGAAGTAGAGTCGCGATAAGGAATGAAACCGTTATGGTTATGAAAAGTGTGCCCTGGGCCACAAACTCACCCAAAAAGTCAAACAGGGCGAGATAGAATAGCAGAGTTAGGCTGAGCCGATTGCGACGGATTAGAAGAACGAATGAAAGGAGAAATAAGAGGCCAACAAGAAATCCAGAGATTAAAAATATGCGGTAATCAAAGGATACAGCCTGTCGTATCCCGCCGAGGTTTTCCATAAATCCGTAGGTGACGTACATGTGTTGAACGAACTTCTCGAAGGCCAGAATCTGAAGAAGGATAAGAGGTAAGGATTGTTTGTTCTTCATGATTATCCCTGTGGACTCTAAAGATCCGTCCTGTGCAAGGGCCGCCCTGACAACCTCGAGCTGCAAAGCCCCACGTTCTGTATGGGGGAGGCTCCGGGGGTCGCCTATCCGCCTGGACTTCCCACCCTCACTACCCCTCGACCGACTGCAAATCGCGCCGCACCGTCCGCCCGGTATGTTCCCAGCAGGGTCCCCGGTCACCTCTCGAAGATTCTGCGCTTCTTGCAGGGCAGCGAGACGTAAGTTGGCCCATATTGACGGTCGATACCCCCTGGCATGAATCCATTTAACGGTTAGAGCCAAATTCACTAATATTTAGTGAGAAGGTTACTCCATCGGTCACTACCCTTTGCCCTCTTTCATCAATCTGGTACTTCATATTTGAGAGCTGTGCATCTACGGGGAGAAGATTGATGACGATCCCAGCATCCGTCAGTGTAAATATTCGAACACGCTCCTCTTCTCGCCTGACAAACTCATTTGTAGACTGATCAAAAACAAACGTGAAACCTTTTGCACGAATGCTACTGTCGGCTACTTCAATAACAATACCGGCAAAATGGCGACGAAGATCACTTTCGAAGAGCCTACGTGTGATGACGTGAACCTTTTCACCAATTCCAATGACCATTTTTATTACCACCTTTCATTATCTCGAGGGCACAAATTCTTAAATATGTTTACTTGAGGGCTACGACTTATCCCGATGGCTCATTAACAAACTCGAACTGCGAATCCCCACGTTCTGTGTGGGGAGGCTCTGGGGGACACCCAGCAGCCAGGAATTCCTGACCCGCACTCCCGCTTTTTCGCCAGCAAATCGCGCCGCATCCCCGGTCGCCCCTCGAAGATCCTGCGCTTCTTGCAGGGCAGCGAGACGTTCGGTGCAAGCGTCGGAGTTCTAAGGCTTGCTACCCAAGAAGCGTGCCTCTACTGGTGTCGAAACTACGCGATCACCGACTAATTCAACTCGATAAGCAGCCGCCTTGGGCCGTGAGGTTACGACTTCCACCAGCTCAGTCCCTTTGAAATGCAGGGCAGCACCATCGTTAGCCGCATAGCCCGTGGGCATGCCTCCTAGAATCAACCGATGGTATAACGGGCGACGCTCTTGCTCGTCGTTGTAGTGCGGTCAGGCTGTAGTATCTCTGAGCCCCAGGCCATCGGCCAGCCCCTCGAACCCTCCAAATGAGTCAGTAATGCCACCACGGAACCAGTAGAGCGTCCTAGCGCTCACCCCACAAAGGACGGCCTTACGCATCCACGCCTCGCGGGGCAGCTCGTCCACACCATCGATATAATAGCCCGGAACCCATGCAGAAACGAAAAAAGATCCCTCTGAGAATCTGCGAAAAGCGAACCGTCCTTGCTCATCGGTTGCAGGTTCTGGTCTGTGGCTTTGATGCGAACAACAGCCTCAGTCAATGGAGTACCATCTTCATCCTATACAACTCCAGAAATTATATCGTTCCTGGAAGTGCGAGATGTCAGTGTGATCAGATAGACCCGGACAATTGCAGCAAAATAGCGCTCCATCATTTGATCAGATTTCCCACGTTATTCATCATCTTCTCTTTCTTAATGCGAAGAGGGTAATCACCAGGACCAATCCCAGGAGTATTCCGATAGCCATCACGATTACAACAGGGGTAGGCTGAGGTGTTCCAGGCGCTGGTCCACTCTCTGCAGGGGATCCAGATTGAGGTGTTCCTGGCGTTGAACCATTCTCGGCAAGGGATTCAGGCGCAGGCTCCGTTTGAGGCGGGGCGGAAGAGGGCGTTCCAAGGCGCAGGACGCCTGCGACATGGGTGGCCGCATACAACACTGAACCATCGCTTGAGAGAGCTAACTGGTCTACAAATGTTCCAGGCATCCCATCTTTGAGCCCGATCCAACGCTCTCCCCGATCGGTTGTGTAGTAGACACCAGAGGTTCTCGTACTGGCGTAGAGAACCCCAGGGCGGTTGGGGTCAGGCAGCAAATCAAAGACGGACTCGTTGGGATCCATCCCAGAGCTCGCCTGTTCCCAGATATCACCGCCATCCTCGCTGCGAAATACGCCTCCGTGAGGGCTGCCCGCATACACGATTCCAGGATCAAATGGATCCGTCGCTATGATAAATATATGTGGAGATCCTTCCCCCGGGTTTATGGGAGTTATTGCCTCGAGGGTTTCTAGGTTCTGCCAGGTATCACCGCCGTCCTGTGAGCGGAATACTCCCGCCATCGTGGCCACAAAGATCGTGCGGGGATCATCCGGCGAGACAGCCAAGGTAAGGATGGATACATCCGCAAAGGGCGTATTCTCCACATGCTCCCAGGTGTATCCCCCGTCCTGTGAGCGAAAGAAACCCGGTGGAGTCTTCGGACTATCCGCGAATGAACCTAACAATGCAGGTCGATCACCGTACCCGATGTAAACGATTTGGGGATCAGACGGGGCGAAGGCGAATGCCCGTGCCAGATATAAACCCTCTTCAAGTGCTCCGGTTCTCGACAGCTCCTCGATGTCAACGACCTCGCTTCCTTTCCAGGTATTCCCTCCGTCCAGGCTGTGGAAGACATATCCCTGGTTAAAGTCTCCAGTTCCAAGGATGTGAGCCCCCGATCCTTCCGGATAGGTTAAAATCCTGCCGCGTAGGCTCCCATTTTGGGTCTCGTCCGTACTTGCCAGCTTTATTCCTTTCCAGGTCTGTCCACCGTCGATGCTGCGGAAATTTGCCGTGTTGGCTGCAACCGTCACCGTCCAACTGTTTGCCGGATCGACATACAACCCCCAAATTCCCGCACCGGTATACCCCTGACTGGCATCCACCCAGGTTTCCCCGCCATCCGTGCTCATCATGTTGCCCCCGCCGTAGTTGTTGACAAACAGTCGATACGGGTCTCGCGGGTCTACCTGGATGTCAATTGGAAAGCCGGAACCCCTGTCAGCCGTGCGCATGGGGTAATTTTGCCATGTCTGGCCGCCATCATCACTTCGATGGATCACTTCCGGCCCAGCTGCATACCATACGTTCGGATTGGACATGGAGATCTCAACTGCTTCCATGGTTCTTTCTGAGGGTGTGTCTTCGGCTGCTCCCCGGATGAGCTTCCAGGTGTCCCCCCCGTCCTGGGTCAAATAAACCCCCGGGATCTTGCCTTTTCCTCCCTGAGCGCTGACCGCGGCAATCAAGATATCGGGGTTTTCAGGATGCATGAACAGACTTGGGATATACAGGCCCCCATTTAACCCATTCTTCTCATTCAATTCAGTCCAGGTTTGTCCGCCATCTTCGCTGCGTAAGACGCCCACACCTCCTCCTTTACCATCAGGGTCAGCGTTGGCAGCGATCCGATCGAAGATACCGGTTGATACGAACAACCGCTGGGTATTACGTGGATCAATCCATATATAACGGGCCAGATTTTCGCCTTGCCATATACGAGTCCAATTCAAACCAGCGTCTGTAGATTTGTAAACTTCACCGCGAGCTCCTTCGAGCCCCGAAGTCTCAAAAGCTGAATAAACGACCGTAGGGTCATTGGGGTCAATCGTGATTCCGCGCACACTATGCTCACCCGGGAAAGGAATAACCCCGTTGTCGCGTTCCTCCCATGTCTGGCCGGCATCCGTGCTGCGGTAAATATGCGCTGAAAATTGTGTTCCTATCCAGATCGTATTGGAATCGTGGGGATCGATCGTGGCACAAAAAACCAAGGTTCCGATATCTGGGGTACTTTCAATTCCGTGGTTAATCGGCATCCAGGATTGGCCGCCGTTCTGGCTTTTAAATATTCCTCCCCCACTGTCGGTAACGTACATGATGTCCGGGTCTTCAGGTACCATTCGAATATCGTAACCAATTCCTCCAGGCGGACCACCAAGTACAACCCATGGCTCAGATTGGTAGGCGGGCACCCCACTCTCAACTGAAACAGAAGGGGCCTGTGTTGGCTCTCCGCTAGTTTCTTGCGCCGATGGAGGTTCTTGAGATGCCCCCGATTCCTCTGGTTGGAGTTCTTCCCCCAGTGAGACCAGGGATAAATCATCAAACTGTCCTTTTGCTTGCCCTTGCACAGCCAGGGCGACACCGCCGGGCGGGAGTGGATCTGGGTCGAGAAACCTCAAAACCAACTGGCCGTTCAGTGAAATTTCGTGCGAATCACCAATTGCAATCACATTAATCCAGAACCACTCTCCTGGCGGAATATATGCCATCGTCTCCTGAGCGATAGCTTCTCCTGCTTTATAAAGGGTTATCTCATTCTCGCTGATATGGATGGAATAGTCCCCTATCTCCGTTGCGCGGTAGCTGACCGCTACGAATCCTTCCCCCACCAAACTTGCACGTACGGCCAGGTTCAGGTCACCCCATCCCCCACTATGCAAAACATATCCGCTCTGATCGATATGCAAAACACCGTCCACCACGTTCGCACTGGGGGATCGTTCCCAGTTGGGAAGCTCAGGATCATTGAAAGTTTCGGTGAAGCCGCTTTCCTGCGCGTGTAGCGTTGTAAGCGGGAACAATATCAAACCAAGCAGTATCAGAAGTGCAATCACTCGCAGGGATGATTTGTAATTCATTGCCTTCTTCCTCCTGGATGTTATTCTTTGATCTCGAAGACATCTTGGTAAGTTCGTTGGAATGATGATGAACTTGGAATAGGATGAATCGCCAGAATGCGGATGGAATCCACAGGTTCAAGTATCGTCTGCGTATATTTCTC
>DAOUEL010000045.1:0-69447 GCA_034430595.1 Anaerolineales bacterium | reverse complement strand
ACCAGGCAGCGAGGCTCTGGGCCTCCTGTTTTTAATTAAATAGACAGTCTCTTGGCTGGAATGAAAACCAAATCAGAGCAGAAGGAGTTCAAACATGAGTATGCAGGCGCTGAACCAACTGGTAGCACGGTCGATCGTAGAACCGAACATTGTCAAGTCATTCGCCAGCGGCCAGATCGATGAGCTGATCGCAGATTTCGAGTTCTCACCCGAGCTGCGCAAACGACTGGGAACCCTCGAAGCCGGCACCTTCGCCGAATTTTCACTGCTTGCATACCGGGTGGTCAAGGCCGCCGAGGTCCCCGCCCGCCGGATCGAACTGCCCTCGCCGGCAGAAGGTTTGCTCGACGATCAGGCGCAGTCGGATAGTGAGCAGGTTGCATGATACCCTTTACCCGCGAAGAACGCGAGTGGTTCCTGCGCAACCTGGCGCGGGGGCTGGTCGAATACTTCGGCAGGTCGGATCCGCCGGTTGGGGTTGAGGAGATGCTCAGCCAGCCACCGCCGCTCTATGATGCTGATTTTGGCATCGTTGAGATGTATTCCAACCTGTGGGATGCAACCTTTGCCAGGCCTCCCAGCCAACGCGGCAGCATTTTCGTCCGCTCTGACCTTCCGCTGGACGAGAGGCGTTTTGCCCTCGCACGGGAAATGCTGAGTGCATTGATAACCAGCAAACATGGACGGGCGATGGGATTGCCAGAACTCCTTCTGCCCCATCTGCGTGAATCCGCTGAATATTTCGCCCGTTTTCTCCTTGTACCGGAACTGATGCTTGAAGCCTACCGCGGTCGAGGCGGGAAGAAAATTGGATTTGCCGATGTATTCCAGATCCCGCCCCGTATCGCCGCTGTTCGTTGGGCCGATTGAAGTCTCCAGCTCATCGCTGCGATTATTAGGGGGCCAGTGGCAAGAAGCCGGCGATCCGCCGGCTTCTTGCTTTTCTTGCGAATACCGGTAGATGAGATTTGCCGTCCTATTCAAAGCTTGCTATACCCGTGGCATCCTGCTTGCAAGGGTACAGTCGGTCGATAGTGGCGGTATAATCCCGCCGGGTTTCAGGCGCAAACATGACAGACACTGGCTCGAATAATCGAGGGCAGGGTGGCAAGACCTCCAACAGGCAGGTCTGGTTTTTCCGTCTGACTTTACTGGTTGCCCTTCTAGCCGTTGCGGTCCTGGCTCGCATCGTCTTATTAGAATCACCGGCAGTTACACCCACAATGATAGACCCAACGCTGGTGGCATTGTCCGCGGCCCTTGATCAGACCGCGACTGCAAGCCTGTCTCCTACGGAACCATCACCTGGGGACACCCCCACTTCCGAACCGACCCATCCAGTGAGTGAAGGCACGCTGGTGTTCGCTGCACGTGTAAACGGCGTCTCCCACATCTGGTTTTATGCTGCTGGCGATCCTGAGCCCCTCCAGCTGACCTATGGGGCAGGGGATGATCGCGATCCAGCGCTTAGCCCGGATGGGTTGAAACTGGCCTTCGCCTCCAACCGGAACAGTTTCTGGGATCTCTACCTCCTAGATTTGGTCAGCGGCGAGCTGCGTCAGCTTACCGCCACCGATGACTTCGAAGGACATCCAACCTGGTCACCGGACGGGCAGTGGATTGCTTTTGAGGCTTACTATGATGGTGATTTTGACATCTGGATCTTACCGATCGATGGGGACCAGGGATTGATCCAGCTTACCAACCACCCAGCGAACGATACCGCGCCCGATTGGGATACGGGAGGGCGACGTATCGCATTCATCTCCGATCGAGACGGGCAGGCTGACGTGTTCTTGGCCTCGCTTGACCTGCGAGATCCCATCACGGGTGAGCCGATTCTGGCAGAGGATCGATTCTTAAACCTGACCCGGTCGCCAGAGATTCTCGAGCGCGATCCAGTTTTCAGCTCCGATGGTAACCGACTGGCCTATTCTGGGCGCAGCGCAGGACTGGACCAAATCCGCTGGGTTGACCTCGCCCAACCCGAACTTGTTGTCGATCCAATTGGCCAGGGGATTTCACTTGCCTGGTCGCCCGGTGGGCAATTCATTGCAGCCGTCCTCGAAAATTCGAATGGCAATCACATCGTCAGTTATGCTGTTGATTCGAGCTCGGGTCCAACGATGGGTTTTCCCATCTCGCAGGTCGTCGAGTCAATCGACTGGAGCACACATGGGCTGCCCGGCGAGGTTTATCGAATGAGCCAGGACATCCCAGAATCCCCTCCCCTGTACTCACGCACGGTTGAGCTAGATCCATTTGGCCGAAATCGGTTGGTGCGCCTGGCAGGGGTTTCGGCACCGAATCCATCCCTGTCTGATGCAGTGGATGAGGCTTTCACAGCTTTGCGAGAACAGCTCGTACAGGAAGCTGGCTGGGATTTCCTTGCAAACCTTGAATACGCGTTCGTTGGCTTGAATGACCCGCTGCCGCCAGGCCGTTCCTATGACGATTGGCTGCTCACCGGCCGGACGTTTGCGTTCGATCCCGCAGCCCTGCAGGCTGAATGGGTTGAGATCGTCCGGGAAGAACTTCAAGGCCGAACCTACTGGCATGTCTACGTACGGGCTGCTCGGCAGGATGGTTCACTGGGCGAACCACTGCGGGACCACCCCTGGGATCTGGAAGCGCGCTTTACCGGTAATCCCCAGTCTTACGATCAGGGCGGGCAGGAGAAAGGACGCATTCCGCAGGGTTATTACGTCGATTTCACCCGGCTTGCCGCTGATTATGGCTTTGAACGACTCCCGGCTCTCGCGAACTGGCGTACCTTCTACCAAGGGGCTCGCTTCAACGAGTTCGTCATGCGGGAAGGGCTTTCGTGGGAAGCGGCTATGCTGCAGCTTTACCCCTCCACCGCCATTCTCACGCCAACACCATTTGTAACTCCCACGCAAACCCCGACCCGTACCGTGCGACCGACCTTCACCCCGTGGTGGTACCGGCTGCCATCGGCGACGCCATTTCCCAGCCAAACTCCAACCGAGACACCATCTCCAACAAGCAGTTAGCTTCCCTCACGGCTCTCCTCGCTGTAGAGGAGAGAATCGCCCCCGGTTTATCAGTTATGTAAAGCAGTCTTGACAGCCCGCGCGCCGATATGCTATTCTTTCTCGCCTGCAGGGCAGTGGAGGCTGCATGGTCCGAGAACGAGTTGCTGAAGACGTCTATGTATTTACAAGCGATCTTTATGCCCAGGTCAATGCTGGCGCAGTCATCGGTCCGGAATGGTCGATCCTGATCGATACGCTTGCCTATCCTGAAGAAACGCTTGAAATACGTGACTTTCTTGAAAACCGTCTCGGAAGTCCGGTCCGCTACTTGATAAATACCCACTACCATTCCGATCATACGCTCGGAAATCACTGGTTTCCAAATGCCCTCATTCTCAGCCATGGGCTATGCCGGGAACTGCTCGACACCCGCGGGCGTGAGAGTTTAGAACAGGTCAAACGCCAGAACCGGGATCTTAAAGATCTCGATCTCGTCCTGCCGGAGATGACCTTCGACGAGGGCGGGCTGGGCATTCGCGTGGGCCGCCGAACGCTGCGCTTGATTCACCTTCCTGGCCACAGCCCAGATGGCATTGGGGTCCTGATCATCGAGGACCGGGTGCTGTTCTCAGGCGACATCATGATGCCGATTCCCTATCTGGTGGATGGGAATTACGAGGTTATGGTGGAAAGCCTGAAGCGGATACCGCGAATGAAGCTTGAAAACCTGGTCCAGGGGCATGGTGAGGTTGTGCTGCGGGGTGAGATCCCCTCGGCTGTACGGCGCAATATAAAATACTTGAACACACTTCGAAAGGAAGTACGCCAGGCGAATCGCCGGGTTGATTGGATGGCTTACCTGAATGGGGTAGGCATCGAATCGTGTGGTAAAAGCCGCATCCTGCTCGGAGGTTTGGCAGAACAACTGCACAAGCGTAATCTGCTCTCCCTCTTCAAACATTGGTATCCTGAAAAAGCCGCCAGCTATGACGACTGAAGGGCTGAGACGTGTCAGATCCGGCTGAATCCTTCATGCTGATCTTCGATGGCGGGAGCAGGGGGAATCCCGGTCCCAGCTACGGATCGTACCTTCTTCAGGGTCCGAACGTAGCGACGAGCAAGCCAGCCCGACTGCGATTCGGCCGTGGTACGAATAACGAAGCTGAATATCGAACGCTCATCGCCGGCGTCGAAGCCTTCCTGGCTCAGCTCGATAAGCTGGGGATCGAGCCAGCTCAGGCTAGCCTGGAGATACGCGGCGATTCAAAACTGGTGCTGAGCCAGCTCAACGGGCAGTGGAAAGCGAAGAATGGCCGCATGCGCTCTCTGCGGGATCGTGCCTGGGATCTGCTGGAACCGATCGGGTCGATCAAGTACCGCCATCAACCCCGTGAACGAAGCGTAGCGATCCTCGGTCATTGACCGCCCCCTTGGCTTGTGGCATAATCCGTTCATAATTCATAAGAAAAAAGCTTTGATGGAGACGAGTAAGCCTGCTCGTAGCCGATAGCGAACCCGGGGCGGTGAAAGCCGGGGCGGCGGAGCGGGGTGAAAATCCCTCCGGAGCTGCGACCTGAACGCAATCGACGCTAGTAGGGAAGCCGATCTCACCCATCGTTAACCGGGTGCCGATATAAGCCTGAAGATCGAGCCGTATCGGTCAGAGTGCCTGCAGTTCGCAGGAATCAGGGTGGTACCGCGGGAGATTCGTGCTCTCGTCCCTTTCCGGGATGAGAGTTTTTTGTTGCCGAGAATCCAGGCTGGTCGCGTTGGCGCAGAAAGGGTTCACATGACTGAGCTTTTGTATTACCAGGATTCGTACTTGCGGCACTTTACCGCCACCGTTTTGGAGGAATCCGAACTCGGCCTGGTACTCGATCAAACCGCCTTCTACCCGGGAGGTGGTGGGCAGCCTAATGATGAGGGCACGCTGCATACCGGGGAGATAACTTGGCCGGTGGTGCGCGTAAAGCGTGTGGAAGGCAAGATCTGGCATCAGGTCGCCGGAGACGCACCAGCCCTGGAAAGCACAGTCGAAGGTGACCTGAACTGGGAGCGGCGCTACCAGCTGATGCGGGTGCATACCGCCATGCACATCCTGTGCGGGGTGATCTGGCGAGACTATGGCGCCAGTGTGACCGGCGGGAACATGGAGCCGCTGCATGGCAGGATGGATTTCGAATTTGAGCGCATGACGGCTGACCTCGTCGCCGAGATTGAGGAGAAAATCAACCAGGAGGTTCAGACCGGGCGAGAGGTTAAAACACGCATCCTGCCGCGCGAGGAAGCGTTTCAAATTCCTGACTTGATCCGAACCAAGATCAACTTGCTGCCGGCTGGAATTCAGGAAGTGCGGGTGGTCGAAATCGCAGGCCTTGACCTGCAGGCGGATGGCGGTACGCATGTAGCAAACACCCGGGAGGTCGGCAACATCCACATCGTAGATTACAAGAGCAAAGGTGCCATCAACAAGCGACTCGTGGTAGAACTCGACGCATGAGGTGATGCATGTTTAAGGAAGTACCGAACCAGGTGGATTTCGTCGCTCAAGAGCATGAAATTCTGAAGTTCTGGGATGAGACAGGGGCTTTTCGCAAGCTGGTTGAGCTTCGCAGCGACGGCCCGCGCTGGTCTTTCATCGACGGCCCTATCACGGCGAACAACCCGATGGGAGCGCATCATGGCTGGGGGCGAACCTATAAGGATCTCTTCCACCGTTTTGCGGCGATGCGCGGCTTTCGGATTCGCTACCAGAATGGTTTCGATTGTCAGGGTTTATGGGTCGAGGTGAATGTCGAGCGGGAGCTCGGGTTCGAAAACAAGCGCGAGATCGAAGCATATGGCCTGGACAAGTTCGTCAATATTTGTAAACAGCAAGTCCTAAAATATGCCGCAGTCCAGACCGAGCAAAGTATCCGCCTTGGTTATTGGATGGATTGGAATGACCCGGATGTCCTGCGGATGCTCAAGGATAAAATGGCCGAGAATCCCTCCCAGGAGCTCACGGTTGATGGCCCCGAAGGACCTGTCACCGGGAGTGCGGAGTGGATTGTTGGCCACCTGGGGATGCCGGAGCTGGGTGGTTCATATTTCACCTTTTCAGACGAGAACAACTACACCATCTGGTCGGCGCTGAAATCCTGTGATGAACGGGGCTGGGTCTACAAGGGCCGCGACGTGATGCCATGGTGCATCCGCTGCGGCACCGGCCTGAGCCAGCATGAAATCGTAACCGAAGGCTATCAGGAGCTCACTCACCCCAGCATTACCTTACGATTTCCCCTGCTCGATCGGGAGAATGAAAGCTTGCTCGTCTGGACAACGACGCCCTGGACATTGACAAGCAATGTCGCCGCGGCAGTTGGGGCTGAGCTTACCTACGTCAAGGTACGCCAGGAAGACCAGACGCTGTATCTTAGCCGGGGTACGCTCAGCATGCTTAAGGGGGATTACGAAGTTCTTGCCGAGCTGACCGGGCGCCAAATGGAAGGCTGGCGCTACCGCGGCCCCTTTGATGAGCTCCCGGTCCAGGTGGAGAAGGGCGGACCGGAGGCACATCGTGTCATCCTGTGGGATGAAGTTGGTGAGGATGAGGGCACCGGCATCGTGCACATTGCACCCGGATGCGGCGCCGAGGACTTCCAATTGAGCAAGGAGAATGACCTGCCGGTCATCGCGCCGCTGAATGGGGACGGCATTTTCCAGCCGGGCTTCGATTGGTTGAGCGGCATGAGCGTGCGTGATGTCGCCCAGCCGATCTTCGAGAACCTGACCGAGAAGGGCTTGACGTACCGCATTCGTGATTACACCCACCGCTACCCGGTGTGCTGGCGCTGTGGCCAGGAGCTTGTTTTTCACCTGGTAGACGAATGGTTCATCTCGATGGGAAAGCAGCTCGATAAACCCTACGAGCAGGTCTCAGAAGAGGAAAAGGAGCGCAACCTACGCTACCAGATTATGCAGGTCGTCACGGAAGACACGCACTGGTATCCATCCTTCGGCCTCGACCGTGAGTTGGATTGGCTGCGAAATATGCACGATTGGATGATATCGAAGAAACGCTACTATGGCCTGGCTCTGCCGATCTGGGAATGCAAAGAATGCGGCCATTTCGATGTCATCGGCAGCCGGGATGAATTAAAGGAGCGGGCGGTCGAAGGTTGGGAGGTCTTTGAAGGTCACTCACCGCATCGGCCTTATATCGACGCAGTGAAGATTGCATGCAGCCAGTGTGGAGCGACGACGACCCGCATCGAGGACGTCGGCAACCCCTGGCTGGATGCCGGGGTTGTTGCGATGAGCACACTGCGTTACAACACCGACCGGGAGTATTGGGAGCGCTGGTTCCCGGCCGATTTCATCAGCGAGTCATTTCCGGGCCAGTTCCGCAACTGGTTCTACTCCTTGCTGGCGATGAGCACGATTCTCGTCCGCCGGGCTCCCTTTAAGGACGTCTTCACCTATGCCACCCTGCTGGCGGAGGATGGCCGGGCGATGCACAAGTCCTGGGGGAACATGATCGAGTTCAACGAGGCGGCCGACAAGATGGGCGTGGACGTGATGCGCTGGTTGTACTCGAACCACCGCCCTGAGAAGGACTTGATTTTCGGCTACCAGCGGGCGAATGAAGCTCGGCGCCGGTTCTTGATCCCGCTTTGGAATGTGTATGTGTTCTTTGTGACGTATGCAAATATCGATGGCTGGGAACCAGATCCGGGACGGGCGCTTGAGTTCAATTCATTGGATCATTGGATTCGTGCACGTCTGCAGGAGACGATACAAAACGTAACTCGTGACCTGCTGATCTATGAGCCGGAGCGCGCCACGGACCGGCTGGAAGTATTCCTGGACGATGTCAGCAATTGGTATTTGCGCCGCAGCCGGCGACGTTTCTGGGCCAAGGCGGGAGTTGATGAAGCCTCGGACCAGGACAAGCACGCTGCGTATACCACGCTCTATGAGGTGCTGGTGACGCTAACCCGCTTGCTTGCCCCTTTCACACCTTTTGTGGTCGAAGCCATGCACCAGAACCTCGTTCGCAGTGTCGATCCCGATGCTCCCGAGAGCGTTCATCACACCCGCTGGCCGGAGGTCGATCCTTCCTTGCTCGATCAGCAGCTCTTGAAGGAAATGGGCCTGGTCCAGAAACTCGTATCGCTTGGGCATGCAGCCCGGAACCAGGCCAATCGCAAAGTCCGTCAACCCCTGCGGGAGGCTGCTTTCGCCGTGGGTTCAGCGAGCGAACGGGCCATCGTTATGGAAAATAAAGATCTGCTGGCAGAGGAGCTGAACGTTAAGCAGGTACGCTTGCTGGATACCGCACGGGAGGCTGTTGAATACCAGCTGAAACCGCTGCCGAAACAGCTCGGGCAGAAGTATAGCTCCCGCTTCCCTGTCATTCAGAAGGCAATCCTGGCGCTTGACCCAGCGGAAGCCGCGGAGGACGTACTGAGGGGGGAGAGTTTCAAGATTGAGCTTGACGGTGAAACGCTGGAGATTTTGCCTGATGAAGTCGAAGTGCGCGTGGAGGCGCATGAAGGATTCTCGGCCGTCGCAGAGGGTTCATACTTAGCCGCCCTCGTCACCGAACTCGATCCGGATCTTGTACTGGAGGGGTTGGCAAGGGAGTTCGTCCGCCGGATCCAGGACCTGCGGAAACAGGCCGATTTCCAGGTCGACGATCGAATCACAATTGAGTATGCGGCCTCCGATCAGCTCTCGCGGGCGGTGGAGCAGAACCGCGAGTACATTCAGGCAGAGACCATCGCTGACCGGCTCGAGCAGGTTCCAGAACCGGGCGGCGAGGTCCGGGCCGAACACAACTTTGATGGGGAAGTTCTAACCCTGGCGATCCGCCGTCTGAAAACCAGCTGAACGTGGGCGCACCAGCAAGATCACACTTGATCGAGTAGAGTACAATCGTCGTCGGGATTACTTTCAGGAGGCTGGTTTGTCAAAACTCAGAGACTATGCGGTTCTGTTCGGGATCGCAGGTGCGGTTGTAGCTCTCGATCAATGGACGAAATATCTCGTCCAGACCAAGCTGGCTTTTGGCGAATACTGGTCACCCTTCACCTGGCTGACGCCGTTTGCACGCATCCTGCACTCGACGAACACCGGTGCGGCGTTCGGGCTCTTTCCGGCCGCCAGCGCCATCATCACGGTAGTCGCAATCGTCGTCTCGATTGGCATCATCGTTTACTTTCCACGTGTGCCGCGGCAGCAGCTTGCGCTGCGCATAGCTCTGGCCCTGCAGCTTGCGGGGGCGCTTGGAAACCTGATTTCGCGTTTGATCGATGGCACGGTGACCGACTTTATTTCGATTGGCCGTTTTGCAGTCTTCAACGTGGCGGATTCAAGTATTTCCATCGGAACGGCAATCTTGATCGCAGTCATGTGGCTGGAGGAGAGGCGATCCCCTGAGCCGGCTCAAGATCCAGCCGAACCTGCTCCCTCCCTCTCCAAGGGTTCCGATCCGGACATGGGGTGAACGAGCGATTGGTCCACATCTCCACTCCCTCGAACGGCGGCCGGCTTGATCATGTCCTAGTCGAGGCACTGGGAGATCTATCGCGCAGCCGCATTCAGCGTCTTATCCGCCAGGGTGAAGTTCGAGTTAACGGCCAGCCGGTGCTGAAAACGGGCTTTAAGCTCGAAGGCGGGGAGCAGATTGAAATCAGGCTCCCTCCTCCATTGCCATCCTCGCTTATCCCAGAATCCATTCCGCTTGATGTGATCTACGAAGATGCGAATCTGCTCGTAGTTAATAAGGCACCTGGAATGGTAGTCCATCCCTCCGCCGGGCATGAATCGGGCACCATGGTGCATGCAGTTCTGGCTCATGCTCCGGATCTGCAGGGCGTAGGAGAGGTCCGTCGTCCAGGCGTGGTTCATCGGCTCGACAAAGACACTTCTGGCTTGATAATGTTTGCGAAAAATGATGCCGCCCATCAATATCTGCAGGAACAGTTCAAGGATCGGACCGTTAAGAAGACTTATTTGGCCCTGGTCGATGGCCATCCACCGACACCGACTGGACGGATCGAAACTGAGATTGGTCGGGACGAAAAGAATCGAAAACGCATGGCGGTTATTCCCGATGGTAAAGGCCGTGCAGCGATGACCCTCTACAAGACCCTGGAGAAGTTCGAAGGACATACGTTACTGGAAGTTCACCCACTTACTGGTCGCACACACCAGATACGTGTCCACCTGGCCTTCATTGGATGTCCAGTGAGCGGTGATCGAGTATATGGCCACCGTCGGCGATCGCTTCCGATTGAACGTCAAATGCTGCACGCAAGCCAGATTGAGGTCAGGCTGCCCGGGGAGACCATGCTGAGAGTATTCCACGCTCCACTGGCGGATGACTTTGAACACGCGCTTTCGTATCTGCGGGGAGATTTGCTTGAACCGTAGGTTGCACGGAGATACTTACAGGATTGGAGCGAGGAATTGAGATGGGCCGAAGAATCGACTTGCGATCGGATACGGTAACTCTTCCCACGCCGACAATGCGTCAGGCTATGGCGGCGGCCGAGTTGGGCGACGATGTATACGGGGAGGATCCGACTCTCAATCAACTTCAGGAGATGGCGGCTAAACGACTGGGGAAAGAAGCGGCGCTGTTTGTCCCCTCAGGAACGATGGGTAACCTGGCATCGATCCTGGCGGTTTGCGGCCGGGGCGACGAAATAATTCTCGGCAATAAATCACACACGTACTTATATGAGGCAGGGGGTGTTTCCAGCCTGGGCGGCATCCACACCATGTCCGTCCCCAACCAGCCCGATGGAACGCTCGAATTGCAGGCCATTGAAGCCGCAATACGGGCCGATAACCCACACTTCCCGATCACGCGCATGATCTGTCTTGAGAACACCCACAATGTTTGCGGCGGTACCGTCCTGTCGGCTGAGTACACCCGCCAGGTCGGAGAGCTCGCACAGGCTCATGGTCTCTGGCTGCACATCGACGGCGCTCGAATCTTTAATGCAGCGGTTGCTCTAAATCTACCTGCTGAGACCCTGGCGGCGCCGGCCGATTCGATCACGTTCTGCCTCTCGAAAGGTTTAAGTGCCCCCGTCGGTTCGCTGATTTGTGGCCGCATGGACTTCATTGTGCGCGTCTTGCGCATACGCAAGCAGCTCGGCGGGGGGATGCGGCAGGCCGGCGTGCTGGCAGCAGCAGGCATCGTCGCCCTCGAAACAATGGTGGCACGGCTTGCCGAGGATCATGCCAGAACTCGCCGTCTGGCTGCCTACCTGGATACGCTTCCGGCTATCGAACTGGAAAACCTTTCACCTCCCACCAACATGCTGTTTTTCCGTTTGAAGGATGAGTCGCCTGTGAACTCTGAAGAGCTGGTGGAGCGAATGGCTGCAGAAGGTGTGATCATCTCCGGTGCACGCGCCGGTCGAATACGGTTGGTGCTGCATTCGGGGATCGACGATGACGATCTTGAACATGTCCAAGCTGTCTTAGGCGATACGCTGGCATCCGCAGCCTGATCGGAGTGTCAGGTGCTGGCCACCCGGCCAGGGAGAATTTCTCCAGCATGCTGGGTGATTGCGGGAAGCTCGTGCATTCAAGCCATGGATGGGGGGACTGATGATGAAAACTGTGGAACAAGCGCCGGATTGGTTCACGACCAGCTCGCAGAGGGTCGAAGACCGACGTTTTACGCCGCGCACGCTGGATCGTTCCGGTGAACGCCTGGCCTGGTCGCTCGCGGTGGCATTGGGTGCGCTTACCATCTTCCTTTATTGGAGGGAGGGTGTCTGGATCGCTTCACTCCTTATTCTTTTCATCCTGTGTCTTGCAGCAGCAGTCCTTATTTTCTACGGGAACTGGATGGAACGGAATACGGAATTTGTTATCTCAGAACGTGGCGTATGCTACAGAAATCCGCTGCGAGAACTCCTGGTCGATTGGAATTCGGTCCAGGCTGTATCCATCTATCCACGCGGGGATGGATGGCGGGTGATCGTTGAAAATGATGCTTCCACCTTCAATTTCCAAACGAACACCACGCTTAAATTGGGCTGGGGCCGAGAGGTCGAGACCGGGGTCATCGATGGCAAAGCGTTGGCAGCGACGATTGCTGGGGCAGCTCGTTTGGAAGACCCCCTGCCAGACCAGGATGGGTGGGTCAGGCGTGCACCCATGACCACTGGGTGACCGGTGCGAATCGTTGTGCTATGATTCTCGAGTAATTCTGCGGGGTTATTCTCCACGCAGAATTACTCGATATCCTCTTGGCAGCTTGCGCAGATTACGCACGACCGATTTTGGAGAGCTGATGGCGAAAAGACCACCGATCGATGACCAATTAAAATTACTCATGCGGGGCGCTGAGTTCGGCGATGAACAGATCAAGCAGTCGATGCAAGATGAGCTGCGCAGCCGGCTGCAAGCCTCACAACGCAGCGGGGTTCCCCTGCGCGTCTACTGCGGGTTCGACCCCACAAAACCTGATCTGCATCTTGGCCATACAGTCCCCATGCGCAAACTGCGCCAATTCCAGGAGCTTGGGCATCAGGCTATCTTCGTTATCGGATCGTTCACCGCCATGGTTGGCGATCCGTCCGATAAGGATGCCGCGCGCCCCCGCCTGACCTTCGAAGAAGTGATAGCGAACGCGAAAACGTACACCGAGCAGGCATTTAAAATCCTTGACCGTGATCGTACCGAGGTGGTTTACAACCACGAGTGGCTATCAAAGTTAGACCTGGAGCAGTTCACGGAGATGGCCTCTCGCTTCACCGTCCAGCAGTTTCTGGCGCGCGATAACCTCGCCAAGCGCTATGCGGAGGGGACGCCGATCTGGCTGCACGAACTCTTCTATTCGCTGCTGCAGGGCTATGATGCCGTCGTGCTGAAAGCTGATGTCCAGCTGGGTGCGACCGAACAGCTCTTCAACCTGCTCGCAGGTCGCAAGCTGCAGGAAAGCTTTGGGCTTACGCCTCAGGTTGCTCTTACCATGCCGGTCCTGGTGGGAACGGATGGGCATATGCGGATGTCAAAATCCACCGGGAACTACATCGGCATCAGCGAATCGCCAAAGGAAATGTACGGGAAAGTGATGTCGATCCCGGATTCAGCCATGTTGAATTATTTTGAATTGGTCACACGCTGGGATCCGCAGGAGATCAGTCAATTAAAGGATGGCCTGGAAAGTGGTGAACAGCATCCGATGGAAGTGAAAATGAAGCTGGCGCGAGAAATTGTTGCCATCTACCACGGTGACGATGCAGTTGCTCCGGCTGAAGAGTCCTTCCGGCGCGTCTTTCAGGAGGGGGATGTTCCGAAGGAAATGAAGGAGTTCAAGGCGGGTAGCGGGCAGGCGCTGGTCGATGTTATAGTCGAGGCGGGCCTGACAGAAAGTAAAAGTGAAGCACGGCGCTTGATCAAACAGAATGGTGTACGGTTAGACGATACCCCGGTTGGAGATCCTGAACTTATACTGGATTTTTCAGAGCCGGTCGTACTGCGGGTAGGGAAAAGGCGCTTTCTGCGCCTGATGCCGTAAGGGGGACGAGGAAAGGACAGCCCCTGCTCCGGGGCTGTTTTGTTGTCTGCTCTCTACTCACCCTTTAATAACGACGAGCGGCTTCAACCGGGCAACTTTGGCAGCGATTCCTGCGCCGACGACGACCTCAATGACGCGATCAACGTCCTTATAGGCTCGGGGTGCTTCCTCGGCCAATCCAGACATCGAGCCAGCCCGAATATGAATGCCTTCCGCCTCCAGGTGCTGGCGTAGGTCGGAGCCCCGGACTTCACGCTTGGCCTGTTTACGGCTCATCACCCGGCCAGCGCCGTGGCAGGATGAGCCGAACGACTGCCGCATGCTGCCCTCCGTACCGAGCAGGACCCACGATGCTGTTCCCATCGAACCCGGCACAAGAACAGGTTGGCCAAGTGAGCGATATACATCGGGTAAGCCTTTGAACCCTGGACCAAAGGCACGCGTTGCTCCTTTCCGATGGACGCAAACCCGGACTTCTTTGCCTGCCAGCACATGGGTCTCGAGCTTGCCCATGTTGTGTGCGATGTCATAAACCTGGTAAAGATCCCAATCCGAAACGTGGCCGGTTAAAACCTCTTCGAACGCCTTCCGCGCGTAGTGCGCCAGGACCTGGCGGTTGCAGAATGCATAATTGGCAGCGCAATTCATGGCCGCCAGGTAACGCTCGCCCTCCACGGAGTTCAACGGAGCACAGACGAGTTCCCGATCTGGCAAATGGATGTTGTATCGCCTAACCGCCTCCTGAAATTCACGCACATAATCCGAACAGATCTGGTGACCGAAGCCGCGCGAACCGCAGTGAATTTGAACCGCAAGCTGTCCTATCCGCAGGCCCATCGCAGCGGCTGCTTTCTCATCGAATACTTGCTCGACAATCTCGACCTCAATGAAGTGGTTGCCGGCGCCCAGCGTACCCAGTTGGCTCCGCCCTCGTTGCATGGCACGTTCACTCACCGCCTCCGGGTCTGCCCCAGCCAGGCACCCGGTCTCCTCGGTGCGATCGAGATCGTTTCTGCTCGCATACCCGTGTTTGAGCGCCCAGCCGGCACCTTCACGGCAGACGCGCTTGAGCTCCTGTTTTGATAAAAGGATATGACCGCTCACTCCAACTCCACTGGGGCAATTCTGGTAAAGCGAGTCGGCGAGTTCGTCGAGGTAAGGTTCTATCTTTTCGTAGGGGATGCGCGTAGCGAGCAGCCGGACACCGCAATTGATGTCATAGCCGATCGCTCCAGGTGAGATAATTCCGTCTGGATAGCGTGATGCAGCGATCCCTCCGATCGGAAAGCCATAACCTTGATGAACGTCCGGCATAACCAGCACCTGACCGACCAGGCCGGGGAGGGTGGCACTGTTTATTGCCTGTTCGATTGATTTGTCTCCAAGCGCTGCCTCCAGCAGCTCGGGATCGGCGAAAATATGGACCGGTACACGCATGTCCTTCCGGAAGGAAACTGGGATCTCCCAACGAAAGGCGGAAATTTGCTTTAAATCTTGTTTTCTAATCATGCTAGAATTCCTAGCCATCACACATCAAAGACGATCACCGTTTCAAAGCCTCGCTCCGACTCCAGAATTTCAAGCAGGTGAAAGGTAACTGCCTTTATCGCTTTCTCAACCTCTACCACCGGCAGATAGGTAATTGCCGCACTTAAAGCATTGGTGCTTATCGAGCTGAAATTAATATCTTCCACCGACTCGGCCGTGAATTCCACCCGGTAGAGAATTTCTTCCAGGAACGCAACCAGCAATGCTTCCGGATCCTCGGCTTTAAGCTCGAGGCGATACATGTGCAATGGTCCATTCTCCGTCGAAATACCCATCAACCCGGCCATGCCAAAGGCTGCATTTCGAAAAAGCTCCCCCAAATCCTGACCCTTTACACGCAGGGACCAGTCAGCGGTATGTTCGATTTCCTCATATCCCTGCTCCATAAAGCCAGTATAGTACAGATGGGTCTTTCACCGGTTTGAGGTAGCTAGATATAATTGATAGTATGAGTTCAGAGCCAGCTCGGCTAGCGGGGGCATTAATCGACTCGCTGGGCAAGTCGTTTTCCAGATTCCCTCTCGAAGGCATTCGTTTCGAACAGATCGTGGAAAAGCTTGCGCTCGAGGCGGTCGGAGCCTCACGCGTATCGCCTGAGGGGCAGCGTTTCGCGCCGGATCAATTCACATTGAGCGTACACCCGTCCAATGTTACTGAGATCAACGACTGGACGAAGGAAATACAGCATGAGGTCAGCCAGGGACTTCAAGCTGCGCTCGTTGAGGGCGGTTTGAAGCTGGCTCGCGAACCCCACCTGACACTTGCCACCGATCCCACGCTGAGTGCAGGGAATGTTCGCCTCATCGCCTGGCACAGCAGCGATCCACTCCATCTCTCAAATGCTCTCACAAAGAACTATGAAGAACTCGATACGAACAAACCGCCAGAAGGTGCTTTTCTGGTAGTTGACGGAAAACGCCATTTCCGCCTGCGGCTGGCGCTAATCCGTATCGGAAGGCGTCTGGATAACGATCTTGTCCTCGATAACCCGCATGTCTCGAGAGAGCATATGATTTTGAAAGCTGACCACGGGAAATACCAGCTCATCGATCTGGATTCAACCTCAGGTACACGGGTTAATGGCCGGCGGGTCGAAGAGCACTGGTTGAAACCGGGTGATGTGATCAATGTCGCTACGATCGAGATGATTTATGGTGAAGATAAATCGGGGCCGCCCGATGAGACTCCACCCTACTCACCGTTGTCAGGCGCCGACCGGGACCACGTCACTCCACTCGGCCTGAAGGCCTTGAAAGACCTGGACTCCAGGGATACGGATATTCTGGGCTAATCGAACCATCTCCACGTCCAGCATTGTTCGATGTACAATAGTCCCCCGGATGCATATACAGCGACAGAAAAATCTATGCCGAATCCCTTGGACCTTTTAGAAGAACATATATCCAGTATGGTAGAAAGCGCCATTCAACGGTTGGCGGGACTGCAGTTTTCGCCAGCTGATGTGGCCTCAAAACTGGCGCGGGCGATGTCGGAAGGCGTGCGTCGCTCACAGGAAGGCAAGCCGTTTGCCCCGGATTGCTATGCGTTGACCTTCAACGCCGACGACGCGAAATCCCTCCTGCAGGGGACGCCAGACTTGAACGAAGACCTGGCGCGTGGGATGCTGGATGTTGCCAAAGCATGCGATTATCTTGTTTTCCGAGAGCCGGTGGTGACGATCGCCGTCGATCCAACCCTGCAGCCGCACGAGATGCGCGTTGTCGCCTGGCACAGTACGGCTCCCCTCGATTACACACAGGATCTTGCGCCTGACACACCTACGACCGGCAGCGTCAAACTTCCCTCCGGAGCTTACCTGATCGTCGATGGAAAACGTCATTTCGCGCTAAACCATCCGGTGATCAACATCGGCCGCAGGCTCGATAATCAGCTCATCCTTGATGACCTGCGGGTCTCGCGGACACACTGTCAAATCCGCATCCGGGACGGTCGATTTGAAATCTTCGACCTCGGTTCCTCGGCCGGTACTCAAATCAACGGACGGGCGATCAAACACCACATTCTGCAGGCTGGAGATGTGATTGACCTGGCTGGAATCAAGCTTGTCTACGGGGAGGATCCCGGTGGTCCGCCCGATGAAACCCCCGCCTATGCTCCGCCTTTCCCACCACGTCCCGCTGGCGACCAACGAACGCGGGTCATTAAAAAAGACCAGAAGAAATGACTCCTGAATTCGTGGTTTTCATTCTGAGGCTCTTACTCGGGCTTGCGCTCTATATCTTCCTTGGGTCGCTGCTGGTGGCATTCTGGCGTGACCTGAGGCAAGCGCGAACCGGTTCGACAGTCGTGCCGCAGGCCGTACTGGCGTTTCAGCTGCCAGCTGACCAGGAGCCGCTGATCTTTCCGCTGCTTGAGACAAACCTGGTCGGACGGGCCCCGGATAACAGCATTATTCTCCGTGATGATACGGTTTCCGCCCGTCACGCCCGGATCAATTACACTGCAGGACAATGGATCCTGGAGGACCTCGGTTCGAAGAATGGGACATTCGTCAACGACATGGCCCTGGAAGGTCCCCTGGTTGTGACCTACGGTGACCGGCTGGGATTCGGTTCGCTTCAGGCAGTGCTTAGGCAAGGAACCCTCGAAGGCGGAGAGAGAAGTCCCGAGCTCCAGGACTGATCCCAAAGAGCCATGGTAGGATGGGTGAGAAAAGAAGCGCACAGGAGGGATCGTGGATGAGCAGCCGGTTTTAGGCATCATCGGCGGATCTGGCCTTTACAGTATGGGTGAGCTCGTTGATATCGAGGAACGATCCATTGACACGCCATTCGGCGTTCCCAGTTCCCCTGTTCTCCTGGGCCGCCTGCACGATAAGCCAGTCGCCTTCATCGCGCGGCATGGGATCGGCCATGTCCTTGCTCCAAGCGAGGTCAATTACAGAGCGAATATCTATGCCTTGAAAATGCTGGGGGTCAAGAAGGTTTTATCGATCAGCGCCTGCGGTTCGCTGCGGGAGGATTATTCGCCAGGTGAGATCGTCATCCCAGATCAGCTCTTTGACCATACTTTTCTGCGCCCTAGAACCTTCTTTTCTGACGGACTAGTTGTGCACCTCAGCGTTTCTGACCCGTTCTGCTCTCAGCTTTCGGATCAGTTGGAGACGAGCTGCCGTAAGGTCGGAGTGAAGGTCCATCGCGGCGGCTGGTACATCACCATTGAAGGCCCGCGCTTTTCCACCCGGGCTGAATCAAATACCTATCGAGCCTGGGGCATGTCGATTATTGGGATGACAACATCTCCCGAAGCATTCCTGGCCCGAGAAGCGGAGATGTGCTATGCAGTCATGGCACATGTCACAGACTATGACGTTTGGCGTCATTCCGAAGATGATGTGACGGCTGATATGGTCTTTAAAACCGTGGTCGAGAATACAACGCTGGCGCAGCAAGCGCTGGGGGACCTGGTCGAGAATTTTGTAGACGAGGACTGCAGCTGCCAGCATGCGCTCCAGGACGCTATTTCTACGGCCCCGGAGCGGGTCAACCCGGACACGAGGGAAAGGCTTTCTCTCCTTGTGGATCGCTATCTTTAATCAGGAAAGCACGAAAGACCAGCGCGAGGTCCGACTTTCGAGCCTCGCGTTATTCTTTCTTGCCCTGCTGGCACTCACGATCTCACTGGCCCGGTCGGCACGCCTTGGCACCTGGGATCTGGAGAGCCTGCGCTGGGGACATTGGCTGGTTCTGCCGGTTTGGAGCCTGGGCGGCTACCTGATCCATAAAACGCTCGAACGTTACTTGCCGGAGCGCGATCCGATCCTGCTGCCGGTGCTCCTGCTACTGAGCGGGTGGGGAGCGCTAGAGATCTGGCGTCTGGACCCCGGATTCGGACTGCGTCAAACGGGTTGGTTCCTGGTTTCGGTGCTGGTTGTGCTCCTGCTGCTGAGGGCTGACCGGCGCTTGCTCTGGCTTCGCCGCTATCGCTACCTGTGGATGTTCTCGGGTCTGGCTTTAATGGGTTTGACTCTCCTGGCCGGAACGAACCCTTCCGGTGGCGCGCAGAGGCTCTGGTTAGGCTGCTGTGGGATCTACCTTCAACCTTCGGAGCCGCTCCGTTTGCTGTTGGTCGCATTTCTGGCTTCCTATCTGGCAGATCGGCTTTCAGTGCAAGGCAAGCTGCAACAGGTTGGATCCCTGCGGGCAATACTGCCGCTGCTGTTCGTCTGGGCTCTCTCGCTTTTGTTACTGCTGGCCCAGCGCGACCTCGGTACAGGATTGCTCTTCTTAGGGCTGATGACTGCCTTGCTGTATGTCGCGACAAACCAGAGGCGCTACCTGGTCGTGGGGGGGCTGCTGGCCCTCGCAGGAGGGGCTCTGGGCAGCCTACTCTTCGATGTCGTCCAGCTGCGGATTGAAGCCTGGCTCAACCCGTGGCTCGATCCGTCGGGCAGCTCGTATCAAATCGTCCAATCCTTAATCGCGGTTGCCTCCGGCGGGATCTTCGGGAGTGGACCGGGATTGGGCTCTCCTGGGTTTGTGCCGGCAATCCACACCGATTTCATCTTCGCCGCGCTCAGTGAGGAGTTCGGTTTGCTGGGCGGTCTCGCGGTTATCGCTTGCTTCGCGCTGCTGCTCACGAGAGGTTTGCGGATCAGTTTACGCAATCAGGATCCGTTTGCCGCTCTGCTCGCTGCGGGCATCTCGCTCTCGCTGGGGCTGCAGGCCCTCCTGATCATTGCCGGAACCTTGCGAGTGATGCCGCTGGTGGGCATCACGCTGCCCTTCATGTCCTATGGCGGTTCATCTTTATTGACCAGCTTCGTCGCAATGGGAATGCTGGTCCTGCTCTCCGGGAGAGAAGAAGCAAGCCTGATACCCAATCGGCCGGTTTATGATTTACACCGGCTGGTTCTGTTGAGCTGGACGGTCCTGGCGCTTGTCCTGGGCTGGTGGACGATCGTTCGGGCTCCGGCTTTAACGGCCCGTACGGATAACCCTCGCCGGGCTGTTGACGGCCTATATGCTAAACGCGGCGATATTCTCGATCGGAACGGGGTCATCCTGGCGCAGTCGCTCGGAGGGCCGGGCACCTATGAACGGGAATACCCACTGTTGGATGATGTGCCAGCGGTGGGCTATGACTCCTACTATTTCGGGCAATCCGGCATCGAGGAGTCGATGGATCCAACTCTGCGCGGGTTGAATTGGCCGGATACGCTTCGTGTGGATTGGAGCCGCTTGACGCAGGGTCATCCACCTCCCGGACAGGATATTCGGCTCACACTCGAATCGAGCCTGCAATCCCAGGCGATGCAAGCTCTTGGTGAGCTGATCGGATCGGTTGTCTTGCTGCAAGCAGACAGTGGCGATGTGCTCGTGCTGGCTTCGACCCCGGGGTTTGATCCCAACAATCTGAGTGAAGATTGGGAAACCCTGATCGCGAATCCCGATTCACCACTCCTGAACCGCGCTTCTCTCGGAAGCTACCAACCAGGCACGCTGCTGCTTCCCTTCGAGCTGGCGGCCGGCTTGTCACAGGGGTGGTTGGATCCCCAGGCGCGCATCCGATCGGCGAGTGCCTCGCTCCCGATCGATTCAAGCACGCTCTCCTGTTCCTATCCACCTCCGGTCGCAGGGCTGAATTCATTGGAACAAGCAGTGCGCTACGTTTGCCCCGGTCCATTTGCCGAGCTCACCGTCGCTCTCGGCTGGCAGGGCCTTGGTAAGACGGAGGAGCTCTTCGGTTTTGCCCTCCCGCCACGGATTCGTATTCCAACTGCCGGTGCAGGGGTGAGGCAACTGCAGGGTGATGATCAAGCTCTGCAAGATGCCCTGGCAGGGCAGGGCGATTTGACGATCAGCCCACTCCAGGCGGCGCAGGCCTTCGCCGGGTTGCTGGCGCCCGGAGGCATGCCCGGATTGCGCATCGTCGACGCCGTGCGCCAGGATGATGGTACCTGGCAGCGCCTACCCAGCCTGGATGAGGGCACTCTGCCTCTGAATGCCGAGCAGCAGGAGATAGCCCGCAGCTGGATGCGAAGCGTTGCTGGGGAGATCCTATCCTACCGTGCACAGGCTATTCGCGGAGCCGGAGGCCAGACGCTAGCCTGGTTCCTGGGAATCATCCCCAGCGAGCAGGGTTCTGCTGTACTCGCCGTAGCCCTTGAGAATGGATCGCCCGTGCAGGCCGAGAAAATTGGCGTATCGCTGCTGAAAGCCTACCGGGAGGTTCTCCCTTGACCTGATGACAGCAGCACGCTACAATGCACCTGCTGTAAGGCCATAAACTGGCAAGACCCCCGCCGGCCGGCCGCCCTCTACAGGCAGCCTGTTCGGCGGCTTGCATGTCCAAGGCGGATGGACTGGTGTTCGAGAATCTGACGAAACGGCTGCAGACAACCTTCAAGGAACTCAGCCGGCGTGGAAAGCTGCGGCCAGAAGATGTGGATAGCGCTCTGCGCGAGATCCGATTAGCACTGCTCGAGGCCGATGTACATTACCAGGTTGTGAAAGAATTGCTGGCGAGAGTGCGGGAACGCGCGCTCGGCAGCGAAGTCTCGCGAGCGTTAAATCCAGCCCAACAGGTCGTTCAGATCATCCAGCAGGAGCTGACGGAGGAGTTAGGCAAAGCGGAGGCTCTGCAGTTGCAGGGTGAGAAGCCGCGCACGATTCTGTTAGTCGGACTGCAGGGCTCTGGTAAGACCACTACCGCGGCGAAACTCGCCCGGATGCTGAAAAGCAACGGGGAACGAGTCTGGATGATCGCGGCCGATCCTCACCGACCAGCAGCTGCGGAGCAGCTGCGTACCCTCGGCGAGTCGATCGACGTTGAAACGTATTCGCGGGGCGAAGCAAGCGCAATCGACATCAGTCGTGAGGGGCTGGAGCTAGCCCGGCGGAGTAGCGCCAGTGTTGCCATCATCGACAGTGCTGGCCGCCAGCAGATCGATCAAGAGTTGATGGATGAGCTGGCAGCGATGCAGCGTGAAATCGGTCCCAGCGAGACGCTGTTGGTGGCCGACGCGATGACAGGCCAGGAAGCCCTTCGCATCGCAGAGGGGTTTTCTGCCAGGCTCGCGCTGACGGGTATGATCCTTACCAAGCTCGACGGTGATGCGCGCGGTGGGGCGGCGATTTCGATGCGTTCCGTAACCGGCCTGCCGATAAAATTCGTTGGCCTGGGAGAGACGCTCGAGGCCCTGGAACCGTTCGAACCAGAGCGGATGGCCGGGCGCATACTCGGGATGGGCGATGTACTCTCGATCATCGAGAAAGCCCAAACAGTCCTTGATGTTGAGGATGCTGAACGCCAGGCCGAGCGGATGTTGCAGGGCGAATTTACGCTCGAGGATTTCGCCGAGCAGATAGCCGCTGTACGGCGCATGGGACCGCTGGGGAAGATCATGGAAATGCTTCCGGCGGGCGCTATTCCTGGGGCGGAACAAGTCAATGGGCAGGATGCAGAAATGCGCCTGATCCGGACCCAGGCCATTCTCGGGTCGATGACGCCGGGAGAACGACGAAAACCGGACGTGCTCAATGCAAGCCGCAAGCGGCGCATCGCCGCCGGCTCGGGCACGAGTGTACAAGAGATCAACCAGCTCCTGCGCCAATTCAAGCAGATGCGCAGGGTGATGAAGACTCTGGGTAAGCGCGGTCTGCCGAAGATCGGCTCCTGGCCGCTGTAAACCGAATCCCTTGAATCATTCAGCGGATCTGGCCTACCGTCCTAGGCTGCTCCCTCTCAACCTGCATGATTCGATGGATGACAAGATTGAATAACTAGAGAGGGAAGACACATGGTTCGAATACGTTTTAGGCGGGTTGGATCCCGCAACCAGGCTACGTTTCGTATCGTAGCTGCAGAGAAGGAAGCGCCGCGTGATGGTCGTTTCCTGGAAATACTGGGGCATTACAACCCACGCACCGAACCGGCGACAATCACCGTCGATGAAACCCGGCTGTTCCATTGGCTGAAGAACGGCGCCCAACCCAGCGAATCCGTTATGCAGGCATTGAAATCCGTCGGCACCTGGGATCGCTGGGAACGGTATAAGGCCGGAGAGGATCTCGAGAAACTGCTGAAGGAAAAGGAAGAAGCAGTGACCGAGATCGATCCGCGCACGCGCCGCGACGACCTGGTGAAGGATCGCAAGAAGAAGTCAAAGAAGAGCAAGAAGGCCGAGGAAGCAGCCGCAGAGCAAGAAAAGCCAGCTGCTGAGCCGGCCGAACCTGAGCAGGAAGAGCCAGCAGTCGAAGATGCTGAGGAAGAAAGTGCTCCTGCAGAGATGGCTGCCGATACGGTGGAAGAAACCCCGGTGGAGGAACCAGCCGAGGAACCAACGCCGGAGGCTGACGTAGAGCCTGCAGAGGAAAGCGCAGATACTTCCGAGGGCGAAGCACCTGAAGAGGAAGCTACCGAAGAACAAGCTGCTGAAGAGCAATCTGCTGAAGAGGAAGTCGAAGAGCCGGAGCAGGCAGAAGAGGCTCCAGCCGAGGACGAAGGCGAACCCTCCGAATCCTGAAATAGGCCAGCGCTCCAGATTGGAAAGGCTACCATGTCCGAAGAAAGGTCGGCTGAAATGAAGCACCTGGTTGAGTTTATCGCCAAGTCGATCGTCGATGACCCGACGGAAGTTTGGGTCTCTGAATCGACACACGGCCGGGATGTGCACATTGGGCTGAGTGTTGCCGAGGAGGATATGGGGCGCGTGATCGGCCGCAACGGCCGCGTGGCAAATGCGATGCGAGTCCTGCTGCGGGTAGCCGCCGCCCGAAAAGGCGTCCGGGCAAACCTGGATATCGAATAAACCGGGATGCCTGGTACGAGCGGGAATCCCGAGGAGCAGCGCGCCCGACAACCAGATGAATACCTGGTTGTCGGGCGCGTTGTTCGTCCCCATGGGGTGCGCGGCGCCGTGCTCGTGGAACCGGTGTCAAAACTGATCGACTCGCTGGAACCCGGGAACGAGGTTTTCTTGGGCGATGAGAACACCCAGGTTAAATTGCTATCCAGCCGCTACCACCAGAACCGCTTGATGATCTCCCTCAGCGGAGTAAACGACCGGACCCAGGCCGAGATTTTACGAGGGATGGAATTAAAGATCCGCTTCACGCAAGCTGCCCCGCTCGAAAAGGATGAGTATTACTACTGGCAAATAATCGGCCTGGAAGCTGTACTCGAATCAGGCGAATCACTCGGTAAAGTAGCAGAGATCATCGAGACGGGCGCAAATGACGTGTACGTCGTGCGGGATGAGCAGGGGGGAGAAATCCTGCTGCCGGCAATCGCGGCAGTTATCCTAAAAGTCGATCTCGCCTCAGAAAAGATCCTGGTTCGCCTGATGCCAGGCCTGTAATTCCCCGCCAAGTTTCTGAAGCCTACACCTATATCTCATCCGCAACTGTCGACAGTGGATCGGGCATGCCGGGATCCAGGCCGAGCGTGACGGCCATATCCTCTTCGCTGCGATCGAGAATGAATTCCACCCACAGCGGCAGGTGATCAGAGACCCGGTAGGAAAGCTGCCGCCGGGTAAGCTCCGGCAAGAGCGCATCAGAAAAGTCGATTGTCCCTGCCCGGCCGGCAAACCCAAGATTGAATGCTTCCATGAACCAGGCGATCTGGTCGTAATACTTTGGTACGGTTCCATACGTCGTCCGCAGGTGCACGAGCGGGTCGGGCACGACCAGCCCGGTTGAAGTGAAGGCTTCAAAGAGTGGGTCGTCTCCTCGCGTCTCAATATTGAAATCACCCAGCACGATTATGTTTTCTTCCTCGGTGCGTGCTTCCATGGCCCTGTCGCGCATCTCATGGGCTACATGGGACGCGAGGGCAAGCAGCTCCGGGGTGCGTTCTTCGCTGCTGCTCCCATACTTGATGTGGGACGTGAGCAGGACGAAGCGCTGGTTGGCTGCAATGAACCCTACGGCATAGGGCGTTCGGGCAAACTGGGTTGCCGGATCACCGCTGGCTGAGGGTGAAAGTACGATCTCCCCCGCCAGACCGGAGGGCTCTACGCGCCGTCGATCGAAGACGAATCCCAGCCGCTCGGCGTTACCGGCCGAGCCGGTCGTCACATCAGTGACGATCAAACCCCAATTGGGTCCCAGCCATTCGAGCAGGGTGCGGATACCGGAAAGATCACGTTTAACTTCCTGGATGGCGACCACGTCCAGGCGGCGGATGATTTCGACGATGTAGGCCAGCGCACGCTGATTGCGCTTGGGTGAGCCCGAATTCTCCTCCCACTCGGGATAGATTTCACCGAACTGGCGGATGTTCCAGGTACCGACGAGCAGGTTGTGGTCGCTGATCTTGCCGGGAAGACCGGAATGTTCGATCCGCCGCCTCAGGCGAGCAATATCTTCCACGACCGGGCGTGGGAGCTCTGTATACCGCATCGAAACCTCCTCTGGAACCTGTGCAGCAGTATACCGCTCTGCCGGGTGTGCTTCAATCCGCTTGCTCGGCATTTTTCGCTGTGGTAGACTTCCGGAGTTCATCTGGAAGTGAGGCCAGGAGCATATGGATAAACAATCCACCGACACGATGGTCGCTCGATTACGGGAGCTCCAGGCGAATACACCTGATGTCGAAGCCTCGGCTGTGGTCAGCGTGGATGGCTTGACGATTGCGGCCTCGCTCCCAGCTTCCGTAGAAGAAGACCGTGTTTCAGCGATGTCGGCCGCTATGCTCAGCCTGGGCGAGCGAATTGCGGGTGAACTCGGCCGGGGTGGTTTAAACCAGGTTTACATCCATGGGAATGATGGGTATGTACTGCTGACGGCTGTGGGCCAGGATGCTGTCCTTACGGTTCTGGCGCGCAAGGAAGCCAAGCTGGGCTTGGTTTTCCTGGAAATGGGTCGGGCAGCAATGGATCTGGAAAGGCTTTTATAGACGTGCGGCGAAACTGCACATGGAGCGATGAAGACCGTTCAACACGGTGGGGAGGGTACTCGGAAGTCAACCCTCCCCACCGCTCATTTAACCGTAGAATCGAGGTTGGAGGTAGGCGATGAAGAAGTATATCTTTCTCACCGGCGGAGTGGTCAGTTCTGTGGGGAAGGGCGTCACCGCCGCGGCGCTGGGTAAAGTCCTCAAGGAGCGCGGCTTCCAGGTCTCGATTCAAAAACTGGACCCCTATATCAACGTCGATCCAGGAACAATGAGTCCTTACCAGCACGGCGAAGTTTATGTGCTCGACGACGGGGCAGAGACTGACCTCGATCTCGGGCATTATGAGCGCTTCATCGATACCAGTCTGAGTTCAGTCTGCAATATCACGACTGGCCAGATATACTCCGAAGTCATCGCGCGTGAGCGCCGGGGGGATTTCCTGGGAGGCACGATTCAGGTCATTCCACACATCACGAACGAGATCAAACGGCGGATATCGCTCGTACCGCGCGCCACAGGCGCCGAGATTGTCCTGGTGGAGGTAGGCGGCACGGTGGGTGATATCGAGTCGTTGCCGTTCCTGGAGGCGCTGCGGCAAATGCGCACTGACGTCGGGCGCGAGAACACGCTCTACGTCCATGTTACCTGGCTGCCGCATATCGGCGCGACCGACGAACTTAAGACAAAACCCACCCAGCACTCCGTGCGAGAACTGCGCTCGATCGGTATTCAGCCGGATGTGATCATTGCCCGCTCCGACCATCCGGTTGGTGAAGGTTTACGAGAGAAAATTGCCCTATTCTGCGATGTTGAAGCACGGGCAGTAATCCCGCTCTCGACAACCTCCATCCTGTACGAGGTCCCGCTCCTGCTGGAGCAGCATGGTCTGGGTGAATTTATCCTCGACCGCATGGGTCTTGAATCACGGCAGCGGCCTGATTGGTCGGATTGGGAAGCGATCATCGCTGCTGAGCGTTTGGAACGTCCACGATTAAAGGTCGCATTGGTCGGAAAATACGTCGAGCTGCAAGATGCGTATATGAGCGTGCGCGAAGCGCTGCGCCATGCTGCTCTTGCAGTCGGAGCGGATGTCGAGATCGCCTGGCTGCACTCGGCAGAGTTGGAGAAGGGAAAAGGGCTGGATGAACTGCATTCCGCGGATGCGATCGTCGTACCCGGCGGCTTTGGCTCGCGCGGGATTGAAGGAAAAATCCAGGCTGCACGTTATGCCCGGGAAAACAAAGTTCCCTATCTTGGACTCTGCCTTGGGATGCAGGTCATGGTGATCGAATTTGGCCGGCATGTGCTCGGGACGGAGGATGTCAATTCAACTGAGTTCGATCGCAACACACCTCATCCGGTGATTGATCTGCTGCCAGAGCAGCGCGGCATCGGTGAAATGGGAGGGACGATGCGGCTTGGTCTCTACCCCTGCCACCTACAGCCCGGAACCCAGGCAGCCCAGGCGTATGATAAATCCCTGGTCGAGGAACGCCACCGGCATCGTTTCGAATTCAACAATACCTACCGGGAGCTCTTCAGCGAGCATGGCATGCGGTTTTCCGGCCAATCCCCTGACGGCCGGCTGGTCGAAATTGCCGAGCTCGCCGATCATCCTTTCATGCTTGGCAGCCAATTCCATCCCGAATTCCTCTCCCGACCCAACCGGCCCCACCCGCTTTTCCGGCGCTTCCTGCAGGTCGCTCTAGATCGCCGGCAAATGCACTCTCAAGGTGGAGAGAGAGGCGTCGAAGTCTCTCAAGAGCGCCTGGATGAGGGAGTCGAGCGGGGGGCATAACCGAAGTCCTTGACAGGAATAAAAAAGGGCGCCGCTTTTCCGGCGCCCCTCGACTATCTGGCTGCAGGTTCAGCCTTCTTCTTCAGTTTCGAATTCTTCCGATTCCACCCGGCGCGGATCGTTGAGAATATCGCGTTCCGAGGCAAGTTTAGCGATGCCGTTCCTGGCTTGCGAGATCAGACGATTTAGTTCAGCTTCGAGTTCGGTCAATGATTCGATGACGTACTCATCAGCCTCGAGACGAATCCCCTCCGCTTCCGCCCGAGCCTGGGCGATAATCTGCTCGGCTCTGGCCTGGGCGGCCTCGACGATAGCGTCCCGCGCAATGATATCTTCCCCTTTATCCTTGGCGAGTTTTACCGTGCGATTGGCTTCTTCCTGAGCCTGAGCGAGCACACGATCACGCTGCGCGAGAATCTGCTGCGCTTTCTTGACTTCATCAGGAATCGCAATGCGCATCTGGTCGATGATTTCCAGCATGCGGTCCTCATCGACAAGGACGTTATGGGTTAGTGGTAGTGGACGGCTGTTGTTGAACAGCTCTTCCAGTCGATCCACTAGATGCAGGATGTCCATTCAACCCTCCGGTCCGGCTTATCCTTCGGACCCCCTCACCAGGGTGCAAGGTTTGGGCCGAAGCGTACACTAAAGCCGTGACAGCGTCAAATTCATTCAATCCCGCAGTGAGGTCATCGGCACCATGTTCGGGCCATCATCACCTAACTCGCGGAATCGTTGCTCCAGCGCATTCTTTACGTGCAGCGGCACCAGGCTGCTGACATCGCCACCGAGCGAAGCAATCTCGCGAACAGTGCTTCCGGTGAGGAATGTATGCTCCTCGCTTGTCATGAACGCGACGACATCAATTTCCGGTGCCAGGCGGTGATTTGCAAGCGCCATGCGAAACTCGTGCTCGAAATCGGAAAAGACCCGTAAACCGCGCACGATGACCTGGGCCTCGACTTCCCGGCAGTACTCGACAATCAATCCGCTGAAGATGCGGACGTCAATGCGGGGGTCATCTCCCAGCGCTTCGGAGACCAGAGCGTGCCGCTCTGCAGGGGAGAAGAGCACATTCTTTGGCGGGTGTTCATAAACGGCGACGATCAATTCATCAAAAACGCGCACTGCCCGCCGGGCGATGTCGATGTGCCCGAAGTGAACCGGATCGAACGTTCCGGGGAATACCGCTCGTACCATCAGCTGATCTCTCCCTTCGAGGGTGTCCAGAAACGATCCATGGCTTCTGCCAATAATGCATGTTCTGGCTCGGTAAGTCCGGGATCGACTTCGAATAAACGGGTTGCCTCCCGGCGAGCTGCTTCGATCAAGCGTACATCGGTCAGGCTTGCCGTGCGGAGCTCGGCGAAGCCGCTCTGGCGGGTGCCGAGAAAATCCCCCGGGCCGCGCTGTTCGAGGTCACGCTCTGCGAGAACGAAGCCATCGTTTGTTGATTGCATCGCTTTCAATCGTTCGTTGGCTGCATCGTCGACGGTATCGGGTATCAGCAAGCAGTAGGATTGTTCTTTCCCACGGCCTACACGCCCTCTGAACTGATGCAGCTGTGCCAGGCCGAAATGGTTGGCGCCCTCGATCAGCATCACGGTTGCGTTGGGAATATCCACCCCGACTTCGACAACGGAGGTTGAAACAAGCACGTCGATTTCGCCGGCGTGAAAACTTGACATGACCGATTCCTTTTCGTCAGGCTTGAGACGGCCATGCAGCAATCCCACGGAATAGTCCGGGAACACTTCGCTCTGCAGACGTTCATACTCCTCGACCGCGGCCTTGGTCTGCATGCTTTCCGATTCCTCGATCAGCGGGTAGATGATGAAGGCCTGATGTCCCAGTTCAAGCTGGGAGCGAATGAAAGCGTGGGCGCGTGTGCGTTCGTTCGGCAGCAGTACGCGCGTTTCAATATCCTGGCGTCCGGGCGGCATCTCGTCAAGCAGGGTCAGGTCGAGGTCGCCGTAAACGGTCAAGGCCAGCGATCGGGGAATCGGTGTTGCGGTCATGATAAGCAAATTCGGGCTGTCGCCCTTTGCTCTCAACTCGGCGCGCTGATCAACGCCGAAGCGGTGCTGTTCGTCCACAATTGCCAGGCCGAGATCCTTGAATTTGACCGGTCCTTCAATCAGGGCGTGCGTGCCAATGATGACTTGGATTTGCCCGGATTCGAGCCCGGAACGGATGTCAGTTTTTTCGGCTTCGCTGGTCGAACCGATCAGGAGCCGGATGCTCTCAGCCGGGATCGAGGCGGCGAGGGGAAGCAGGGCGCTCAAGGTGCGGAAATGCTGCTGGGCCAGGATGCTGGTGGGCGCCATGAATGCCGATTGGGCGTTACCCTTTGCTGCGATTCCGATTGCCGCGGCGGCAACGACGGTTTTTCCGGAGCCAACATCCCCCTGCAGTAGCCGGTTCATCGGTTTGTCTTTTGCCAGGTCCTGCCGAATTTCTTGCAGCGCTGTCTGCTGGGCAGCGGTCAGCTCGTAGGGCAGAGCCCTGGCGAAATCTCCGATCCAGGTGTCGTCGACCTGCAGAGGGCGGGTTTGAGCGCGTTCCCATTCCTGTTTCTGGCGCAGGACGCCCAGCTGAAGCATGAACATCTCGTCAAAAGCCAGCCGGTGCTGTGCGCTATGCAGTTTTTCCTGAGAATCCGGGAAATGGACCTGCTGCAGAGCAGTCGTGAGCGGAACGAGTCCAGCCGATTGACGGATCCCCTCCGGCAGTGGATCGGGGATGCGCGGCGCCAGGCGCTGGACGACAGAATGGATAACCCGCCGCAGCCATTTCCCCGAGACACCCGCTGTCAATGGGTAGACTGGAACGATACGGTTGGTATGGAGCTGCTTGCGTTCGAGCGGCTCCCATTCGGGGCTGTTCATGGTGAGATGACCAAGGTATTGGTCGACTTTTCCGGAAAGTACAACCGCCCGACCTGGCTTGAGCTTATTCGCAATCCAGGGTTGATTAAACCATGTAACCCGAAGTGACCCAGTGCCATCGCCGACGATTGCTTCGGTGAGCTTCATGCGACCACCGCGCACCTCACGGACCTCACATTTCTCGACGTTGGCGATGATCGTGACTTCCTGTCCGTACCACAGGCGGTTAATCGTCTCGAGTTGGGAAAAATCGTCGTAACGCCGGGGCAGGTGCCAGAGTAAATCACCCAGTGTGTGCAGCCCGAGCTTGGAGAGGGTCTTGGCTGATTTTGGACCGATCCCCTGGACGGTCGTCAGCGGAGCACCCATCGCTGCCGGTGGACCGGCTGGTTCGGTTTCCTCGGCGGCCGCAGTGTCTGAAGTTGCTTCGGTTTCCGATTCCTGCTTGGGCTCTTGTTCGTTCACAGGCTCCGAACCATCGACGCGTTGGTCAGGCTCGTCTTCTGTTTGCTGCTCAACTGGGCTGTCAGCTTGCGGGTCCTGCTGCGGTTCAGGCGAGGGTGCTGGAGAGATTTCAGCTTCACCAGGATCGGGTACGGCGAATTCCATCGGTGGGAGATCAGGCGCTTCCTGTTGAAGCCGGCGCCATAATCCCTGCAGTACTTCCTGCCGTGACATGGGCGAGAGGCGGCCGTAATCCTTAAGCCTGCTGATTACGGCCTCAACGAGCGGTTCTGGGAGCTTCTCCTCGCGAGCCTCGGTTTGCCAGGGTTCGAGCATGCGGTCCAGGCCTCCCAGGACCGCACGGTTGTCATAATTGCGCTCTGCTTCCAACCGTAAAAACTTAACGAGTTTTGTAATCGCTTGATTCATAGCGTTAATATAAAGGGGATGGGGGAATTGTGCCAGATTCAGCCACGCGGCAGGCCAGCGAGACCGATTGACCGAGGCCCAACATGCGCGCCGATGACTGTAGTGACCTGGACGATTGCGGGTTCAACCCGGCAGGTGCTTCTGAGTTCACGGGCCATCTCGGCTGCTTCCTCTGGAATGCCGGAGTGTAATACCGCCAGGCGGTCGAACGGAGCCCAGGAGCGGGCCAGGTTGATCAGTTCGCTCCAACCTTTTCCCCAGGTGCGGGCTCTTCCTACCGCCTCGACCAGCCCATCACGCACCGTCAGCAGCATTTTGATGCGCAGCAGATCCCCAACTCCCGCCTTGAGCCAGCTGACCCGGCCGCTGCGCCGCAAGTATTCAAGCGTCCGAATCAGTGCGACAAGCTGGATCCGGTCGCGTGCGTCCCTGGCCCTCCGCAAGACGTCCTCCAACCCGGCTCCCTCGAGAGCTGCCGAGGCAGCCTCGATCGCCTGCAAGCCCAATCCCATCGATACCTGTCCACTGTCGAAGAGTTCGATCCGATCGCCAAAAGATCGGGCGGCTTGAGCGGCTGAGTTCAGCATTCCGCTCAAACGAGCTGCAACATGGATAGAGAGAATGCGCTCGACACCTTCTTCGAAAAGCCGGGAATAGGTCTCCTGGAATACGACCGGAGAGGGAGCCGCGGTTGAAGCAGGCTGCGAGAAGGTGGGCATGCGCCGGTAGAAATCGGAGCGCGAAAGTTCTTGCCCGTCTTGAAAAGTGTCATTACCGATGACAAGGACAGCCGGCACGACATGAATGCCAAGTCCTTGTGCCTCCTCTTCGGGCACATCGGAGGTGCTATCGGTGACGATGCCCACTCTGCGCGTGGAGGACATCAGAGTGACTCACCCTGTGCTTCAAGCACGACCGCACCGAGGCTGTCGAAACCGACAAATGCTGAGAGGGTTGGGCCGTAGCACACTCGCGAAATTTGCGTAGCCGGGTAAAGCGTGTGCAGCCGTTCGTGGATCAGGAGCGTGTCCTCGGATGGCCGAACCTGCCCCTGCATGATTCCCAGCTGCTCAAGCCCCGAAAACTCGCAGACAAACTCGATCAGTTTTTCAACGGCCCGCAGGCGGTTGCGGACCTTTTCCATTGGTATCAGCTGCCCATCTTCCATGGTCAGAAATGGGATGATGCCCAGCATGTTGCCCAGGATCGCCTGGGAACGGGTGACAAGCTGATTGCGCTCGAGAAAGGAAAGATCATCGAGGAACATAACCATGTAAAGCCGTGTGATCATGCCTCGCACCATCCGGACGATGGAATCAAGACTATCCCCTCGTTCTGCCGCATGCGCGCTGGCCTCGACCAGGAAGCCCAGGCCGATCGAAACGCTCTGCGAATCGATGACCTGGATATCCATTCTCCCACGGTATTGTTGACTCGCCTGCAGTGCTCGTTGGTAGCTCTGGGTCAATGCGGAGGAGGTGTGAATGGATATGACTTGGTGCGTCTCGGCACCGAGCTGTTCATAAACGCGGGCGAATTCATCGACGGATGGGCACTCCACTAAAAGTGTATTCGAGCAGCCCTCGAGCAGTGGACGCACTTCCCCAAGGTCCAGGGCGGGGTCGTCCTGCACGTGTGCACTCCCGCAGGAAACGGTTAGCGGCGTGATGACAATCTTGTGCTTGTTGCCGAATTCCGGAGTTGAAAAACGAACGGAAGCATCAGTGACAATTCTAACCATACCGGCCGATCACTCGAGTGAGAGGATGAGTTGGTAATGAGGCTGGCCACCCTCCAGCACTTCGACTTCCTGCTGGGTGTATCGATCTCGAATCAAATCGGCCATCTGGTGGGCCGCGGCCGACGTCAGGTCAGCGCCGTAATAGAGGGTTATCAGCTCGCACTCAGCGGCATCGCCCTGATCGAGAGCACTCCATAGAACCTGCTCAAGATCGTCCCCGGAGCAGGCGAGTTTGCCATCAAGCAGGCCGATCGATTGGCCTTCTGTTACGTTCACACCATCGATCTCGACCGAGCGGGTGGCTGTCGTTACCTCGACAAAATGTATTTCGCCTAGGGCAGCAGTCATGGCTTTTACGGTGGCCTCGAACTCTCCGTCTGGTTCCCAGGCAAACATCGCTGCAATCCCCTGCGGGACGGAGACGCAGGGCAGGACGGCCACATGCTTTACCGTCAGCTCGGCCGCCTGCTTGGCGGCCAGGATGATGTTCTTGTTGTTTGGCAGCAGGACAATTTTATCAGTCGGCAGGTCTTCAAAGGAGGCCAGGATTTCCTGTGTACTTGGGTTCATGGTCTGCCCGCCCTCGATGATTCCTGCCACTCCTAGGCTAGCGAAAATGCGAGCGATACCCATGCCGGGTGCAACTGCGACGACCGCGATCTGATCCGGCACGACGGTCCCCAGGCGAATGTCATCGATGGCGTGCCTGGAATTGCGCTCAGCTATCTGCAGCATTAAATTCTCGATTGCAACCTTCGAAATGGAGCCCAGCGACCGGATGTAGTCGATCGGTTCGTACTCCCTCGCATCGGCTACATGGATGTGCATCCGGTACATCCCATCCCCCTCGCCGATTTGAATCGAGGTGCCGATTGATTCGAGTTTGCCATAAAAAGATTTGAGGTTTAGATCATCCGTCGGTTGGAAGTCGACAACAACCTCCCAGTCCTGGCCTGGTTCAATTCCGTCGAGCGAATCTTCCAGTGCGAGAGCACTCAAGGGTTGGACCGAAATAAGGGGTTGATCGAGCGGCTGGCGGTAGGCAGCCCGCAGGATGCCCTCCAGCAGGAAGAAAAGGCCTTTGCCCCCGCTGTCAACGACTCCGGCCTCTTTTAATATCGGGAGCAATTCGGGTGTTCGTTCAACGGATTCGTCGGCGGCTTGAACGACGGCTTCGAGGATTTCAAAGGTGGAGGTGGTGCCGTCCTTATAAGCATTTCTGGCACCGATGGCGATGTCCTTTGATACGGTCAGGATCGTCCCTTCAACCGGCCGCACCACGCCCTTGTAGGCTGTTTCACGCGCTTCCTGCAGCGCCTCGACCAGCGCCGCTGCATCCATCACCTGGCGGTCATCGAGTGAGCGTGAGAAACCTCGCCAGAGCTGAGAGAGAATGACGCCTGAATTCCCACGCGCTCCCATCAGCGCACCGTGGGCAATGGCATGTGCGACCTCGCCTACAGGACGGTCGCCAAGCTGCTCAACCTCGTCAACGGCTGATTGCATTGTCAGCACCATATTGGTACCGGTATCGCCGTCTGGCACAGGAAAAACGTTAAGCGAATTTACGACCTGCTGGTTGGTACGCAGCCAATCCAGGCTGGCCGTGACCATGTGGCGCAAGGCTGGGCCATCGATCGTCCGATAGCGCTCGGCCAGGCGTTCCTTGATCCTGGCTTCAATCCCGTTTGTTCTCTCGCTCATCGCTGGTCTCACCGTGGGTTAATCGGTGTCGCTGACTCTTAAACCCTGAACGTGGACGTTCACCTCGCTTACCCGCAAGCCAATTGCCCGTTCAACCTGGTAGCGAACAGCATTCGCCACGCTGGTTGCCACGGAGGAAATCCGGGTCCCATATTCGACGATGATATACATGTCAATGGTAAGGAAATCCTCAAACGCTTCTACTTCTACGCCGTGAGTCGGATCATAGGCGATCGCATGGGCGATGCCGTCGACCAGGTTCTTCGCAGCCATGCCGACCACGCCATAGGATTGGATGGCCGCATAGGAGGCGATGGTCGCGATGGCGCGCGGCGAAATCGTGATTTTGCCATGGTTTGTTGTTTCGCCTGTCATGGTTCCGCCTTTCGAAACATCTCCATTGATGGACTACATGAGATGTGGTAACATGTTCGACTGTTCATGTTGGAAATCTCGTTAAGGTCAGGAAGGACCTTTCAATGGCAAAGTGCGAAAATTGTGGCAAGACAACCACTTTCGGACAAAACCGCAGCTTCTCCATGAAGGCGACCAAACGTAAGTTTAAGCCCAATCTACAGAAAGTACAGGTCATGGAGAACGGGCGCATGGTTCAGAAAACGCTTTGTGCCAAGTGCATCAAGCGAATTGCTCGCGTCTAATAAGTCATACCAGATAACCAGGTTTCGCAAACCGAAGAGCCGTCCAGCGGGCGGCTCTTTCAATTCCCTAAGCCTGGCGTAGGGAAAGTGCGTCACGCAGCGCCTGGATTCCGGCACGGATTCCGCCCGGGTGCTGGAAAATTGCGCTCGCAGCGACGAAGACATCAGCGCCGGCGTCGTAGCATAGTTTCGCGGTTTCAGCTGTAATTCCACCATCGACCTGCACATGAGTCTGGAGACCAGCTTTCTCAACCATTGCGCGTGTCCGGCGGACTTTATCGGGAGTCCTCTCAATAAATGACTGCCCGGCGAAGCCGGGGTTGACTGACATGACCAGGATCAGGTCGGCTAGAGGCAGCAGCTCCTCAATCATGGATAGCGGCGTGCCAGGATTGATCGCCAGTCCGTTGGATAATCCGCGTTCGTGAATCCTTGTCAGATCCGCATGCGGGTGGCGTGTGCTCTCCACGTGCACGGTCAGCGAATCGGCGCCGGCCGCTGCAAACATATCCAGATAGCGCCCGGGATCATCGATCATCAAATGGACGTCGAGATGGGCATCCGTTGCCCGGCGGCAAGCTTCCACGATCGGGATGCCAAAGCTGATATTCGGGACATACTGGCCATCCATAACGTCAAGCTGGAACCAGTTAATGCCTGCTTCGACACACTGCTGGATGGCATCACCAAGCTTCAAGAAGTCTGCAGAGAGGATCGAAGGAACCAGGATGAACGGCTTGGACATGGCGTCAATCATACCGTTCGGGTAGTGAATTTACAAGGTATCGACGAGCGAGGGACTGCAAGATCCAGGGGGTTAAGAACCGTTTCGCGACCAGTGAGAATCGTAGCTCGTCAGGCTGAACCTTCGGTGGCAAGCTGGCCACAGCCGGCTTGAATCTCGATCCCTCGCCGCACCCGGACCGTGGTTGATATGCCGTAAGCTTCGAGTAGTGCCTGAAAACGGGAAACATTTTCATCCCTCGAAGCCAGCCCTTGATAGCCGCGGGTTGGGTTGAGCGGGATGAGATTGACGTGACAATTCATGCCGCGCACCCAGTCAGCCAGCGCTTCAGCCTGCCCCGGGGTATCATTGACACCCTCAATCAGAGCCCATTCGAAGGTAATCCGCCGCTTTGTACGCTCGACGTATTCTCGGCATGCAGCCATGAGCACATTCAACGGGTAACGCCGGTTGACGGGCAGCAGGCTCTCCCGCAGGGCGTCGGTTGCTGCGTGTAGCGAAATTGCCAGATTAACCTGAGAATTCAGGCGCGTGAAGCGTTCGATCATCGGCACCAGGCCGACGGTTGAGATCGTGAAACGCCGGGCTCCGAAATTGAAACCATCCGGATCATTCAGGATGTCTATGGCGCGCAGGGTGGCGTCGAAGTTATGAAATGGTTCTCCCATTCCCATGACGACGATATTCGTTAAGCGATCGGCATCCTCTTTCAGGCGCCGCGCGAGGTGCAGAACCTGTTCCACGATCTGACCGGCAGTTAAATTACGCTGGAACCCCATCTGACCTGTAGCGCAAAACACACAACCCATGGCGCAGCCGGCCTGGGTGGAGATGCAGGCCGTCCGACGCCGTTCATAACGCATCAGCACGGCCTCAATTGAGGGCCCAGCATCGAGGCGATAAAGCACCTTCTCCGTCGCACCATCTTCAGAGTGGACGGAGGCGGTCTCCTGCAGCGAAACAAACCGGAAGATATTCTTGAGCGAGAGCCGCAGCTCAGCTGGAAGGGTATGAATCTGGTCCGGATCCATCGAGAGCTGCCCATAGATCCCCTGCCACAGCTGGCGAGCGCGGTAGGGTTCGCCCCCGAGCGATGTGACCGATTCGACCAGCTCGTCGAGAGTCAGGTCATAGACCAGCGTTTTCTCAATCGCCATATACCGCTCGAGTGAGGGCTGGAAGGTCCTCGAAGATCCAATCCGGTTTGATGGGATCCTGCTGTGCTTGTTCTGCGGTCGTGACCCCAGTAAGCAGCAGCACGCTCGGCATACCCGCTCGCTGCGCACCGAGGATATCCGTTCCCAGCCGATCGCCGATCACCAAGATCTGGTCCGGCGGCAGGGCAAGCAAGTGAGCTGCCTGCTCAAACAGCAGCGGCTCGGGTTTTCCGATGATGACTGGATCGACTCCGGTTGTTACCTGGATCGCGGTCACAAAAGCACCATTGCCAGGCGCCTGGCCCTGCTCGAGAGGGAAGCTCGGATCGGGGTTGGTCCCGACAAAGAGCGCGCCTCGCTCGATTGCCAGTGCGGCTTGGGTTAATTTGCCCCAATTGACCTCCCGGTCAAACCCAACCACGACGACCTGCGCGCCGTCGGCGCTCTCAAGCACCTGGAAGCCAGCCTCGGTCAGCGCATCACGCACGGCTCGTTCACCGATCGGGTAGACGCCGGTCCCAGCCTCGAAACGTTCTTTGAGATACGCTGCGGTCGCAGTGGCAGAACAGAGCACTTCCTCCGGCTGGATGAGAACTCCGATTTGTCCAAGCCGTTCGACGACTGTGTGTGCAGTCACGGTCGAATTGTTGGAGACGAGCAGCGGGCGCTTATTGAGTGAACGCAGCGCTTCAAAGAAATCTTTCACGCCTGGCAGCCATACTTTGCTTCGCCAGAGGACACCGTCCATGTCGATGATGTAAGCCGGGAAGGAGGAGGGATCAATCATAAGCTCTCTTTCGTTCAGGTTGTTTAAAACATTACTTCAGGACAATCCCTAGTTATAACATTATCTCGATTGGGGGTATGAGAGCGAGGCGGACGCTAGCGGCCGAATTTCTGCAAGAGGTAGGTGTAAACAGGTTTGTCGATCCAACCGGCTGCGACATCCGTACGTTCTTCGAAGTTCTCGTTTCCAATAAAGTGTGCAAAGGCTTGCTTGAATGCAGGCTCATCGATTGCAGCAGTTTGCTCGAGGTAGTCCTGCGCCACGAGGATCGTTCTCAGGCTGGTGAGGACTTCGCCCTCGATCGCCAGCCGATCAGCGGCTTCGCTTTCACCGAAGTAGAGCTCATGGAGATTGAGTAATTCGGCCAGGCGTGGTACGGGGTCCGGATGGTCGTCGACCCGGTAGTCGATCCAGCGATCGTTTAATCCACCGTAGCCTGCATCTGCGCGGGCGACATAAACCGCAGCACTCTGTCTGCCACGGCGGTCACCACCAGTACGGTCACCGGCGAGCAAGGCCGCCAGCAGACGCAGCGGCAGGTCGCCTTCAGCCCCTTCGAAGGCGGTGGCCATCGCCTGAACGACCTGTTCTCCGACCAGGATGTTGCCCTGAACGCAGTAATGATCACCGGTCCGACCGCCAGCCCAGTCATGGCAGCCTTCACCGGTGTAGGTTGCTGCTGCGCCAGATGCGTCGACCAAACCGACCTGGCGCTGGGCAGCGTCCTCATCGTCAGCGAGCAGGCGGTCGAGCGTGTCACTGGCGCTCATACCCGAAGCCATTAAATCGAGCCCGTGGGGGCCGAAAGAGGTGTTGGCATAGGATTGGGTCGCCACTGCCCCGGAGCCTGCCCGGACCCAGGGCACGACAGCCCCGACCGCCGGGAATTTGCTAGCAACAGCCACGCCCCAGGCTTTAGAGGCCGGGTCGTAAGCTGCGATCGAAAAAGTAGAGGGGTAGGGCATTAGAGCTGGGCGCAGGCGTGATCAGGCGGCGTCGGGCAGGCTTTCATCGCCGATGTTGAGCTGCTTGTCTTTTTCATCGAATAACAGCGGACGGCTGGTGCGCAGTATCGCGGTTTCCGTGACCACAACCCGCCGGATATCAGGCCGGGAGGGAATGTCGTACATCACGTCGAGCAGTGCGCCCTCGATCGTCGAACGCAATCCCCGGGCACCTGTTTCACGCTGCAGCGCCAGCTTGGCGGCCGCCTGGAGGGCTTCCTCTTCGAACTCCAGCTCCACTTGATCCATCTCAAATAAACGCTGGTACTGCTTGACGAGAGCATTACGTGGCTCGGTCAGGATGGAGCGCAGGGCGGCCTCGTCGAGGGCGTCGACGCTGGTAGTCACTGGCAAGCGGCCGACGATTTCGGGAATCATGCCGAAATGCATCAAGTCGTCCGGGGTGAGCATGCGCAGCAGCGCGCTTTCATCGGCGTTGCGAGTGTGGGTATCGAGAATCGTGCCGCTGAAACCGAGCTGGCCCCGCCGGCCGACTCGCTCGGCGACGATTTCCGCCAGACCGTCGAAAGTCCCGCCGCAGATAAAAAGAACATCGGTTGTATCGACCTGGATGAATTCCTGCTGGGGATGCTTGCGACCACCCTGGGGCGGGACGTTCACGACGGCGCCCTCGATGATCTTTAACAGCGCCTGCTGCACGCCCTCCCCGGAGACATCACGCGTGATGCTCGGGTTGTCGCCTGTCTTACGGGCGGTCTTGTCAATTTCATCGATGTAGACGATGCCGCGTTCGGCACGCCCGATGTTGAAATCCGAAGCCTGGAGCAACCGCAGCAGGATGTTCTCGACATCTTCCCCGACGTACCCGGCTTCGGTCAGAGCGGTTGCGTCCGCGATGCAGAAGGGGACCTCCAGGCTGCGCGCAAGGGTCTGCGCAAGGAGTGTCTTCCCGCTTCCGGTTGGTCCGACAAGCAGGATATTGGCTTTTTCGAGTTCGACTTCAGCATGGCCGCGATTGGCGATGCGTTTGTAGTGATTGTAGACCGCCACCGAGAGCACGCGTTTCGCCAGTTCCTGGCCAACGACATATTCCTCCAGGTTGCAGAAGATCTCCTGCGGCGAAAGGGTTGGTTTGCCGGAGCCTGTCAGACCGCCGGCCGGACGCGCGCCCTCACCTTCCAGGATATCGCGGCACAGGTCCACGCACTCATTGCAGATGAAGACACCCTCCGGGCCTGCGATCAGGCGGTGGATGGTGTCTTCATCACGATTGCAGAAAGAGCACCGCCGTTCGTCAGACGGTGGGTTCTCCTGGCGTTTCGCCATGGGTTAGCTACTCGTCTTTCTTTGACTTCTTCTTCTTCGCTTCTTCCCCATCATCAAATGTATCAAGGACGTGGTCAATAAGCCCATAGTCCTTGGCGGTTTTCCCGTCCATGTAAAAATCACGCTCGGTGTCGTGTTCGATTTCCTCACGCGTGCGGCCAGTGTGGCGCATGAGTATCGTATTCAATTCTTCCTTCAGGCGCAAGATCTCCTTGGCCTGGATCTCGATGTCGCTGGCCTGTCCCTGGGCTCCGCCCAGTGGCTGGTGCAGGTGGATTGTTGCGTGCGGCAGGGCGTAGCGCTTACCGGCCGTGCCTGCTGCCAGCAGGACGGTCCCGAAGGAGGCAGTGACGCCGACGGCGACGGTTGATATCGGCGCCCGCACCTGCTGCATGGTGTCGTAGATCGCCAACCCGGCGTAAATCTGTCCGCCGGGGCTGTTGATGTACATATTGATCTGCCGATCGGGATCTTCACGATCGAGGAACAGCAGCTGCGCCACCATCAGGTTCGATACCTGGTCATTGATTGGGGTACCGAGGAAGATGATGCGTTCACGTAGAAGCAGCGAATAGATATCGTAGGCGCGTTCACCGCGGCCGGATGATTCGATGACCATCGGGATAAGTGAGCGTGGGTCTTCGTATTCTGTCATTTCAGGGTTCCTCACTCCAGGTTTTCTGATTCGTCCTCGGCAGAAGCTTCCGCCGGGACAGGTTCTGCTTCGGCCAGTTCTTGCGTGGGTTCGAGTTCACTTACGCTATCCTGGTCAGCCTCATTCGGTTCTTCTGTCGTTGTTCCGGCTTTTTCAGCAGGCGGCTCGATCTGCTCGCCGCGTGCAATTGCCAGCAGCCGCTCGACGGCCTTTTCGGTCAGTAAATCGAGAGCGACACGCCGTCGGCCGGCATCGGATTGGAACGCTTTTCGCAGTTCCTGCGTTCCTTCTGCTCCAAGCGGTTCAACGATGCGTTTGATCTCGTCCTCGATCTCGACATCTTCAACATCAAGGCCTTCCTGATCGACGATTTCTCCCAGGATCAACCCGCGCGCGATGCGTTCGCGAGCGTCGGGTTCCAGCTCCTTGCGCAAATCATCGAGCGATTTGCTCTCGACCTTAAGATAGTCTTCCAGTGTCAGGTTCTGGCTGTGCAGGCGGACGCTTAAATCACGAAGCAGTCGCTCGGTTTCTTCCTCGAGCACCGCCGGCGGGTAACTGACACTGGCCTGTTGCACTAACTGTTCCACGACCTCTTCGGTATATTCGCCTTCTGCATCCCGTTCGGCCTGCTTCTGCAGGCTCTCGCGCAGTTTAACGCGCAGGTCGAGCAGACTCTCAAATTCGCCGATCGTCTTGGCCAGGTCATCCGACCAATCAGGAACGAGGCGTGATTTGACCTCCAGGCATTTCAAGTCGAAGCGAGCCTTGCGGCCACGAAGGTCTTCAGCCTGGTAATCATCAGGAAATGTATATTCAAAAGACCTTTCTTCCCCAGCGCTCAAGCCCTTCAGGTGCTCATAGACGCCTTCGACGGGAAAATCGGTATCCTCTTCAACCAGAACCGAAACGCCTTTCGTATCCAGCAAGCGTTTATCCTCTTCACTCCCGTCATCGACCAATTCGCCATACGCATCCAGCACGACAACATCACCATCCTGCGCGGGCCGTTCCGCTGGTTCAATCAGAGCTTGCCTCTGGCGTAGCTCTTCGAGCGCTTCTTCCAGGGCTTCATCGGTGACCTGGGGGGCTTCGTAAGGAACCCGTAATTCCCGGTACGCGCCCAGCTCAATCACGGGTGCGAGGGGGACGGTGAAGCGCAAAGTGAGCGGCTCGCGGCTGACAACTTCGTTGAAGACACCCGGGGCATAGGGCTCGAGCTCGGTTTCCTCGAGCGAAGTGCGGTAGATCTCCTGTCCGAGCGTATCGAGAGCTTCCTCGAAGATCGTCTCCTCACCGAACTTGGTCAAAACGACCTCGTACGGGGCTTTTCCAGGGCGGAACCCGGGAATCTTGGTTTCCTTGCTCAAGCGCCGGGCCGTGCTCCGCATCGCCTGCCGCAGCTGATCGTCCGGGACTTCAACGATCAATTCAACCTGCCGCTCCTCAAGTTCTTTGCTCTCAATCTTCAATGACGTATCCTTCCAGCCAATCCTGCTGAGAATTCGATTAAGAAATGGCTTGATCGCATGTGGGGGATCAAGCCAGAAGACCTCCGCCGAGTGGGGAAGGAGGGACTTGAACCCTCACGCCCGAGGGCACGTGATCCTAAGTCACGCCTGTCTGCCAATTCCAGCACTTCCCCGGTGGAAAAGATTATATCGTCCGCCAGAGGGGGTGTAAAGGAAAGCCTGGGAATATGGAGCTCAACCAGACAGGGCCGTGACCAGCTCCCGGCAGAACGCAGGGATATCTTCGACGACACGACCCCAGACCTGGTTGCCATCGCGAAACGCTGGCTCATCCACCCAGGCCGCCCCGGCATTCAGCAGGTCGTCCTTGATCCCCTGCGAGCCGGTCGCCCGATGTCCGGCGACGATGCCGGCCGAGATGCCAACCAGCCCGGCATGGCAGATCATGGCGACAACTTTCCCTGCTTGATCGAGGGCACTCACCAGCTGCTTAATGCCTTTATCACGCCGCATCCGGTCTGGAGCCCAACCACCGGGAATCACGATGCCATCAAATTCACCCGGATCAAGCTGCGCGGCTTCCCGTTCGATTATTGCCTGGAGGCCACCGGACTTGCTCGTGACCACCCGGCCAGCGCCCTGGCCAGCGACGACGACCTGGGCTCCTTCTTCGACCAGCCGCATATACGGAACCCAGAACTCGAGGTCCTCGAAGCCTTTATCGACCAGTATGATGACGTGTTTCCCTGCCAATTTCATTCGCGCCTGCCTTTCCGTACCAGGTTAATTCCATTCTACCCGCAGCCACAAGGTGGGGGGCTGCGGTGGATAAACCGTTTGCAGGTGTCTTGAAGGGAATTCTTGATTCACCCTGGGTGCTGGATCTCGAGTGCTTCCAGCGTTTCACGCAGCTGGGCCATGTGGAGCCAGTCGTGTTCCGTGGCGATTTTCATCAACTCGTGCAGCGTGGTCGGACCAAGCAGCGTGTGGCGCGCAGCCCGTTCCCAGGCATTCAGGTCGAGGGCTGAGAGCCTGGCGATGGTCTCCATTCGAGCCTGCGAAAAATCGTCCAGCGTCTCCGGTCCATCCTGTTCGAGGTACGCGCGTTCGGACGCCCAACGATCGGTATCAAAAGCGGGCAGGTGCGGGTCGTTGCGGGAAAGAACGGCCTCGAGTCGCGGCAGGTTCACTTCCCGCTCGACATCCCGCAGGTGGGCAACGATCTCGACCGGGGCCCACTCATTTTCGACCGGCCTTGACCTCCACGCCCCGGCGGGCAGGTCAGCGCAAGCTTCGAGCGTCGCTGCCAATACTGCCCGCAGCCGGGCCAGCAGGATGTGTGTGGGGGCGCTTTTCAAGGTTTCCTCTGCCGCCAGGCCGGACTTCAACACAAGTGGCAGACCGGTGAGCGGACCACTCGCGATACATGGATCGGGAATTTCCCCGGCCCGATCGACGGCGAGGCCGAGTGCCGCAGCCTGGTTATCAACCTTGGATAGACCAGCGCCAACCTGCCCCGAGTTCGACTCTTCACCGATGTAATAAACCGCCATGCCCAGCGCTGCTGCCGGGTGGATATCACGTTCCAGATCGTCACCAACCATAACCGCTTCGGCGGGTTTCCGGCCCAGGCGGGCGAGAATTTCGGCGAAGTACTCGGGATTTGGTTTTGCGAAATGCGAGTCTTCGAAAGAAGCAATCAGCGTGAAGTTCACATCTTCCGGGGGCAATCCAGCCCAGCGCAGGCGCTCTTCGATTGCAAGGCGCGGGAAAAGCGGATTGGTCGCAATGACCACTTCGTATCCCTCTGCGAGCAGCTCGTCCACAACTCCCGGCACAGCAGGGAAAGATCGGGTGTGCTCCCGCAGACGAGGGAATTCGGTTTTGTAAAAACCTTCGATCGTGCCGGCCATCTCGCTCGCGTCAAGCCCCAGAGCTGGATAGAAGTGCTTCGAGAAAACTTGCTCGAGCGTGAGGCGTGGATCGAGATTTGCAATCATCGCCTGTGTCCCGGCGATGAGTTCTTGCAGCATCTTTTCCGTGTCCGCGTGGTGAGCGAGGTAATCTCCCAGAAGCTTAAAATACGCCGGCAGGAACTGCTCCATCTTGTTTTCGAGCAGCGTATCGTCCAGATCGAGCAGGACCGTCCGGATCATCCATCCTCCGGGCTGAGGCTGAAAGTGGGGATGTCTCGATGACACTGGCTGCAGCCGATCTCGGGCTCTTTCACATCCTCGAGAGATTTGGTGCAGAAGGCTGACACGCGCACCCGCCGGTGGAGGCCTAGAAAGCCAGAGACGACGCGCGCTTCGAGAACCATGTCAGGGCAGGCGTTCGCCAGCAGGATGCGCGGCACAAGACATTGTGAGCACAAGTCGGAAGAGTACGTCCCGCCGCCAGGGGTGCGGTCGATCAGCCGGCATTCTTGCTGATGGCGGCCGCGCTGGAAGTCCTCGTAGTAGAACGGGCATTCGGTTCCGGCGGGAGTGATCATGCGTCCGCTTCTGAGGTGTTCAGGCCCGCGTGAGGTATTCGCCGTTGCGTGTGTCCACTCTGATGGTATCACCCTGTTCGACAAACAGGGGTACCTGGACCTTAAGCCCGGTTTCTGTCACGACCTGCTTGTTCGCTCCGGTCGCCGTATCGCCTTTAACACCCATCTCGGCCTGAACGACCTCAAGATCGACGGCCGTGGGCAGCTCGATGTCAAGTGCTTCACCTTCAAAAAACGTCAACTTGACTTCCAGCCCTTCGGTCAGGTAATTAACCACATCCCCCAGTGTCTCTTCCCTCAGTGCGGGCTGTTCGTAACTTTCGGTATCCATGAAGTGGTACGCATCGTCATCCTTATATAGGTACTGGGCTACCCGGTAATCGAGCCGCACGTCCTGTACCCGATCGCCAGAAATGAAGGTCTTCTCGAGAACGGAGCCGGTTCGCAGATCCCGCACTCGGGTGCGAATGGTCGCCTTCCCGCGGCCGGGTTTGTTGTGCTGGTATTCGATCACCTTGTACAGGCTACCGTCGTGTTCGAACGTAACACCATTTCGGAGTTCATTGACATCGATCACAGCAGTGTTTCCTTCTCGCTTATGGGGGATCCCAAGATGGGTCGATTATATTCCGCGTGAGCGATTACCGTCAATGAGAGCTTAGCGGCGGGGTTAGATGTTGAGCCAGCGCGTGGCGGCCCTTGGCAAATCGGCGAGGCTGGCAGCGCGCGTCGTGCAGCGTGGCAGCGATTCGATGAATGCACGGCCGTAGTTCTTGCTCAAAATGCGGCGGTCGAACACGACCACGATGCCGCGATCGGAACGGGTCCGGATCAAGCGCCCGAAACCCTGCCGGAAGCGCAGGATCGCCTCCGGAACCGTGTACTCGTCGAATGGGCGTTCGTAGGTCTCGGCCCGCGAGGCGATGATCGGATCACTGGGAACGTCGAAGGGTAGCTTGGCGATCGCCAGGACGGAGAGCGCCTCACCGGGCACGTCCACGCCTTCCCAGAATGACCGGGTTCCCATCAGGACCGCCTTCTGCGACGATTTAAACCCCTCCAGCAAAGCGTGGCGAGAGACGCCGCTGGTCTGTTCGTAGAGCTGAATACCAGCTCGAGCCAGCGGCTCGGAGAGGGCGTTGGCGGTGGAGCGCAAGTGGGCGTTGGACGTAAAGAGCACGAGCGTCCGGCCCTCGGTGGCAAGGACCAGCTGCCGCAGCCCAGCCTCCAGCGCCCGCTGGTAGGGCTGCCGCTGGACGGGCTCCGGGATATCGTTCACAAGGTAGAGCAGGGTCGAGGTCTCGTGGTCGAAGGGTGATCCCACGGCCAGCTCATCGGCGTCCGCTGCGGCCAGACGGCGGCGGATGTAGTCGAACTCCCCGGCAGTCGTCATCGTGGCGGAGGTCATGATGACCGATTCCTTTTCATGCCACAGGTAGCGTTCGACAAGTGGGCCAATCTCGAGCGGAGCTGCATGCAGCGACAGACGTTCACCAACGGAGGTGAGCTCGATCCAATAGATCATCCCGCTATCGGGCTCGAAGATCATTTGATCGAGCTGTGTGAAGATCTCGTCCAGACTGCGGCGGGCGATGCGGGCGGCAACAGCCAGGTTCTCGGCTGGTTCGATTCCAGCTTCGGCCAGGGTGTCAAGCGAGTCGCTCAGCGATGCGAGCATCTCAATCGTCGAGGCAAGCGGCGCCCGCATTTCCTCCCAGGCAGCTTCAACTTTCTCCCAATCGGGAAGTGTGCGTGTGGATGGAATCACGCGCATCGTCTGGCCGTACGTTCCAACCGGGCTGCCTTCACGTTGATTCTCAAGCAGCAGGTTAAGAGCGGTGAAAAGCGCTTGCGAGTGTTCCATGCAGAGCGTGATGCGGTCGGTAACCGCGCCAACAGACGATTGAACTTCGGCCAGATCTCCCGCCGGCAGGCTGCCACGTGCCAGGTCCAGGATCTGGCGCATCAGCCCACGACCTGTTCCGCCAAGATCACGCAAGACGCGCAGCACCTCCGATTCGGTAACCCGGAAACTCAAGCCATTCGTTGTGGCCGATTCGAGATGGTGCGCCTCATCGACAATCAGGTATTCGTATTCAGGCACGACCCGATTTCCGGTGGCGATATCGGCCAGCAGCAGCGCATGGTTTACGATGACGACATGTGCGTGTTCGGCCTGCAAGCGCGCCTTATAGTATGGGCAGGTGCCACCGGCGTGTGTAGCGCAGGTTTCCATGCTGCAATCCTCGCCCTCGGCCGACAATCGCGACCAGACCGCAGCTTCACCCGGGGGGAGATTTAATTCGCTCCGCTCACCGCTGCCATCGGCAGCCAGCCAGATCAGCAGCTTGGCGAGCACGCGCATCTCCTCCGGTTGGCGGGGACCGAGGCTGCGCAGCGCGTTGAACCGGCGTGGGCAGAGGTAATTCGCTCGACCCTTGAGCACCCCCGCCTGGAACTCCATTCCAAGGGCTAATTGCAGATCGGGAATGTCCTTGTGGATCAGCTGGTCCTGCAGGTTCAAAGTGTTGGTCGAGATCACAACCCGCTGGCCATTTTGGGAGGCCCAGTGGAAAGCTGGAACGAGATAGGCCATGGATTTCCCGGTGCCGGTGCCAGCCTCCACGAGAAGATGTCCGCTTTCGGAAAGCGCGTGCGCCACGGCCCGGACCATGCTTACTTGCTGCGGCCGGTTTTCATATCCCGGAAAGTGTTTGGCCAGCAGACCCCCGGGTTCAAACTCGGCCGCAATCTCCTCCACGTCGAGCGGGGTTGGGGGGTCGACTGGATTTAACTCACCCGAGGGGGGTTCGGCCGCATGAAATAACTCCAGCGGTGGGCTGGAGCGGGTCTCACCACCCTCAAGCAGCGACCGGTAGGCTTGATCGAAGACCCAGCCTGCGCCCCATTCGATTTCCTCACCCATGCGGGCGATCTCTTCGATTAGTTGGAACGGCACCTGGAGCAGCTCTTCGTAAAGCCGCAGGAAGACGGCCCGGGTTGTATGGGCGTCATCGAGCGCACGGTGTGCTTCCCGCACCGGAACGTGCAGTGCGGTTGCCAGCGATTGCAGGCTGTAGCGCCCGGCGCTGGGTCGCATGATGGAGGCAAGATCAAACGTATCAATCGTGGCATTGTATTGGAATAGACCGCGCACCTGCATGAAGGAGGTGTCGAAGGAGACGTTGTGCCCGAGGATTGGGTCGTCACCCACGAAGGATTCCAACTCGGAAAGGACCGCGGTGATGCGCGGGGCTGTCGCCAGCATCTCATCCGTGATCCCGGTCAGCTCGGTAATGAAGGGAGTCAGCGGATGGCCCGGGTTGACGAGGGTTGACCACTCGTCTTCAATTCGATCTCCTCGAAACCGAACGGCTCCGATTTCGATCACGGAATCTCGTTCCGGGTCGAGGCCAGAGGTCTCCAGGTCGAATGCGACAATCGGTTTCAGGGACATTGAAAGCGCATTATAGCATCTGGCCTCAGGCCGAGGATCAACCATGCTATACTGCTGGAGCCATGGTATGCTGGCCAGCACTCCAGACCCCGCTTGAATACAGGCAACGAATGCGCCCAATTGGTGTTAACTTTTATAAGTTCGGACAGCCTCGGGAGTCACGCGCATGACGCGCGAGTCGCTCGATGACCTGGCGCTGGCCGAGATCGCTGGCGATGACATGGAAGCGTTCGGCGAGTTGTACGAACGACATGTCCGGCGAATTTACAACTACATCTATTATCGAACCGGCAACCATCACGATGCAGAAGACCTGACGGCACGTGTGTTTCAGCGGGCGCTGCGTCATGTGGCGAACTTCGAGGATAAGGGCGTTCCGTTTACCGCCTGGCTGTACCGGATCGCTCACAACCTGGTCGCCAACTGGCATCGCGATCGTAGCCGGCGGCCGATGGTACCGCTCGACAAGCACGTCGCCGTCAGTGAGGTTGGTGAACACCCGGAGATCGAGGCCATCGCTGGCGAGGAGCAGGTCCAGCTTCTACGAGCGGTTCGCTCCCTACCGGATGACCGGCAGCAGCTGCTGATCTTGAAATTCGTTGAGCGCATGTCGAATGCGGAGATTGGCGAGGTGATGGGCCGGACGGAAGGTGCGATTAAAAGTCTCTATCACCGGACCTTGAGCACCTTGCGGGAAGAAGTGAAAAAACTGGACTCCGGTCTTGAAACCGGCGAAGCAGAACAAGAGTAGCATCCTGGCAGGCAAGGACAATGGCAGGGCGAAGCATGAACCGTAAACAAATCGAATCACTCCTGGCAGAGGTTCTCACCCCGGTCGAGCCAAACTCGCAATTCGTGCGCAGCCTGCGCGCACGCCTGGTTACATACCAAGGCGGGGGAGCGCTATCGCCGTGGATGATCCTGGCCGTCCTCGGAACGGCAATTCTGCTTGCCATCACATCTTTTGGGGTACTGCTGCGCTTCATCATCGGTTTGATTTCACTGTTCGGCTTGCTGGACAACCGCCGCCAATCGAAGACCGGGTCGCGCGCCTCCGTCTGATCCCAGCTCAGCTCACCTTCCTGAGAATTCACACAACTGCAGGGTCCGCTATCAACCATCCAAGTCTGTTTTTCGGATTCACACGCGGCGCCTGGCTAAAGCTGCACAGCGGTCCGTGATGGTTTCGCCCTGATTCAGGCCGCCCTCTCTGATCCGTTCGCGAAACAAAAAGGCGTGCCGGATGCGGCACGCCCTGGGTTTTGAGGGACGAAGCGTTTAGAATAGGCCCCAATCAGCACCCGCTCCTTCTTCCATCATGCTCGGATCCCACATTTCCATCCCGAGCTCAACCGTTGTCTCCTTGCCGATGGATTCGGAGGCCTTTTTGCGAGTCATGTCGAGCAGCGCCGGGCCGTATGGGCAGAATGGGGTGGTCAGGATCATCTTGAGCTGCAAATTATCGTCTTCGATCGAGGCCTCGCGAATCAAGCCGAGCTCGATGATGTTGAGGCCCAGTTCCGGATCGACGACCTCGCGCAGCCCTTCCCGCAGCGTCTCGGCGAGTTCCGGATGGGTGGAATCAGCTTCCCAGAGTGTTTTCGGGGTGGCCTCGGTCATGATTTGGTTCCTCCCAACGGGACACTGAATGCACAGTGGGCATCACCGTCCAGGACGCAGCGTACACGTTCTACAGGGAGAGAGAGTGCCTGGGCGATGAACGTCTGATCAATCATACACACTTCCGGGTGTGCCTGGCCAATTTGGTAGTACGGGCAGGTCAGCTCGCGAATCACGACTTCATCACCGCGCCGCTCAACCTGCGCATCAAAGCCTTCCTCGTCCAGCAGCTCGACCAGCCGGTTGAGCCGTTTCTCTAGCGGAAGATCTTTCAACTGGCCAGCGTAATCGCTGGCCATCGAGTCTGCGATACCGGTCAGCAGTCCTTCGACCGAGCCAACCGGCATGAGATCTTTAATCTCGCCCAGCAAGCGGTTCGTGAGGCGGAAATAGCGAGTGGGGAAGAGCTCATGAGCCTCTTCGGTCAGCGAGAAAACGTGGTGCGGCCGACCGACGCCATGGCGTACCTCTTCCAGTTCAATCAGGCTTTCGGCCTGCAAGCTTGAAAGATGGTGACGAACCGACACGGGAGAGATGCCGGCAGCATCTGCCAGGTCCTTCACCGTGCAGTGCCCGCGTGTTCGCAGGGTACGCAGGATCGTTGCGCGTGTCTCAGAAGCCATACAGCAGGCAGTATAGCACTCTGACGGTGGATCGTCAATATTTCTGATTTTTATCATGTTTATCCCGGTATAAGGGGCAATCATGCGGATAATATTTCTTATATTATTCACAATAATTGACGAAGTGGGGGTGCCCATGCTATAATCACCACCGTGTGCTGGTTGGACGCAGCGCATCTTTATCGTTGGAGGATCTTGCATGACGGACGCTTTAGAGATACGCAATTTACATGCCTCGATCGACGGCCAGTCGATACTGAAGGGGGTCGATCTGGTGGTGAAGGCCGGTGAGGTCCACGCCTTGATGGGGCCGAACGGCACCGGCAAGTCGACCCTGGCGAATGTGCTCATGGGGCATCCCTCGTACGAGGTTACGGAAGGCCAGATCCTTTTTAAAGGTGAAGATCTCATCGCGATGGCCCCGGATGAACGCTCACGAAAAGGCTTATTCCTGGCCTTTCAATACCCGGTTGCCATTCCGGGTGTATCCGTGGCGAACTTCCTGCGTTCGGCGGTCAACGCCCGCCGGCGAGCAGAGGATCCGGAAGATAAGGGCATCTCGATTCCTGAATTCCGCAAGCTGTTAAAAGAGAAAATGGATCTGCTCGAAATGGATCATGATTTCGCCGGCCGCTACTTGAACGATGGCTTTTCGGGCGGTGAGAAGAAACGGGCTGAAATTCTTCAGATGGCCACCCTCGAGCCCACGATTGCCGTCCTTGATGAGACCGATTCGGGTCTCGATATCGATGCGCTGCGGATTGTCGCCAGCGGCGTGAATGCGCTGGCCGGCCCCCAAATGGGGGCGCTGATCATCACTCACTATCAGCGCATCCTGAACTACATCAAGCCGGACGTGGTGCACATCATGCTTGATGGGCGCATTGCCGAATCCGGCGGTCCAGAGTTGGCTGAACATCTCGAGGAGCATGGCTACGATTGGCTGCGCGAGAAATCAAACGGAAAAACGGTAGCTTGAGCTGGTAGAGAGGGAGGCACATCGTGGCCACACCGTCCGACATCGAACACCTGAAGGGCATCGACCAATACAAATACGGCTTCAGCGATCCCGACCTTTCGGTTTACAACACCGGCCGGGGGCTTAATGAAGATGTCGTTCGCCAGATTTCAGCCATGAAGGGTGAGCCGGAATGGATGCTTGAGTTCCGCCTCGCGGCACTGGCGCATTTCATGGAGCGGCCGATTCCAACCTGGGGTGGCGACCTGAGCCAGCTCAAGCTGGACGAAATATTCTATTACGTCAAACCAGCCGAGAGCGAGGGGCAGTCTTGGGATGGTGTCCCTTCCACGATCAAGGATACTTTCAACAAGCTTGGAATTCCCGAAGCGGAGCAGAAGTTCCTGGCCGGCGTGGGCGCCCAGTACGAATCCGAGATGGTTTACCACAGCGTTCAGAAGCATCTGGAGGAGAAAGGCGTCATCTTCCTCAGCATCGAGGAAGGCCTGCGACAGCACCCCGATATGTTCCGTGAGTACTTCGGCAAAATCATTCCATACACCGATAACAAATTTGCCGCGCTGAACAGCGCCGTCTGGTCGGGCGGTTCCTTCGTGTACGTACCACCGGGTGTCAAGGTTGAGCTTCCGCTGCAAGCCTACTTCCGTTTGAACGTTGCCAACATCGGCCAATTTGAACGAACGATGATCATCGTCGATGAAGGCGCGGAGATGCATTACGTGGAGGGCTGTACAGCGCCAACCTATACGACCGACTCCTTTCACAGTGGTGTGATCGAGATCGTAGTCAAGACCGGTGCGCGCAGCCGCTACACGACGATTCAGAACTGGTCGAAAAACGTTTACAACCTGGTCACCCAGCGGGCGATGGTTTACGAGAACGCCTCGCACGAATGGGTCGATGCCAACATCGGCAGCAAGCTGACGATGAAATACCCCTCCTGCTACTTGATGGGTGAGGGCGCCCGGGGCGAGATTCTCTCGATGGCATTCGCCGCTGACGGCCAGCACCAGGACACCGGGGGCAAAGTCATACACGTCGCTCCGAACACAACCAGCAAGATTACATCCAAGTCGATCAGCCAGGGCGGAGGGCGAGCCTCCTATCGCGGCTTGCTGAAGATCCACGAAAATGCGCACGGTTCGAAATCTAACGTCGTTTGCGACGCCTTACTGCTTGACGAGAACTCGCGCTCGGATACGTATCCCTCCATTGAAATTGACGAAAATGAAGTGTCGGTCGGGCACGAGGCTTCGGTCAGCAAAGTTGGCGAACAGCAGCTTTTCTATCTCATGAGCCGCGGGTTGAGCGAAGAGGAGGCGATTACGATGGTCGTCTCAGGGTTCATCGAGCCGCTGGTCAAGGAACTGCCGATGGAATACGCCGTTGAGATGAACAGGTTGATCCAGCTGCAGATGGAAGGCTCAATCGGTTGATCGGGTACACCAGCAAGGAGAGGCAAAGCGATTCATGAGTTCACGCACCGTAACCAGGCGAAGTCGCGTCATGCACCGTACGACACCAACCGAGTTCGCGTTTACTGAAGATGATGTGCGCCAGCGTTCCCATGAGAGTGGTGAGCCAAGTCAACTCGCCGAACGGCGCCTGGAAGCCTGGCAGCGCTACACGGCGCTGCCGATGCCCGCAACGCGTGATGAAGCCTGGCGCCGAACGGATATCCGCTCGCTCCCAGCCGAGTCCTTAAGTCTCCAACCGGCCGACGATCGCCCGGTCGATCCTGAGTTGCTTGAGCCGCTGGCCGGCGACGAACATGGCTCACTGCTGGTCCTGCGGCCGGGGCACGAACCACACCTCGAAACAGAGGCCGATCTGACCCGCCAGGGGGTCATCTTCACCGATTGGTCGACCGCGCTGCGCGAGCACAGCGACCTGCTGCTCGAGCATATGGGCAAGGTTGTTTCCCCGGCCGATGGGAAGTTTGCAGCCCTGGCTGCGGCGATGGCGGTGGATGGGGCCCTGCTTTACATCCCGCCCGGGGTGCAGGTCGAGCAGCCCCTGCACACGGTTTTCTGGACACCCGGAGTGGGAGGGGCAGCCTTCACCCGGGTGCTGGTAATCTTGGGGCAGGGAGCCTCGGCGACATTTGTCTATGAAGCCGCCTCGCCGACGGAAGCAGCAGGCAGCGCGCTGCATGCTGCGATCGTGGAGCTCAGCATCGCACAGGATGCGCAGCTGCGGTTTGTCGAGCTGCAGAACCTGGGTGAACATACCTGGAACTTCACGCATGAACGTGCGCACATCGAGCGCGACGGGCGGATTGACTGGATTTTTGGGGCGGTGGGCTCGCAGCTGACGAAGACCTTCAGCGATCTCGACCTGGCAGGTGAGGGCTCTGAAGGGCGCATCTCAGGCTTCTACTTCGCCAGCGGGCGCCAGCACCTCGATCATGATACCCAGCAGAACCACCTGGCACCCAATACGACCAGCGACCTGCTCTATAAGGGGGCGTTGGTCGAGCACAGCCGTTCGGTCTGGCAGGGCATGATCTACGTTGCCCCGGGTGCTCAGAAGACCGATGGCTACCAGGCGAACCGCAACCTGTTATTGAGCAAGAATGCGCGCGCCGATTCGATCCCCGGCCTGGAAATTCTGGCCAACGATGTGCGCTGCACCCATGGGGCGACGGTCGGGCAGCTCGAAGAGGAACCGATTTTCTACTTGATGTCACGCGGCTTGCCTCGCCCGGAAGCAGAGCGTATGGTTATCGATGGATTTTTTACACCCATAATGGACCGCATTCCGTTCGAGCGGGTGCGCGAAAGATTTAGGAAGATGATCGACGCGAAACTTGGCGTCAGATCCTGAAATAACATACAATCCTGTGTATCAGTTCACAAACGAGCAGTTGAAGAGAAGGTCCATGGCGAAGAAATCAACACAATTAACAACCTTAGACTCAGTCAAGCTGGAGAAATATACCGTGGGTGAGACGGTTGAGGTTTTCTGTGACCACAACCTGGATGGCAATCGTGTGCGCGATTGGCTTCAGGGTGTCGTCGTCCAATCGGATGAGAAAATGGTCGCAATCCAATTCACCGAGGATGTCTATCTCACGGATGGCTGGATGGTCCCCGATCGAGTGCTTTGGACGCAGCAGACGAGTGACACCATCCGTCCAGCTGAACGCAAACGCCGCCGCCGCTCCTGAGCAAACGCTCCCTATTGAGGCAATGATGGAATCAGGACCAACGACGAACACCCTGGACGTGCTTCGCATCCGGGGTGACTTCCCCATCCTGAGGCGTGAAACCCGGCCGGGTGTCCCACTGGTGTATCTCGACAACGCCGCCACCTCGCAAAAACCCATCCAGGTCATCGAGGCGATGGATACGTATTACCGGAGCTACAACTCGAACGTACACCGCGGGATCCACACCCTGTCTGAAGAAGCGACGCGCGCGTATGAAGAAGCCCGGAGAAAGATCGGTGAATTCATCGGGGCAGGATCGTGGCAGGAGATCGTTTTCACCCGCAACGCAACCGAGGCGATCAACCTGGTCGCATACAGCTGGGGTAGGAGCAAGCTCCAGAGTGGTGAGCGAGTGCTGCTGACCGAGCTCGAACACCATGCCAACATCGTCCCGTGGCAAATCCTGGCCGACGAACGCGGCATCGAACTCGATTTCGTTCCGGTCCTGGACGACGGCACCCTTGACATGCAGGCGTTCAAACAGCTGCTCGAGCGTGAACCGAAGCTGGTTTCCTTCGCGCACATGTCTAATGTTCTCGGAACGATCAACCCGGTCCGGGAGATGACCGAATTAGCCCACGCTGCCGGCGCACTGGTCCTTATCGATGCGGCGCAGTCCGTGCCGCACATGCCGGTCAATGTCACCGACATCGACGCTGACTTCTTTGCCTTCTCGGGCCACAAAATGCTTGGACCGACCGGGATCGGGGTCCTTTATGCGAAGAAGGCCCTGCTGCAGGAAATGCCGCCATTTATGGGCGGGGGCGACATGATCCGGCGGGTTGAATTGACCGGGTTTGTTGCCAATGAAATACCTTACAAATTCGAGGCTGGTACTCCTGCGATCGCCGAGGCGATCGGCTTTGGCTTTGCGGTCGATTACCTGAATGCCCTGGGAATGGACAACGTGCATGCCCACGAACAGGAGCTCGTGGCCTATGCCATGGATCGCCTGGAAGAGGTCCCAGGCCTGACGCTCTACGGCCCCACGGCGGAGGGCCGGGGTGGGGTGACCTCGTTTACGCTCAAGGAGGCCCATCCGCACGATGTAGCCCAGATCCTGGACGAATATGGAGTGGCCGTCCGCGCAGGTCACCATTGTGCGATGCCGATCCATGAGCGCTTTGGCCTGCCGGCGACGACACGCGCTTCGTACTACATCTACAACACTGCCGAGGAAGTGGATCAACTAATCCTCGCTCTTTATAAAGTGAAAGAAATCTTCAGCTGACGAATACATTCTCTGGAAAGGTTCAGGATGGACGACTTATATCGTGAGGTCATCATCGATCGCTACAAGAACCCGCGCATGCGCGGCGAGCTCAACCCGCACGATTACTCCTATCATGACGATAATCCACTCTGCGGAGATGAGATTCAAATCGACCTGCGAGTGGACGATGAAAACCGAGTGACCGAAGCAACCTTTACCGGGCATGGATGTGCGATCTCGATGGCCTCGGCGGACCTGCTGGTCGAATCGATCGTCGGCAAAGATCTGGACCAGATCAAGGCCCTTTCCAAGGAAGACATTCTCGAACTGCTCGGGATCGAGCTAGGGCCAGTGCGCTTGAAGTGCGCACTGCTTTCCTTAAAAGTGCTTAAAGCCGGCGTCTACGGACTCGAGACGCTCGAAGAAGAGCTGCACTGACCCAGCCTGCGGGCAGCGTTCTGTTCACCACCAGAAACGACCGGATCACCGCCCGATCTGAAATGGAGCGTGCATGTTCAACTACAAGACCTACGCCGACGACATGGTGGAATATGTCGCGGTTGCCCGCGTGGATGAGCTCGGAAATAGTGAGCGGCTGATCCTGGAGATAGACGGTATGCCCATTGCGGTTTTTCGCATAGCCGATGAATATTTCGCCATCGCCGATCTATGCTCGCATGATGACGGGCCTGTTGCCGAGGGCGAGCTCGTGGATCACGAGCTCGAGTGTCCGCGCCACGGAGCCCGTTTTAACCTGCGAAATGGCAAGGCACTGAGCCTGCCCGCAGTTGTTGATATCCCGGCTTATCCAGTTCGCATCGAAGGGGACGAGATTCTCGTCGGGCTGCCCGTCGAAGACTGAAAGGGCAGGCTCGCTACTGCAAGCATCGCCGTAAAGATATATTTCCCCCAGAATCAAGATTCCTCGTTCAAGCGGTTGAAGATGAGTTATGATTAGTCCCGGTGGGGCGCCGTGGACGCTGATGGTGCGTGCGCGGCGCGACGCTTGTGTGGCAAACCGATCATCATACTTTAAAGGAAATGCATCATGGCAAAGAGATGGGTCTACAAATTCGATGAAGTCAACCAGGCAGAGAAAGCCACCGGTTCGTGGGCAGGTGTACGCGCGCTGCTGGGCGGCAAAGGTGCGAACCTGGCCGAGATGACACGCATCGGCGTGCCTGTTCCACCCGGTTTCACGGTAACAACCGAAGCCTGCAACGCCTTCCTGGCGAATGATTCAACCTTTCCGGAAGGGATGTGGGATCAAGTTCTGGAGGCGATGAAAGCGACCGAGGTGAAAGCCGGCAAGGTTTTCGGCGATCCCGACAATCCGCTGCTCGTGTCGTCTCGCTCGGGTGCGATGTTTTCGATGCCGGGCATGATGGACACCGTCCTGAACCTCGGCTTGAACGATCAATCCGCAGAGGGCATGGTCGAGCTCACGGGGGATGCACGTTTTGTCTACGATGCCTACCGCCGGTTGGTGCAGATGTTCGGGTCCGTCGTCCTTGGGATCGATGATGAAGCTTTTGAAAAGCCATTGGAAGCCTTCAAGAAGAAGAAAGGCTACAAACTCGACACCGAAATGACGGCCGAAGATTGGCGGTCGCTGACCGGAACCTTCAAGCAGGTTATCGAAAAAGAGAAGGGATTCCCATTTCCGCAGGATCCTTATGAGCAGCTCCGGCTTTCGATCGAGGCAGTGTTCGATTCATGGAATGGCAAGCGCGCGGTAGATTACCGCAACGCGGCCGGCATCAGCCACGACCTGGGCACCGGCGTGAACATCGTCACGATGGTCTTCGGCAACATGGGCGATGATTCGGGCACCGGCGTGGCGTTCACGCGCGACCCTGCCACGGGCGAGAAGATCCTATTCGGCGATTACCTGCTCAACGCGCAAGGTGAGGATGTGGTGGCGGGTATCCGCAACACCAAGCCGATCGCGGAGATGAAGAAAGAGCTGCCACAGGCGTACAAGACCTTCGTCGACATCGTCGACAAGCTCGAGCAGCACTATAAGGAAATGCAGGACGTCGAGTTCACGATCGAGCGCGGCAAGCTCTGGATGCTGCAAACGCGTGATGGCAAGCGGACGGCGAAAGCGGCGGTTACGATCGCTACGGATTTCGTCTCGGAAGGTTTGATCACCCAGGAAGAAGCCGTTCAGCGTGTTAAACCCTCCGATGTCAACGCGCTCCTGCACCCGCAGTTCAACCTTGCCGCTTTACGGGACGCTCGCGAAAGCGGCAAGCTATTTGCAGAAGGCGTGAACGCCTCCCCGGGAGCTGCCGTCGGGCGAGTTTACTTTGACGCCGATACGGCTGAGCGCATGTCGAAGGAGGAGAAGCAGGATGTCATCATGATCCGGCCGTTCACCAAGCCGGATGATGTGCACGGCATGCTCGCTTCGAAGGGCATTCTGACCTCGGAAGGCGGAGCAACCAGCCATGCGGCGGTCGTGGCGCGCCAGTTCGGTATCCCCTGCATCGTCGGTGCATCAGCCCTGGCTATGGATCTTGACAAGCGCGTCATGTCTGCGAACGGCATCACCGTGAAGGAAGGCGACTGGATCTCGCTCGATGGGACGACAGGAGAGGCTTTCCTGGGCCAGATCCCGACCAGCATGCCATCCTTCGAAGAGCAGGGTGAGCTGCTGAAGCTGCTCGGCTGGGCGGATGAGATTGCCGCACGCAAGGATGTACGCAAAGGGCCGGCCGGATTCCCGACGCGCGGGCTGCAGGTCTGGGCAAATGCGGACTATCCGGCTGACGCCCGCCGAGCACGTGAGTACGGGGCACGCGGGATCGGGCTGTGCCGCACCGAGCACATGTTCTTCCAGCAGGAACGGCTGCCGATCGTACAGCGCATGATCCTGGCGGATGATCCGAAGGATCGTGTTAAAGCTCTCGATGAACTGCTCCCGTTCCAGCGTTCTGATTTCGACGGCCTGTTCGAGGCGATGACCGGGCTGCCGGTTATCATCCGCCTGATCGACCCGCCGCTGCACGAGTTCCTACCCGGACTGGAAGAGCTGATCGAAGATGTAGCGACGATGAAAGCCAAGGGCGAGACAAAGGGTTTGCAGCAGAAGGAAGAACTGCTCGCTAGCGTGCGGGGACTGCACGAGAGCAACCCGATGATGGGCCTGCGCGGCGTGCGTTTGAGCATCGTCATGCCGGAGATCGTCGAGATGCAGGTACGGGCGATCTTCGAGGCGGCGGCCGATGTAAAGCTGCGCGGCTTCGAGCCCAAGCCAGAGGTCATGATCCCGCTCACCGGTCACGTCAACGAACTGAAGGCGATCCAGCCGCGCCTGATTGAGATCGCGCGCGAAGTGATGGACGAGAAGAAGGTCGAATTTGAATACAAATTCGGCACGATGATCGAGATCCCACGTGCGGCGCTAACGGCAGCTGAAATCGCCAGCGTGGCCGAGTTCTTCTCCTTTGGGACAAACGACCTGACGCAGATGACCTTCGGCTACAGCCGCGACGACGCCGAGCGCAACTTCCTGCTCGAGTATGTCGATAAGGGCATCCTGCCGGTGAACCCATTCCAGAGCATCGACGCGGATGGCGTCGGACGGCTGATGGAGATGTGCACACGTGAAGGGCGCGCGGCGCGCAACACGCTCGAGGTCGGCATCTGCGGCGAGCATGGCGGCGACCCGGCTTCGATCCATCTCTGCCATAAGTACGGCTTGAATTACGTCAGCTGCTCGCCATTCCGTGTGCCGGTGGCACGCCTGGCGGCAGCGCAGGCGGCGCTCGACGAGAAATAAGTTCGGGTTCATAAAGAAAGAGCAAAGAGGGGCCGCCAGACGGCAGCCCCTCTTTTTTTGTGTAGAATCCGGAAACTCTGCTTCCGGCTATCAGCAGAGCTGATGGATTCCAAGACCCTCGTCGTGGTAGGATTGCACGGTCTAGGCAGCGTTCGATACCAACTCTCGATTACGAGGTTTCACATGGCATGCATTAAGTTATCGGCTCGCACATGGAGGCTGACATCTGTGCTCCTGGTGCTGGCAGCCAGCGCGCTCGCCGGCTGCTCGGCGCAGGCTGAGGTTCAACCGACTCCCACGCCTACGGTCAACCCGACCGAAGCGGTCCCCGCCTCGGCGATTGACCCCACCGCCCGGTCAGAGAGCATGCTTGAATATGAAAACCTGGCCGCCGGCTTCCGGGTGCAATACCCCTCCGAGTGGACCGTCGATCGCTCGCAGGATACGGCGGTCGCGATCGAGTTCCCGATCGCGCTCAGCGGCGTAATCGGGGTGCGGGCGGGTTTCTTCATGATCGGCGCCCGCCTGTCTGAGATCGAGGTGACCGACCTTGACGGTCTCTGGGCTTCCTTTGCAGAGTCCCTATCGGAAAGCGCCCGATTGGATGACCCGGCCGAGTACCAGATTGGTGGGGTACCTGGTTACCAGGGGCGATTCGTGGATGATGAAATTCAGGCGCAGGGCTGGTTGTTGACGGTGATTTCCGGTGAGCAGGGCTACGTATTAATTGAGATGGTCCAGCCCCCGGTGCATTTCGAAACCTTCCAACCCGTCTTCCAGGCGATGCTCGACAGTGTCGAACTCTTCGAACCTGCGCCGGCGGAGTAACGTACGAAGTACTCTTCGCAATCTCGCCTCTGGCATCTAACCCCCGAGTACGGTTGCCAGACGGCTCGAGTCGGTGCTATATATCACAATACCCCGAGGCAGAATCGCACTTTGCTGCCTGAAGAGGGCCTGAACCGTGCGAGCGCAGCTCGCTAGTTGAAGGGGTTACTCCATGTCCAAGAAGTCCCATTCAAAGCTGTATTGGCTGCTGCCACTATCAACTTTGGCCCTGGCGATGCTGGCCTGCAATTTGTTCCAGGCGCGAACCAGCACGGGAGATACCGACTCCGTTGTAACCGCCACCTGGTCGGCGCTGGAGACAGAGGTCGCGAGCAGAGCAGGGGGACCAACGACCGAGCCCGCCAGCCCGCCCACGGATATTGTGCCGGCAACCCTGCCTCCAACCCAGGAGCCAGCCACTCCCACGCCCACCCAGACGCTGACGCCCTCACCGACGGCAACATCCGTACCCTGCGATCGGGCAGCGTTTGTAACCGATGTGACCGTCGAGGATGGGGCAGACTTTGGGCCCGGAGATAACTTCACCAAGACCTGGCGCCTGCAGAATAACGGCAGCTGCACCTGGACGTCGAGCTACGACCTGGTTTTCCAGTCCGGGGACGCGATGAACGCGCCGGCTGCGGTGCAGCTTACAAGCGGGACGGTTGGTCCAGGCCAGACGGTGGATGTGTCGGTCAACCTGAAGGCACCCAATAGCCCAGGGACCTATAAAGGCTATTTCCGCCTGCGAAACGGTTCAGGGGTCATCTTCGGGATCGGACCCACTGCGAACGTGTCGTTTTGGGTCGAGATCGAAGTCCTGAGCTCGTTGGGATTGCCCGATCTGGTCGTAAATCAAATCACTCTCGATCCCAGCACGCCGACCAAAGATGACCCGGTCGATGTGACGGTGCGGATCAAGAATAACGGCGGTTCGACGAATGAAGCTTTCACGGTGAAATGGTGGCCGGGAGAGAACTATGCCTCGCCGGGAATGTCATGGAACGTGAACACCGGATTGGATGCCGGTGAGGTCATGACTCTGACCTTCACCTACCCCGGCTATCCGAGCTGGTACCCCTCCATCAACACCAAGGCTACGATCGACACCGGGGATACCGTCGGAGAGAGCAACGAGGGCAACAATACCTTCCTGAAGAATATCAAGGTCGATCCATAACCCTGTAGCCGGCCTGGCTCCAGGGCATGCCGTGGGTGTGTCGCCAGACCGGACAACAGCGGGGGACGGCCCGGCGATCGCGTGACACTGCGTTCAAAATCTGATTAACAAAGAAGCCGGCGGGAGGACAGCTCTTCAGCACATGCCCTTCCGCCGGCTGCATATTCAAGCACCGCAGAGAGACCATCTGGCCAAATCCGATAGGGTGCTTGGCAGGTTCCTCAAGGCTGACAGTTGCCAAAACAGGCGCTTGATCATCGATCGGCATCGCAGTATCTTAGAGAGCGTGTAAACATGGAGAGCGTACCCGGGTTCAACGTCCGACAGGAGGATCGTGGTGGATATCCTGGAGCAGATCTCAAAGAACGTCATCGAGGGCAAGCTGGAGGGAATTCAGGAGCTGACACGTTCGGCGCTTAACCAGGGCCAGGATCCGCAGGCCATTCTCAATCAAAGCTTGATGGTTGGCATGCAGTACGTAGGCGAGCAGTTCAAAATCGGCGAGATGTTTGTCCCGGAGGTGCTTCGCTCGGCGCGCGCCATGCAGTCAGCGATGGACCTGCTGCGCCCGGAGCTCGTCGAAAGCGGGGCGGCGATGATGGGCAAAGTCCTTATCGGTACGGTACAGGGCGACCTGCATGATATCGGGAAGAATCTGGTCGGGATCATGTGCGAGGGGGCGGGGTTCGAGGTGCGTGACCTGGGCCGGGATATCTCTCCGGAGGCCTTCGCTGCCCAGGTGGAGGAATTCCAACCCGATGTGCTGGGGTTGTCGGCGCTGCTGACCACGACGATGCGCGAGATGGAGCACACGTTGAAGGCGCTGGAGAAAGCAGGTCTGCGTGAGCGGGTGAGGGTCATGATCGGGGGCGCCCCGATCACGCAGGAATTTTCCGACAGCATCGGAGCCGACGGGTACGCCTCGAATGCCGTCTCAGCGGCAGAGTTGGCCAAACGCCTGTGTGATGCCGCGTGATCGCTAAATGGCACTGTTTGGAGAGCCCATCTCCGTCCTCAAGGAAATCGATGTGAAGAACCCCCAACCCCTGGTCGTTATCGCCTGTCGCGTGTTCCAGGACCTGCTGGAAGCCTACCTGCCCCAGGAGCGGCGAGCACAGATTACCTTCCTGGATTATGGCTTGCACCGGGTGCCGAAAAACCTGACCACAACGCTGCAGGAACAGATCGATACCGTCGAGGAACCGAGTTTGATCCTGCTCGGATACGGCTTATGCGGAAACGGGTTGAATGGAATCAAGGCCCGCCAGCATACACTGCTCATCCCCCGGGCAGATGATTGCATCGCGATCTTGCTGGGTTCGCGTCAAGCCTATCGAAAGCAATTTGAACAAGAGCCCGGCACCTACTACCTGACCAAGGGCTGGCTCGAGTCCGGCAGTGATCCACTGAAAGAGTACCGTGAATACGTTGAGAAGTACGGTGAGAAGGATGCGGATTGGTTGATGGATGAGCAATACCGGAACTACAAGCGGCTGGTTTTCGTTGCACACCGGCCCTCGGATCTGGAGCAATACCGCCCGCGCGCGCTTGAAGTGGCGCGATACTGCGAACGCTGGGGCATGCGTTATGAGGAAATTCTCGGCTCGGATCAGTACATCGCCCGGCTGGCCGCAGCCGCAGCCGACCCGGTCAATGCGGGAGAGGATTTTCTCGTTGTGCCCCCTGGCGGCGAGATCAAGCAGGCGGATTTTCTCGTCTTGTAACCCGGCTTGCTGCCCCTCGCCTGTGAAGGAATGACAGGCAATCGTCGGAGTGCGTCAGGAAACGCGGGATCCAAAGGAGTAGGGAAGATGATCGAGAGCGCTCAGACCCTGGCGAGGACGCCACATCTCGAACTGCTAACGGCCGACCAGATATCGAAGGTGCACCAGGCGACGCTCGAACTGCTTCGACGGACAGGGGTTGAAGTCCTGGACGAAGAGGTCCGCGGCCTGTTGAAGAAAAGCGGCTGCTGGGTGGACGGCAGCCGGGTCCGCATTCCTCCGCAGCGGATCGAGTGGGCTTTACAGACGGCGCCGAAGCGGGTCGTGCTCTGCGACCGTTTAGGTGAAGCCCGCATGCAGCTCGAAGGGCGGAAGGGTTACTACGGGACCGGATCCGACACCCCCTTTGTGATCGACCTGGAGAGCGGTGAACGGCGCAGCGCCGTCTTGAAGGACATTGAGAACGTGGCGACCCTGGTCGACGCTTTAGAGAATATCGATTTCCTGATGTGCATGGGGATCGCTTCGGATGTGAGCGAACCGATCTCTGACCTCTATCATTTCAAGGCCATGCTCACGCACACCGTCAAACCGCTGGTCTACACCGCCTGGAGCCGGGCTAATCTGGAAACGATCGTTGCCATGGCGGAAGCCGCCGCTGGTGGCGAAGAGGCGCTTCAACGCAGCCCATTTTGTGCTCTTTACAGCGAGCCGATCTCACCGCTCACGCATGCCGAAGCGAGCTGCCAGAAACTGCTGTATATCGCTGGCAAGGGCTTGCCGGTTGTCTATACACCCGGGATGCAAATCGGGGGAACGGCGCCGGTTACGATCGCCGGGGCTCTGGTGCAGGCGAACGCCGAGCAATTGAGCGGCCTGCTGATCTGTCAGCTTATTCGTGAAGGCGCCCCGATGATCGGCGGTGGGGGAATCCTCTTCATGGATATGGCGAAAGGCCTGATTTCGTATGCTGCTCCAGAATTCATGCTGGCGATGACGGCCCTCTCTGACATGTGCCACTACTACCGCCTGCCGATTTTCAGCTTCGCGGGCTGCTCGGATGCGAAGATCTTCGATCAACAGGCGGCGGCCGAGGGTGCGATGTGGATGCTGCTCACGGCATTGAACGGGGGCAACCTGATTCACGACGTTGGGTATTTGGAAGGTGGTCTTACCGCCTCGTTCGAGATGATCGTCGGGATGAACGAAGTTGCCGGGCATGTAAAACGGATCATGAGCGGACTGGAAATCAGCGAGGAGACTCTGGCGCTGGATGTCATCGAGCGGGTCGGTCCGATGGGGCATTATTTGGCCGATGATCACACCTTCGAGCATTTCCGGGAGAACTGGATACCAGGCTTGTTTGACCGCTCCACATTCGCAGACTGGCGGGCTGAAGGATCGCTCGATCTTGGCGCGCGGGCAAACGCACGTGCGGTGGAAATCCTGGCTCAGCATCAGGCTCCGGCCCTCGATGAGCATGCTCTGGGAACCATCGACAAACTTCTGGAAAAAGCTGAGAAAGAAGCAGCTACCTAGAACCGAAAACGGAGGCCTCTATGAGTGTTGAAATGGTAAGTCAAACCCGCGATGTGTCCGGCTTCAACCGTGTTTCACTGCGCGACTACGGCGAATTGAATATCTCGCAGGGGACGCAGGAGTCGCTGGTGATCGAGTCCGAGCAGGAGATCCTGGATGCGATTCAAACGAATGTCCGCGGTGATACGCTCGACATCCGCATCGGCGCGAGCTGGATCGATAAATTGAACTTCGCCCTCTCGACCAGCTTGACTCGCATTCCGATCAAGTACACGTTGGTGGTGAAAGACCTAAAAGCGCTCGACATTCTCGGAGCGGCTCGGGTACGCATCGAGGGGATCGATTCTGACCGGTTGGCGATCGTGCTCGGCGGAGCGGGCGAGATCACCGGACGTGAACTTAAGGTCGAGCAACTGGACGTCGACCTGCGCGGCGCGGGCCGAATCGAGCTCGCCGGGCAGGCGGACGAGGAGTGGGTCACGATCAGCGGAGCCGGCAACTACCACGCGCCCGATATGGCCACGAAGAAAGTGCGGGTGGAAGTCAACGGGGCAGGCAAGGCGACCGTCGCGGCGGAGGAAGAACTGAACCTTGCCATCCGCGGCCTGGGCAGCGTCGATTACTACGGTCCGGGGACGGTGAAGCGCACGATCAGCGGCCTGGGCAGCATCAACCACCTCGGCGAACGTTAACTTCATGGTAGTTTTATAATTGCGGTAGGCTGGCGATCGATGGGACAGCCGGCGCAGAGCTTCGCCGCCTTCGATCGCTCTTGTTGGAGGGTTTGCGGCATATGCGCAGAGGTTGGGTTCACCTGATCCCATTCGTCGTCTTCGGCACGCTGCTCGCAGCCTGCGGCGCAAACAGGCAGGCTGAGCAGGTGTTCACGGCTACGATGGAAGTGACAGTGGCTCAAGACACGCCAACGCAGCCGCCAACCTTGACTGCCTCGCCAACGGTCACATCGACCGCCACTCCCGAACCGACCGCAACGCCAACCCAGGCGCCGCGTATCAGCGTATCGGAAAACACCAACTGCCGGGAGGGGCCGGCCGTGAACTATCTCTTCCAGGGCGTGCTCGAGGTGGGCGACAGCGCCGAGGTGCTCGCCCGGGGCAGTGAGCCGGATTACTGGTACATCGTCAATCCGCAGAAGCCCGGGGAAGGGTGCTGGCTGTGGGGCGAGTATGGGCAGGTTGAGGGAGACGTCGAGGCGCTTCCGGTTTACACCCCACAACCCAGCCCGACGCCAGCCGTTGGCTTCGAGGTTTCGGTCAAGAGCTTTGAAAGCTGCGGGTCGACCTTCTACGTCGTGTTTGGAGTGAAGAACAACGGCGGGACGCGGCTGTGGTCGGGGTATGTGAAGGTCGAGAACACCGACACGCATGAAGTTCTCTACAACTCCCCCGAACGGCATCCCTTCGCCGAACTGGTCCAACCCGTATGCCCCCCAGGTCATGGGAATGAACTCTGGCCGGGCGAAACGCGTTACATCCACGCCCCGCTCTCGAGTGTCATCTCCGGCGATAATGCGCTGGGAACGATTACTTTATGCGACGCTGATTGGGAGGGCGGTACCTGTGTGACCCAGTACAGCTACTTCCAACTTCCCTGAGTGCTGCAGATCGCCTATGTGCGTGGCGCCGTCGATTGAAAGGAAATAAATAGCATGCAGATCGTAACCGATAGCGGAACGGATACCGGACTAACACCCGAGCAGGCGGGGGAATTGAAAGTCCACATCAACCCGCTGGTTGTTACGCTGGGGGGAATAACCTACCATGAAGGCGTCGATCTGGAGCCGGAGGCTTTCTACCCGATGCTGGAGGCAGCAGAAGATGAGCTCCCGACCACCTCGCAGCCTGCCGTGGGAACATTAGTCGAGCTGTACCGGGAGCTCGCCAGGACGGATCCGGAGATCCTCTCGATCCACATTTCGTCTGGCCTGAGCGGCACCTACAACGCAGCCCTTTCAGCAGCCGAGCAGGTGCCGGAAGCAAAGGTCACCGTCGTGGATACGAAGACCCTCTCCGCCGCAGCCGGCTGGCAGGTCCTGCATGCGGCACGGGCAGCTGCGGCCGGCTGGAGCCGGGATCACATCCTGGAGATGCTCGACACCCTCAGCCGGTCTTGCGAAAGCCTGTACACGTTGAAAGAGCTGCGCTACCTGATCCACGGTGGCCGCATCAGCCACATGAAGGGTTTGCTGGCCTCGATGTTGAATATCAAGCCCATCATCGGCGTGGATACCCGGAGTGGGATCTACGTCCAGCGGGGGCAGGCACGCTCGTTCAAGAACGCTCTCCGGTCGCTGGTCGACGAAATGGAGGATCTGGTCGGCAGGACCGGCCAACTCAGGGTGCAGGTTCTGCATGCCTTCAACCCCCAAGGGGCAGATGAGCTGCAGCAACTCATCTCCGACCGCTTTGAATGCCGGTGGCTGCCGAACCGGCATATTTCACTGGTGCTGGGGGCGCACACTGGCCCGAGCATGGTCGGAGCGGCTTTCGCACCCGAGGCCGTCATGGCCAGTTTTGGGCTGGACTCAGGCTGAAGATCGTCTTGCCCCACGCTGTTCACGGTCAGCGGTGGCAATATCTCCGTTCGCCCGGGATCTCACTTACGGCAACCTACGAATCACCACGCCAAGCGCTGGTGGATTAAGAACGCTTAACCTGCCCTTAGCCCATTGTTGATCTTCCTGATCTACGCTTTAAATGGTGGAAAAGATAACGACAGTTCCGTAACCGGATTACTCAAGGAGGAAATCTATGCCTGACTTCATCACCTTTACTAGCTGCTTCATCGCTTTCGTGGTTTTTGTAGGTCTGTGGCTCGTACTGCGTTCGATCCGCATGCTCTACGAATACGAGCGCGGCGTGGTCTTCACACTCGGCCGCTATACCAGCACCCGCACCCCCGGCCTGACGCTGATCTTCCCCATCGTTCAATCGATGCGCAAGGTCGATATGCGGTTGAAGACGGCCGAGATACCGCGCCAGGAAGTGATGACGAAGGACAACATCCCGCTCTTGATCAACGCCGTAGTCTACTTCCGGGTCATCAGCCCGGAGGACGTGATCATCAAGATCGAGGACCATGTCTTCGCCGTCCGTCAGTATACTCAGGCTGCGCTGCGGGACGTGATCGGCAACGAGGAGATGGATACCGTCCTGACCGAGCGAGAGGCGATCGCCGAGAACATCAAGAAGATCGTTGACGCCGAGACGACTGGCTGGGGGGTCGATGTCGAGTCGATCAAGATCCAGGAGGTCGAACTGCCGGCCGAGATGAAGCGGGCGATGGCCAAGCAAGCTGAGGCCGAGCGTGAGCGGCGGGCGATGATCATCGCCTCAACCGGCGAGCTCTCCGCCTCTGAGAACCTGCGCCAGGCGGCCGAGACCATGTCCCGCACACCCGGTGCGCTGCACCTGCGCACGCTGCAGACGATTCGCGACATCGCCGCCGATCCCTCGGAGAAGATCGTGCTCTTCATCCCCTCCGATCTCTCCGGTTCGATCAGCAGCCTGCTGAGTGAGCAGAAGAAGAAGGAGTAGACGGTGATCCTCGACACGCGCAAACGCTACCTGCAGATCGCGTTCAACTACGATCTGGGGCTGGTGAAGCGGGTCCTGCCGTCAATCCCGAAGAGCGAACGCATCCTGATCGAGGCCGGGACGCCCTATATCAAGCGCGAGGGCGTAAACGGGATCGAGACCATCGCCCGAATGTGGCCGGGCGTCGTCGTGGCCGACATGAAGGTGGCCGATGGCGCCGACGGCGAGGTGGAGATGGCGCACGCTGCTGGCGCACATGCGGTGACCGTGCTGGGAAATTCACCGACCGAGACGCTTGACCGCTTCGAAAGCAGCTGCGAGAAGCTGGGCGTGGCATCGATGATCGACATGGTCGGCGTGAGCGACCCGTTGAAAGTGATCATGCGCATGCGCAAGCCACCGGAGGTGGTCGTCCTGCACCGCGGCCGGGACGAGGAGGGCACGCGCGGCAAGGTGATCCAGTATCGGCACGTGAACCGGGTGCGGAGCAAGTACAACGTCCTCATCTCGGCCGCCGGCGGGGTCGA
>DAOUEL010000044.1:0-51010 GCA_034430595.1 Anaerolineales bacterium | reverse complement strand
GGGGCGTTTATCGTCGAGCCAAAACGGCATCTTCCAAGCTGGGCTGAGCTCTCGGATGGCGAATCCGAGACGGTTGGGAAGGTGATTCGAGATGTAGCCCGGGGCCTGAAAGAACTGGGGCAGGTAGAACATATCTATGTTTTTGTGTTGGGCCACAAGGTTCCCCATCTACACGTCTGGGTGATGCCACGTTACGTGGGGACACCGCGAGAATTCTGGGGGCTCGAATTATTTAATTGGCCTGAGAGGCCGGTTGGGGATGCGGCCGGAGTGGAAGCCATTTGTGCCAAACTGCGCTTTTTCCTGACTTAGATGCTGGCCTATACCTCCATCACCAGCCCTGGATCATCTACGCAGCGAGGGAAGTAGATCTAGGTATCGATCTTCGCGAGGTTCCTGGCTGTGCCAATCCTGAGCCCGGTCTTCGTTGCCGCCGCGTTTTCGATTATGCTCCGAAAACCGTTCATAACATCCAGGAGTCTGTATGATTAGAAGCTATTCCAGCGAGCCTGAAGACCCCGATGGGTATTCCCAGCGGTTCGACCGTTTGTACACGCGCTTTGCAACCTTGTACGCCCGCTTCATACAGATTTTCCCAATCTGGAGGCGCTGGCTGGATCACGCACTGCCACATATCCGCGGGCCGCGTGTCCTGGAAATCTCTTTCGGGATCGGCTACCTGTTCAACCGATTCGCTGCGCAATTCGACTTCTACGGTGTAGACTACAATTTCAGGCTAGCTCAGCTTACAGTTGACGCTCTCCGGGAAAAGGGTATTGAACCCAGGCTCCAGGTCGCCGATGTCGCTGCCCTTCCGTATCATGACGGCATGTTCGATTGCATTGTGAACACGATGGTATTCAGTGGATATCCCGATACGAACGCAGCAATGCACGAAATTCATCGCGTGCGGGCACTTGGCGGAAGGCTTGTGATGATTGATGTAAACTACCCGCCTGGCTGGAACCCTATCGGTTTCCTGATGGCCTGCTTCTGGAAATGGAGCGGTGATTTGTTGCGGAATATGAGCCAGCTCATGAAAGAGCGTGGTTTCGAAGTCTCGCAGAAAGAGGTCGGGGGGTTTGGCAGCGTGCAGCTATTTATCGCCCAGAAAACGGCTGAAGTATAAAATACGAATTCAAGGAGAGTAAAAGTAATGACCGAAGAACCCCAAACATGGCATTATGGTCTGGTAGCGGAACTTTGGTCGGCTGGAGATCGCCAAACGCGCGAGCTGGATTTCTTACGAACAGCGATTAAGACCTACGGTGAGCCAGTCCTGGATCTGGCTTGTGGAGCCGGCCGGCTGCTTGTCCCGCTTCGAGAGGATGGGATCGATATCGAGGGTGCCGATCTGTCACCCGATATGCTTGCAGGCTGTCGAGCTGCTCTTGACCGGCGGGGTTTATCTGCAGAACTTCATCTCGGGCCAATGCATACACTGAACATTCCGCGCAAGCACCGTTTGATATATATTGCTGATTCATTTGGTCTGGCCGGCAGCCGTACACTCGATGAGTTAGCGTTCATTCGAGCTTACGAGCAGCTCGAGCAGGGAGGGGCGCTGATCCTGAATTTGGAAGCTCCCTATGCTCTGGACGACTGGCCGTACTGGCAGAAGGAGAAACGTACCGAACTGCCTGCACCCTGGCCAGCTGAGCCAAGACAGTGGTTGGCCGAGGATGGCACCGAGTACTCAAGCCAGGTTCGTTTATACGCACTGAATCCCCTCGAACAAACCTTTGAACTCGAGATACGTGTTGAAAAGCATCATTCCGGTGAACTCGTTGGCGAGGAATTGCGCTCGCTAAAAGGTTCGTACTACTTTCGGAATGAGTTGGTCGCCATGCTTGAGAAGAGTGGTTTCAGGGAAGTAAGAGTATATGGGGGCTACAGTGAACTCCCTGCAACAGCCGAAGACGAGGAACTTGTCTATCTCGCCATTAAATAACTGCCATCCCGTTTGGCACGAGGCCGAGCATACTCCCCGCCTAAGGTTGCGTTGCTCGATCAGCTGAGGATCATCTGCAACACAGTCGTCACAAGCCGGGTTGAAAGGGGAAGGCGATGCTCACACCAACTAACATGGCTGAAGCTTTCCAGCGCAACATCTGGATTATCAAGCGCCAGACGGAAGGCATGAGTCATGAAGAGAGCCTGATCCAGCTCCCGTTCCGGGGAAATTGTATGAACTGGCTGCTCGGCCACATCGTCACCAATCGCAATAACGTGTTCAAACTTCTGGGGCACGAATCCTATGCAAACCCAGCAGTGAGTGAGAGGTATAAACGTGAGTCCGATCCGATAACCAGGAATGGCGCGGGGATCGTGAGGTTGAGTGATTTGGTTTCCATCCTGGAAACCTCACAAGAACAGCTAGAGCGTATACTGGCGGGTATCACGAAGGATGAGCTCGAGCAGCAGGTTGCCTTCTTCGGCAACAGTTCGATGTCCATCGCCGAATGGCTGCTCTTCTTCTACTTTCACGATACTTACCACAGCGGACAGACCGAGATCCTGCGCCAGGCAGCCGGCAAGGACGATAAGATCATTTGAGAAGATAAGGCAATGGTGGGACTCGGCGAATTGCTAATAAAAACCTCAAGCCGTGGGACGATTCGCGGGGGTTCCCAGGAAGGATTTCGACCTGAGATGACGGGGCTAGCAGAAGACGGCGGCGGATACTCTTCGGATCCCCGCCTGGCAGAGCTTTATGACCATGTGATTCCCTACCAGGAACGCGGGGATGTCACATTCTATGTTGATGCCGCTCGAGAGGGCGGTGGCCCTGTGCTTGAGCTGGGATGCGGCACCGGCCGAATCTTGCTCCCAACCGCGCGCGCCGGCGTTGAGATCGTAGGCATCGATCTCTCCGAAACCATGCTGGCTGCCTGCCGGCGTAAACTCGCCCTGGAGCCCGTCGAGGTCCAGGCCAGGGCGACACTCCACCTGGACGACATGCGCAGCTTCGATCTGGGATCGAAATTCAAGCTGGTCACAACACCTTTTCGTTCCTTCCAGCACCTGCTCATGGTCGAGGAGCAGCTCGCTTGCCTGGAGCGAGTTCACCGGCATTTGATGCCTGGAGGAAGTCTGATCCTCGATATCTTCAATCCCTCCATCCGGGCGTTCACCCAGACGAATTATGGAGAGATCGTTGCGGAGGAGCCCGAATTTTCGCTGCCGGATGGCACACACTGCGTCCGGCGCCACCGAATTCTCGGGCGCGATCACTTCCAGCAAATCACGCAGGTCGAGCTGCTCTATGACCTTATGCATCCTGACGGCACCGAGGAACGGCTGGTGCAAGCTTTCCCGATGCGGCATCTCTTCCGTTATGAAGCTGAGCACCTGCTTGTGCGTGCCGGCTTTGAGATCAAAGCGCTTTACGCCGACTACCAGATGAACCCCTTCGGTACGCAAGATCCGGGAGAATTAATCTTCATTGCCCGGCGACGTTGATAACCTTCCTGTCCAGTTGATCGCTCATTGTTTGTCCAGTGGGGTGGCAAGAGTGCCTGAGTTGACCTCTCTATCGCCACTTATTCCGACCCTGCAGACCGCATAATCTGCGTGGTGATTTTTATCTCTGGCATCGGCTCGGGTTCGCCGAGATGACCAAACGCCTCGGTTCATTCAACCGGGACGCCTGCTATCCGCCGAGGTTGCCCGAACCAGCCCGCTCTAACGACCTCCGATAGAGGCGCAGCTTTTGATGCTCCCCCGCCGAGTTCGCCTGATCCGCCTGGCTATCCCACTGGCTTCAATCGGTGCTCAGACCGCAGGAATCCTGATCAGCCTGCACTTTGTGACAGCTCTGTGGAGGATCGAAAGGCTTGGCATTTCGTGATCAGCTTCAACCTTTGCCTGCCAACATTGATCGATTTATTGATCCTGTTCCTTCACAACATAATCCGTCCACTAGCTGCGTGGAGACGCAATATCGAATCGAACGGAATTGAAAGTCCAGTCAATATGCGATAATGGGAATAAACCGGAAGGCGAGGATCGCAGATGTCCATCTCATCGGGTCAACTGATTCGAGCCATCGTTGGTTTCACGCTATACCTGCTGCTCACCCCCATTTTGCTCTTTCTCGCCGCTGGAACGCTCGCCTGGCCAGCTGCCTGGGTATATATCTCGTTGGGGTTGTGCACATCCCTCGGCAGCCGACTGGTTGTTTTTCTTCGAAATCCGGACACGCTGCTTGAACGGGCCAGGTTCAGTGAAGCTGAAGGTACACCCGGCTGGGACAGGGCACTTGTGCCCCTGGTAGGGATCGGTATTCCAGCTCTCTCCGTGGTGATCGCCGGACTCGATTTTCGGTACAGCTGGACCCCCGAATTGTCGCAAACTCTGCAGGTGATTGGAGGTATATTGATCACGCTTGGCTATGCGGCCGGGGTGTGGGCGATGATCGCCAACCGCTTCTTCTCGGCTGTCGTGCGCATCCAATCCGATCGCGATCAATATGTAGTCCAGAGTGGACCGTACCGGATTGTGCGCCATCCATCCTACGCTGGCGCACTCCTGGCTGGAATCGGAATGCCGCTGCTCTTGAGCTCGGCCTGGGTGGTGATCCCTGTGGCTTTGATGTTCGTGGTGCTGGTTCTCCGCACGCGCTTCGAAGATGATATGCTGCTGCAGGAGCTGGCCGGGTATAGGGAGTATGCGGCACGGACACGCTTCCGCTTGATGCCCGGAGTATGGTGAGGCCACAGGTCTTCCAGGGAGAGGAGAGAGCCGTGAACGAAACCCGGCTTAATATTCTCGGTGCGGTTATCGCTCACGTGATCTTCATCTCGAGCATCATCACATTCAGCGCGCGCATGTTTTACGGCACACGGCCGGGGCATTGGATCGGGATCCCGATCCTGCTGATGGCTTTTCCCTTGTTACTACTGCTGGTTCGTGCGCCAGGCGCTGAACGGCCTCCGCTGTATTACATTCAAGTCGGGCTGATGCTGCTGTGGATCATCACGCTTTTCTTGGTGGACTATGTCCTTCACTATGATTTCCGTACAACACAATGGATGGTGATTTCATATGTCGTCCTATACTTCGCAGGAATGGGCGGCATGCTTGGCGTAGCGGCGCTTGCCGGGCGTAAGTGGATGATCTCGGGCGTGATTTTGTTCTTGATCGCCGGGGTTTTGGCCTTCGTCCAGCGGGCTGCAACAGGATTTTGATAGCCTCAGTATGAGCAGGCTGGGGGTTTGAGTCTGCTATCGATTCAGCGGAAATTCTTGAGGAATCCGTTGCCGCGCCATAAGTGGACCGATGGAAGGTTGTGAGTCATGGCGGATGGGAAGGAACGAAGTGTCAGCCGGGTGAGGCGTTCGAAAACGGCCGCGCGCGCGACCTACGACAGCATGAGTCGCATCTATGATTGGCTGGCGGGGTCGAGCGAGTGGAAGTTCATTCAAGCTGGGATCGACCAGTTAGCAGCGGCACCGGGCGAAAGTATCCTGGAGATCGGCTTTGGCACCGGGAAAAGCTTGATCGAACTGGCACAGGGAGTTGGCGAGACAGGCGCGGTGGAGGGGATCGACCTCTCACCCGGCATGCTCGCCATAGCACGGGGACGTGTTGGGTTAGCCGGATTAGGCCGGAGAGTGAAGCTGCAGGTCGGAGACGGAGCGGCGCTGCCCTACGATGATGATAGCTTTGACGCAGTCTTCATGAGTTTTACGCTCGAGCTCTTCGACACCCCTGAAATCCCGTGCGTGCTGGCCGAATGTTCGCGTGTGATACGCTCCGGCGGGCGGATCGTCGTGGTCGCGATGCAGATGAGCGCCGATCGGGGCTTGATGCTGCGTTTGTACGAGTGGGCGCACAATACATTCGAGCGCTTCGTCGACTGCCGGCCGATCTATCTTGAGCAGGCGATCCACTCGGCAGGATTTGAGGTGCAGGACATACTCAAGCTGCGCATGTGGGGGCTACCGGTCTCTTCCGTGCTTGCGCGAGTCCCATAACCAGGTAACATCAAGAATTTCGCGAGGGCAAATGCATGCGGGAACAACCGCAGAGCCAGTTCCTTGATAATTCCCGCCGGCGGGGAGGTTTCCATGAAGGTTCTTCAATCCGATCTTGCTCCAGGTGCGATCGGACCTTACAGCCATGCCATCCGCAGCGGAAATTTGCTCTTCTGCTCAGGGCAGACGCCGCTCGATCCAGCGACGATGCAGCTGGTGGGTGAGACGATCGAGGAGCAGACGCAGGCCGCACTGCGCAACCTGGCTCGCGTGCTGGATAGCGCTGGCCTGACGCTGGCGGATGTTGTGAAGACGACCGTCTTTTTACGTGACATGTCCGACTTCGCCGGGATGAATTTGGCTTACGCAATGATTTTCGGAGAGCATAAGCCAGCCCGCACGACGGTCTCGGTGCGTGCGAATCCGCTCGACGCGTTGGTTGAGATTGAGTGCATTGCCGAGTTTCGGGTTTGAAAAACCGTGGGTTAGCACTTGAGCCATGCACATGTGGTTTCTGAAATGAGATCCCTTCGCTGGCAGCCGGGGAGAATACTCCTGGCTATCGCTAGAGGCCGTATTGCCGGCTGGATCGTGCGCGCCGCCTTCTCCACATTTTCAGCCTCGCTTCCGCTGAATCGCCTGCACGAAACCGCGACCCTGGTAGCGTTTCACCATCCTTCGCCAGCCTACCCGATTCATATCCTGATCGTGCCCAAACGGCGCTATGAATCGCTGCTTGATATCGCCAGTGATGACACTGAGTTCATGCGTGATTTGTTCGAGACAGTGGCCAGCCTCGTTCGTGAATTTGGACTTGAGCGGGATTCCTATCGTCTGGTGGCGAACGGAGGCAACGCGCAGGAGGTGAAGATGCTCCATTTCCATCTGATCGCCGAATGATCAGCGGGCACGACTGGGAACCGGAGGAAAAATGAAAATATCAACCCTGCTCGTATTTGCAATTGCTCTCACATTTTTATTCATCGCCCCGGCGTTTCTCTCCTCATCCTTCCCGTTCTATTCGCTGATAAAGAACGGTGATGTCCTTGATCTGTTCACCCCTCTGATCCTGATTCCGCTTTCTTGGGCTCTCTTCAATAACGCTTCTGGAAAACCGCTCCAGCGAAAGGAAACGATTGTATTTCTCATTCTTGCAGCCTTGTGAGTCCTCGGTCAGGGCATGCACTTGACCGCAAACTCGATCGGACACCAGCTTGAGGCGTTCAAGGATACGCCCGCTTGTACCTTGACCTATTTTTACGACGAAGTGCTCAGTCACTACGCATGGCATCTGGGTATCTTCGGTTTATCGGCGCTGATCATGATCCGCAGCTGGAACGCCCTGACGGGAATGCCAGTTGACCGGACTTTATTGCTTCTCGCCGTGATTCTTTATGGATTCACCTTCGCCAGCATAACGCTCGAGTGACAAACCTGGCCGGTCGGTCTGCCCTTTGCGATCCTGGCTGGCATTCTGCCGCTGCTCTCCCGTAGAAGTGGTTTATGGAGCCGGCCGGTCCTGAGCTTCTTCACTTTCGCTCACCTACTGGCGGTCGTGATGATGGTCGTCTGGGCCGTGATCCGGGGAGGGTTCATCGAGCCGAGCGAAGTCATGAATTTCTAACTAATCATGACGAGCGTATCCCGCTGCGCTAATAGCTAATCCAATGTGTGTCCCGCCCAGCACCCTGCTTTAAACCCGTGCTATGATGCAGCTTCCGTGTGCAAGCGGATGCCATTCGCTTCCTCTGGAGGCTGAATTTTGCTCCCCGGTCTATAAATTATGCTCGAACCTTTGATGTATCATGCTTGCAGATTCCAAACTTCGGTCTCGAGGTGGACAAATGTCGATCTTCTATGGTTCCTTCGCATTAGCAATTCTATCCAGCGTCCTTTATCATATCTTCCAGCGTGCAATTGCACCCGGTGCAAATCCGGTAGTCAGCCTGCTGATCACTTATCTCGCAGCGATTGTCCTTTCATTATTGCTCTTTCTTGTTTACCCGCTTAAAACGACGCCGAGCGCTGCCCTGCGCCAGCTCAATTGGGCTACCATCGCCCTCGCCATAGCCATCGTCGGTCTTGAACTTGGCTTTCTGCTAGCTTACCGGGCCGGATGGAATATCAGCCTGGCAGGAGTCGCGACGAATACAGCTGCGGCTCTAGTCCTGCTCCCGGTCGGCGTAGCTTTTTTCAAGGAGCGGCCTACATCCCTCAATCTCATTGGTGTGGTGGTGTGTATCGCTGGATTGCTGATGGTGAATAGTCATCGCTGAGTAAGGGTGAAGCAAATGGACCTGACGAAATGAGGCTTTTAACATCGTTCAGAGGTAAAGGAGTTTTTGATGCCGGAAATGCTTTCAGCGGATGAAATTGAAAGGTCTCACCGCTGGCACGCGAAGGAGTGCAACAATCTCGCCTGGGATCTCAGCGAACTGCCGGAGAGGTCGGTCGCTCAGGATGAGGAGATGCTCAATGCTGCGCACGCTTCAGCTTACCATTGGGCGGTGATCGGCACCGAACTTAATCAGGTCAGGGCGAAAATGCTTCTAGGTCATGTTTATGCTGCACTGGGGCGTGGGCAGGATGCGTTATCTTATGCGCAGCAGAGTTTTGACTATCTCGCAGCACACGAGCCTCCCGATTGGGAGATTGCGTTCTCTCACGCTATCCTCGCTAACGCAGCGTATGCCGCCCATGAGGATAAACTGCACCGGCAGCACTATGCCCGGGCGAGGGAGCTCGGCGAGGCGATTTCAGACCCCGAAGACAAGGAAATTTTCTTCAAGACGTTTGAGTTGATCCCGGGCCTGTGAAAATGAGGGCTGGATGTCTCGTTGGAGGAACTTTCCCGGCAGGAGCGGAACGCACACCGGATAACATCGCGAGGGCTCCCGGGCTGGAGTTGATTCTATGAAGCTTGCTGATCCATGCCTGCCACAGGCACGCAGGGCGAACTACTTCTTCCACCGCCAGGCCCTTCATCTGGTGTTGCTTATCATCCTGCTGGGGTTGAGCTGGGTCTTCGCCGGGCCGGTCCTGGGGGATGGGAGCTGGCTGAGTATTGCGGACCGGAGCTGGTACGCTTGGGGGGTCGGGCTGGCAGTGTTGCAGCAGATCCTGGTCTGGCTTGTCTGGCGGACCCAACTCGGTTGGGGTTTGCTCACCCGGCTGGCGGGCAAGTACGATCTCGTGCTGTGGGGGTCAGTCTTTTTACCGCTGCTCCTGGCCCGGCCGATTTTTATCGCTGGATTGGCGATGGCAGATAGGAATTCGCTTTCGGTTCCTGCTTCGCTGAGCACCCCGCTTGGGTTGATCCTGCTTATTCCAGCCCTCTACACCCTCTGGTCCGTTGAACACTACTTCGGCCTTACACGTGCGCTCGGTGCAGATCATTTTCGTCCATCTGTCCGCACACTGCCGATGGTGCGCCAGGGCGCATTTCGCTGGAGTGGGAATGCGATGTACAGCTTCGCTTTTCTTGGGCTGTGGTCGATCGCGCTGCTCCTGCGTTCACAGGCTGCCCTGAGCCTGGCGCTCTTCCAGCATGCGTACGTCTGGGTTCATTTCTACTGCACCGAAGCGCCGGATCTCGACTTGATCTATGCAGCCGGCGAGAAGACCTCATCCGCGTCCGGGAACCATAGCTAGGCTTCGAAAGGCAAACTTATGGCCATGGATTCGAATCGGAAGGTGGCGCTTATCAGCGCTTGTATATTCAGCGGGTTCGCTTCAGCTCATCTTATCGACGAGTTCGTTTGGGGAGCGCCAAAGGAGTTTCACCTCTCGGTCGAGTTCACGCAAATCCTGGCCCTTGCTTTCATGCTAAGCCTGGTGGGATTGGTCGTCAGCGCAGCATTAGGGTCGAGCTCTGCTTTTACCGGGTTGGCGTTGACCGGTTTTCTGATTGCACTCGCCGATATTCTCAAGCACCTTTTCGAGATCCTGCAGAGCGGCCCGTGGCGGTCGGGCTTTGTCTCAGAGTTCCTCGCCCTCGGATTAATCGTGAGTGGGGTCGTGATGTTCACCGCTTCTTGCCGGGTCCGGCGTGCAGATCGATAAGAGAAGCGGTGATGGGATATGCTATACCCCAATAGGTGATGCTCTCTCTACTTCGTTAAATAAAGCGAGGCTCGAATGAATTACGAACTCTATCTAGAATCGGGGCCACGCAAACGCACGACGATGGTCCACGTCCTCGATCTTTTAGGGTGCAATGTTCATGACAAGACCACCGAGCTGGCGTTGGCAGCCACGACGGGGGCGATTCGCCTGTTCCTGCACTTCCTGGCCCGGCATGGGGAGGGGGCCAGCCCTGCGCAGGATATTACTACGACGATTAAAGAACATGTGATGGAGGGCAGCTGGCTGGGATATGGAGACCCCACTCCCGGGTTCAGCCGGGATTTTGAGCCCCTGCCTGCTCCTTTCTTGGAACAGGGTGTTCGCAGGCTGGGGTGGATGAAGGATGAGATCGTTCAGACGCTCGGACAGCTGCCGCATGAAGAGCTGTTCTTTGAGCCCGAACACGGCCGTACGTTGGCGGCGATTCTTGATCACCTGGCCGAGTCGCAGATGGTGTACGTGCGCTACCTCATTGGTCCGCCGGAAGGTGCTTCCCATGCTCTGCGCCGTATGCGGACCGGGGAGGGAGATCTGCTGGAGGTGTTTTCCCAGCTCTTCGATCTGCATCTTGATCGGCTTGGATCGCTTGATGAGGAGGAGAGGCAAGCAACCGTTTCGCACGGTCAGGTGACCTGGACTGCTTACCGGGCACTGCGGCGTTCGCTGGAGCACGCCTGGGAACACCTGTGTGAGATCGAGAAACGTCTCGAAGGTTCCTGAACAGCTGCGCATAGGCACAGGGAATAAACTATACGCAATCCGCTCGCGTTATGTAAACAATTTCGAGGTCGATGAAATGAATCGGGTGATCAGGTTGGCAGGATGAAGCATGCTGGCTACCAGGTGGGAGTACGCCGGACGATCGATTTGCCGATGGAAGAATGTTGGCAGCTAATAACATTGATCGAGGGAGTCAAGGTGTGGCTTGGGGAAATAGAGATTGCAAACTGGGAAGCCAAAGAGCGATATCGTCTGCCATACGGCACACGGGGTAAAATCCGGGTTTATGCCCCACCGTCTCACCTGCGTCTGACCTGGCAGGCTGCAGGCTGGCCAGGTCCCTCAACCATCCAGCTGCGGGTCGTTCCAAAGGGGACGAAGAGCGTGATCGCACTCCATCAAGAGAATCTGCCCGGTCCTGCAGAGCGTGCTGAACTTAAAGGCGATTTCTTGAGGATTTTCGATCAACTGCTGAATCTCCCGCCTTTAACCCCATGAATACTGGCCGCGGATGCCCCAGAAACTGTCAGCGGCTATGGTCCTAAGTCCGCAGCTCGGCCGCTGAGCGGCTGGAAGGGCGGCTGGACGGAGGGCTGAATTCGCGCATAATTCAAGATCCATGCCTTATTAGTAACGATCAATCATAGGGAAACGGAGAAGAATCGAATGAAGCATAACGAGTTCGTTTTTGAGGGCGATGGCGGGATTGAGCTTCGGGGGCAGAACTGGCTGCCAGAGGGTCAATCACGGGCTGTTTTCGCGATTGTGCATGGTATGGGTGGGCACAGCGGTCGCTACACCAACCTGCTTGATCCCCTCACCTCTGCCGGCCTGGAGATCTGGTCCTACGATCTGCGAGGCCACGGGCACTCAGCTGGCCGGCGTGGGCACATTCAGCACTGGTCTGAATACCATTACGATCTGGACCGATTTCTGGCCTATGTGCGTGAAGCGCGGCCTGGGCTGGCGGTATTCCTCTATGGACACAGTCTCGGTACGCTGATCGTAGCCGAGTATGTCTTGCGCGACTCCCCCTCGTTGGCCGGTGTTATTCTCAGCGGCATAGCCACTGAACCGGTCGGGGTTGCGACTCCGGTCCTGATTGCCATTGCCCGATCGCTGTCACGCATTTGGCCGTCCTTCACGCTCGCCAGCGGCCTGGACAGCAATGCGCTCTCACGCGACCCGCAGGTAGTCCAGGCCTATCAGCAGGATGCGATGGTCCATGATCGCGCGACAACCCGATTTGCTACGGAAAATCTGGCGACGATCGACTTCATCAAAGCCCATGCAGCGGACATCGATCTGCCGCTGCTCGTCGTTCATGGCGCGGCCGACGCACTCACTGCCGCTGACGGGGCGCGGGCATTTTTCGATGCCGCACACAGCTCGGACAAAGAGCTCTGGATTCTGCCAGATCGATACCACGAGGCACATAATGATTTTGGCTACGAACAATATGTGATCGATTTGCGTGATTGGGTCGTTGAGAGAATCTAAATTGTCCATTTGGCTCGCGGAGAATAGCTCTAGCTCGAACGGGACAATTCGCTCACTGTCTCCGATCTCACCACGAGCCGGCTGGTATTCTGTGAGCTAGAATGCCCTCCTGATCTGGCCCATCGGATACTCCAACGCGCCGCGCTTATCAAAGTGCATGGCATGGTGTGAGAATTTCCCGACGCAGGCTTGAGGGTAGCAAATGGAGTGGAATGATCGAATTTCACCGTGTGACCTTAGAGAATTGTGATCAGGCTCGTGGCGTCGTCGTGGTCATCGATGTGCTGCGAGCATTCACGACCGCAGCCTTCGCATTTGACGCTGGAGCGGAAGCAATTATCCTGGTATCAACCCTGGAACAGGCGCGGGAAATGAAGCATCATGAGCCGCACCTCATGCTCACCGGGGAGGATGGCGGATGGAAACCAGCTGACTTCGAGTTCGGCAACTCACCATTGGAGTTCATCGATCAGAATCTGGCCGGTGTGCGGTTGGTCCAACGGACATCTGCCGGAACCCAGGGAGTGGTTCGAAGCTCGAACGCAGAGGATCTCTTCGCAGCCAGTCTATGCTGTGCGCGCGGTACAGTTGAAGCACTACGAACCCTGAATCCGGCTCGCGTTTCATTCGTACTAACCGGCGTGAGGGAAGGTGGATTTGGCGATGAAGATGCAGCCTGTGCTGATTACCTCGAATCGCTGTTGTGTTCTGAACCGGTCAATTTGGAGCTCATTAGAGAACGCGTACGCAGCTCGGGCTGGGGCTTGAGGTTTAATGACCCACAATACCCGTTCCTGGATGATCGGGATCTCGATTACTGCCTTCAGGTGGATCGATTCCCATTCGCGATGCGTATTGAAAAGTCCGGAGATCGTCAGATCATGCGTCCCGAATTTCAGGCACCAGCCTCGAATCCAGGATGAAAAGACGATACAATTTTCCGGATTGTTTGTCCTGATTCGAGTTTGTTGCTTGCCCAAATCTCAACAATTAAGGCGTCATTGTCCCTGAATGATACGAAGGAGTGGGTATATGAATCGGAATGTCGTTCGACAGATCGTCAATATCCTGGCCTATCTTGCCGTGGTTGTCGTGAATTCATTGGCGAATATCCTACCGTTGAACGGACTCAATACTGGCGAGATATCGGATCGATTCCAGGTCTTCTTCGTGCCGGCTGGCTATGTCTTCGCGATCTGGGGGCTGATTTACATCGTACTCGGTGCATTTGCGGTTTACCAGGCGCTGCCCGGTCAGAGCGAGAATGCACGCTTGGGTCGGATCGGATACCTTTTCGCCGCCAGCGGCGCCGCAAACATCGCCTGGTTGTTCCTATGGCACTACGAACAATTTCTCTGGACACTCCCGGCAATGCTGGCACTCTTGCTGATCTTGATTGCGATTTATCTCCGCCTGAATATCGGCCGAACTGCGGTCAGTGCGGCTCAGCGTTGGCTGGTCGACCTGCCGTTCAGTATTTATCTGGGGTGGATCAGCGTGGCAACCATCGCCAATGTCACGCAGATGCTCTACTATCTCGGTTGGAACGGCTGGGGCATTGCGCCCGAGATGTGGGCGGTCGTCCTGCTGCTCGTTGTGGCTGCACTTTCCACGGCGATGGCTATTGCTCGTGGGGACGTAGCCTACCTGTTCGTAATTATCTGGGCCGTGGCTGGTATCGCGGTCAAGCAGCAGGCTACTCCGCTGGTAGCAATCACGGCCTGGGCAGTGGCTGCCTACGTGGGTTTCCTGGTCATCCTCGCCTTTATCGTCCAGCGGCGTTCTTCCACACCGGTGCAGGCAGGTAGATAGAGGAATGAGAGAAATCTAGGCTTCGATCCCTCTGGGATGGACTGCTGGTAAAATCAACCGGCTTTTTCGTTCAATCCCCATGCCATGGGGAAGGCAGGCGAATTTCAGGAGACCAGTTACGAAGCGCCCAAATTGGCGCGCCTAACCACATCACCGCCTGATTGTGGCGGTGTGTCCTGTTCTTAGTGTGATGGCATTGAATAGCAGCTAAAATATTCAGTGGTCCACTGGTTAAATTACTTCCTGAATACGTTGTCGGCTAGGTTTGTTCAGCAGCGTAGACCAGGTCTGCCGCTCTTCTCCGTAAGGATGTTTGCCTGCGGGCCAACTCCGTAATTTCCACTGTCTGGCTCGGAGGCCATTGATGTGGTTCCAGACGCGCCGTGAAAGCATCGAAGCGACGATCAAAGAGTTCCCGCGTGACTTCTGGACTCTCGTAATCGTTACCTTCATCGACCGGCTTGGTGGGGCGCTGCTTTTCCCCTTCTTCGCTCTCTACATCACCGGCAAATTCGACGTTGGCATGACCCAGGTCGGGGTGTTGTTCGCAGCCTTCTCGTTCTCGAGTTTTCTGGGAACCCTCATGGGCGGAGCGTTGTCTGACCACCTCGGGCGTAAAGGAATGCTGATTTTCAGCCTGGTTTCGACCTCGCTCAGTTCGGTTTTAATGGGCTTTGTCAATACACTCTCGTTGTTCTTTGCCGTGGCGCTGCTGGTGGGTATTTTCACCGACGCTGGTGGACCAGCCTATGAAGCGATGGTTGCCGACCTGCTGCCGGAGGAAAAGCGTGCCCAGGGATATGGCATTCTGCGGGTAGCCTTCAACCTATCGGTTGTCATCGGTCCGGCTATCGGCGGTTTCCTGGCTACCCGTTCCTACCTGGCGCTCTTCCTCACGGATGCAGTCATCAGCCTGATCACCGCGACCATCGTCTGGCGAGCGATGCCCGAGACCAAGCCTGAGCCCTCGAGTGAGGTAGAGGTTGAATCGGTTGCCGGCACATTCAAGGGCTATGGTCGTGTGCTGAGGGATACTCTCTTTATGCTTTTCATCGGTGCGAGCATATTGATGGGCCTGGTCTATATGAACCTGAACACCACACTGGGAGTCTACCTGCGTGATGTACATCAAGTGGCCGAGTCGGGCTATGGTTGGATCCTGAGTCTGAACGCTGTGATGGTGGTCCTGTTCCAGTTCCCCATCACGCGCCGCATCGAGGGTCAACCACCGATGTTGATGATGGCCGCAGGAGCGGCCCTATACGCGATCGGTTTCGCAATGTACGGCTTTGTCAACGTGTACGTGCTTTTCCTGCTGGCGATGGTCATCATCACAATCGGGGAAATGCTGGTTGCGCCGGTTTCTCGGGCTGTCGTAGCGCGTTTTGCTCCGGCACATATGCGCGGCCGCTACATGGCCATTTCGGGATTCTCTTTCGGAATTCCCTTTGCGGTTGGACCCCTGCTGGCAGGGATCGTGCTTGATACAATGCAGCCAAATCTGCTCTGGTATCTTTCCGGTCTGGTGGGTTTGATCTCTGTTGCCGGCTTTCTCTGGCTGCATCAACGAACTTCCCGGGTTCAGCAGCCTCAGGTTACATAGGTCTGCAGAACATCGCAGCGGAGACGATCACTTGATCATGAGGTTCACGGCATCAGACGTGGTGTGAACATCCAAGTTCACGGCAAGTTCTAGCACCTGCCTGCGAAGCGGCTCATCATCCTGGCTTGAACGAAAGCCCACACTACGCGACAATAAGGGGCCTTGCCTTGGAAGGTATATTCGTCCTGGCTGTTGCCCGGGCTGCAGAATACGCCACCCGGCGAAGGGAGATTCAATGCCTGACGTATCCTCACAACGAAGAGTGCACGATATGCTCCTCGGCCGTTTCGAGCGGCCGGCGCTGCAGTGGCTGGCTTGGCACACGCCGCATTGGATGAGCCCGGACACGATGACCATGATCGGGATTCTCGGATCAATTGTCATCCTGGTAGGCTATTCGCTGTGCCGCTTCTCGCCAGGATTCCTGTGGTTGGCGACACTTGGTTTTATCATCAATTGGTATGGTGACAGCCTTGATGGCACCCTTGCACGCTTCCGCAAGATCGAACGCCCCCGCTTCGGATTCTTCGTCGATCATACGGTTGATGCCTTCAGCCAGGTGATGATTTTCCTCGGGCTGGGATTCTCGCCCTACGTACGCCTGGATATCGCCACGTTGGCGCTCGTCGGGTACCTGCTCATGTCTATCGTCGCCTACGTGCATGCCTTTGTAACGGGTACCTTCCGGATCTCCTACGCTCGCATCGGCCCGACCGAGATGCGGATGATTGCGATCTTGATTAACCTGGCCGTATTTATTTTTGGCAATCCTGGCTTCACCTTGCTCCAACGTACGATTACGCTTTTCGACGCGGCTGTCATGATCATCGCGATTGCACTGATGGTCGCGTTTGCGGTGACCTCTCTGCGCTACGCATCCAGCCTGATTGGGATCGACGGGGCACCAGAGGGATAAACCGGCCAGGACCTGCTGGAATGGGGGATGCTGTCGATATCAGGCCTGGCGCGACCTCGCTTCCCATCGCCGGACGCCTATCTGCTATTACGACGGGTCTGAATAGAAGAACAAATAATCAGATACAACCGCTCCGAATTATTATGTTTCGTGTTATACAAGATGATATATACGGCTGATTTTTATGGTCGCTGCCGGACGACTGTCGCAGAAGTAGGGGAGGTTGTATGGCAAATCAGGATGCTCACCGCACGTTTGCCCGTGAGGCGCATGAAAAAACCTGGCAGCTGCTCGAAACTTCACCCCGCTCAGCTGAACAGGATGCCCAGATGATCGAAGCCGCTCATACCAGCTCTTACCATTGGGCTGTCGCGGGAACAGGCCTGCACCGGCAGAGAGCGCATTGGCTCCTTTCCAGGGTGTACAGTGTGCTGGGCATGGGGGAAAGAGCCCTCTACCATGCCGTCCGCTGCGCAGCGCTGACTGAGGAATTCGAGGAGTTAATGCTTGATTATGATCGGGCGTTTGCCCTAGAGGGATTAGCACGAGCAAATGCGGCAGCCGGGAATCTCGATCAAGCTGCCAGTTTCATACGTCAGGCTGAGCAGGCCGGACAGGCGATAGCCGATTCAGAGGACCGTAATTATTTCCTGCTCGATTTGCGATCAGGCAATTGGTATGACCTGGTAGTTGATTAATCTGAAGCAGAAAAATCGCAGCTACATTCAGTTTGGGCGGAAAGTGAGCTGCCCATTCGTCCATCAATTCCAGTGGAGGTAAAACGATGAGTCGTCCTGTTCATTTTGAGCTTCTGGCTGAAGACCCAGCCGCATTAGGAGATTTCTACCGCCAGGTGCTGGGCTGGGAAATAGCCACCTGGCCTGGTGGTGAGCAATCCTATTGGCTGGTGACGACCGGGCAGGAGGGCGAGCCCGGGATCAATGGCGGCATCATGGGCAAGCAGTTTCCCCAGGCTGTTATCAACACGATTGAGGTTCCTGAGTTGGAATCCGTTCTTGAGAAGATCCGTTCGCTGGGCGGTACAGTCGTTCATGGGCCGAGCGAGGTTTCGGGTGTAGGCATGCACGCCTACTGCGCCGATCCGGAGGGTATCCTGTTTGGCGTTATGGAGTCCCTACCGGATGATGCCAAATGACTCCCCCGTGAATGAGGTGTTTTATGCAGGATCGAGCTGAAGCGATGATTGGTACGTATGCGGCAAACACCTGGCTTCTGAATCGCTTGGTCGAAGGCGTGACGGAAGAGGAAGCACTGCGCACCCCGAGTGGCCGAATCAACAGCATGAATTGGATTCTCGGGCATATTATCTCCGGTCGATCGAAAGCCCTGAAGCTTTTTGAAACAGACGAGTTCTGGGAAGATAAACGTATGCAGATGTACCAGACCGGGTCAGCCGCGGTCTTCGAAGAAGGTCAGGGCCTGAAGTTCACTGAACTTAAACGGGAATTGGAACGCAGTCAGGAAGCACTAGAGAGCGTTCTGGAGCGGTCGACAAGAGAATTGCTCGACACGGTCAAAACAACCGATCGGGGTGAGAAACCGGTCTGGGAGCACGTAGACGGGCTGGGATGGCATGAAACCTTTCACGTCGGCCAGGTGGACATTCTGCGGGCTTTCGCCCACAAACCGGATGAGGGTTGACGTTTAGGCCGGTCACGTCCAGATGGGAGTTCCAGTTGAAGGGAAGCCGATGAGCTACGATAGGGTCCTTACCGATCGCATCAGGAGACTGCTTCAGACCGAACCATCCCTTACCTCAAAAGAAATGTTCGGTGGGCTGAGTTTCATGTTGAATGGCAATATGCTCTGTGGGGTAATCGGGGAGGGGATGATCGCCCGGATCGGCCCGCAGGTTTATGAGGCTCTGCTTAAAGAGCCGGGCGTGCGGGAATTTGATATGACCGGCCGGCCAATGCAGGGTTGGGTTGTGGTCGAGCCGCAGGCGGTTAAATCTGACCGGCAGCTGACGAGCTGGATTCGACGGGCGGCTGAGTTCGTTCACACTTTGCCAGTGAAGACTGGCTAACTTACCCCAGGGGTCCAGGTGATTGGAGGTCGTCCAGGTTGGAGAACCGGGAAACAGCAGCTGGGCTGCTCGATTTTCACCCGCTGACGCCCGAGCGTTGGCCGGATCTCGAGCATCTCTTCGGCCTGCATGGAGCCGCTGACGGGTGTTGGTGCATGTGGTGGCGGATCACGCGTGCTCAATTTGAACGCAACCGCAGTGAGGGAAACCGTAAGGCATTTAAAGCCATTGTTGATGATGGCCTTATCCCGGGAATTCTCGCCTACCGTGGCGCTGAAGCTGTAGGCTGGTGTTCGGTTGCTCCGCGTGAGCAGTATGGGGCATTGGAACGATCACGCGTGCTGCGCCGGCTGGATGACCGGCCGGTGTGGTCCATCGTCTGTTTTTTCATCCCGCGCTGGGAGCAGGGCAAGGGCATCGCAACGGCCCTGTTGGCGGCCGCCGTGGACTACGTTCATGAGCAGGGGGGAGCACTTGTCGAAGCCTATCCTACCGTTCCGAGCAAGGGTAAACTCCCTCCCGGCTCAGGCTACATGGGCGTTCCCAGCCTCTTTGAGAAAGCTGGTTTCGAAGTTGTTGGAAAGCCCACCAAAGGTCGCCTGATCATGCGCCTCGCGCTGGAGTGAGATCTGGTCCAAACCCAGGTGCGGCGAGAGACTCTTCAAAATTGCGCGTATAAGGGTTCGCCAGCTCTGTATACAGCGTCCAGCTTGCGCATAGACATAATTCCACTATCGAATTCCTGGTCGTAGGCTCAAGTGATCAATTCGCCCGGAGGGGTATAGTCCTGCAGTGAACTTCTTCTGCCGGGGTGCGGTAGAATCACACCGATGAAAAGCGAAAGCCACCAACACGACCACACAAGCACTGAAAATATTCGCGTTGCATTCTTTCTGAACCTGGTGTTTACAGCGCTGGAAATCGTCGGTGGAATCTGGACCAACAGCCTGGCGATTCTTTCGGATGCGATCCACGATTTCGGGGATAGCTTCTCGCTTGGGCTTGCATGGTATCTGGATCATTTCTCGCAGCGCACAAACGACAACCGCTTCTCCTACGGCTATCGGCGCTTCTCGCTGCTCAGCGCGCTGATCAATACTCTGGTTCTGGTCAGCGGCTCGGTTATCATCCTCTCAACGGCAATCCCGCGTTTGTTTGCTCCTGAACAAGCCAACGCCTCCGGCATGGTCTTGATTGCGGTCGTAGGAATTCTCGCGAACGGCGCGGCGGTCCTACGGCTGCGCAGCGAGCGTTCGATGAACGCCCGGGTTGTCGCCTGGCACCTGCTGGAAGATGTCCTCGGCTGGGTTGCAGTGCTTATTGTGAGCTTGGTGCTGCTCATCGCGGACCTGTATATCCTCGATCCGATTTTATCGATCCTGATCACGCTCTACGTGCTGTACAACACGCTGCGGAACCTTTGGAAGACCGCCGGGCTTTTCATGCAAGCCGTGCCGGAAAACGTTGATCTGGGGAAGCTTGATGAGGAACTGTGTGCCATCCCCGAGATTTTATCAACGCATCATACGCATGTCTGGTCTCTCGATGGCGAGCACCATGTCCTCACAACGCATGTCGTGATCGAGGAGGAAACATCGAAGGACGATCTGGTCTGCATTCGGAATTCAGTACAGGAAGTCCTGCGAAGGATGGAATTCTCCCACACCACGGTAGAAATAGAGTTTGGTGATGATGATTGCGGTATGGAGAGGACCAACTGACAGTGTTGGATACCATCCGGCGTGCGAATGAAGTACCGGCAGAGGCCATTTTGGGCCTCCAGGTAGTTTCCGAGCGTATCTCGGATGAGGTCGCCAAACGCACGCTGGTATACCCGGCTCGAGAAGGCACGCTGCGGGTTGCGAGCCTGGTTGGGCCTGCCACAACCCGACCTACGGCTGGAATTCTCTTCGTCCACTGGTACGAGCCACTGGCAGCTGATTCGAACCGGACGCAGTTCCTGGCTGAAGTCGAGCGTCTCGCCGAGCGCGGTGTGCTTTCTCTGGCGATTGAAACGATGTGGTCTGACCGTGAATGGTTCATCAAGCGCACGCATGCCATGGACTACCAGCTTTCGATTGAACAGATCATGGAACTGCGGACCGCGCTCGCAATCCTGCGATACGAATTGGACGATAACCAGCTGCCGATCGGCTACGTCGGTCATGATTTTGGAGCGATGTACGAGTAATGCTCGGGTGTCTGGAAGATGGTATCTCAGCCTTCGTTCTAATGGCCGGGACGCCGCACTTTGCGGATTGGTTTTTCTATTATCCGGCGATTGATGAGTCCGCCCGAAAACCGTATCTCAGGAAGTTTGCCGCAATCGATCCGGTTGCCAACGTAAAGCATCTTGAGCCTGCTCCCATACTTTGCCAATTTGGGCGCCAGGTTCCCCATGTGCCCGAGGACAAAGCGAAAGCGTTCTTCGACGTGGCTCATGAGCCGAAGGAACTGCGCTGGTATGGTGGGGGGATTGCGCTCGATTCCCAGGCCACCTCCGAACGCCTCGAATGGCTTAACTCTCGGTTTGATCTTCACTGACCCGCCATTGATTAGATTTATCATTGGTTGAGAGTCCGCTGCAAATCGGCTTTCAGGGTGCGGATGGGTCAGGCAAGAGAATATGTCAGTACCCTCGCTCATGAATACCGGAAGATACTTTTCCGACAAATTCGGACCGGAAGGCAATCCATATATAACTGGTAGGGGCGTAGTACATGCCCGATTCGGATGCCAGACGGTATTTGACCAGCTATAATGACCGCCAATTGAAGCTCGGATTTCATTCAGGCTCCATCAAAACGAGGAAAGCATGCAGTTCCCCCAACGCTATGGGCTAAATCGCACCGTCATCGCCCTCTCCTTTGCACGGTTCGCGGATGCGATGGGCAACAGCATCCTGATCGTCATCATTCCTCTATATGTCGCCAAACTCCCAGGACCAAACTTGCCTGATTCCGTTCTCGTCGGTCTGCTCATCTCTGCCTATGGGATCGTCTTCACTCTCGCTCAACCGCTGACCGGATCTTTATCCGATCGATTCCACCGTCGTAAAATATTCATTCAGGCCGGTTTGTTATTGATGGCGATCTCGACCCTTGCCTATATATTTGCTGACCGATTCCTCAGCCTGGTCATTATTCGGCTCCTTCAGGGGATTGGCGTCGCTTTTACGGTGCCCGCTTCATTAGCCGTTATGGCCGAGGCTTCGCAGTACAGCACCCGCGGAGGCGCGATGGGCTTCTACAGCATGCTGCGAATGGCAGGCTTTGCCCTGGGGCCGCTTCTAGGTAGTCTCCTGCTGGTGCATGTCGGCTTTAACGCGGCCTTCCTCGCCGGTGGTGGACTGCTGGCTCTGGGCCTGGTCCTGGTGCAGCTCTGGGTGAAGGAACCCAGGTCTCCAGGTCGGGTTGAAAAGCGAGGCGAGCCGTATGTCATTTTCGACCGGCGGCTGCTTGGAGGTGGCCTGCTTTTTCTCGGCCTGGCCATGGTCATGATGTCGGGTGCTTTTTCGATGATGTCTGCGCTGGAAAATGAATTCAACCAGCGTCTTCAACAGACTGCGGTCGGGTTCGGCATTGCCTTCAGTGCGCTTACGGCCAGCCGGTTTGTTTTTCAACTGCCTTTTGGCCATTTATCGGATCGTATCGGTCGCCGTCCATTGATCGTCTGGGGCCTTGTTTTGATGGCGCCGGCTACCATCCTGCTGGGTCTGGTCACAACCACTGCCCAGCTCACCGCGGTGCGGCTGTTCCAGGGATTTGCTTCATCGATGATCGCTGCCCCCGCTTTTGCACTGGCTGCGGATATCTCGCATGCAGGGGGAGAAGGCCAGCAGATGAGCATCCTGGCGATGGGATTCGGCATCGGGACCGCGATCGGGCCGCTGATTGCCGGAGGGTTGGCGACGATTCAATTTGAATTCCCGTTCCTGGTCGTCGGTGCACTATCACTGCTGGGAGCATGGCTGGTTCACCGCAACGTGGTCGAAAGCGTTCCTGCAACCGCCGTATAATCAACACCATCACCTAATAGAGGAGCTGAACACATGACTGACAAGGAAGTTGGCCCGGGGCTGCCACACTGGGATCTGGACACCATCTACCCTGGTTTGGAATCGCAACCCTTTCTGGCAGCGATGCAAGACCACCAACAGCAGATCGATGAGCTGGAGCTGTACTTCAAACAGAAGGGCATTACCCAATCTGGAAGCATTCCTGATTCGGTCGAAGTGCTTGCCAACCAGATCGGCGAGATCCTTGACCAGTTCAACCGCTTGTTGGCCCTGCAATCCACTCTGGAAGCCTACATCATCGGATATGTGACCACCGATTCGTTCAATACCCTCGCAACTCGCAGGATGTCTGAATTTGAAATGACGAGCGTGCGTTTCAAGCAGATCGAGGTCTTATTCCGTGGCTGGCTGGGGTCTGTTGCAGCAAGCGGGGTCGAGATCGACAGCTTGATCGGCTCGCACGATACCTTGCGCTCGCATGAATTCGCTCTGCGTGAAACGATCGACGAAAGCCGCTATCTCATGTCGGAGTCGGAAGAAGAGCTTGCCGCTCAACTCTCGTTGAGCGGCGCCAGTGCCTGGGAGAAACTGCAGGGGACGGTCACCTCCCAGATTGTGATACCTTTTGAGCTCGAAGGTGCTGTGGAGGATCTGCCGATCACCGCCATTCAAAACATCAGGCGATATCACCCTGACGAATCGATTCGGAAGCGTGCATTTGAGGCAGAGATCGACGCATGGGAATCGGTGCGGGAACCACTTGCGGCCTGCATGAACGGCATCAAGGGCACGGTTAATACGCTCAATATCCGACGCCATCGGGAAGACTCGCTCCACAAGTCGATCGTACAAGCACGCCTGGATCGCGCTACCCTTGAAACAATGCTGGGAGTGATGAAAGAGTCATTCCCGATGTTTCGTAAGTACTTCAAGGCTAAAGCCCATCACCTTGGTAAGGAGAGCCTGGCCTGGTGGGATGTCTTTGCGCCGATCGTCGAAGGTGGCCGTGAGTTCAGCTATTCCGATGCACGTGAATACATCCTGTCGATCTTCGAGGGTTTCAATGCTGAGCTGGCACAGTTCACCCGGCATGCATTCGACCAGGGCTGGATCGATGCCGAGCCGCGCAACGGGAAACGCGGTGGCGCATTCTGCATGGAAGTCCCGCTGCTGGAGGAATCCCGCATCCTGTGCAATTTCGATGGATCGCTCGACCAGCTCTTCACGATGGCGCATGAGCTTGGACACGCCTTTCACAATAATTGCCAGAAGGGCTTGACGATGATTCAGCGCTCGACACCGATGACGTTGGCTGAGACGGCCTCGATCTTCAACGAAACCCTGGTGACCGAAGCTGCCCTCAAGGACGCGGACAAGAAAGAGATGGAGCTCGCCATCCTGGAAACGTTCTTGATCAGCGCATCTCAAGTGATCGTGGATATTTATTCCCGCTACCTTTTTGAGCACGAGGTCTTTGAACGCCGCTCTTCGGCCGAACTATCGGCAGATGATTTCTGCGAGATTATGACCCGGGCTCAACGCGAGACTTATGGGGATGGGCTGGATCCGGAACATCAACACGCCTATATGTGGGCCTGGAAGCCTCATTACTACAGCGAATCGCTTTCCTACTACAACTACCCTTACGCCTTTGGGCAGCTCTTCGGCTTGGGCCTCTATGCGGTCTACCAGGAGCGAGGGGCGGAATTCTTCATTCAATATCAAAGCTTGCTGCGGGAGACCGGGCAGGGAACGGCGTCTGAGCTTGCGGCCCGTTTCGGGATTGAACTCGACCAGCCAGATTTCTGGCGCAGCAGTATGAGTGTGATCGAGAAGCGAATCGATCGCTACCAGCAGCTGCTGAAGATGTAAACGGTCATGCAGCTTCCCGGGGAATCAGGATTGAACGCAATGAACCGAGTAGATGGGCGGCGGGCGGAAGAAATTCGAAACGTCCAGATAGAAGCAGGGTTTGTTGATTACCCGGAAGGGTCGGTCCTCATCTCGATCGGCGGAACGCGTGTCCTCTGTAACGTGACCATCGAGCAAGGTGTCCCGACCTGGATGCATAGCCGAGCAGCACCGGGAGGCTGGGTGACAGCCGAGTATGCCATGCTGCCGCGCTCAACCCAGCAGCGCACTCCGCGCGAGACGACTGCGCCGCGCGCTCGGAGCGCGGAGATTAAACGGCTGGTGGGCCGCAGCCTGCGCGCTGCCGTCAATCTGGAACAGCTGCCGCAGGTGACCTGCGTCGTGGATTGCGATGTAATCCAGGCCGACGGAGGGACGAGAACCGCTTCCGTAACAGGCGGCTATATCGCCCTTATCCTTGCGCTGCACCGGACTATGCTTGCCAGAGGCGAGCCGCTGGATTTCTTGAAACCGCCTGTAGCTGCGATCAGTGTCGGCATGCTCGAGGGAGCGACGCTGGTCGATCTCAACTACGACGAAGACTCCCACGCTGAAGCAGACCTCAACCTGGTTATGAACGCAAATGGTGACATTATCGAGATCCAGGGAACAGCAGAGCGCAATCCATTTCGACCTGCGGATCTTGACTGTGCGATCGACCTTGGGTGGAATGCCATCCAGCATTTGATTTCGATCCAGCGCAGCGTGCTGCTAGAAAGTGGGATTGAATTGATTTAAGCCGGTGATCGATCTGTATCAGGTGCAGCACTCAACACACGCGGTGCGGGCACCCTCAGGGCGCCCGCTCTTCATTTGACCCGGTCTTGGGAAAACCCGGATGATAAGCTCACGAAATATTTATCTCAATAATCTTCCTCTTCGTACAGCTCCTCATCGAATTCGAATTCTTCGTCATCTTCGTAGGCCCAGTCTAATTCGAGGGGGGAGGTTTCAATCACCTCGAGATACGCTCCGCAGCTCGAGCAGGTGACCTTTTGGCCAATTTTTGGTGTCTTTCCGAGCCCTACTTCCGCGTCACATTCAGGGCAGAATCCCCTTGCCATATCCAACCTCCTGGTGGGTTTTCAAACTGCACGCAGTGTACGGAAGAAGCGTTCAATTGAGGTCATAAGAATCTATGAAAATTGTTGAAAACTTTGTTCTGTCGTACCAGGAGCGTATGAAACCGAGTCTATTCATTGATACATCCAGGGATCGGCATCAGGTGAGTAAAACGCGGCTAAGAGGGAACTGCTTTCTCCATCGCCGGCAGACCTTTAATAAAGCCACAAACACGCTCTTTGCAGTTCGGTTGCCATAACCCTACACCCGATCGAAAACAAGCTCCACCGGAATCACCAGCCTGGAGTGAGTTATCAGGTGGGAGAGCAAGCGGAGTTCGAGATTCGTCAGATGATATACAACCCGGTCATCCCCCTCGACGGTAGGAGGATATCATGACCAGACAGAGGCTGGCGGGTTCACAGGACCTGATCACGCCAGAATCGAAGACCTGATAAATCTAGGGGGAAGGGATCGGTGGCAAGAATCCCAAGTGGATCTGAGCGTGAGTTCAAGACGATACAAAAGATCGGTGCTGAGTATTTTCAGTTTTTAACGAAACGCGAAAGATCAGGGAAGATTAACTTCTTGGTGTCGCCACGCTGTAAGGCTGGCCGGTTGGCTGCTTCGAAGTTGCGATGCACCTCGCGCAGGGCACGTACCTGCCAGGCCGGTGGATCCTGTGAGAAAACGGCCAGACTGACGGTGAAGGAACCGGGGATCAGCAGCAGGGTTTCGCCACTCTCGGTCTTCGTGGCAAAGATCCGTCCATCTGCAGAACCGCCCTCATTCGAGCCGAAGGTGCCCAGCAGGCCCATGGCTTCCTCGGCACTGGCTGGCATTTCGCCATGGACGTAGATCCGGTCGCGTGATTCCTTGCTGTAGAGGCCTACGCTGTGACAAGTGGCTTCGTTCAACTGGAGCAGGAAGCGGGTTTTTCCTTCTTCCAGTACGATTTGCCAGCGGTCACTATCAGGGTACTTCTGCCGCAGGCGCAGTGCGACCTCGCGTTGTTCCATATAGTGGCGGTAAATCGCCCGGTACTGTGAGGCGTTGATCCGGCCTTGCTGGAAATCCTGTTCCAGGCGAGCGATCTTCTCGTCAAGTGCCTCCAACCGGTCTCGAAGTTCAGGATCTTCAATGTCCTGAAGTGAAGGTTCGTCAAGATTTTTTGGCAGCTCTGCTGCAATCCCAACCGGCGCCACCGGAGTAGGAGGGGCAGCTTGTTCGTCCAACTGTTCGTTAGCCGGTACAGTCTGATGCACATCTTCAAGGAAGGGGGAAGCCTGGATGCCGCCCAGCGCGTCAATTTTTCGTTCTTGCTCGCGCAGCAGCTCACGCACCGCGCGCAGCTGTCCGGCGCTGATCAGCCCGTCACAGAATGCGATTGCCGAGGATAGCATTCGCTCCTGGGCGCGCTCGAGTTTCTCGAGTGCCTCCAGATACTCGGCATTAACTTTCGGCTCCAGCTTGCTTTTTCCTCGATCAGCAGGCACATCTGCCTCCTGTTCGCGCGTGCGCGCTGGCGCCGCCGCTCCAGCTTCTCGTCCCATACAAGTGCATCTTAGCACGCACAGCTAGGCGGCGTGGAGAGGAAACTTGTACCACTGGCAGGGTTGGCGCCTCTTTCATGGCCAGGAAGAGCATGGTTAGGGTATACTCCATGCTCGTCAAATTTGCATGAGCCGTGCCATCCCGCCGCTGTTCGAAGTGGAATTAGCCCGGATAACAAATATGCATCGTCGCAAAGCCCGGATTCTCGTCTTCAGCGCCTGCTTAACGCTAACGGCTTGCTCCGCTGGAGCTGTAGCCGGCAATCCAACGCAGGATAGCGAATCCGTCCTGCAAACCGCCCAGGCGAGGGCAGAACTGACACGCCAGGCGACGTTCCAAACCCCTCCGCCAACTCCTATTCCCCCGACGGCCACGACGCCGTATCAGACCGCAACAATCACGCCAACGCTGACCCCCACGCCAGGCCGGCCGATCCTGACTGCTGACTATAATGCGTACATTCGAGACGGACCGGACGAGACGTATAAGCACATCGGTTTTTTGCTGGAAGGGATGAGCGCCTTCATCACGGGCCGTTTTGACAGTATTGTGAGCGGGATCTGGTACCAGATCGAGCAGGTGGAAGATGGGAAGGTCGGTTGGGTCTGGAGCGGTGCAGTGACATTTACGGGGGATGCGGACAGTATTCCTGAGGTGGAACCTCCCCCGAAGTAAGTTATCCCGGTTGAATGACTGAGCCCTCAACAACCTGTTGAGGGCTCATCTCTTGAACTAGCAAGTTGTTCAAACCGAAAAGTCAATCACCGAACGTAATTCCCTGGGCAAGTGGAAGCTCGTCGGACCAGTTGATGGTATTTGTTTGACGGCGCATATAGGCTTTCCACGCGTCGGAACCCGACTCGCGCCCACCGCCGGTTTCCTTTTCACCGCCAAATGCGCCGCCGATTTCTGCCCCAGAGGTGCCAATGTTCACATTGGCGATGCCGCAATCCGATCCGCGCACCGACAGGAATCGTTCAACATAGCGCATATTGAGCGAGAAAATTGAACTCGATAACCCTTGTGGGACGCCATTGTGGATATCAATTGCATCATCGATAGAATCATATTCCAGTAGGTATAGAATCGGAGCGAAGGTCTCCTGCTTGACGATTTCCGTCTGGTCGGGCATATGAACGATCGTCGGTTCGACAAAATTCGGACCGAGGTCGGGGCGCATCTTGCCGCCGGTGATGATTTTGCCGCCGTCTTTCTGCGCCTGGTCGAGAGCTTCAAACATCTCTTCCACGGCGGAAGATGTGACCAATGGCCCCATCAGTGTGTCATCATGGAGTGGGTCGCCGAGCCGCACCTGTGCATAAGCACTCTGCAGGCGCTTGGTTAGCTCGCCCGCGATTTTCTTCTGCATGATGATCCGTCGGGTTGTGGTGCAGCGCTGTCCTGCAGTCCCGACAGCACCGAAGAGAATAGCACGGGTTGCCATGTCGAGATCGGCGTCCTCAGTAACGATGATAGCGTTATTACCTCCCAATTCGAGGATGGCCCGTCCGAAGCGTCGAGCTACGGCTTCCGAAACATGCTGGCCAATATTGGTCGAACCGGTAAAGGAAATAAGCGGCACATTGACATCGTTTAGAAGCAACTCGCCAACCTCGCGGCCAGAACCGATAACCAGGTTGAAAATCCCGGATAGGTGGTGATCGGCCATCACACGGTTGGTGATATGCTGCACCGCGATCGCTGTAAGCGGGGTGTCGGAGGAGGGTTTCCAGAGTACAGTGTCGCCGCAGACCGCCGCGATGGTTGAATTCCAGGACCAGACTGCAACCGGGAAGTTGAAGGCTGAAATCACCCCCACGACTCCCAGCGGGTGCCATTGTTCATACATGCGGTGCTCATAGCGCTCGGAATGCATCGTCAACCCATAAAGCTGCCTTGACAGGCCGACCGCAAAGTCGGCGATATCGATCATCTCCTGGACTTCGCCATGACCTTCAACTCGAATCTTTCCCATCTCGAGGGTGACTAAGTCCCCCAGCGGTTCTTTATACTCCCGTAGAGCATCGCCCAGATCGCGCACCACCAGGCCGCGCTTCGGGGCAGGGATATCCCGCCACCTCAGAAAAGCTTCATGGGCCTGGCTTGAAATCTTTTCGTAGGTATCTGCTGTTGCCTGGATGACGCTGGCGATCGTCTCGCCAGTTGTCGGGTTATATGAAACCAGTTCCTTGCCTTTCGAATCACGAATCCAGCCATCCGGTCCGCTGCAAGCGCCAGCGTTCACCGATTCGAGGTTCAGCTTGTCGAGAATAGATTTCATCCATCTTCCTCCTGGAATTGTGTGATAGTTTTATGGCTTGGACCAGGTGCAATTTGAGTCAAATACCTTGCAAGTAGTTCGTCAATATTCTACCTGAACGGGTGGCGCTGCCGGCGAATCATGCGACACATGTCGGACCCCGCCGAGTTTCATTCCAGGTCCATCTCGGATTGCAGCAGCCTTGCAAGCGACCGCGTCGCCAGCAGGTCCGTGCTCACCATCCCCAGCACATGGCCAGCCTCGACGACTGGCATGGCGGAGATTTCGTGATGCTCCAATTTGCCGATGATTTCCATCAGACCATCATCAGGTGCAACGCTGATAACGCTGCGTGTCATGACCTGGGCCAGGTGTGTAGTCCCAGGTTCCCCTCTCGCTACCGCTTGGGTGATATCCCAGGCGGTGGCTACGCCAGCCAGGCTGCCATCTGCTTCCAGCACGGCGACGATCGGGCAACCGCTTTCAATCAATGCCCGGGCGGCATCCGGAAGTGTGCATCCGGTTTCAAGTTCTGGAATTGCATCCATCACATCTGCTGCGGTGCGGTCATACTCCCGGGCGGCTATGCGGCGGACGCTGATGCGCTCGGCAGCTTCGTACGGCAGTCGGTCAGGATCCTCAAGCAGCAGATCAACCAACTCTCCCATGTTGGCCCGAATTGCGTCTTCACGGTAGATCTCAGCCACTTTCCGGCGCGTTTCGGCCAGTGCGGCGAGCTCTTCGGCATGGGTGTCGAGCCAGGACTGGACCGCTGCAGGATCCCCAAGGGCAGCCTGCGGGAGACGCAGCTCCGCAGGTGTCTTTACCAGGTGCTCCTGGGCAGCGTAAATCACGCCGCCTGAATTCACCAAGTAATCGGTCACAATCAGCACGCCTAGCCGCCGGTATACCTCGCGTTCCATCCGGGCGCGCATCGTCTTACGCTGCGGGTCGGGAGAATAAGTGTTAGCTCCCTCGACGATGACGCTCCAACGCCCCATGCGGTTGATGGTCATGCTGGGCTTGGTTGCGGCATCGACATCAAGGTAGTGGGCAACCGGAGCGGCCGGGATCAAGCAGAACGCCGACTCGCGCAGCAGGTCGTTCGGATCGGAAGAGAACTTGAAGCCAACTTCATCTTGTCCCTCATGATCTGCGAAATAGCGGCGGGTCACCAGGCGTTCTTCACTCCAGATCTCGAACAGTTCTTCCACCGGTAGTCCAAGTTCAGCGTACAGGTATCCATCGGCGTCACTGATTCCTTGAACCTTGCAATGCGGGTACCGACTCGCCAGCAGGCGGGCGGCGTGCGCACCAACCGCGCCGAAGCCCTGGATCAATACCGTCAGCTCTTCACGATCGGGAATATCCAAGGAACTAAACTGGGGGAGGTCCTTCAAGCGCGGCATTTCAGTCAGCAGCTCATCGATTGCGATCACGACACCGCCGGCTGCCGCACCGAGTTGGTCGATGCGGTTGCCGCCCATCGCCGCCGGCTTGGAGAGCGCATTGTCGAGCCCGTTCATGGCTGCTACCTCGCCCATATCCTGGTCGTTGGTTCCAACATCGGGGCCGGGCAGGTAGATTTCATTGTAGCGGTTGATCAAGCGGGAAAAACGTCGAATAATCTGGCGGTGAGCATCCGTTCCACACGGCTCGTCGCTGACAACGCCTGCTTTTCCTCCACCATAGGGCAGGTTAGCGGCGGCGTTTTTTAGCGTCATTCCGCGTGCCAGATTTAAGATGGCAGCCGGGGTTACATCGCCCAGCATGCGAATTCCGCCCATGGATGGTTTTCCCATGGCCAAATTGTCGACCACCAGGTAGCCACCAACCTCGAACGATGACTCCTCATCCCACATGCAGACGACCAGCTGCGGACCAAGATTGTCCACTTCAATTCCAAGCCGGCCGAGGCGGTCAACGTCCAGCGGCCCGAATTCCATCCAGGCCATGCCATCCTTGCGCTCGATCCGGTCCTCCCAAGTGCGGGAGGGCAGGGCCGCCCGCAGGTAGCTCTCCATAGCCTGCGGGATCATCGATGTAATCCGTTCACTCGTGGCGTCCTTTTCTGACCAGCATGCCTGAAGTCAGCTTTCTGTATGATGCAGTTTTCGTGCGGCGATGAACGAAAGCCCGTTCTCGGTGAGCGCCCAGGCTGTCTTGTTGACTGCGTCAAATTTATCGTTGAAATTCAACTGCAAATTTTCCCAATCCCCGGCTTCGATCACTTCCTGTTTGTCCCGGAAGTAGTCGAGGATATCGGAAGGGTGTTCGCGTGTGCCATCGATCTCCGGGTCACCACCCTCATGCTTGGCGGAGATGTTGGCGACATGGTCAGATATCTCCACCAGCTCCTGGCGCCGATTGTATGGCTGGCGGACGATGCTCTTCATTGTTTCGGTGATGTGGTGTTCGAAACGGACGATATCTTCAAAGCCAAGCTCGCGCCGGAATTGAGCTGTGATCTCCATCGTTTCGTTGTTGATCGAGTTGCTCCAGTTGAACCCGATCAGCGGGGAGCGACCGTCATCCCGGCTGAACAGCTTCGCACCGATCAAAGTCCACAAAGCAGCATAGGGATTGTCATTGCCCATGTACACCGAGATCTTGAATTCGATATCGACTCCGATGCGGTGCAGCAGGTATCCAAGGAGAACTGTCCCTGGATTGACATTCAATACCTGGCGTACGCCGTAATTTGTGTAGTAGTACAGAAATTCGTCAAGCCACTTCAATGCGTAGTCGTTGGGCTGTCCGACCCCGCCAAAATAGCCGGTGATGGTTTCCGGTCCACCGAGATGGATGTTGGAGCCATCCGTGCCTTTTGTATCGAGCGTCTCAACCCAGCTGGCACCGATAATTTGCATTGCGGCCGCTGTTGCTGCCAGATCTCCATCCGCTTCCTGTTCCTTCATCTTGCGCACCCGGATGAAGCGTCCCGGCATGAGCATGCCCTCCCGGATGGCGCGCTCGGTGATCATGCGCAGCCAGGGGAAATAATGGAATGAACTGATCTCCAGCGTCACAGCGAAGTCATCTTTAAACGCCGTTTTCGATGCACGCTCCCCCAGCACTTTTTTGCGGTAATCAGCCTCGCTGATAAACGAGCCCTTATCACGCTGCTCCTCGAGCCAGTCGAGATCCTCCAGGTACGCCGGGTGGCTTTGCTCGACCTTGGCTTTCAAGTTCTCGAGCTCACCTGCCACTCTCGCCTTGGCATTAATTTCATCCGGTGAGCCATATTTCTCGACCACAGCCAGGAAATCGTTGGCGACCCGGGAATCCGGGTCGAGCAGCACCCGGTTAATCGCTTCAAGTCGTTCGGTGGGAATTTCGAGCTTGCTGCGCAGGTTTGAGGGCATATTGAGCTCCTTTCCTTTAGTGGGTAGACCCAGGCTGGATCAATCGAGCAGGCTGAGTAATTCCTCGTATTCATCGTCAGGCATACTGAACCAATTCTCCTCCTGGGGAAATTCGCCGCCTTCAACTTCACTTACGTAAGACTTCAAGCCCTCCAGGATGACTTTGCCTGCCTCGCCGAACACTTTAGCCATGCGCGGCTTGAATTTCGGGTACAAGCCGAACATGTCATGATAGATAAGCAGCTGTCCATGTGCCCCGAGGCCCGATCCCAGGCTGATGACGAAGCAGCTCTTCACCTTCTCTGTGATCAATTTGCAGAGTCGATCGGGGATCATTTCGAATAGGATACCGAAGACGCCGGCTTGCTCTAACAGGAGCGCATCCTCGACAATTTTCTTCGCCTGCAATGCACCCTTGCCCTGCACACGAAAACCGCCCAGCGCGCTCACGCTTTGCGGAGTGAGACCCAGGTGGCCCATGACCGGAATTCCGGAGCCGATAATCCCATGCACGCGTTCAATGACATTTTCGCCGCCTTCCAGCTTGATGGCATCGCAACTGGCCTCGGCCATGAAGCGACCGGCATTTCGAATCGCAGACTCGGTGCTGGGTTGGTAGCTCATGTACGGCATGTCGCCGATCAGCCAGGCGTTGGGCGATCCCCGGCGAACTGCCTGGCTGTGGCGGATCATATCGTCCATCGTGACCGGAAGGGTCGAATCGTACCCGAGCATCGTCATTCCCAGGCTGTCGCCCACCAGGATCATGTCCACGCCGGCTTGTTCCTGGAAGTATGCCGTAGGGTAGTCATAGCAGGTCAGCATTGTGATAGGAATCCCATCGGCCACTTTCTGAAACAAGGTGCGCAGTGTTACCTTTTTCCGTTCACTCACAGCAAGCCTCCTCGAAAAGCGTTTGATGCGTGCGTAGATGAATTGATCTCAGATGGATTGAACAAGATGCGTTTCGCGACGAGATCCTTGGGGGCATTGTGTTTCTCAACAGTGCAGAGATTCGGATCGCAACACCCAGTCTAGGCTAATCCTATGCGAAGGACAAGTTACGGATATCCAGAACCGGAACGCCGTCTTCCCGATTGGGATTTATCCCGGGTCAAGCGGTTTTCAAGCGATAATGCGAGTTCCAGCAGTTCCGCCTTCGAGGACCTGCTTCAAAATGCCGGGGGATGAAGCGGAGAAGATCAGGATTTCGACGGCGCCAAAATCCACGGCCCAGGCAAGGGCTTCCTCCACCTTCGCCCTCATCCCCCCGGTGACATCCTCGCCCGGTACCTGCTCGAACTTGAGATCACCTACGATCTCTGGACGGATGATTTCAAGGGTGGAACCAGTTGAATCAAGTACCCCATTTTGCATCCCGGCGAGGAGCAGTCGCTGCGGTTGCAGATCATGTACAAGTGCCGAGAATACCTGTTCCGTGGAAACGATTGCAGAACCCTGGCTCTCATCGAAGGCGACGTCACCATGGACGACCGGAATGAGACCGTGTTCCACGGCTATTTCTATCGGCGCGGTATGGTAGGTGAGGATCTTGCCGTCACGGGTTTGAAGCATGCTGGACGGTGGAAACGACATCACGGGCAGGCCAGCTTCGAGTAGGGCTTGCATGACGATCTGGTGCAGCTGGCGGGCAGCCCTTGCGACCGAAACGAACCCTGTCCAATCCTGTACCGTGCGGGCACCATGATGAATACCGGACTGGGAAGCAGCATAATGGCCGAAAGAGCCAGAGCCGTGCCCGATCAGAAGTGATGAAGCTGGAGTCGAGTGCCAGGCAGCAGCAATCTCAGCTGCCAGGCGGTCGATCACATCCTGGCGTGCGGTGAGAGGTTTGGTCTTGTCGGTAATCAGGGATCCGCCGAGTTTGAGAAAGATCACGGATCCACCTCGACTTCCATGACTCCCACTCCGCCCGCTTGTTCGAGAGCCAGGCGGACCCCCTCAGAATTCCCCTTCTCGACCATCGCCATCATATAACCACCAAGCCCAGCCCCAGATAGCTTCGCGCCCTGAGCCCCAGCCTTCATCGCAGCCTTGCTCAGCGCGTCGAGACGTGCTGAGCTCACCCCGATTGAGCCGAGAAGCACCTGATTACGGCTCATAAGAGCTCCCAATCCATCGTAATTCCCAGACATCAGCACCTGGTGAGCCTCTGCCGTGATCGCACCGATCTGATCGAAGAGTTTGTTGTACTCAGATGGGTTGGCATCATAACGGGCGTGGACACCTGCCACGGCCTGCGCGGTCTTGACCCGTTCGCCAGTATCTGCCAACACGAGATTAAGCACTCCCCTCAATTCGAACGTTTCCAGAACATGATCCCGAATAAAGTAAACCGGCTGCTCGTAGGCGATGACGGTGTTATCGATTCCGGAGGGGGAGCCATGGTGGATGCGTTCGACCTCGAACGCAAGGCTGGAGGCATCCTGGGGTGGAAGCTCAAAGCCAGCGGTGGCTGCGATTGCACGTGCGATCGCAACCGAGACGGAAGCCCCTGATCCGAGTCCTGCGGCGACCGGAATACTGGACTGGACGCTGACGAGGAGTGCTTTATCAGGTCTGAATGCGAGATTGTCCAATGTAAGCTGCACAATCGCCGCAAGTGGGTCATCCATATCGGCTTCGTGTAGCCATAATCGGGTATGAAGATCTTCGCTGACAATTTCGATCTGGCCGGGCTGGCCAGCCGGGTGAGGTTGCACGCGGGCATGCGCACGCAGGTTTGGCAGCGGGATGGCAATTGCTGGCCGGCCAAAAACAACGGCGTGTTCACCGAACAGGATTAATTTTGCTGCAGCACTTGCTTCGCTCATAGAGAGAGATACAGGACAATTACCACGCTGAGTGCCCAAAGTGCAGCTGTTGCAAGCAACGGGTGGTCACGCAGCAGCAGCTCTTCCGGCGCGCCGCCGGCCCCTTCAACATGGATCAGGTACAGGTAGCGGAAGATGCCGTAAATGACGAATGGGATCGTCAACATCATCAGATGATTGCCGGGCAAGTTCTCAGCAGAAAAGGTGTATAGCGAGTACGCAACGATCGCCGTGCTTGAGACGATGGATAGCAGGTGGTCAATAAAGGGAAGGGTATATCCATCGAGGACACGGCGGTGCGAATTCGCCTGATCCGAGAGCAGAACCATCTCGGCCCGCCGTTTTCCCAGCCCGATAAAAAGCGCCAGTAGGGTGACGCAAACATACATCCAGGGCGAGAAACGTTTAACCACGATCAGCACCACTCCGGCACCAACCCTCAGCACAAAGCCGGAGGCAAGCACCATCACATCGATGATCGGAATGTGCTTCAGGTAGAGTGAGTAAAGCAAGTTCATCCCAATGTAGGTAGCCATGATAAGCCCGAATCCCAGGCCTAGGTAAAAGCCCAGGCCGAGGGCGAGGACAGCGAAAATAGCTGCCGCGATGCGGGCGATCGAAGGGGATAGCTCTCCTGAAGCTAGCGGCCGGGTACGCTTCACAGGATGCAACCGGTCCTGTTCTAGATCCGCCAGGTCGTTGATCAGATACACAGCGCTGGCCGCCAGGCAAAGCAGGATGAATCCTGCCAGTGTCCGCAGTAGGGGGCCGAGATTGAAAAGCTGTTGATCAAAAACCAGAGCGGTAAATACGATCAGGTTTTTAATCCATTGTTTCGGCCTCATGGCCTTCAGGAGTGATTTCCACATGTGGCGCATGATAGCAGGGATGGGGTCAAGCGGCAAGAAGTTTTAGACCTTCATGCTGATCCCCGGTTCTTCCATGAGCTTTCATGTACAATCAGGCTTCGAAATGGCTAGGAAACGCATCGATCTCGCACTTGTGGACGCCGGGCTGGTTGAATCACGGACGTTGGCTCAGCGTTTAATCATGGCTGGGCAGGTCCGAATTGATGGCCAGCTAGTCCACAAAGCTTCCCAACTTGTAACACCAGGCGCAATACTAACGATTGATCGTGGCCCCGCATTCGTCTCGCGCGGCGGCGAAAAACTGCGTGCTGCGCTCGATGCCTTTCCCCTGCTGGTAACGGGCGCTGTATGCTCCGACGTGGGCGCGTCGACTGGCGGTTTTACGGATTGTTTGCTCCAGAACGGTGCCGCCCGAATTTATGCCATCGATGTCGGCCGCCAGCAGCTGCACTGGAAACTGCGGCAGGACGATCGTGTCATATCAATGGAAAGCACGAACGTACGCTATCTGGGTGCCCTGCCAGAACCCGTTGACCTGGTTACGATCGATGTTTCTTTCATCTCGCTGCGCCAGGTGCTCCCCGTGGTTAAATCCTGGTTAAAGCCTGATGGGCAGATCGTAGCGCTCGTCAAACCGCAGTTCGAAGCTGGGCGGCGTGAGGTTAAGCGAGGGGGAGTCGTGAGAAATCCAACCGTCCAACGGCGGGTGGTCGCTGAGGTCATCGCAGTTGGCTCTCAAATTGGGCTCTACCCCGCCGGATTGCTTCAATCTCCGCTAAAAGGCCCAAAGGGCAATCTTGAATATCTGCTCTGGCTGAGACAAGATGACCAGGGGCTTGTTGTGGATGAGCTGCTCGAGCCGGTCATTCCAATGCCACAAAGTGGCGAAGGCATGGATCCCGTGGAACCATCGGATCTGGAGGATCGGCTGAAAAGGTGACCATTCCGGGTCGTCAGGTTCCGCCTCGCAATGTAATTGGCCGGGGATGCCTTCCCCGGCTTCGACAGGTATAATCGCCCCGCCATGCAAAAACCTCGATCCAGAACCTTGCTCGGTCTTATCCTGGGATTGATTATCAGTGCCCTGGCACTGGCGCTGGCCATCCGCTGGTCCGGATGGCAGCAGTTACGCCTGGCGTTGACGGAAGTTGACCTACGCTTCGTACTGCTGGCAGTTTTCGTGTTCTTGCTTTCGATGATGGCGCGGGCCGCAGCCTGGCAGGCACTCCTGAACTGGCGGTTTCCCTATCTGCGGGTGATTTCTGTCTTGAATGAGGGTTATCTACTTAACAACGTACTACCCTGGCGACTGGGGGAGTTTGGCCGGGCAATTCTCCTCGGCCGTCAACCTGACGCAAGCGTCCTCTCGGTGCTCTCGAGCATTCTTACCGAGCGATTATACGATATGATCCTGGCTGTTTCGCTTTTAATGGTCCTCCTTCCTTTCGCAGCAGACCTGCCCGGCGCTCGAAATACCGCATTTCTGCTGGCCATCGTCGTCTTGATCCTCTTCGCTGCTCTCTTCATTCTTGTCCGCCGGTCGCCATGGGTCGAGAAGGTCCTTGCCCAGTTTCCAGGTGGGATTGATCGGTGGGGGCCGATCTGGAGACAACTTCGAATCGGCCTTCGTGCCCTGGAAGACAGGCGTGTCTTCCGGGCAAGCGCTTTCTTCATGATCGTGAGTTGGGCATTGGCAGGGGTTGAATATTGGCTCGTAATACGGGCTGTCGTGCCTGGAGCAAACTTGATCTGGGCGTATTTCATGCTTACGATCACGCTCCTGGGTGTTGCGGTTCCCTCCTCTCCTGGATATATCGGAGTCTTTGAGGCAGCCGGTGTGATTGCGCTTTCAGTTTTCCACGTCCCACATGCGGAAGCGCTTGCTGCTGCCATCATCTTGCATGCAATGGTTTACCTTGTCGCTTCAGGTCTTGGGTTGTTGGCGATGATGACAGAGGGCGAAACGCTGGCCAGTCTTTATGTACGCGTTCAGGGTTGGTTGACCATGATGTCGCATGAGCAGGCATCCTGAATGCGGATCCTGAACAGCCTTTACTATTACCGGCCGCATTACTCTGGCCTGACGGTATACACCGAACGGTTGGCTCGTGAATTGGTCCTGCGCGGCCATCAGGTTACGGTGCTTACCTCCCGTTATAACCGTGCATTGGCACTTGACGAGGATGTTGATGGTGTTCATGTTCGGCGGGTGCCGGTCCTCCTGACGATCAGCAAGGGCCCCATCATGCCAATGCTGCTGCCAATTGCCGACCATCTGATCGCAGAACACGATCTGGTCCATCTCCATGTTCCACAGCTGGATGCAGCCAGTCTGGCATTGGACGGACGCCTGCATGGCAAGCCGGTGGTCGTGACGTATCACTGCGATTTGAGCCTGCCGCCTTCGCCGCTGAACGCGGTCGCAAATAAGCTTTCCGACCTGACCAACCACGTCTCACTCACCCTGGCTGATCGCGTGATTGCCAATACTGCGGATTATGCGGAAAGCTCGCATTTATTGAACAGCCGGCTGGAGAAAGTCGAGACGATCCCACCACCGATAGAAGTGGCCCGTGTCGACCCTGAAAGAGTCGCGGCACTGCGTGCCCGCTGGGGGATTGAGAGCGGTACGGTAGTTATCGGCATGGTTGCCCGACTTGCGAGCGAGAAGGGGGCTGAGGTCCTGGTCCGGGCGATGCCTTCCGTGCTGCGGGAACATCCCCAGGCACGCGTGTTATACGTCGGACAGTATAAGGATGTGATGGGTGAGGGGAGTTACAGCCACCGGCTGGCACCGATGATCGAAGCCTTGGGGGTTCATTGGACATTTCTGGGGGTGCTAGATTCTCCCGATCTGGCAGCGTTCTATTCGCTCTGCGATCTGACAGTGCTTCCAAGTTTGAATAGCACTGAAAGCTTTGGAATGGTGCAGGTTGAATCGATGTTATGTCGGACTCCGGTCGTTGCCAGCGATCTCCCCGGTGTGCGTGAACCGACACAGGTCACAGGAATGGGAGTGACCTTTCCGCCAGGTAATCATGAAGCGCTGGCAGAAGGAATGCTGAAAGTCATTCGGAACAAAGCGCAATATCAGGCTGCGCCTGAACAGGTTGCGGCCCGTTACAGTACGCAGGCAGTTACCGACCGATACGAGGAGCTATTCCACTCGCTTGTAGAGCAGCGAAGGAAGAGAGATGGATAAGGATTTCCTCTGGCCGCACCTGAAAGAGCTACCCTACTTCCGGGCATTGCTGCGCTCGATCGAGGCGACTTTCTATCAAGATCTCGATCTTCCTTCGCCGCTCCTTGATATGGGCTGTGGTGATGGGCACTTTGCCAGCGTTACGTTTGATAAGCAGGTGGACATCGGCGTCGATCCGGATCTGCGCTCGCTGCGTGAGGCAGCACGTCGTGCGGCCTACCGATTACTGATCCAGGCGGACGGTGCCATCCTGCCCCTTCCTGACAGCTCGATTGCATCCGCCTTCAGCAATTCGGTTCTTGAGCACATACCCCATCTGGATCGCGTCCTCGTGGAGATGGGCCGAGTGATGAAAAGCGGTGCCCCGTTCGTCTTTACTGTCCCTAATCCCGGTTATCGAACGGAACTCAGCTTTCCAAAATGGCTCTCGAGCATTGGATTTACTGGGCTGGCAACTCGCTATGCAGAGTGGTTCATGCGCATGTCACGCACCTGGAATATGTTCTACGAGGAAGAATGGAACGATAAGCTGAATGAGGCCGGATTCGAAATTGTTAAAACCTTCCGCTACTTCCCGCCAAGGGCGCTTTCTGTCCTTGAGTGGGGACATTATTTCGGGGCACCCACGCTCCTGCCGCGTAAAGTGACCGGCCACTGGATCATCTGGCCTTCGGAGTGGAACCTGATGTTGACGGATCGTATTGTGCGGAGATACTATGAGGAGCCACTCGCGGAAGACGGAACCTACAGTTTTTACCTGGCACGTAAGCTATGAGCGAACGCGATAAACCAGCCCGTCAGCAGCCCGATCCTGAAACACCTATCGAGCCGACCGTGCTCGATTGGTTCAAATCGCTCCTGCTTCTAAAGCCTCTGGCGGTTCCAGAATTTGAGCGTGAGCCAGCTGTTGAATCCAAATTGCCTGTGGAAGGGCTTAAGCCTGAACCGGAAGAACTCGCCCAACCCGTGCCTCGGATTGGGTTGCCCCGCACGGCGTTGCTGCGCTTGCCCCTGGCACTGCTTCTCGGTTTGATCGCCCAATTTGGCCTTGAATTACGATCAGGCTCCCCCTGGACAAGCATCGCTTTTTATGTGGCTGCTGGATTACTGGTCGTATGGGCTTTCTGGGAGGGCGATGTCATCCTTCCCTGGCTGCCTCGCACTCGCGCTCCGGCACTAATTGCCAGCTTTCGTCCCGGATATCTCGTCATAGCCGTGATTCTCTCCGGGTTTACGTTCGCAACCAGCGGCGACAACCTGTTCAACACCCCGACCCTGATCTGCTGGTTGAGTTCGATCGCATCGATCGGGATTGCGTTCTGGCAAGGTCCCGCGCCGTTTACCTCAACCTACCGAACGCTGCGATCCTGGCTTTCGGGCGAACGTTTCCGCATACCACTAACCCGCTGGAATGTGCTTGTTTTATTCGTCTTTGGTGTAGCGGTTTACGTTCGTTTCGCCCACATTAACGACCTTCCCCCCGAGATGGTTAGTGACCATGCAGAAAAGCTGCTTGATGTTGTCGATGTATTGAATGGCCGGTATTCGATATTCTTTTCGCGAAATACGGGACGGGAAGCGCTCCAGTTCTATATGGCAGCCGCGACCGCACGCTGGCTGGGAACCGGGATCAGCTATCTGACGCTAAAGTTTGGCACAGTCCTGGCTGGCGTCGTGACCTTGCCATTTATCTATCTATTCGCTCGAGAAGTCGCCGGAAGGCGAGCCGCGCTGGCTGCTATGGCGCTGGCTGGCGTGGGTTATTGGCCAAATGTCATCAGCCGCGTGGGTCTGCGTTTCCCTCTTTACCCCCTCTTCGTCGCACCGGTGATGTTCTACCTCGCCCGAGGTGTGCGTACCCGCAGCAGGAACGATTTCCTGATCTGCGGGCTCGTTGTAGGCGCCGGACTGCACGGTTACAGCCCGGCGCGCGTCATCCCCATTCTGGTTGCGATTGGCGTCTTCCTGCTGATCCTGCACCGGGAAGCACGTGCGTCACGCTCAGCGTTCCTGAGCTACCTGATGATGGCAGGGCTGGCTGCCTTGATTGTACTGATGCCCCTGGCCCGCGTGGCGGTCGATCGCCCGGACGAGATCATCTACCGCATGGCGAGCCGCTACGGGAGTACCGAACGACCACTGCCGGGTCCAGCGCTTCAGATCTTTCTCTCCAACGTCTGGAATGGCCTGAAGATGTTCGCCTGGGATGATGGAGAGGTGTGGGTGAACTCCATTCCGCACCGTCCGGCATTGGATTGGATCAGTGCCGCGCTGTTCCAGCTGGGTTTCGTGATTGCGCTCTACCGTTATGTTCGTAAGCGGAAGTGGATTGATCTCTTCCTTTTGGTCTCGATCCCGATCCTGCAGCTGCCTTCGACGCTTTCGCTTGCGTTCCCGGCCGAAAATCCAGCCACGAACAGGGCGGCCGGGGCGATCGTTCCGGCTTTTACGCTGGCCGGAATGGCGCTCGCGGCGCTGCCCGACTGGGCCGAAAGGCAGTGGAGGACAAGCCGCCTGCACTGGATCGGAGCTCTCGGAGCCGCGGTGTTGATGATTGGCGCAGTTCGTCTTAACTATGACCTGGTGTTTATTGAATATGCTGACCTCTACCGTCGATCAGCCTGGAATACCAGCGATGCAGGCCGTATCATTCGCGGTTTTGCTGAATCGATCGGGACTTTCGACACAGCCTATGTCGTCGGCTATCCACATTGGATGGATACGCGCTTGGTAGGGATCAACGCCGGACGTCCCACCAAGGATTATGCGATCTTTCCGGAGAGTTTTGAATCTTTAAGGGATGAGACGCGTGCCCAACTTCTGCTGCTCAACCCGGAGGATGTGGAATCGCTGGAAGATCTTCAAAGCCTCTTCCCGCAAGGAATCATCAGTCGCTGGAGGTCGGATCTCCCCGGAAAAGATATTGTGCTCTTCTTCGTTCCGCCGTCGCAACTTTCTGAGCGCACTCCCGTTCCGGCTGTGGAGCCTTGATGAATTCGACCCCTGAAGAGCAGCCCATTCCCGGGGAACCACCAACCCGCCGAACGCTTCGAATCTCTACCGAAACCTGGGTCGGGATCGCCCTGTTCCTGATCCTGGTCCTCGGAGCATACCTGCGGTTTACGGGCATAAATTGGGATGAAGGGACCCATCTCCACCCGGACGAGCGATTCCTCAACCTGGTCGAATCTGCGATCAAACTGCCCGGATCACTCTCTGAATATTTCAATACTGATACTTCGCCGCTCAACCCGTACAACTCGGATTACACATTCTTTGTCTATGGAACGTTTCCCATCTTTCTCGTCCGCTATGTGGCTGAATGGGTGGGACAAGCAGGATATGACCAGGTGCAGTTGGTTGGGCGTACACTGTCGGCAAGCTTTGACCTGATTTCCCTGATCCTGCTCTATCTTGTCGGTGCACGCTTGTACAGTCGAAAAGTCGGTTTGCTGGCTGCCTTATTTGGATCTCTATCGGTTCTCCTGATTCAGCATGCGCATTTTTTCGTCGTCGATCCGATCGCCAATACCTTTGTCCTGGCTGGGATCCTCTTTGCTGTCCGGGTACAGGAACGAGGGGAGCTGAAGGACTATCTGCTCTTCGGCCTGGCCCTTGGACTTTCGGTCGCATCAAAGATCAGTACAGCCCCGCTGGCAGGGTTGATCGCTCTGGCCGGATTGGTCCGGGTTCTGCGTTCGGATCCTGAATCTCGCCAGCTCGTGCTTACCCGCACGCTGACTTACCTAATCGGCGCGGCGCTTGTATCCGTGCTGGTGTTCCGAATCTTCCAGCCCTATGCATTCTCGGGCCCTGGATTCTTCGGCATCAAGCCAAATCCAAACTGGCTTGCAAATATGGCCGAGATCCGTGAACAGCAGGCAGGCAACACAGACGCACCCTATGCGCTGCAATGGGCAGACCGCAAACCACTCTGGTTCACTTTCAAAAACATGGTTTTGTGGGGATTGGGGATGCCGCTAGGCATCACCGCCTGGATCGGATGGGCGTGGGCGGCTTTCGAATTGCTTCGAAAGCGTATCGAACGTCACCTGATTCCTGTAATCTGGACCGGTTTGTTCTTCATCTGGCAGTCCATCGGTTTCACAAAGGCTATGCGCTACCAGATACCAATCTACCCGGTACTCGCACTTCTCGCAGCGTGGGCTCTCCTGGAGGTCTGGAAGCGAGCTCAGGCACTCGATGGTCCTATACGTCAGGCAGCCCGGGCAGCAGCAATTGCCCTCTCCGTGGTTGTCGTCGGCGGTACTGCGTTCTGGGCGTTCGCCTTCACCAGTATCTACCGGCAACCCTTCACGCGCGCGGCGGCTTCACGCTGGATTTACAGCCATGTTCCGGGCGCAGTTAACCTGGTTGTAAATAAAGATGGCGTCGATCAGCTGGAAGTGCTCCCGGTTCCCCCGGATTTCTCCCTGGCACCAGGGCAAGTGCAGATCTTCCAGTTGCCGAATGATCTGTTCGGAAAGGACAGCGGAGACATTACCGGCGTGCTCATTCCGTATGCGGCGGGCTCAGATCAGGACGTTACGGCCGAGCTGACCGCCGAACTAAGACTCGATCCGAGTATTGATAACATCCTCGCAAGTGCCGATCTGCATGGGCTTATCCTCGCAGGGCGCGAGCTGGCGTTAAACGGGGTATTCGACCGGGTCGTAGTCCACCAGGCCGAACAGAACCTATTCCTGGTGCTGCGGAACTCAGGCGGCAGTGATGTGTCAATGCGGCCGACAGTTCTGGTCCATGAGACCACCTGGGATGATGGGCTGCCCTGGGGAATCGACGGCCGCAGCCTCGGTGGGCGTTACGAGGTACGCAACCTCGAACTCTACTGGCATGACGATCAAGATGACGATCAGAATGGCGTTCCGGACAAGCTGGAACGAATCGCCGACTTCCTAGACCAGGGCGAATACATCACCATCTCATCCAATCGTCAGTATGGGACGATCAGCCGGGTCACCGTTCGCTACCCGCTTACGACCGCCTACTACCGCGCCCTTCTCGATTGTCCTGACGGTGAGACTGTCCTGCACTGCTATGCTACGGCGCAGGAAGGCGAACGAGGACTGCTTGGTTACACCTTGAATAAGGTTTTTGAAAGCAATCCCCGGCTCGGGCCGATCGAGATCAACGACCAGGCGGCAGAAGAAGCTTTTACGGTCTACGACCACCCTAAAGTTCTAATCTTCAAGAAGGATCCGGACTTCGACCGGCAGCATGTGATCGATCTGCTTTCCGCAGTCGACGTCAGCCACGTCATCCATGTACTCCCCAAGGATGCCAACTCGACCGCGAAGGAGCTGCTCCTGCCAGCCGATCGCTGGGAAGCGCAGCAATCCAGCGGTACTTGGTCCGACTACTTCAATCTCGGTTCGATCCTCAATCGCTCGGGTTTCGTAGCGGCTGTAGTGTGGTGGATCAGCATTGGCCTGATGGGCATTCTTGTGTTTCCCGTGACCAGGGTTGCCTTTGGAGGGCTTGAGAACCAGGGTTATGCACTCAGCCGGCTGGTGGGGCTATTGCTGTTCGCCTGGGTGAGCTGGATGGCAGGCAGCGTTGGCATCCCCGTCAGCCGGCCCATTCTCGTGCTCGCGCTGCTCGTCATTGTCAGCATCTCGGGCTGGTTTGCATACCGGGATCGGGAGCAGCTGAGGCAGTTCTTTAAAGAGCGCTGGCGTGCCATTCTGTGGTTGGAGGCATTCGCACTCATTTTCTTCATTCTCGACCTGCTGATCCGCTATGCAAATCCTGATCTCTGGAAGCCTGGGACTGGCGGCGGCGAGAAGCCGATGGACTTCTCGTATTTGAATGCGGTCCTGAAGAGCGCCACGTTCCCGCCGTACGACCCATGGTTCGCAGGTGGTTACATCAATTACTACTACTACGGTTTTGTCATCGTCGGGATGCCGATCAAGCTCCTGGGAATCGAGCCAGCACTGGCCTATAACCTGGTGCTTCCCACGCTGTTCTCACTGCTCGCCCTTGGTGGCTATACGGTTGCAGCAAACCTGGTGACAGGGGCAGCGGCAATGATTCACTGGCGGCCGAAGCCGAGTGCGCGCATAGCCGGTGTGCTTGCCGCGCTCCTGCTCGTCCTTTTCGGCAATCTGGGCACCGCCCGCATGTTCTATGATGGATTTAAGAAGATAGGGCGTGAAGGCCAACCGGAAGGCAAGCTGCTCGTTGGCACATTCCAGGCTGTGCGTGGGATGGGGCGCTATCTGACGTTCCAGGACACGCTGCCCTACGGGTTGGATCAATGGTACTGGAATCCAAGCCGCGCGATTACGCCGGCCGAGGGTGAGGCGGGGCCAATCACAGAATTCCCATTCTTCACCTTTATCTACGCTGACCTGCACGCACATATGATCAGCCGCCCGTTGACCGTGATGAGCCTGGCCTGGGGATTATCTTGGCTGCGCATAGCCACAAAGAGAGAGAAACGCAGGCGGCGTGACTGGCTTACAGCAATCCTTATCGGCGCGCTTACACTCGGAGCGTTGCGCCTGACGAATACCTGGGATTTTCCCGTGTACTGGGCTTTGGGGCTGGCGGCTGTAATCTATGCTGGCTTCCTGGGGCAGGTCACCCAACGGGCCAGGCGTCTAACGTATGCAGGAGCCTCAGCGCTCGCCCTGCTGCTTCTGGCCCAATTCACCTACTTCCCGTTTCACTACTGGTATGGACAGGGGTATGAATCGGTTTCGTTATGGACTGGGTCGCATACATCGCTGATGGATTACCTGACCGTCCACGGTCATTTCCTCTTCCTGGTCACGGCCTGGATGCTGTGGGAACTGCGCGAATGGATGGCAGCCACCCCGCTTTCGAGCCTGGCCCGGCTCAGGCCTCACATTGGAACGATCGTCGCAGGCTCTTTGATCCTGATTGCCCTCACCGCCTGGCTGACAGGCCGCGGCATCCAATCTGTCTTGATCATCTTCCCACTTGGCTTACTTGCAGCCCTGCTGCTCTTTCGCCCCAGACTGGCGCTGGGGAAACGGATCGCCCTGGTATTCATTGGCAGTGCTCTAGTCCTGACGCTGGTCGTCGAGGTGATTGTATTGCGCGGTGATATCGACCGCATGAACACCGTTTTCAAGTTCTATATGCAGGTGTGGGAGCTCCTGGCGCTTGCAGCTGGCGCGGCCACCGCCTGGACGTTTGCCGACCTGATCGCATGGAGACGGGGTTGGCGCTGGCTCTGGACAGCCGCAGCGGTCCTCTTGCTCTTCTCTGCTGCGCTGTATCCAATTACTGCTGCTCCGGCCAGGATTCGAGACCGCTTCAGCGGACTGGCGCCTCACACACTCAATGGCATGACCTACATGCAGCATATCAATTCATATTCTGAGCTCGGATACCAGCTCGATCTCGAGCAGGATTACGAGGCTATTCGCTGGATGCAGGAGAATGTCAGTGGCACGCCTGTCATCATTGAGGCGAATGTCCCTGAGTACCGTTTCGGCAGCCGCTTTACGATCTACACTGGATTGCCTGGCGTTCTTGGATGGCGCTGGCACCAGGTGCAGCAGCGTATTTCCGTCGGCGATCAGCCCGTCAACCAGCGCAGTTTCGATATTCTGCACTTCTACCTCACCGGTTCAATTGCCGACGCGATGGAAATCGTCGATCGCTACGGCATTTCCTATATCATCGTGGGCGATCTCGAACAAGCTTATTATGCCAACGTTGAACCATGCTGGCCCGTGGGTGATAACCTGGGGATAACCTGTGACCTACGTGGTTATGCCTTCGGCATGCCTGGCACCTATGAGATTGATCCGGCGGATTGCACAGCACTTGATGCAACCAACGAGGCAGCGGGCTTGAGATGTCCAACGCACGGATTGGATAAGTTCCCGCAGATGGTGCAGGACGGCCAGTTGCGAGTTGCATTTCAGACTGGCAACACGGTGATTTATCAGGTGCAGGAATGATCGCACCGGTTTTTCTCTGGTGGCTCTGGAGCACGCTGCTTGGCGTGGCCGTACTGCCGGTCATTCGGCGGGTGTTTTCCCGTCTCCCTGGACGCGGTCTGCCATTCGCCCGCCCGGTCGGCTTGCTCCTGGGCGGCTATTTATTCTGGCTCGGCTCAACCTTCGGGGTCATTAACAGCGACCTGGGCGGAGCGCTGCTCGCCGTCGCCATTATGGCTGGGGTCGCCTGGTGGTTTGAACGAAATAAACTCCAGGAACTCATTACGACAATTCGTGACTTAAAGCCGGTATTGATCATCTCCGAAATCCTTTTTTTATTGGCATTTCTTGGGTGGGCTTTTGTCCGGGCGAACAACCCGGAGATCACCGGCACCGAGAAGCCAATGGAGCTGGCGTTTCTCAACTCCATCCTGCAATCACCGCAGTTTCCACCACGCGATCCGTGGTTGTCAGGCTATGCTATCTCTTACTACTACTTTGGTTACGTCCTGCTGGCATTTATAGCCCGCCTGAGCGGGGTCGCCTCCGGAGTGGCATTCAACCTCGGCAACAGCTTGTGGTTCGCGATGGTCGCGGTTGGTACCTACACCCTGTTGTATGACCTGCTCAGCCATCGTTTCAAACGCCCGGTACTCTGGGCGCCCTTGCTCGGTCCGGTCTTCGTACTCCTAAGCGGTAACCTGGCCGGAATTCTGGAAGTCCTCTGGTCGAAACATATCTTCTGGCGGGCAGGGGCGGATGGTTTGCTGCACTCCAATTTCTGGAGCTGGATCGGCCTGGAGGATCTGGAGAACCCGCCGATCCAAGCTGCGAGCTGGCTTCCCAGCCGCTACCTGTGGTGGTGGCGCGGCTCGCGCGTCATTCGTGATCTGAACCTGCTTGGGGTCCCAATCGGACTGCAATCGATCGATGAATTCCCCTTCTTCTCGTTCCTGCTGGCAGATAACCACCCCCATGTCCTGGCGATGCCGTTCGTTCTGGTGACGATAGGCTTCGTGTTCCAGGTTTTCCTGGGCCCACGAGACATGGCCGATAGATTCCCGGCGAACACCCTCCCACCGGAACGGATTCGGCAGCTGTCGATCATCGCAGCGGCTGGTTTACTTTTCGTGATACTCCTGCGGAGCATAGGGGCTGCCGGTGAGGTCTCAGGCGCAACAGGGACCGTGATTTATGTCCTGAAAGGGTTCCTGCTCTATGGTCTTGTTCTGATCGCCCTGGGAGCCATCCTGGGCGTTTTTGGCAGGCTGCTCCCACTGCCAATCGAACGCTCGGAGATCCTGGTGGGGGCATTGCTGTATGGCAGCCTGGCCTTCCTGAACACCTGGGATCTCCCCATCTACTTCATCCTGTTCCTGCTGGTTATGATCTGGAAAGAACGAGAGCTTTCGTCACGTTCGCTGTTCCGGTCCAGCGGACCGACTGCGATTGCAATGCTTGCGATCGGGATCGCGTTATTCTTGCCATGGTATCCGACCTTCTCCTCTCAAGCCGGCGGCATCCTGCCCCACCTACTGCACCCGACACGGCTGGTTCATTTTTTGATTATGTTTGCACCGGCCTTGATCCCCATCCTCGGCTGGCTGATCTACCAGTTGGTACGTCAGCGAAATCTGCAATGGCACGATCTACGCGATGGGCTCTTTGTGGCGTTCGGCTTGCCGCTTGGGCTGCTCGTTCTGTCATGGATGCTGGCCGGCGTACTCTATTTCACGCAGGACTTCTCCACTTTGCAGGAAGTCTTCAACACGCTTGCTGTCCGGGATCTGAGCGAAGCCTTTGCACTCACCCTCCACCTTCGGCTTACGGATTCCTGGGTTGCGATCCTGCTGGGTGGGATCTTGGGGGTGGTCTTTATTCTCGGGCGAAATTTCTTCCGCCGCGACAACCAAATTGGGTCAACCCCCTTTGTCTTGATCCTGGTCGCGATCGGTGCTCTCCTGATTCTCGGACCCGAGTTCCTTTATCTCAAGGACCAATTCGGTCTGAGAATGAATACGATCTTCAAGTTCTACTTTGCGAGCTGGATCCTGTGGGGATTGGCAGGGGCTTATGCTAGCGCGGTCTTCCTCCACCAATCTGGAATTCGCTGGACGATTGCCAGCATCTTGATTCTCATCCCGCTTGCGTTGGGTCTGGTTTACTCTCCGCTCGCCTTATGGACAAAGACCAATGGCTTTCAGCCACCTTCCGGCAGGACACTGGATGGGGCACTGCACCCCGCCTATGCTCAAGCGAGCGATCGGGAGGCTATCGATTGGATGGTTGCCAATTTGCTACCCGATATCGTGGCGGAAGCGGTTGGCGGAAGCTATACCTATTACGGACGCGTATCGGTCCACAGCGGTTTTCCGACCGTGCTGGGTTGGCCTGGCCATGAAGGCCAGTGGCGCGGCGGGTACGAGGAACAGGGCTCGCGCGATAACGATATCCGCCTGCTGTACCAGACGACGGATTGGAATGTGGCACGTGAGATTCTCGATCGATACAATATTCGCTATGTCTATGTTGGCGAGCTGGAACGCATCACCTACTCTCCGCTCTTTGAGGGCAAGTTTGAGGCGTTCATGGATCTAATCCATGCCAATGATACGGTTCGGATCTACGTCCGACGGGGTGAGGGACCAGGTTGAAAACCTCCCGTTTCGAGGTAACGAATGAGCAACTCCTCTGGAGCGGACTGCTGCTCCTGGCACTCGTCTTACGCCTATCAGGCCTAGGAGAAATTCCCTTCAGCGACCATGAAGCATATCAAGCCCTGGGGGCGTTGGCGGCTTCCGATTCTCAATCTCCATTCTGGACAACCCCGCTGCCGGCGCCAAATCCAGCCTACCAGGTGCTGGCAGGTTGGCTGTTTCAGCTCTTCGGCAGCTCTGATGTCATGGCCCGCATTCCCTCGGTGGTGGCCGGGCTTGCACTCGTGCTGACACCGCTGCTGCTTCGAAGAAGATTTGGCGCGGGGTTGGCGTTGTCGATCGGGTTCCTGTTTTGTGTATCACCGGTCCTTTTGACCATCTCCCGTTCGGCCGGGGGAGAGTCATTGGCACTCCTTGGAATAGCCGGCGCGTTTTTTACGGTCATTGGAGGTGTTTCTGGATCATCAGAAAAACGAGCTGCTCTGGCTGGCGCAGGTCTTGGGCTGGCCCTTGCCTCCGGGAGCTCAGGCTACACGGCACTGCTTGCTCTGCTTCTAACGTGGATCATGATCCGCAGGCTGGCCCCGGATCAGGAACAGTGGCCAGGGTTCAACCATCGAAATCTCCTTGTATCGGC
>DAOUEL010000043.1:0-26407 GCA_034430595.1 Anaerolineales bacterium | reverse complement strand
ATGCCGATGGTCACACCAGCGCGGAATGCCCGCCCTGGCTTGGCGCCGAGGATCAGCCCGAAGATGAAGATAAGGATCGGGAGCATGACCGAGGGCCCCATTGCGCCCAGCACAGCCTGCACTTGGTTCAAAAATGCATCCATTACTGCTCTCCTCACTTTTCAGTGTTGGATAAGTGTTTGTTGCATTGCCGGCAACGAACTTATGTTCTTGGTTCGAAACCTAAAGGGAAAAAGTGTTCGCTTCACCTCCTGCTGAACTCACTCGCTTGACGGAGTTATGCTCAATCTCATTAACCCCAAATTGCTCGATACGATGCGTTAGTGAAGGCCTGCACGTTTGTGAAATTTCAAGCTCGAAATCCCACCGTGGGGCTAGGAATGGGCTCCTTTTCAGTGTATCTTGACAACACGGGATAACGACCGTATACGGGCTGCTTTTTGGAAATAACCCTACGTCAACGGCAAGTCAATAAAGTCATAAGAGGGCTGATACATGGCTGAAGTGTGGACCTCACGGAAACGAATTGAGGCGGTCTTGAACCACCAGATTCCTGATCGTGTCCCGCTGGATATGACGATTACTCAGCGGCCTTACGAGCGCTTGCGGGAGGCGCTCGGGCTGGAGCCTGAACCCGGCCTGAAAGCCAGCTCCTTCACCGAGGTGCGGCCTGGTCCCGATTTGCTGCAGGAACTGGGCATCGACCTGACCTGGGTCAAGCTGGGCAAACCAACAAATTGGCGCCCACCCGAACCCACCCCGGACGGCGTCCATTTTGATGAGTGGGGTGTGGGGCGGATCAAGATCTTCCAGGATGAGGGAATATTCCTGAACGAAGTCGCTTCTTCGCCACTGGCTGAAGCGAAGCTCCCCGATCTGGAGCGGTATCCTTGGCCAGACCCATCAGACCCGGGGCGCGTTGCCGGATTGGAAGAGGAAGCACGGCAGATCTTCGAGACAACCGATCTGGCGATCATGGGTCGCTTCGGGGGCACGATCCTCGAGCAGGCCGCCTACTTGCGCGGCTGGGAACGCTGGCTGATGGACTTGATGCTCGAACCTGAATTCGCCCGGCGGTTGATGGATATCATCACCGATATTCAGATCGCGCTTGACCTGGCCGGAATTCGGGCAGCCGGCAAATTCCTCTCGATCTTCAAGCTTTCCGGTGAAGACCTCGGTATGCAGGATCGCCCGCTGTTCTCGATGAAGGTCTGGCATGAGTTGCTCCGGCCGGCACTCGCCCGCCGTTGGCAGGCGGCACGGGAGGCGCTCGATCGCTACGCCCCACACGTAAAACTGATGCTGCACTCGGATGGCGCCATTCGACCGTTCCTGGAGGATTTGATTGCAGATGGAGTGCAGATACTCGATCCGGTTCAGCCGCGCTGCGCCGGAATGGATTTCTATGGGCTGAACCGAGATTTCGGCGACCGGTTGATTTTTCATGGAGGCGTGGACACCCAGGAGATTTTGCCCTTTGGCCGGCCGCAGGACGTAGAGGCCGATGTCATCCGCTGCATCGATTCGCTGGGCAATGGGGGAGGATTGATCCTTGCACCGGTCCATAACGTCCAGGCTGACGTCCCGCCCGAGAATCTGATCGCGATGTGCAGGACTGCGACGGAGCGAGGCCGATATCCACTTCCAGAACGACCACCTTTACCGCAAGTCCACGTTCAAACGTATACGGGCTGAGGGCAACTGCCCTCAGCTCATATTGAGATTAATCGTGCTCCGGCTTTGTATCAGGAGGCAGCCAGGACACGCTCGCGTACCGCAGCTGCTGAATCGAGTTCGAGCACCTCTTTCGCAAGTGTCCGGGCTGCAGCTTTCGACCATCTGCGCAGGATTACCTTTGCGCGCGGGATAGACGATGGCGCCATACTGAACTCATCCAGACCAAGCCCTAAGAGCACCGGAATCGCCTGCGGGTCACCTGCCAGTTCACCGCATAACCCGACCCAGATACCTTCTGCGTGTGCTGCTTCAATTACCTTGCCAATTTGCCGCAGGATTGCCGGATGGGCTGCATCTCCCAGATGTGCCACACGGTCATTCGTGCGCTCGGCGGCCATCGTGTACTGGGTCAGATCGTTGGTGCCGATACTGAAAAAGTCGACCTCGCGTGCAAATTGGTCAGCAAGCACGGCGACAGCAGGGATTTCAACCATAATTCCGATCTGGATTCGCTTTGCGACGGGCTGCCCGGCCTGCTCGAGGTCGGTTCGAGCTTCTTCCAGCAGCGCCCGCGCCCGCCGGACTTCGTCCAGGGTGGCGATCATCGGGAACATGATCCGCAGATCATGGCCCGGGCTGGCCCGCAGCAGAGCCCGCAGCTGGATTTTGAAGAACTCCGGCCGGTCGAGGCACATGCGGATCGCACGCCATCCGAGGAACGGATTGGCTTCCTGGCCGAGGTCGAGGTAGGGCAGTTCCTTGTCCCCGCCTACATCGAGAGTGCGGACAACCACCGGCCGTCCTTCCATCAGGTCAAGGATGGCTTTGTATGCTTCGAACTGCTCATTCTCGTTGGGTGCGGTATCGCGGTCGAGATAAAGGAATTCGGTTCGCAGGAGACCGATCCCCTCCGCACCCGAAGCCAGGGCACTGCGGGCATCGTCCAGGTTGCCGACGTTGGCGACGATTTCCAATTGGTGGCCATCGGTCGTAATTGCAGGTCGATCTGCGCTCTCAAGCGCAGCCCTTGATTCGTCGTCGAACTCGTGTTTACGGATTTCGTACTCGGTCGTCGTTTCCTCGTCCGGGTCTGACACAATTTCGCCCCGGCTGCCGTCCAATACGAGCTGTTCACCGCTTTCAATTTCAAGTAGCTCCCCGCCAGCACCGACGACGGCTGGCAAGGCCAGGGCTTTGGCGAGGATGGCAGTATGCGAAGTAGGCCCGCCCTCTGCCGTGGCAAATCCCAGCACAACCGATTTGTCGAGCCGTACGGTGTCGGAGGGCGTCAGGTCGCGCGCGACGATAATTGAGGGTTCGCTCAGGGATGAGAGGTCAGCCTCTTCTACCCCCAGCAGGAGCCTCAGCACGCGACCACCGACGTCGCGCACGTCGGCAGCCCGGGCCTGGAAGTACTCATCCTCTAAAGCTTCAAGTTGACCTGCGAGCGAATGGACGACTTCCTCGATAGCCCATTCTGCGTTGACCTGATCTTCATGGATTCGGTCCCGGACTGCGTCAACCAGCGCTGGATCGTCGAGGAACATCGCGTGGGCCTGGAAGATCTCAGCCTCTTCGGCGCCGGCCTCTTTACCCGCTTTTTCCTGGATCAGCGCGAGCTCAGCTTTTGCCGTGTTGCAGGCGTGATCGAAGCGCTCGACCTCGCTCTCGGCATCCGCAATTGTCCGCTTGTCGACGGAGTATGTCAGGTGCTCGAAACGAAAGGCAAGACCAAACGCAACACCCGGTGAAGCTGCGATTCCCGTGTACTCCCTCATGGCACCAACCTTTTACCCATCCAGGCCACTTTAAGATGCTAGAGCATGATGCTGGCCGGCTCATTAATTGAGTCGCGCACGTCGGCCAGGAAGCGAGCTGCTTGCGCCCCATCTAAGGCGCGATGGTCAGCCGAGAGCGTGAGCGTCATCATGGGACGTGCGATAGGCGATCCGTCAACATTGGGCACGAAGCGTGGTTCGGTTTTTCCGACTGCCAGGATTCCGACCTGGGGCGGGTTGATGATCGCAGTAAATCGATCGATGCCAAACATGCCCAGATTCGAGATGGTGAAAGTCCCGCCAGCGACGTCATCCGGCAGGAGCCGACCGAGGCGAGCGCGTTCACTAAGATCATCCAGCTCGGAAGCGATCTCATACAGCGACTTCAAATCAGCATCGTGAATGACTGGTACGATCAATCCCTCTTCCATGGCGACAGCTATGCCTACGTTGACATTCGGAAGGAGCAGGATGCCATCCTTACGCATGTAGGCGTTCATGCCGGGGTGCCGGCGGAGCGAAGCAGCCACGATCTTCACCAGCAGCGCCGTCATTGAGACTTTTAGTTCCTGCGGTGCACGCTGGTTTGCAAAATTGCGAAATTCGATCGCGCGTGTCATATCCGACTGCACGTCGAACGTAATGTGGGGAGCATCTTGAGCGCTGGCTTGCATCCGGTCAGCGATGGTCTTACGCAGGCCTTCGAGCGGAATGAGCACCGGCTCGCCGCTCACAACCAGAGGTCTCTCAAACAGCGGTGCGCCGACAGTTTGCCCGGTCGAGGCCAGCACATCGGCTTCCTGAATCCGATCTCTGGGCCCGCTTCCCTGTACACTGGAGAGCGGCAGGTTCTGCTCGCGAGCCGCCCGGCGGGCAGCTGGCGTGGCGCGGAGCTTATCGCCTGCATCGACTGCTGGACGAGTCGGGTCTTTAAGATAACTCTCGACATCATGGCGGGTGATCCATCCGTCGGGCCCACTGCCTGCCACTTCTGCCAGCGGGACTCCCTCATTCTCTGCGACTTTCCGGGCAAGTGGCGAAGCCTTTACGTCAGTGGGCTCAGCCACTGGAGGGATCGTTTCTGCTTCTGCTCCCCGCGTTTCCAGTTCCGGGTCATGCTCTGGCGGGGTTTCGCCCTCCTGCAGGATGTAGGCGATCACACGCGTGACCGGTACGGTGTCACCCTCTGCGTACCGGATCCCGCCCAGGATCCCCTCGCCTGGCGCTGGGACCTCCATGTTGACTTTGTCGGTCGTCACCTCGGCCAGGGGGTCATCGGGTTCAACCCGATCACCTTCCTTCACCAACCATTTTACGATCGTTGCTTCTTCTTGTGTCATGCCAAAGCGTGGCATGATGACAGGTTTCGCCACAGCTAAATCTCCTCCGCTCCCGGCTTAAATATTTTGCTTTGAGGTCGCACTCCGGCCGGTAGCGATCCTAGTAGGCACCCTGGACCAGCTTGTGTGCTTCTTCGACGATGTTCTCGACCTGCGGGACGGTGTGATATTCCAGGTTGCGGTTATAGGGGATGGGAATATCAAGTCCCGTCAGGCGCCGGATTGGAGCATCGAGATAATCGAAGGCTTCGCTCGAAGCGACGCGTGCGGCGATTTCTCCCCCGAAGCCACCCGTTCCCACGGCCTCGTGCACGATCAGCAGCTTGCCCGTCTTGGCAACCGATTCAAAGATCGGAGCTTCATCGAGCGGGTTCAGTGTACGTGGGTCGACGACCTCGAGCTCGATCCCTTCTTCGCTAAGAGTATCGGCTGCCTCAAGCGAACGCGGCACCATCACCGAGGTGGCAACGATTGTCAGGTCTTTCCCCTGGCGAACGATGGCTGATTTGCTGAGCGGGACTTCATACATCTCTTCCGGCACATGCATCTTGGTCTTATAGAGCAGCTTGTGTTCGATAAAGATGACCGGGTTGTCGTCGCGAATGGAAGCTAACAGTAAACCCTTGGCATCGTACGCGTTGGAGGGCATGACGACTTTCAAACCGGGCACATGCACGAACCAATTCTCCAGCGATTCGCTGTGCTGGGCCGCGGCTCCTGTCCCCGATCCAGCCGGCATGCGCAGCACGAAGGGTGCCTTGGCCTTGCCGCCGAACATGAAGCGCACTTTAGCTGCCTGGAGCACAAGCTGCTCCATCGACAGCGTGACGAAGTCCATGAACTGAATTTCGCCCACCGGACGCATACCGGAGAGCGCCGCGCCAATCACCGCACCGGCGATCCCGGCCTCAGAAATCGGTGTATCGCGCACCCGCTCTTCGCCAAAGATGTCCACCAACCCGGCGCTGACGCCGAATGCGCCTCCATAGACCCCGATGTCTTCTCCAATCAGAAATACACGATTGTCCTGTTCCATGACTTGCTGCAAGCCCTCGCGCAGGGCTTCAGCGTAGGTAAGTTCGCGTGTCTCAGGCATAAAGACCTTCCAGAATGGTCGAGATATCAGGTTCAGGGCTCGCTTCGGCAAATGCGAGCGCAGCTTCGATGTGTTCATGCGCCTTCGCCTGGATAGTTTCCAATTGAGGCTTATCGAGCATGCCAGCCGCGATCAGCGCGTTGGCAAAGCGCGGGATGGGGTCTTTCACCTGCCACTGCTTGACCTCCTCACGCGTCCGGTATGCCTGACGATCGCTGCGGGAATGCCCCTTCCAGCGGTAGGTGAGAGCTTCGATCAAGGTTGGGCCTTCGCCCTTACGTGCCCGCTCAGCAGCCCGTTTTACGGCATCGTATACGGTGAATACGTCGTTTCCGTCGACAAATTCGCCCGGGATGTCGTAGGCGCAGGCGCGGTCGCTGATGTGTTCAACATTGAAGGCTTTCTTCATCGCCATCGACATGGCGTACTGGTTATTCTCACAGAAATAGATCACCGGTAGATTCCAGATCGAGGCCATGTTGATCGATTCGTGAAATGCTCCTTCGTTCGCAGCACCGTCGCCAAACAGGACAATGCACACCTGGTCCGTCTTCCGGAGTTGGATGCTGAGCCCGACGCCTACGGCGATCGGCAGTCCTCCGCCGACGATGCCGTTCGCGCCCAGGTTGTTGCGTTCGACCTCGGCGATGTGCATTGAGCCGCCGCGGCCGCGGCAGTAGCCAGTTTCTTTGCCCAGGAATTCGGCCATCATCGGTTTTAAATCACCACCCCAGGCAAGGGTGTGGCCGTGTCCCCGGTGGTGATTAAGCAGAAAATCCTTCCCCCGCCGAAGGGCGTAGGAGGTACCGATGGCACACCCCTCCTGTCCGATCGAGAGGTGCATCGTGCCGTGCGTCTTACCGAGCATGTAAAGCTCTTCGGCTTTCTCTTCGAAGGCTCGAATATCGTACATAGTTTGGAGCATTTCCAGGGCTTGCTCCTTGCCGAACTCTTCCAGAAGCACGCGTTTCTTCTGGTCCAACTCTTTCGTGTTTGACTTTGCCATGCCTATACCCTTTCCATACTTGATATCGTCTGCCGGCTGCTCGGATACAGCCGGCCTTATCGTCCTTCATCCAGCACCAGGCGGGCGGCGCTATCGTCGGTTACGAGTGCATTGATCAACCGCGATTTGAGCGCACCATGAATGGCGCACGCTTTGACCTCGCCTCCTGCCACACCCAACACGAGCGGTATCCGGCGCAGGTCTTCAGCCTGGATGGAAACTGTGCGAGCTCCAAGTGGAAGATCGAGCAAATGACCATCCCCGTCGAAGAGAATGGCGCAGACGTCCCCGACTGCACCAGCCGAAGCGAGAGCAAGTGCTTCCACTTCGGTCAGGAATTCTGCCCGGACCATGCTCGATTTCTCGGGTTTTGTCGTGCCGATGCCGACGATCGCAAGTTCGACCTCGCCGGCTGCTTCGAGGACCTCCCTGACCGGCCGATCATGCATCAATGCATCCCGCACCTGGGGGCTTTCAACGATCGCCGGGGCCGGGAGGATGCGGTAGCGTCCACCAAATGTTCGCGCGTAGGAGCGGGCAAGCTCGACACCGTCGATCTCCGGATCGGGCGTACCCAGGGAACCAACGAGTTGAATAACTGTGACATTGGGCAGGTAAGGTGGCCGCAGGGCATTGGCGACTTCGAACACGGCCGTGCCCCAGGACACGCCGATCTTCATGCCGTCCTGGACATGGGTCTCGATAATCTGAGCACCGAGGGCGCCGAGGCGGCTGAGCATGCGCTGGTAATCCAACGCCTGGCGGTCAAAGACGCGGACAACCTGCAGATCGAAGCGCTCACGCAGCTCCAGCTCCAGGTCAAGCACCCGCTTTAAAGGGTGATGGACACGGATTTCGACTACCCCGGCCTCGCGGGCAGCGGTCAGGAAGCGTGAGATCGCCGATCGTGAGTAGCCCAATTCCTCAGCGATTCTCTGCTGGGTCAGCCCGTCCTCGTAATACAGGCTTGCGACCCGGGCCAGGAACCCGAGGTTTCCGGCATCTTTCAACTGCGTTAAAGCATCAGTCGTCATCAGAATTGAATTCCATCCACTCCGTATATCTCATGGCGAGATTTTCACAATTGTACTATGAGATCACAATTGTGAAAAGCGGATTCTCGAGAATTTCGGCTGGTGGATCAGTCCTGCTTGACAGACTTAGACGTGAAAGCCCGTGCATGCGAATTATGAACGGGAGGGGAGGTCGATATCCGTTGAATGACTCCAGCTTGTCTCGCTTTGTGCGCTGGAGTGCTGCTGCTTTGCGTTTTGAGAGGCTCGAAGCAGGGATCGAACGAGCGCCTTTGCAAGCTGCAAGCATCGCTGCCCTCAAGAGGCCGAACGGTCCGGATCCATTTTCGAATATTTTGCAGGTTAGATGATCAGGCTCTTTGCCAGGCGGACCGCGCTGGCCGCATCTGGTGCATAGCCATCAGCATCGATTTCGTCTGCGAACGCCTGCGTAACCGGCGCGCCGCCGACAATCACCTTGATCTGCTCGCGCAGTCCCGCATCTTTAAGGGCCTGGATCGTTCGCGGCATGGAGGGGATCGTCGTTGTCAGCATTCCGCTCATGGCGATGATCTGAGCTCCGCCCTTAACCGCCTCGACGAACTGCTCAGGGGAGTTATCCACCCCAAGATCCACAATTTCAAAACCTGCCCCTTCCAGGAGCATCGCTACCAGGTTCTTGCCAATGTCATGGATATCTCCCTGGACGGTTCCAATCACGATCCGGCCCAGTGGCTCGACTCCTGCCTTGACCAACTCCGGGCGCAGGACCTGCATGCCGGCTTTCATTGCGTGGGCTGCGATCAACATTTCGGGGACGTACACTTCACCCTTTTCGTACAGGTTCCCGATTTCGACCATTGGGGGTACAAGCCCCAGGTTGAGAATTTCGCCGGCAGCGATACCTTGATTTAGTAAAAGCTCAACATTCTCTGCGACGAAAGCCGCATCCCCGCGCAGGACTGCCTGCTGGATCTCATCAAATTCCATGTGTAGCTCCTCTTTGCGACATCGGATTTCTTGGTGCCGTATGACTGATCCGCTGGAAAGACTTGATCAGGCCTCTTCCAACAGCTGAGTTGCTGCGAAGTCGTCCGTTACAAGGACGTTGATGAAGCCACCGCGCAGCGCCCCCAACATCGGTTCGACTTTTCCCGGACCGCCAGCAACGCCGATCCGCAGATCGATTGCTAGCAGGTCATCGGCGCTGATTGTTACCAGGCGTGACTGAAGGTCGAGGCTCGTCAGTTTGCCCTCGATCGTAAAATGCAAACCGCAGACATTACCAATGGCATTCTCCCTGCGAAGCTTTTCTAGATCTTCGCGAGAAAAATAGCCCGAGTGGTAAAAGGTCGAACACTCAGGAACGGTGCTCCCCATGCCCAGCAGCGCTAGATCGCTGCGCCGGGCAAGCTCAATGCTTTCGCGAATTGTCGTACTCTCGAGCAGCGATTCGGCGGCCGAGGCATCCTCGACCATGATCGGCGCATTGAGAAAGAAAGCTTCGCCGCCGGTTAACTGGGCCATGCGGCTGACCAGTGCGTGCCCATCATAACCTCGAATTCGTGATTCGCCTGCACCGACAAGCTGGACGACGCGCACATTTGGCAGCGGGCCGTCGACATTAAATGCGTCCAGCGTGGCTCGAATAAGCGTTCCCCAGGCCATGCCGATGACCATGTCGGGGTGGCTGAATGAACGCAGGACGGCGGCTGCACCGGCTTCAACCTGCGCAAGGCTTTAAGTCGGATCACTATCGTTGGATCAGCATAAGGAAGTGTGATCGAGAGTCCGTTGACTTCTTCTTTGGCGAAGCTTTGGAACTCTACCGATCCTGATTCATTTTCCGGAGAGGGGCTGCAGGCTGCTAGGAAGATAAGTGCGCTCAAAACGCGCACCAAGCGGTGGGATGAGTTGAATCTTTGGGTGTGATCGTAAATCATGACGTGTAGTATAGCGAAAGACCGCCAATAAACATTGGCGGTCTCCTGTCGGGGCGGGCGGATTTGAACCGCCGACCCCTTGCACCCCATGCAAGTGCGCTACCGGACTGCGCTACGCCCCGATCGGTGGATTGGATTATAGTCCATGCGTGAAGGTGTATCAAGCAGAATCGATCGATCAGGCTTTCTCCGAAGCGAATCGTGACAGGATGCGCGCCGTATGGCGGGTGCCCTTGACGAAGTTATCGATGATGATGTGCTCGTCCGGCGCATGGACGTTCGCTCCCGGGTAGCTGATTCCGGCGGTTGCGACAGGGACTTTCAAGTCATGGATGAAGGGGTAGTTGGGACCGGAACCACCCGAGAATGGCACCACCCGCTGCGGCTGCCCGTAAACCTCGCTGGCTGTCTCCACGACCAACATCAGGAACGGATCGTTGAGATCGGTGCGGGCGGGTGGTTCGCCGCCCAGGTAGGTTATTTCCACGTCCAGGAAGCCCTCGCGATCAAGGTGATCCCGGAGCAGGAGCAGGATCTCCTCCGGATCTTGATTTGGAACCAGGCGGAAATCGACCTTGGCCATGGCCGTGCTCGGTTGAACGGTCTTCGTTCCCGATCCCTCATACCCCGAGCTCAAACCGCAGATCGTGCAGGTTGGGGAGAAAATAGCCTCGCGCTCGAGTTCGAGTCCACCGGTCAGCCCTTTAATAAAGCCATCTAACCCGTAATCCTCCAGCCACCTCTCGGAAGCATCTGGCAGTTCCGAAAGCAGTTCGAGCTCGTGTTCTGTCGGCGGCAGCACCCGGTCGTAGAAGCCCGGGATGCGGATCCGTTCATCGGGACCTTTTAAGCAGTTTAGAGCCCAGGTCAGGCGCCAGGCGGCATTGGGGAAAATTGAACCACCCAGTCCGGAATGCGCGTCCTGGGAAGCTGTCCGTACATTTAGCTCGACGTAGCATATTCCGCGCAGGCCGGCATATTGAATAGGAATGTCCTCGTGCTCAACTCCGCCGAATTCCCACACGCAGGCATCAGCCTTGAGCAGATCAAGATGGTCCGTGATGAATTCGTGCAGGTGGGTGCTCGCGGTCTCCTCCTCGCCCTCAATCAAGAATTTCACATTGCAGGGAAGCTCGCCATCCAGCTCGAGGAAAGCATCGATCGCCGCCAACCGGCACATGATATGTCCCTTATCATCACTCACTCCGCGGGCAAACATCTTCCCATCACGAATCACGGGTTCGAAAGGTGGCGAGGTCCATAACTCGAGCGGCTCCGGTGGCTGGACATCATAGTGGTTGTAGAAAAGCAGGGTGCGGTCAGCGCGACCGGCGCGTTCAGCGAACACCACCGGGGCACCATGAGTCGAGACCACCTGTACGTCAAAGCCGCGTGCTTCCAGCATTCCACCCACAAGCTCCGCGCACTCTCGCATCCCCAAGTTCTGAGCGGCAATGCTCGGTTGAGCGCACAATGTGGCTAATTCTGACAGCGTGTGATCGAGGTTCCGGGTGATGCATTGATCGAGTTCGGAATGCGCAGCCATAACACCTCCTGATGCCATGCCTGCTGATTATAGGTTGTCCGAATATCACCGCAAAACCGGTCAGCGGACATTTTGTTCTCATCTATAATACGGCCGAGGAGTTAATAATGCAGATTTTTGATATCTCTCTCGGGATCCATCCTGGCCTGCCGGTCTGGCCCGGGGATCCGCCGCTCGTGCTCGAACGCATCGCAACGATTGGAGATGAGTCCGTGGTTAATGTCTCCCGGATGGCCAGCGGAGTTCATGTCGGCACTCATGTGGACGCCCCGCTGCATTTCATCGAGGGCGGCGCATCGATCGATCAACTGGACCCTGCTATCTTCATCGGCCCGGCATACGTCGCCGAGTTCGAGGTCCACGACCATCTCGATCGAACGATTTTCGAAGCAGCTGAAATACCGCCCGGCGTAACGCGGCTGCTGCTGAAAACGCCAAACTCGGAATACTGGCGTCAGGCTGATCAGAAGTTCGAGGAATCCTTCCTCGCCGTCAGTGCCGAGGGTGCCGATTGGCTGGTCGAGGCGGGGGTACGGCTGGTTGGGGTGGATTACCTTTCGGTTGCGCCCTTCCATGACAGCGTTCCAACCCATACCCGCCTTTTATCGGAAGGAATTGTCGTTATCGAGGGACTGGATTTATCTTCGGTTGAAGCGGGCTGGTATACCCTCTACTGCCTGCCGCTCAAGCTTATCGGCAGTGAGGGGGCACCAGCACGGGCCATTCTCGCCCGCGAGGGTTGACCGTCACAAGAGATAGGAGATCGAACTCATGTCGATAGCATCGAATCCCCTGACATTCGTGATCATCATCCTGGGTTTGCTGCTTCTACTGCTACTGGGAGCTTATTTTTTCAGCTCGCGGCGCGCTACGAAGTCTTCCCGGGAGCAGGTCAAACGCGAAGCGCCGGGTTGGGTTGCTGCACTCACGCCTGCTGGCGATGGTGAGGAAATCGCCACTCCAGCGGCTGAGACGATCGAAGCGCTGGCCCAGGAACGGTTGAACAAGTATCCCGAACTGGTCAGCCTGCACCTCGATTTCGGCACGGCCAGCTCCGGCGACCTGGAAATCTGGGTCGGCTCAGAGCGGTACTCATCGATCGATGCGATTCCGGATGAACGCGTCCGCCAGGCGATCAGCGAGGCAGTAGAAGAGTTCAATCGTGGGACTGATAAGGATCAAACAACATGACGAAATCCAGCCCGGGTTTTGCCGGGATTTACCCTCCGATTCCGACCGCTTTCGACGCCAACGGGAAGATCGATTACAAGGCTCAGGCGGAGAACCTGGCGCGCTGGGAGGCAGCTCCGCTCGAGGGTTATGTGGTGGGAGGCTCGAACGGAGAATATGTCTCGCTTGAGCGCGCCGAACGTGTCGAGCTCGTACGCTTCACACGGGCGAATTCGGCGGCGGGGAAGCAGATCATCGCTGGCTCGGGAATGCATTCAACCAAGGCGACGATCGAACTGACAATCGCGATGGCGGAGGCTGGCGCCGATGCAGCGCTGGTTGTCACACCCTCCTACTACAAGTCAAAAATGGATCACCGGACGCTGATCGCGTACTATACGGCGGTTGCCGACGAATCACCCATGCCGGTGCTGCTGTACAACGTCCCAGCGAACACCGGGATCGACATGCCGGTGGAAACCATCGTCGAGCTAAGCGCACATTCCAACATCGCTGGAGTGAAGGATAGCTCGGGGAACGTGGGCAAGATGGGGGAGGTGTGCCACCGCGCCCGCTCCGGATTCCAGGTCCTGGCTGGCTCAGCGAGCAGCCTGCTCGGAGCGATCGCCATGGGCGCAGTCGGTGCGGTGCCAGCGTTGGGGAATATTGCACCGGAACAGGTACACCGCCTCTGGAGCCTTGCACGGGAGGGTGATTACGAGTCCGCCAGGGCAATTCAACTTCCGTTGATTGCTGTAAATCAGGCTGTCACCGCGCGCTTCGGCGTTCCGGGCTTGAAGGCGGCCATGGACATGCTCGGGCTGTATGGAGGCCCGCCACGTCCACCGCTTCTACCGCTCGAGCCAGTGGAAATTGAACGGCTTCGTACTGTCTTGACGCAAGCCGGTTTGCTCTGAGCGGTATCTCCGGGAATCAGGCTTCTCTCCAATTACAGGTTGAGTGTCGCTTTCTAGAGTTGTCCCGTCTCCCCCCAATTTTCCAACAGTACCTGGTAGGAGGGATCTCGATACCGATCGAGCAGGAACCAGGTCGAGTAATCCGGCAGCGCGTCGCCACAGACGTGATCTGCAAGCAGTTCGCCGCAGGCGGGTCCGGCCATCAAACCATAGCCAGATAGGGCTCCAACCACCCAGGCGCCATCTACCGGAAGCGGTCCAACCAGCGGACGATTTTCGCGTGTCTTGGTGTAATAGCCTCCATCGATAAAAGGCCGAGGAGGATGGTCGAAATAGGCTTCGAGTCGGGGCAGCATGCGCGCCAGACCTCGCAAGGCGATTTCGGGGTAATTGGGATCCGTCTCGATCGGGAAACACGGTATGACGGGCTGCGTGTCGTAAGTCCACAGGATTAACACGATTGGGCTGTCTTCCGATCCCTCCGGCCGCGCATGAACCCCTTGGGGAAACGTATCCAGCAGGTACCTGAGCTCGGGGTTCTCCGTGATTGCCTGGCGCTCCTCGGGACGCCACTGTAATTTCTGATCGTCGGTCCAAATCAGGAGCGGGGCGTTGCGAGGGAAGAGGTTGAGATTGTCAGTGATCGAGATTTTCGCGTGCAGTTCCGTGTAAATGGGAAGCTCCAGCTCGAGCAGGCCAGCAACGTACTGCAGGTAAGGTCCGGCAGCATCAACAAAATGACGGGTGCTGATGGATTGATCTCCAGCGGAGGTTGCCAGGCGAACGCCTGCCACCGCACCAGCCTCGAGTTGGACGCCGTCGACCGACCCTTCGATCAGTTCGACACCGCTCGCCCGGGCTCGCTCCAGCATATACATTCCGAGCTGCTGTGCACTGAACCATCCGCACCGTCGGGGATGAATCACGGCGACGGTGTCACGAGCGAGATAAGGAAAATGCTCACGTATCAGCTGCGGATCGAGGATCAAGTCTGCCCCATCGGGCTGGTCATGATACCCCTGATCCGGATCCGGCTGATAGGGGGGCACCTGGCGCCGGCCGTCATGAATTCGGAGCGGTCCGGCTCCAAAACGCGCTGCTTCTTCGGCCTGGTGGATAAAGTCCTGCACCCGCTCCGGGTTGGCGGTTGCGAAGAGATATCCGCGCCGGTTCAAATGGAATACGTTCCCGCTCTCATCGGCCATCGATTCAAGCAGATCGATGCTGCGGTTCATCATACTCACCATCGCATCACCCGGGCCGGGCCACCAGTTGCGGTAGCATTCGGTGGATTTATCGCTGGTGAGAGAAAGGGGAGGCCGCGAATCGACCAGAACGATTTTCTTTAGCGAGCCTTTTCTTGCGAGATGGTAGGCAGCAGAGATGCCGGCGATTCCTGCTCCGCAGATCACAACATCCGCACTCTTCCGCGGCATATTCCCTCCAAATATACCTGCTCACCCCATCAGGGCTGCCAGCCGACGGGATAGGTCCTTCTCGAGAATCAGGTAGGTGCTCTCTCTCAGCTGCAGAGCGATCGAGTTCAAACTTTCGCCAGTTGTCGGCAGCACGTAGTCAGGGTTCAGTTCGGAAAGAACCACCGCCAGGTAGGGGCGGCTTTGAATGTCAGGATCGGGCAGCGTTAGTGTTTCGTTTTCCAACGTGAGTGACCCGTAAAGGCAGAGGTCAAGATCGATTGTTCGTGGCGCATATTTATTCTTACTGCGCACTCGCCCCAGATCAGCCTCGATCTGGCGCAGTTCGGACTGCAGATCACCCGGATCATAGTCGGTTAAAAGAAGGATCGCTGCATTGAGATAATCAGACTGAGGTTCAGGTGCGATGGCGCTGTTGCGGTACACCCGAGAGGTGGCGAGGATCGGACCGATCTCTTTCAAGGCTCGGGCAGCGTGAAGGATGTTTTCTTCGGGTTCGATATTGGAGCCGAGGGCGATGTACGCCTTCTCATCCAAAGTCTGATGGACTCCGTTCGATGCACACGCCTACAGAACGTGCGAAGCGCAAAGCTCCCGGTTTTTCAACTCGCACGCGCGCCCGCTCCACACCTGGAGTTTCCAGGCACATGCGGGCAATATCGGCTGCGAGAGCTTCGACCGTGAAGCGTCCCACCGTCTCAACATGCTCGATGACGGACTTGGTCAAGGTGCGGTAATTCATCGTATCTTCGATCCGGTCGCTTTCCCCGGCTGGTGCCAAATCGCCGAAGAGGGTGATGTTGATCAGGATATCCTGCTTCTTCTCACGCTCCCAATCATTGATGCCAAGAATGCCCCTGAGAAGTAAATCCTTGATCTCGATTTGATCCGACGCCATTCAGCTCTCTCCCACGTTCCGAGCCCGGCCGAACGTACTCGACTAGAACTCCCAGGTCCTATCTCGCTATTGTACCCAGAATACTGCCAGTGGACGTGCTTGCCAAACCATTGCAGAATAAGAACTGGACGTGTGGTAGGATGCGATAATTCGAGCCTTGAATGGAGGCCCCAATGCATGATATCGAAGCTGCTGCCGAATTGCTGAGTGGAGTGGGGGTTGCCCGCCCCGAGATTGAGCAGGCAGTCCGACTGCTGCTCGATGCCTTCGGTGAGGATGTCGATCGGGAAGGATTGGAGCGGACGCCTGAGCGAGTAGCCCGGATGTATGATGAGCTGCTGGCGGGTTACCGTGTTGATCCCTATAAGCTCATCAACGATGCGCTCTTCGATGTTGATTATGATGAGATGGTCATCGTGCGTGATATCGAATTCTACAGCCTGTGCGAGCACCACATGCTGCCGTTCATTGGCCGCGCGCATGTCGCCTATCTACCGAATGGAAAGGTCATCGGCCTCTCGAAGATCCCGCGCGTTGTTGATTTATTCGCTCGCCGCCTGCAGGTTCAGGAGCGGATGACACGCCAGATCCATGATTTCCTGCAGGCTGCTCTGCATCCACACGGAGTGGCAGTTGTATTAGAGGGCGTACACCTGTGCGCGACGATGCGGGGGGTTAAAAAGGCAAATGCCCGCATGGTGACCAGCTACATGTGCGGCTCATTTAAAGAGAATCAGGCCACACGCAGCGAGTTCATGGAGCATATCTCGCGCGATACATCCTCGGTCCAGCTCTAAACTGGGGGGGGCCGCTCAAGTTACCCCTGAACGGTAGAATCGGCCGGCAGGTTAAAACCGCCGTCGAGCAGAATCGTCTGCCCGCGAACCATTTCCGCTTCAGGCGAGCACAGGAATGCGACCAGGTTGGCGACATCTTCCGGCGTGACCAGCCGGCCGGCAGGTGTCTTGCGGCGGGTACGCTCAACGATCTCCAGATCCCCCTTGATTACTTCGAAGTGCTTGAGTGCCTCGGTTTCGACCAATCCGGGTGAGACGGCATTGACACGAATCCCGAGTGGAGCGAGCTCCACGGCGAGATAACGGGTGATGCTCTCGAGGGCTGCTTTGCTGGCCCCCACGACGATGTACTCCGGCAGCACCCGCTGGGAGCCAGGACTGGAGAGTGAGATGATGGTGCCTCCCCCACGCGCCTGCATCAGGCGGACAGCATGCTGGGCTCCAAAGAGCAGGGCACGGGCGTTGATGTTCATCGTCCAATCCCAGCCCTTCGGACGCTGCTCGAGAGCCGGCCGGTTGTAGCCGGAGGCGGCATTGTTGATGAAGATATCCAACCCGCCAAATGCGCCTTCAACTTCTGTGAAGAGCATTTCGAGTTCGTCCAGGTCTCCGATATTGGCTCGAATGACCTCCGCCCTCCGTCCGAGCTGCCGGATCTCCGCGGCCGTTTGTTCGGCCGGATCCCGGTTGCGGAAGAAATTGATTGCCAGATCAGCTCCCTCGCTTGCCAGTTTGAGCGCAATTGCCCGCCCGATACCACGGCCCGACCCAGTTACCAGTGCCACCTGCCCTGCATAACGCATGCCCGCCTCCTGAGCCGCATGTGAGAACACCTGGCCCGGGTTCATGATACTATGCCTGAGGGCGGCTGGCAGAGTGGGAGGATAGGCATAAGCTGTGATGGTGTCTGTGTGGATGAGCGCGTACTAAAAGCTCAAATTCGACACGAGATGGAGCATGCCGCGGCCTCTCGGATGGGTGGCAACGAGGGGCGTGCGCGCGTTTGTGCAAGGCGTGCCGCTGGATGGGCCGTTAATCACCTCCGCCAGTCAAACAACGATGCGGCAAAACCAGGGAATGCATATAAAGCGTTGCGTTGGCTGCAGGACCAAACGATGATCGAGGAGTCGGTACGCAGGGCAGCACAGCGTTTAACCACCCGTCTCACCCCCGAACACAAAATGCCTTACTCGGAAGACCCGCTGCAGGACGCGGAGTGGGTCATAAAGCATATCTTCAACGAAGATTGGCGCATGTTCCCTCTTGATTGATAGACGCATAGTTCGGTAACCTGCGAGCGAGTAATCGCAATGAACCATGACAAAAATGGAGTAAAAGAACCGGCTACGCCCGAGATATCGGGCGGTTTTCGACGAGATCTCCGGCGGTACGCCAGCCAGACAAACATCCGATTGTTTGCCGGTATGCTGATCCTGCTCCTGATTGTCGGGAATGCCCTGGTATTCCTTTTTTACGGTGAGGCCGCGGTTCGCACCTCACTGCTGTGCATGTTGACTTTCACCATTCCGCTTCTCTTGATCGCCCTGCTGCTGGCGTTGGCGGGATGGGTGACAAAGCGCGCTCGCGATGAGTGAACCGGTCCTTCGCACGGCACCCGCCGGTGGAGTCCTTTTCCGGATCAAATCCAACCCTACGGCTGGCGATCTTTCCGTCCTGATGCTTCACGGTTGGAGCGGCGACGAAAACGTCATGTGGGTGCTGGAGACGGTGCTTCCGCAGACCCGCCTGCTGGTCGCCCCGCGCGGCTTGTACCCAATCAAATCGGGCGGCTTCCAGTGGTCCGCCGGCTCGGGCTCGCTGGAGAGTTCGTTCGCCGATTTCCGGGCCGGCGCCGATGCGGTCGACGCAGTCATTGATGATCTCGTCCAGCGTGATCAACTCGACTTGGAACAATTGGTCCTGATGGGATTCAGTCAGGGCGCAGCTCTTTCCTTTGCTATCGCGGGCATGGCGGATTTCCGCCCACGTGCGTTGATCTGTCTGGCAGGCTTTGTCCCCAAGGGCGAAACAGACAAACTGAGTGGCATACCTGTCTTCTGGGGCCACGGCAATCGAGATGAACTTGTACCCATTGAACGCGCCCGCCGCGATCTCGAACGGCTCCAGGCATCAGGTGCAGACGTAACCTACTGTGAGGCAGATGTCGGCCACCGGCTGGGAATAGAATGCACTCGCGGCTTGAAACGCTGGCTCGAGCAGCTTGACGACGTGAAACCTGGGTAGATGGCCTAATCATCCTTCCGCAGCGCGCTTTAAGCTGAGCTTGAACTAAGGAGCTGACCTTTCGTGATATCATCCACGAAGGCCAGTCGAGCACCGGTTGGTTGACATGAAACAGTTCGAAAAAAGACAGGGTTAAAGGTGAACCATGAAGAGCGATGAGCTACAACAGCGCGCCATTAACACGATTCGATTTCTCGCAGCCGACGCCGTAGAAAAGGCAAACTCGGGTCACCCGGGCCTGCCGATGGGCATGGCCGCCGTTGCATACCTGCTCTGGACCCAACATATGAAATATGACCCGCAGCATCCGGAGTGGCCAAACCGGGATCGTTTTGTACTCTCGGCCGGGCATGGCTCGATGCTGCTGTACGCCATGCTTCATCTTACGGGATACGATCTATCGTTGGATGAACTGAAGCAGTTCCGGCAGCTCGGCAGCAAGACACCGGGGCACCCGGAATATGGCCTCACGCCGGGGGTTGAAACCACTACCGGTCCACTGGGTCAGGGTTTCGCGAACGGCGTTGGCATGGCGCTGGCAGCTGCTCACCTCGCGGCCGTATACAACCGGGAGGGATTTCCCCTTATCGACCATTTCATTTACGGCATCGTCTCAGACGGTGATCTGATGGAAGGGATTGCCTCCGAAGCCGCCTCGTTAGCAGGACATTTGAAGCTCGGCCGGCTGATCTATGTTTACGATAACAACCACATCACCATCGATGGCAGCACCGACCTCGCCTTTACCGAAGATCGTGCGAAACGCTTCGACGCTTATGAGTGGCAGACGATCAGCGTCGATGATGCCAACGATCTGGGAAAAATGGATCAGGCGCTGCGGGCCGCAAAAAACGATGACCGCCCCTCATTGATCCTGGCTCGCTCGCACATCGGTTACGGGCTTCCGACCAAGCAAGATACGGCCGCTGCGCACGGTGAGCCGCCCGGCGAGGAAGAGCTTGCCGGTGCAAAGGAAAAGCTCGGCTGGCCGGAAGAACCGAGATTTCTGGTTCCCGATGATGTCCGTGATCATTTCAACGCCTGCACACAGGCTGGCCGAGAAGAGCGAACGGAGTGGATCTCGCTGCGAAAGGCTTATGCCAAGGCCTTTCCCGAACTTTCAGCGCAGTTTGAACGGACGCAGGCTGGTGAAATGCCAGAAGATTTTGAAAGATCACTTCCAGTATTTGAAGCAGACAAGAAGGGAATGGCGACACGCGTTTCCTCCGGGAAAACCCTGAACGCGCTGGCTGGAGTTCTGCCGGAGCTGATCGGTGGCTCGGCAGACCTGACTGGATCGAACAAGACCGACATTAAAGGCGAACCCGCCATCACACCTGAATTGCCTGGTGCGCGCTACATCCATTTTGGGGTCCGTGAGCATGCCATGGGCGGCATGCTGAATGGCATGGCGCTCACCCGAGGGCTCATCCCCTATGGCGGGACCTTCCTGGTTTTTTCTGATTACATGCGGCCCTCCATCCGGCTGGCCGCCATGATGGGATTGCGCGTGATCTATGTCTTTACTCACGATTCAATCGGGCTGGGCGAAGATGGTCCAACCCACCAGCCGATCGGACAGCTGGCTGCTCTGCGTGCGATTCCGAAACTGCACGTACTACGGCCGGCCGACGCGAACGAAGCCGCCTACGCCTGGCTGTCGGCCTTACAGTACCGGGAAGGCCCGACAGCACTTGCCCTCACCCGGCAGAATGTCGCTACTCTCGATCGAACGAAGTTTGCCCCCGCGCAGGAGCTGCTTAAAGGGGCTTATGTTCTGGCGGACCTTGGGAAGGGTGATCCACAGCTGATTTTGATGGCCAGTGGATCGGAGGTGGGGCTTATCATGCAGGCAGCCGAGACGCTGGTGGAGGCTGGGATCGCGGTCAGGCTGGTTAGTTTTCCGTCCTGGGAGCTTTTCAAGGAGCAATCCGAGTCCTACCGCCTGAGCGTGCTGCCCACCGCCTTGAAAGCCCGGATTGCAGTTGAAGCTGGAGCAACGTTAGGCTGGAAGCGATGGGTTGGTGATGGCGGGATCGTCATCGGCCTCGATCGTTTTGGTGAGTCGGCGCCTTACCAGGAGATCTATGCTGATTTGGGCCTAACCCCAGAGCGCATTGTGCGTGAGGCGAAGGCACTGCTCAAGGTGCAGTGAGCTCGGGGGAGGATCGCCTCCTCGTTCGCCAATCGCGGACCAGCCGCAGCGCGAAAGCGAAGGGCAGGAGCGCCAAGCTTGCAGCTCAAAACGTGCACGATCTCGCGATAACTTAAGAATCTGATGAAAGCTGTGCGCGCAGGTGGTGCGTCGATCTGGCTGCAGTACCCTGAATGGGATTTGACCGCTTCCGGCCAGCTGATCAAGTTGGTTGAATCCTTCCCGCTTGACGGCCTCGTTCTATCCCCATTGCAGAACATCTTCGAGGCACCGGTGGAGAGCCGCGGGCAGCGGGAAATGCGCCGTCTTTCTCAACTCGGGCTTCGAGCGGAGGAGATTCTCTACCGGTATGAGGTCCAGCGCATACGGGAGCTGGTCGAACAGCTTCTGCCGGCCTATGAGCAGTCAAATGGGGTGAGGGGGCTGCTCTCCATACCAATTTTGCCAATCTGCGAAAGGCGTCCTGCCGGCTTAATATCTGCCATGGATGAGCTCTGGCAGACCATCAATCGGCCAAATCTTGTGCTTGCACTCCCATGTACCGCGCAGGGCATTCAGGCGTTCGAACAAGGCCTGCAGCAGGGTTATAACCTCGAAATTCGATCGGTCCTCGCACTCCAGGATTTTCATCAGGTTCGTCAAGTTCACCGGACTGCTCTCAGCCAGCTTGCAGCTCGCGGCCAGGCGGTCAACCACATTACGGCTGTAGCCGCTATCGACCTGAACATGATTGACCAGGTGGTTGGTCGGCACCTGGGGAAGATTGCGGCGGCGGAGGGCATACAGGCCGAAAGAGCAGAATGGCTGCAGGGCAAGGCAGCGATGGCCATTGCTGATCTAATCATGGCCCAGCAGGAGGTGGATCTTGGCAGTGGAACGACCCTGCCTGAAGCGAGCCGTCCTTTAAGACTGCGCTGGGACGAGTTCGAAAGCGTTGATCGCTCACCTCTGGAAAGCACCATCGAACGTTTGCTCGGCCCTGACACGATCTTCACGTTGAATCATGAACAAATTTCAAGATTTGAAGGTTCAAAACTTTCCGTCCAGTCCCGTACGAGAGATATGTCGGTTTCACGCGGCCAGGTGGAAGCCATTGAAAACCTGGGGATTGATGTAGCCGCAATCCTTTACGCCGAGAGGGAGCGGATCGCGGCTGCCGATCTGAAGCGGTACGAGGCCGGACTCCAGGAAGCGCAGACCTGGGTCGCTGGCTACCGTGCCGAGCTAGGGTCGATTCAGAATCAAGTCGCTGACACTCTACGACATATCGATACGAAGGATGTTAATCGCCGGATCTGGGAGGGTGACCGTACCGGCAGTCCCGAGAGACTGAGTTGGTTGGAGCTGCCCCAGGTAATGGGTAGGTACGTTCAAGAACTGACATCAGAAGGCGTGCAGGCACTGACTGAGGGACGGTTCGAAACCCTCCTTCTAGTAGGCTCAGCAAGCCAAACCTACCTTCAGCAGCTCATCGCTTCGCTTCAACCCTCATCCCCCGGTTTAGAGCTCAAGCTTCTCAATTGCCTCGATCCAATCGAATGCCGAAAGAAACTGAGCGGTCTAAAGCCCGAAAAAACGCTGGCTGTAATCCTGGATTGGGAGCGCGATGAAATCGAGACGTACTATCTATTCTCCTATCTGTTGGATTGGTTCAGATCACAAGATGACATTGAACCGGGCGAGCATCTTGCGGCTGTCACCAATCCGGGAAGCGAACTTGCTGACATCGCAGAATCCCTCGGTTTTCGCGCCGTGTATTCGCATGAAACGGTCTCTGGCCTGGTTTACGGACCTCTGAATACGGAAACAGTTCTGCCGGCGACCCTGGCTGGGATCAACCTGACACAAGTCCTGTCAGGGGAGCGCGAAATGCTGCGACGTTGCTCTGTCTCAACCATGATCGAAGACCATCCAGGACTTCAGTTGGCTGTCATCCTGGCTTCCCTGCACACAGCAGGCCGGACCAAGCTGACGATCTTATTCGACCCGGAAGCCATCCCCTTGAGTACCTGGCTAACCGAGCAGCTTGACATCGGCCTGCGCGGGATGCCAACCCCGTGGACCATCATAGCGGGGGAACCGTCCGGATCTGGGCAGGTCTACGATCAATCCCGGGGTTTGATCTACCTGCGGACAAATGGTGAGCTCGACAAGAAACGCAACAGCTGGGTCGAAGCCGGAATCCCGGTCCTTGTCTACCAGCTTGATTGGAGAGAAGAGGAGCTGGGTCGGACTATTCTGCTGTGGCAATATGCGACCGCAGCAGCGCTCCAGTTGTTGGAGCTCACTCCGAATGTGAGGACAGCTGAGTTTGACCCGAGGCGAACCGTTCATTCCTTATTAAAGTCTTGGAATCGAAAAAGCGGATTTGAAGACACCACGCCGCTCCCGGGGCAGTTGCAGGTGAGCATCGTTGGCGAGTCTGCAGTCATTGATCCGAAAGACCCGGCGTCGGAACGATTCTGGGCTCAGATTCTAAAAACCCTGCCTCCGGATGGGGGGCTGCGGCTGAATTTATTCCTGCATCTGCCTGCAGGAATCAGGAAGAAGTTGAGACGAATTCAACGCATCATGCGTGATCGATATTCCCTCTGGTGCACGATCGATCAGGGCAGGTTGCGAGCCCACGGAGAGGAAGCAGGAGACACTTCAACCTTCGAGGTCATCGTGAGCGTTCGTGAAACCCGTGATTTGATGGGCCCGTCCATGGCTGTGAGTTTAAACACGGTCCAACGCGCTGCGGCCAGGGCTGCCCAGCGGGATGCCTCCAGGGCAGGACACTCCGTCATCCATCTAGAACTGCAGGACGATCAAGCACTGAGGCCGCTGGTGGAGACGCTGGCCAGAGCTCTCGATCAAGGCCTGGATGCGGCTGCTCCATCATTGGATAGCGAATAATGAGCCGTCCGCTGTCCCGTAAAATCCTCTACGGGTTGGAAGAGCCAGTCTTCGACCGCTTACCCCAGAGCGTTATCGCTAACTTCGACCGGCCCCGCTCCGAAAACGCGCTGCTCTGGAACATCTTTTACCCCCGCAGCAAACCGCATCTCAACTGGCGGTCACTGGCAGCCCTACAGCCCGAATGGGGGACAACCCTTCGCCTGACGCGGGAACCGGACGATGACCTCAACCCGTATTTCTGGGGCTACCATATCTCGGGCGATAGGCTTGAAGGCCTCGACCGGATACTGGCGGAGGTCGATGGTCCTGGCCCGAAAACCGAGATCGACCTCCTCCTGCGGGGGAGTTCGAAATTGGTCGTCGTGGAAGCTAAAAATACCTCGGGGCTGGGACGCTGCTCCAGGTATCAGGCTGGACGCTGTCCCGAGATTCATGCACCTGAAGAAGGTGCATACGATCCCTGCCGCTACTGGGAAGTTGGAGCGGGGCAGATGTCCGTTGAGCTTGAACTCGGAAGCAGACCAATCCCCGGCAGCCCTTCTCCTGCCTGTCACCGGCACTACCAGTTAGCGCGGACCCTGCTCGTCGGGAGCGCCCTAGCCCGGGACCTTGGGCTGGAACTGCACATGTGGCTGCTCCTACCCCGGCGCAGCTGGCGTGCCTTTAAGCCCACCTGGCTCGATTTCGCCCGGCGCGTGCGCGATGAAGCGCTCTGGCGTCGTTTGCGCGTGTTAGCCTGGGAAGAGCTGCAGTCGTACTCGGTCTGACATCCACCCCTTGCATCGGGCAGGATCTTGTCTCCGCATCCCGCACGAATCGAGTGCGTGTTCCAGCCGCATCGGGCGTTCCAACTCAGGCTTGCGAAGAAGCCGGTCTACAAACTGAAGGAAAGTGCGGCCAGCGTGTAGAAAGCGATGCTGGCGAAGAGCTGGTGTAAGCCGATTCGCGTTGGAAGTTGGCCGGCCGCCGGCCGGAGGATTCCAAGCAGTGCATCGATGGCCATCAACCCAAATGCCAGGCTCACAAGCCACGGTATATGACCTAGCCAGCTGAGCGCGATTGAGAGGAGTACATTTACGCCGTGGTATGCAAGGCTGCGAGCGCCAGCATTAATCCTTCCTGCCAGAGCACGGTTGCCTTCCCAGGTTCGCTGCTCAAGTCGGAGGTAGACCTGTACGATCGAGGCCGCCGACTGCAGCCAGGCTAGCAGCCACAGCGTCCAGGGCAGCAGTGAATCGCTCCCACCGCATACCCAGTAGGCGGCCGGAGCTGCGAGCGCAAGAACCCCAGAGCCAACGATCTCAATTCCGCGCTGGCCACGCTCCTCGCGCCGACTCACGAGCCATAAGTGCCAGCCAAAGACTGGAAGGCCCGGCAGCAGCAGCAGGTACACGCGGGGATGCCCGCACAGGATCAGCATAACGCCCGCGATCGTCAGGAGCAAGCCATAGATCAATAGCCAGGTCCTCACCGCGGGCAGGTCGGCCCGGGCACGACGCCCGCTCATGACCTTCACGAGCAGGCTCACAGGCTGCCGGATCAGGAATGCCAGGAGCAGGGCTGCGCCGAGGGGTATGAGATCGGGGGAGGCTGTTTCAGCAGCAGCGGCACCCAGCACGAACGGGCCGATCCACCAGACCCATGATCCGTGTTCAGCTGGAAGGGCATAGATCTTTCGCCATGGCGATCGTCCATGGTTATATATCCTGGCCATGGGTCGATTATACTTGGCAGGCATGTTGCTGGCAGGAAACAGGCAAGGGTGCTATACATTGTTCATCGCGATTTAAAGAAGTAGAAGAGAGAGATGCAGGGGTAATGGATATTTCCGGTTCAGATGCCATTTCAGTGGATGTCGGGATCAGGCTGCGGCAGCTGCGCGAAGATCGCGGCTATTCCATTCGCGAGCTTGCCCGGCAAAGCGGCTTGTCGGCAAATGCCCTGAGCTTGATCGAGCGCGGCCGGAGTTCACCTTCCGTCAGCACATTGTATAAGGTCTCTGATGCCCTGGACGTACCAATCACAACGCTGTTTCAGGTCAGTGAAGAGCATGCCGAGGTTGTTTATGTCCGGGCGGCCGAGCGGACGCGCGTCTCGTTTACACGTGGCCTATGGGAAGGACTGGGCGGTGAGCAATTCTCCGGCCGGGTGGAGCCATTCGCCCTGACGCTGGAGAACGGTGCCAACAGCGGCCCGGAGATGATCGAGCACACCGGGCATGAGTTTGTTATCTGCTTGCGCGGTCAGCTCGAATACCAGGTAAAAAACAAGATCTTCACCCTCGGGGCTGGCGATTCACTCCTGTTCGCAGCCCATCTCAAACACCGCTGGCGGAATCCGGGCCCGCTGGTCACGAGCGCGGTCTTCGTTCTCTCGGGCTACGAAGCCAGTGATGACCCTGGCCAACACCACATGCTTGGAGATTAGCTCGATCCGCTTGTGGCGCGAACACATGTTTTCACCGTCGCAGTGCTCGACGGCGTAATC
>DAOUEL010000042.1:0-16472 GCA_034430595.1 Anaerolineales bacterium | reverse complement strand
ATCCGATCCCGCAAAACTATTACCTGACCCACCAAGCGTTAGGCACCTGGCAGTCTGATATTTGGCAAGAACGTATCAGGCACGTCTTGACAGACGAGGAAACACGTCTGGCATATGACTAACGATATTAGGTGAAAGTTAACAAAATTAAATACTTTGCTGAAAATGCCGTGAGACCGTTGGCGACCAAGCTCCACCTAACAAATCGTTGCACCTGACATTTTTCCGCTTTGCTCCAAAATGCAGGTGAACTCAACCGTTAGGCTGAATGCTTCTCGTTTGTATGTAGAATGACATCCGTATCTACGATCGAATCACGTGCGAAGATGCTGCTGGAGATGAAACCATCTCCGGTTGCTCGTTTGCGTCTGTTGCGCGATGTCTTATTGGCACCACCTTATCGAGAGGACCCGCAGTCTGTATCTAACCTTGTCGGACAGAGTAAGCAGGTTCATTACTTGACTGAAGACCAGAGGGTCGATGGAGGATGGGGGGCTTTTCACTCTCGTAGCAAGAGCTCTTCACAAAAGATCGCTTCCACAGAAGTTGCGGTTGAAAGATCCATAAGCCTCGGCTTAGGTCAGGATCATCCAGTCCTTACGAGAACTAAAGAATATATCCTTTCGATCATGCGTGGGGAAAATCGGTTTCCAGATTACCATGAGAAAAACGATCGATGGGAAACGGGTATGAGGCTCTTCTTAGCCTCGACGCTTTCCCTAATCGATCCGTTGAATGAAGAACTGGAAATAGATCGGGCCCTATGGCGCGAGATAGCGATGAGAACTTTCCGGTCGGGCACCTACTCTGAGCAGGATGAAATTCAAGCTCACCTAGATCTTACTGGCGCTTCTGTAAAAAATAGCTATTTAAAAATCAACAATCGATATTCTCTCAACATCCTCGGTTCTAAAGAAGATTTATTACCACCCGAAGTTGAAATGGCTATCGTGAATTGGTTATGGCAATATGATGAAGGTATAGGGTATCTGGAGATGCCTCTATCAAAGGAACCAACCCTTACAAAACCTGGCCCGCTTGATCGATGGTTTACATCTCTTGAAATGATGTCTCGTCTATTTTGTCACTCGGTTCAGCTTATGGTAAGACAGATTGAATGGATTTGGGGTCATCATGACAGCATCGGTCTATGGGATTTTGGTCCGCGGTCTACATCATCCACTTTCATGCCTCTTGCCGATGATTGGCGCTCCAAGGAACAACGTAGGATTGATTGGAGTACACGAGTGCTTATACTTGCTTCGTCTAATTTAAGGGCACAACTATAGATGTTGTGTGAACCTTCGACCTTCGTTCAGCCTAACCCTCGCTGGAGGCGACCGGGGATGCGGCGTGATTTGCTATCCAAGTTGTATGATGGGGATGCCCGGCGAGCAGGCTATTGACTGAACCCCGGCGCCTCAGCTCGAGGCTGTTAGCACGGCGCAATTTCTCAAATGGAGGAGTCATAGTGAAACCCAGCCAAACTGCTCAACTAGCCGCTGCACATAGGGCATATCACCTTATGAAATATCGCCCTCCAATCCTTGAAGATTCAGCTGCAATCTGGCTTCTTGAACCGCCACTTAGTGTTGTCCTTCGTTTTGCCCCACTTCGCTGGCTATTTTGGAATCCTCTTTTAGCAAAAGTAAAACCAATCAGTACCTTTATTGTTGTAAGGAGCCGGTATGCTGAAGACTGGCTTGATCGTTCAATCTCGGAGGGTTGTACTCAGTATGTCGTCCTCGGAGCTGGGCTCGATACCTGGTCACTGCGTCATGAAAAGGTAGACGTCAGGGTATTTGAACTCGATCAAACTTCAACCCAGGAATGGAAGCAGGCTCGGATAGAAGCATATCTAGGGTATTTGCCATCTAAACTGATTCTGGCACCCATTGATTTTGAACGAGAGAACCTCACCGAAGTTCTATCCCGTAACAATTTCGATGGTGATTCTCGTGTGTTTGTTTCCTGGTTGGGGACAATTTGCTATCTTACACGTGATGCAATCGAGGCAACTATTGCATCCATTGCCGAAATATGTACACCCGGGAGCCGATTGGTCTTTGACTACTTCCAACCAAAGACGACGATGTCTGTTGAAGATCTTCAGTTATTCGAAGTACTCGATGAAGGTGGTACTCGTCGAGGGGAGCCGATGGAGAGTCGGTTAAACTCGGAGGATGTGGCAAGCATTTTAGTGTCAGCTGGCTTTCGAGTTCTTGAGGATTTATCTGCGCCCGAGATTAATAGCCGTTATCTGGATCAACGGTCAGATGGGCTCGATATCCCTGGCTTCGTACGGTTGTGCTGTGCTGAAAGGCAAAGCGCCGGCTAACGTCTCGCAGGAGCTGACCGGGGACCCTGCTCAGAACATGCAGGGCGGACGGTGCGGCGCACTTTGCAAGCGATCGAGCAGGGCATGGGGGCAGGAATTCCCAGCCAAGGGACGTCCCCCGGCGCCTCAGCTCGAGACTGTTATGCAGGCAACTTGGCAGATATCCCAGTGGGGGATCTAGAAGGCAACTAAGATGACACTCTCTTCCTTACCAATTGATGAAATCACTTATCAGGATTTACTTACCTTTTGCGAGGAAAAGCATAAAGAGGATATTGATCTGAACTACAAGTCCGATTTTCCAAATGATTTAGCTAGGTTACTATCCGCGTTCGCGAACACTCAAGGTGGAACAGTATTAATTGGAATAAAGGAGAGAGGAAAGAGTAGAGAACCCATTTGTCCACCTGAGGGTATTATTGGCCCACAGGATGTTATCGGGCAGAGGATTCTGAATATCGCATTTGATTCAATTTATCCTCCCGTCGAGCCTGAGAATTCAGTTATTCAGATACCAGATACTGAACGTTTCGTTGCCCTAATCAGAGTCGCAGCAACGAGGGCTATCCATGCGGTGGAACGTCGATCCAGGATCTACATCCGATCTTTTGATAATAATCGTGGATATGAGCTAGCATCGTTGCCTGATTTGAGATGGTTATGGGATCAAAGGGAATCCAGTATTCTTCTTCGAGATCAATTCCTAAAACGCGCATCAGAACGAGCAAATGGAACCGCAATCAAATTTGGAGACGATACTTCAAGGAGTGAGTGGGAATCTTCGCCCCATTTGATTGTCTCTTGTATACCTGCATATCCACAAAAGCCAGTTGTATTGTCAACTCGCAAACTTCTGGAAATCGCTGATTCTCTTCCTCAAGTTAGATCACCCTGGGGGTCAGTTGATCGCAAAGTCCCCTGGACTTTGAATCATTGGAGAACAATTCCATCTGCTGTTTGCCTATCTGAAAGAGGATCTTCAGGATTTTCGCAATATGTAGAGATAGGTGTCTTTGGTCATATGTATTTCGATTTTCTGATTTCTCGCAGAGCCGTAAATACACTACTAGTTCCAAAGCCCACAAATGAGAGCCGCATTTTTGCATATATAGTTCTTTCGTATATAGATGTCGCTCTCAGGTATAGTTCGTCATTCTTGAATAATATCCATTTTCGATGGCCACTTGTCGTATCGAGTGAGCTCCAGGGTGTAAGGAATCTTCTTCTCCAATACGAGCGACCAGCCTCGAGAAATCTCCTCGCGCAAGAATTTCTCTCAAGACCATCAACGGATAATTCCATGGTATTGCTGAGAAAAGAAATAAATGCCGAAGTACTAGAAGATAGCTATAAGGCATATGTCTATGAATCTGCTCAGGCTCTGCTATGGGCATTTGGAGTGGGATGGCAAGAATCGGATATTGCCAACTGGCTAGGACACGAAACGTCTTAGCCTGCATAACGTCTCGCAGGAGCTGACCGGGGATGCTGCGCGATTAGCAGGCAAGATAGCGAGTGGGCGGGATGAGAATTCCAGGCCAGCTATCGAACCCCGGCAGCTCAGCTCGAGGCTGTTAGGCGGTATCTGGGATATGCCAATCGGATTGAGATTATTCAGATTTGGTCATATTCGTCTATTTGGATGAGGACTATGTCAGACTCTTCATCTTCCTCTGCACTTCTGGCTACAACTGCCACTTGGACTGCAGCTGTCCGTGCCCTCGAATCCCAAAGGGACGACCGCCTCTTCAATGATCCTTGGGCTCATGACCTCGCAGGAGCATCCGGGTTGGCTTGGATGGACACCAAATCGCCCGAAAGTGTTGTTCCAATCGTGCTCCGGACACGCTACTTCGACGACTTTCTGGAGCACATTTCTCGCGATCTTGGCATCCACCAGATTGTCCTACTAGGCGCCGGCTATGACACTCGCGCCTTTCGCCTTCAGTGGCCTTCAGGCACCAAACTATTCGAACTCGACGTTTCGCTCGTCCTCGAGCGCAAGGATTCCATCTTATCTGATGCTCGTGCAACTCCAGCTTGCCAGCGTATTGTCGTCTCGACCGATCTGACACAAGATTGGTCCGAACCCCTCATCCGGTCAGGCTTTCGCCTCGAACAGCCGACTGGCTGGCTCTTAGAGGGTTTTTTGTTCTACCTCCCAACAGAAACGGTCACTTCCCTGCTTGCGGAAGTGAGTGGGTCCTCGGCAGCCGACAGCTGGCTCGGGTTCGACATCATCAACAGCGTAATGCTCACTTCTCCGCTGACCCGGCAATGGTTGGAGATGCAGAGGCTTTCTGGGTCTCCCTGGATTGGAGTGCTTGATGATCCTGTTGATTTCCTCGCGACCCACGGGTGGAAAGCGAGGCTCACTCAAGCTGGACAGCCTGACGCTAATCATGGTCGCTGGACACTACCGGTCATTCCCATTGATTATCCAGACATGCCTCACAACTGGTTCGTTACTGCACAGAAGGATTCTTACATCATGGATTAGGGAGCCCTAAACTGCTGCCTAACGTCTCGCTGGAGGCGTCCGGTGATGCGGCGCGCTATGCAAGCGATGGAGCGGGATTGCGGTTTGGGAATTCCTAGCGGGTGGGGTAGTCTCGGCGTCTCAGCTTGAGGCTGTTATGACAGCATTCTCAAGACGATATGTGAATAGCTTCACCGTACAAGACGGGGATAAAGTGTGACTGACAGGAGGAAATATGAAACTCCATCATCTCTTTTCGATCAACCTCATTATTGCGATTTTTTTTGGGCTAGCGTGCTCCCTACTTCCTCATCAACTATTTAAACTTTACGGCCTTCAACTTGATGAGGCAGGAGTTTGGGCAACAAGGCTCGTTGGGGGTTCAATCTTAGGTTATGCAACTCTCATGTGGTTTGGTAGGCGCACAGCATCAATTGATGCCCGAAAAGCGATTGCATTTGCATTATTTGTGCAAGATGTGATTGGACTGATAGCTTCGCTGGAAATCCAATTCAGCAGGGTCATGGGTTGGATCGGGTGGTCAAATCCTATCTTATATTTGCTCTTATCCTTGGGGTATGCGTACTTTGTATTTATAAGGCCAGGCGATATCTAGTTATTCCCTTGTTCCAATGTCGAATGCTGCCTAACGTCTCGCAGGAGCTGACCGGGGATGCAGCGCGATTTGCAAGCGATGGAACGGGTGATGGGGTCGGGAATTCGCAGCCAGAGAGAATGCCCCGGCGCCTCAGCTCGAGGCTGTTGGGCGGCGGCTGCGAGAGCCTGCTGAGAAGATCCACTTGGGTGACACATCGACCGTAGCTGGCTGCAACACCCGAATCACTATCCTTACGTACGGTTCGCGCGGAGACGTCGAGCCGTGTGTAGCCCTTGGCGCTGGCCTTAAGAACGCCGGGTTCACCGTCCGGCTTGCAGCACCTGCCCAATTTGCCTCACTCGTCCGGGCTCATAACTTGGAGTTGGTGCCGATCGAAGGAAATCCTGATGCGCTCGCGCAGGCCTTCGCCGACCGTGCCGGCCTCAGCTGGCCGCTGATGGTTGTACGGATGATCCAGCACGTCCTGCCGCTGGCAGAATCTGCCTTTCGCGCCGCGGAAAGGGCCGCTAGCGATGCCGACCTTATAGTTCACTCCTTCCTGATGACAGACGCCGGTCACACACTAGCGACCGTGCGAGGGGTGCCGGACGTCTCAGCGCAGTTCTTTCCTGTCTTCCTTCCCACCTCAGCATTCCCCGCCGTGGCGCTACCTGATCTTCCACTGGGCGGCATATACCGTCGCGGAACCCACGCCCTCAATGCGGCCATGTTCCGCTACGGTGGCCGCCTCCTCTACCGCAGGGTGCGCGCTTTTGCCCCGGATCTCCCTGACTTGGCACCCTGGCCTTTCCACAACCTCGATGGCGGCGTCACACCGATTCTGTTCGCCTACAGCCCCCATATCCTGCCACGACCGCCCGACTGGCCACCCCAAGCGCATGTCACCGGCTACTGGCATCTTCCGCCCCGCGTAGGCTGGGAGCCATCGGATGCGCTGGCAAGCTTTCTAGAATCCGGCCCCCCTCCAGTTTATTTCGGGCCAGGCAGCATGCGCACCGAGAAACTGAGAACTATCTTGGACACTGTGATCACATCCGTCCGCGCACGCGGTCAGCGAGCCTTTCTCGGGGTATCGCCTCAGGTGCTCGGAGGGAAACTAGGAGGCCCTGATGTCTTCGCCGCGGAGGGCGTTCCTCATGCCTGGTTGTTTCCCCGAATGCGTTACATCTTGCATCATGGCGGAGCAGGAACGACCGGTGCCGCGGCTGCCGCCGGCGTCCCAAATACTGCTGTTCCTTTCTCTGCTGACCAAGCCTTCTGGGCACGCCTAATTCATGGCCTTGGTGTCGGCCCTGCTTCTCCTCCGGCAACCCGATTGAGCCGTGAACTCATGGACAACATTCTGATCGACGCCCTATCCAATCCCGCCTATCGGCGCAACGCCGAAAGCCTTGCACGAGGTATCCGCCAGGAGGATGGTGTCGCTTTGGCCTTGCGGGTCATACAGGCACAACTTTGCCTCGCCTGCGGTCAAGTGTAATCTTAACCCTCGCCGGTCATCCCGCCGCCCAACCACTCGCTGGAGCGAACCCGGCCAGCTCGGCGCGAAAATGTGAACGGGTCTTGGCCGGGCCGCTCAGCTCGAGGCCGTTAGCCTGACCTATTCACTAACTTTACAGAAGGTCTTGTTCAAGGATTGAAATTTATGGCGAATAAAACCTGGGATATAGCCCTCGATGATCAATCGCATCGGGTTGAATTCAAGCAAAACCCAATATCATACAAGAGGAAGATCTTAGTAGATGGAAAATCCATCGAGATTCCAAAGGAGCAAAGGAGAATTCGTTGGGATTCTGGCACCAAGCATCAATTTGATATCAGTGGCCATGAATGCATAATCGCAACCCGTTCCACTGGTTTTGAGTTCACTCCTGAACTCTATATTGACGGGAAAAATGTCGAAACGGGTATAACGCTTGCAGATGGAGACCCGACCAAGATAAGTGATGAGGCAATTAGATCGAGGCGAATCGGGGTTGTGGCGATTACGCTTCTTTTTGGAATTGTGCTTTCTTGGGTGAATGCTCGAATAGTCGTTTCTAATGGACGATTCTATCCAGAGCTCGCTATGTTGGGGCCCGTATTGCTTGTCATCGCGGGCTATTATGCATCAAATCTTGATGATCCATGGGTTTTGCCAAAGCCAATCCCATTTCGAATGATTGTGATGATTATTCTGGCCATTGTTTTGGGTATTGCTAATCTGTGGGCAAGCGAAAACGGACTGTATTTTCTTCTTTTCGGGTCAGGCTAACGTCTCGCAGGAGCTGACCGGGGATCCTGCTAAGAACATGCAGGACGAACGGTGCGGCGCGATTTGCAGGCCAGGGACAGAGTGCTGGAAATGAGAAATCCAAGCCAGATAGCGAACCCCGGCAGCTCAGCTCGAGGTTGTTATGCCGATTTATATAGTCATTGACAAATTATATGCATCACTCAGCTAAGGCAATTTCAGTAGCTTTCGTTTTAATCGTGTGGTTTAGCTCAGCCTTTACTCGTTATTCGGACATTGCTTCCTCGGATAAGCAAGTAGTAAGTGCGAAAACCTATACTGAAATTTATAAAATAGCGAGGAACCTAATAAAGGAAAGACTGTGGAAACAAAAGAGATTCTTAAATCCCAATATCGTGCGTCAATACAAATGTTGAGAGATGCAGTAGAGAGTTGTCCCGATTCTCTTTGGAATGATGGAACATATACAAATCCATTTTGGCATATCGCGTTTCATGCGATTTTCTATACACATTTTTATTTTCATGCTACTGAAGATGATTTCATTCCATGGGAAAAGCATAAGGATGAGTTGGTTTCGCTTGGAGAGGATCTAGGGGATGAGATTTACGCAAAAGAGGAGATTCTCGATTATCTTGCTTATTTCTTAAAGTTGAAGAACTCGTGGGTATGCTAGATCTGAATGCTGAATCCGGATTCTATTGGTTTCCCTTCGATAAACTGCAGCTACAGTTTTACAATATTCGTCACATCCAACATCATACAGGAGAATTATGCGAACGGCTGGGCCAGTTCGGAGAGATCCAAGTTGGTTGGGTTGGAAAGATGCCTTAGCGTATGCTAACCATTCGCTGGAGCAGACCCGAGATTCAACCGGATTTGCCCAGGGTTGGTGAGTGATCGGAGATGTGGGCGGGCTGCTCAGCTCAAAGCGGTTAGGTGGCTCGATCTCAGATTATGAGCATAAATACCAATAAGCACGGATTGTCGCGTTACATTCCAGCCGGCGTGGCCCGCGAGGTGAGGCAGCGTTGTGGTTTTGGGTGCGTAGTGTGCGGTGGGGCTATCTATGAATATGATCACTTCGATCCACCGTTTGAGGATGCCACACATCATCATGCTTCTGGTATCGCGCTTCTTTGTCCACCTGACCATACGAGGAAGGCATCGGGATTGCTCTCGGCTGAGAGATTTTCTCAAGCTATTGAGGAGCCGTATGCCATCGCCAATGGAACGGCTTGGGCCGCGTAGGACGGCGCTAATTTTGCTCCTGAATTCTGGGTAGGCCTGATAAGATATCGGGGCGGAACTTCAATCCTTGATGTTGACGGAGAGATCCTGTTCGGTTTTGCTCCTCCCGAGGATGCAGGAGCGCCGCCACTTACTAGGGCTCGGTTTTTCGATAGGAATCAAGCATTGGTGTTCGCTATCGAGAATAATGAGATCACCATCAACTCGGACTCTTTCGATGTCGAAGCTATTGGCAATCGTTGGACAATTCGATCTGCGCCACAAAACGTAGACCTAGAGATTCGCCTAGAGCCGCCACGTCGAATCATTGTTCCACGTATTCACTATCGCTATGGGCGTTGGGGTCTAGATGTGGACCAGCAAGAATTTAAACTTGTCCTAGACGGACACCCAGCACTAGCGATGGTTGGCCCTGTAACGATAGAAGGTCCATGCTTATTCAAGTGCGATACAGCTACCGGAACTATCCGAACGGAAAACATGCGATTTGTTGGTGGGTACGAGGAGGAATAGACTTTTCAGCCACCTAACGTCTCGCAGGAGGCGACCGGGGATGCGGCGCGATTTCCAATCTAAGAAACGGGAGTGGGGGTAGGGAATTCCTGGCCGATGGGCGTCCCCCGGCAGCTCAGCTCGAGGTTGTTAGCATGGCGATTCCTTTATTGCATTAGGAATCCATAGTATGATAATATATCATACCGGAGGGTGTAATGCCAAAAGAGAAAGTTGCAGTGACAATCGAGAAGGATCTACTTAGCCGACTGGATCGGCTAGTCGCGGAGGGTCAATATTCAAGCCGAAGCAATGCTGTAGAAAAAGCTGTTGAGGAGCGACTGTCGAAAATAGAGCATACACGTCTTGCACGTGAGTCCGCCAAGTTGGATCCCAAGTTCGAACAGGCTCTAGCCGATGAGGGTCTAGCAGGGGATTTATCGGAATGGCCCGAATATTAAGAGGGGAAATATACTGGGCTGATCTCAATCCAGTACGCGGGCATGAGCAAGCAGGACATCGACCAGTTGTTATTATCAGTCACGATGTCTTTAATGATCGATCGGGAACAGTGATCGCTTTGGCTATAACGAACCAGCCGCAGAGGGCTGGCTTTCCTCTTACATACGAACTCACAAGTGGCAATCTGCCGAAACAGTCCTGGGTGAAGATCAGCCAGGTTAGGACTTTGTCTACTTCTCGATTGGGGGATAGGATTGGCCAAATCAAACCGGAAGAGATTGTTCAACTTATTGAAGGCCTGAATGAAATTATCGCCGGCTAACGTCTCGCAGAAGTCGACCGGGGATGCGGCGCAATTTGTATGTAATGGGGCGGGTTATGACGGCAGGAATTCGCAGCCAAGGTAAATCCCCCGGCGCCTCAGCTCGAGGCTGTTACACCGCCTGAATATAATCTCATAGAGGGATCTTTCTGGTGCGATATTCGATCCTGCCAATGAGGAGAGGTCATATGGAACCCCACGATATAGGACTTCTTCAGACCCGCTTAAAAATTGCACGTCGTAATATGTACATTATTGGCTCAATCTTCGTGATTTCATTTCTAGCATATTTCCTGATAGGCATGCTTAGATCCTTTGGTGATCGAGAGATATTGCTAGTTTCCACCATCCTTGTAGCTATTAGTTTTTCATTGATTACTGCGTTGATAAGGTACGAGGTAGCTAAAGCTCTGACCGAATTCGCTGGCATATTTTTCATAGATAACTAGGCGGTGTAACGTCTCGCAGGAGGCGACCGGGGATGCGGCGCAATTTGCACGCGATGGGGCGGGTGGGCGGGTGGGGAATTGCCAGCCTAGTAGAAAACCCCGGCGCCTCAGCTCGAGGCTGTTATGCGATGTCTGCTATTTCAGATATCGAAATTAATTTCTGTCTATACATCACTTGACATGCACATAATACTTATGTATTATTATTGTGTAGGTAACATGGGCACAACGGAGGCGCATCATGTATGCTAATGAAACTCCGAAGACCAGGAGACTGAATATATTAGTCAGCGAATCGCTGATCGAATGTCTTGCGGCAAATGCGGAAGACCGGGGCATGACTATGTCTGCATTTGTCCGCCAGGCTGTTGAAAGAGAATGCGAGAGAACTCAAGATCAACTACTTGCTGAAGCAGCAGATTCCTTGCTTTCGTTGTATGAAACCGATAAGGAGCTAGCAGCATTTTCTGATCTTGATGGTGAGGAATTCGCATGAATAGGGGGGAGGTCTGGGAGATTAATCTTGATCCCACAATTGGGGCGGAGATGCAGAAAATCCGCCCCTGCGTTATTGTAAGCCGGGATGCTCTATCGCGCCTTCCATTGAAAATAGTTGTGCCTATTACGGAATGGAAAGAGAACTTTGCCCGAGCGGCATGGCATGTAAAGATTGAACCAACGCCTCAAAATGGATTAACTAAAAGCTCTTCAGCTGATACCTACCAGGTACGGTCCATAACTGATCAGCGTTTTGTTCGGAGGATAGGTGCCCTTGAATCAGAGATCATGGAACGTATAAAACAGGGTCTGTTAATTTCTCTCGACATAGGCTAAATTCACTCAAGTAAGGGGGGATACTTTAATTTCCATGAAATACATCGCATAACGTCTCGCAGGAGGCGACCGGGGACTTTGCTCAGAACATGCAGGGCGGACGGTGCGGCGCGATTTCCATACAATGGAGCGGGTAGTGGGGCCGGTAAGTCCTGGTCAAGGGGTGTCCCCCGGCACCTCAGCTCGAGGTTGTTAGGCGTCTTCGCTAGCCCTTCGTAGTTTCAGGAGCCTCCATCGCAAAAGGAATGACTGTGGATCGTCAGGCAAGGCACTTCGAGCTGGAGATTGATTCACTTAGGGCCATTGGAGGCTGGACCGCGGATTGTGCTGAGAGAGTGCTGCCCATTTTTGAGACGCGTGCGGGGTCTGATTCACGGCCCCGTTTGGCGATTGAGGGCATCCGGGAATTCGCCGGCGGGGGCAAGCGCGCGGCCAAGCTCCGCTCGCTTGCCATGCAAGCGCATGCCGCTGCCCGAGAGGTCGGCGATCCAGCTGCAGCTGCCGCCGCTCGTGCCGCTGGTTCTGCGGCGGCGAGTGCGTACACACATCCTCTCGTCGATGTCCATCAAACAAAACACATCTTGGGGGCCGCTGCCTATGCCGCACTCGCTTACGAGCTCCATCAAGAGGGGAATCCATCCATCGCCGCATATGAGGTGAGTTGGGCGATCGAGCACGCCCCCGCTGAAGCGCGCGAGGTCTTGAGGAAGATGCCCGCTCGAGAAGCCGGCAGAAGTCGGCTAGACGCAATCCTCTATGAGTTGGATTCAGGCATTCGAACAACCGCCTCCGCGTGATTCGTTTGTTGGTAGGTGGAAAACTTTCGTCGAATCGAGCCAGGGTCTTTGGAGAGATTGTGACGATAACACATTCAATGGTCCAATACGCATTGCCGATGATGGACGCCTAACATCTCGCTGGATCGGACCGGGGATGCTGGGCGAGTTTGGAGTGATTGTTATATGCTCAGGGCGGGCTGGGGGCAGGGCGGAGCGTGGCCCCGGCCGATCAGCTCGAGGGCGTTAGGCAGCTATTAGGAAACGCAGGAGTCAGAGATTTGGCAACTCTCCATTTGATGGTTGGACTTCCTTTCTCAGGGAAAACAACACTTGCGCGAAAGCTTGAGCAGGATTGTTCAGCACTTCGATTAACGACCGATGAGTGGCATGTGCGTCTCTTTGGTCAAGATGCACAAGAGCCAGAACACGATTCCAGGCATAGTCTGATCGAGGCCATGCTTTGGAACATAGCTAGTAGGGTGCTTGAATTAGGAACGAATGTGATACTCGATTTCGGATTTTGGGCACGAGAAGAACGTGAAGATTATCGGCTTCGAGCGAAGCAGCTTGGAGCCAGTAGTGAAGTTCATTTTCTAGATGTGTCGGAAGATGAGCTATTGAGGAGACTCAAGGAAAGGAATTCACAACCTACACACGGGAGCTTCTACATATCTGTCGAGATGATGAAGCCATGGATTGAGTTTTTCCAAAGGCCGACGCCAGATGAACTCATGCGGAGAGAATAAAGGAATATAGTACCGCAGCCTAACTACTCGCTAGAGCGGGCCCGGCTAGCTCGGAGCGAAAATCGGAGCGTGACTAGGCCGGGCCGCTCAACTCGAGGTTGTTATGCATCGGCAATATCGTTCTGAACCATTGATACCAATGCCGAAACCCTTTGGAGGGAAAGATGACTAGGTTTACCTTTGGAATCCTTGCTGGACTAATATTCGCAGTATTGGACGTCCTCATCATGCTCCCAATGGAGTTTGAAGATAAACGATCTGCGCTTCTTGGAGCCTTTGTCAACCGTTTTTCGATCGGTTTCGTCATTGGGGCAACAAATCTTGGTATTGCTCCTTGGGTTAGCGGGCTGCTTTTTGGTTTTCTTCTCAGCTTGCCGGACGCCATCATCACCAAAGCATGGGCACCTATCCTTGGAATCGGCTTGCTTGGGGGTGGTGTTATTGGTTGGACCATGGATTTATGGGCTATATAAGGCTTAATATAAATATTAACGATGCATAACGTCTCGCAGGAGGCGACCGCACATCTGTGGGCTTCGCGAGGGACCCTGCTCAGAATATGTAGGGCGGACGGTGCGGCGCGATTTGCAGGCGATGGGGCGGGTGGACGGTTCGGGAATTCCTGGCCAGGGTACGTCCCTCGGCGCCTCCCCGCAAAGAACGCGGGACTTCGCAGCTCGAGGCTGTTAGCATTCAATAAATGACTGAACGATTAAACAATCCGGAAAGAATTACGAAGAAAGAGATTGATGCGATAATCTCCAAAAGAAGGAATCCGATCATTCAGTTTTCTGACGATCTTTATTCTCCTTCATTGCTCAGCGAGATAGATGGCTTATGCGAATTTTATGGTGAAGAGTTAGAAGTAAGATTTTATGGCCATTATAAGAAAGCGTTTAATGTTGAGGTTTTGAGATATTTGCCAAGTGTTGCGAATTTATCTTTAGACTGTCTACAGTATATTGAAAATCATGAAGAGCTCGGTAGACTAGATAATCTAAAGTCACTTTCATTTGGTGTTTATCATTTCGATGATAAGGAATTTCTATCTCGCCTAAACCTAAAACCACTACGCAGGATTGTGATCGGCGAAAATCAAAAGAAGAACTTTGACCTATCATACTTGTCTGCATGCCAAAATCTTGAAGAACTCTTTATTGTTGGCCATACCAAAAATATTGATGTATTGGCTTCGTTGTCAAAGATTAAAAAGTTATCTCTAAGTTCAATTGGTAAAAAACAAAAAATACAATTTGTTAACAAGATGGCTGCCCTCGATTCACTTAAGTTAATCTTGGGTGGTAGAGAGTCATTTGAAGAGGTTGATAATCCAAATCTAACAAAGATTGAAATAATTCGTGTTCGAGGTCTTGAAAAATTGGGGGATCTTGGTCGGTTTTCTAAGCTTGCTTACCTACATATTCAAGATCAGATAAAGATTCAAGAAATCAGTATTAATCGTCCACTAGATCATCTTACGGATTTAAAGATTATTACGTGCAAAGGCCTTAAGCGTCTGAATGGAATTCAGAATTTGAGAAACATAAGTAGTTTTAGAATTTACAATACCGAAATAGAAGTTAATGACATCCTAAGTAGCGAACTTCCAAAAAGCTTAAAAGTATTCGCTTTTTATACTGGTAAGGCAAAAAAAGATAAAGAAATTAGGGATATTTTGGATAAAAGAGATTTTAGTGAGTTTGGCTAGTCTTAAAGCTAACCAGGCCTTGCAGTTGACCGCCTACCGCAGCGCTACGCTTGCGGCAAGCGCCAACTGAAGGCTGTCGTTAGGCCGTGACTGAATCTATTCACACCCGAATGGAGATTATCTGCATTGGATATTCCACGGATCTTCAACATCACTGAGAGCGCTCACCGCATCCACAACCCAGTCACACCCGAAAAGCTCGCCACTCTCGGCGCGGCGCTGCGTCTGGAATCGGGGGCCCGAGTGCTCGACCTCGGCAGCGGTTCGGGGGAGATGCTGTGCACCTGGGCACGCGATCACGGCGTCATCGGCATCGGCATCGACATGAGCCAGTTGTTCACCGAGCAAGCGAAACTCCGTGCTGAAGAACTTGGCGTCGCGGATCAAGTCAAGTTCATCCATGGCGATGCTGCCGGCTATGTCTCTGACGAGAAGGTCAGTGTGGCAGCCTGTGTCGGTGCCACTTGGATCGCCGGGGGAGTCGTCGGTACTATCGAGCTTCTGGCGCGGAGCCTGCGCACCGGAGGGATCATCCTCATCGGCGAGCCCTACTGGCGGCAGCTACCGCCGACGGAAGATGTTGCCAAAGGGTGTCTTGTCCACTCGATCTCCGACTTTCTCGTGCTTCCAGAACTTCTCGCGTCTTTCGACCATCTTGGCTACGACGTCGTTGAAATGGTTCTGGCTGACCAAGACAGCTGGGATAGATACGAGGCAGCCAAATGGCTCACCATGCGCCGATGGCTTGAAGCCAACCCCGAGGACGAATTCGCGAAAGATGTTCGAACCAAACTGACCTCGGAACCCGAGCGCTACGCCACTTACACGCGTGAATACATGGGCTGGGGAGTGTTCGCGCTGATGCCGCGGTGATGAAGGGTTTACCGGGCGACTCAGAAAGTGGGGAAAATCCAATCATGCCTAACAACTCATTCAAGCCAACGCCGCTTCGCGGCGCGGCTTAGTTCGGGCATGAGGCAGAGCCCAAGTTGGGAGAGTTGAATCGTGGACGCAAGCCAGCCCAAAGTGACTTACCGTTTCATGATCATTCTCACTCTCGTTGTTGGGGTAATCGGCATATCACTTCTCTTCTTACCAGACTTTGATCTATTATCCATTGTCCTTTCCTGCGCAACTCTGGGTGGCCTGATAGGAGGGCAAGCAGGCTACGAACAACAAGATCGTCAGCGCCTTCAGAGGGATTACAAGGGGGCATTTGAGTGGCTGATTTTGGTTTTGTTAGCTGCGTTTGCTTTCATCGCAAGTTCACAATGGTTCGGGTTTGGAGAAGGAATTGTCGATTTTCTAAATAGCCATTGGCCAAGTTTGATCTTATCGATGATGTGCGTTCTTATGGGAATCGCAGGTTTACAAAATAAGACCGTTGAAGGCTCTGCCTAACGTCTCGCAGCCCTGCAAAGAACGCAGGATCTTCGAGAGGCGACCGGGGGGGATGCGGCGCGAATTCCAATCGACGGAGCTGGTTGTGGGACCCGGCAAACCAGGCGGATGGGCGTCCCCCGGCGCCTCCCCACATAGAACGTGGGGCTTCGCAGCTCGAGGCTGTTAGGCAAAACTAGGGGCACCAGTATGGGCACAATGATCATGTATGACAAAGGCAGCCGAGACCCACGGCTTGTCACCATCCGTCGAGGTGGCACCCTTAAGGATGCTGACCATCGGCTTCTCGCATTGTGGGCGGCGGTTTGCGCTGAGCACGTATTGCACTTCTTCGAGCAGGCGTATCCCACAGACCAGCG
>DAOUEL010000041.1:0-3680 GCA_034430595.1 Anaerolineales bacterium | reverse complement strand
CCATCGAGGATCTCGATCCATGCCTATCCAACCCTCAGGATCTACACGACGAAATCACAAAACTGCTCCTGGCCTTTCAAACCGCCAGCCTCCTGGGAGTCCCCGATACCTATGGGCCAGGCCAATCCCGCTACGATGCCACCTGGTCCCAGGCCACGAAGGCTCTGAAGGCTCTCGGGGGCGAAACTCCCGACGAATGCAAAGGGTTTTCCTTCAGCTTCAGCCGCACTGTCTCCGGTATGGTAACCATGACGGGCGAGGCACATAGCTGTGGCGGTATCCGAGGACCCTGGTTGGGAACACTCAACCTCTCCGGAACCTGGACGGATTTTGGTAATACGGGCGAGGCAAAAGGGGAATTCGAGTTTACTATTCCTGAGGACAGTGACGAGGTCGAAGCGATTATCCCAACCTCCGGGCAGATTCACGCGGACGAGGGATGCAGCATGCCCTTCACTGATCCGCTTCAATTGCACGTTCAAATCGTTGGGGAGAGCGAGTTGCAACTCGGCATCATCAGTACCAACGCTGGAACAGCCTCGATGGTCTGTCCCGATGAGACGCTGAGCTTGCCCTCCATCATGACAGTCTGGACAGAAGAACCTACCTTTGTTGTCGATCTTGAGCGTGGTGCCAATTGTCCATGACAATGCCTGGGCGTGTCGCGAATCAGCGCCGATTAGAAGCCTGATTTAAGGTCCTTCGTCCAGTCGTTCACCTGGGTTCTCCTGCCGCCATTTCCACCTAGCGCCGTTCGGTATACACTTGCGCATCCCCCAATGACCGGGGCTCATCAATTCGCCAAACTCAACCGGGAGGAGATCTGATGACCGCACCCACGAGCGCCGCCCTGGGCGGTGTCGACGAACGCCAGCACAAGCGTCTTGTTCGCGGCTGGGCAATGTACGACTGGGCCAATTCAGCCTTCAGCACCACTGTCGGGACCGTCTTCCTTGGTCCTTACCTGGCCTCACTGGCGACGGATGCTGCCGCGAGCTTCAGCGACAATATGGTTCGTTTTGCGGGGATCCCGGTCGCACCGGACTCGTTCTTTCCGTACTGCGTCTCGATTTCCGTTGGATTGCAGGTGCTCTTCCTGCCGATCCTGGGCGCGATCGCCGACTATTCCCACCTGCGCAAACAGATGATGCGCTTGTTCGCCACGTTGGGCGCTGTTGCGACGATCTGCTTATTCCTGGTCACGGCGCAGCTGTGGTGGTTGGGCGGCATCCTGTTCATCATCGCCAATCTGACCTTTGGGGCGGCGATCGTGTTCTATAACGCGTATCTGCCGGACATCGCCAGCGAAGACCAGCGCGACAGCGTGTCTTCGTTCGGCTGGGCGATGGGCTATCTGGGCGGCGGCTTGCTGCTCGTCCTGAACCTGGCTTTTTACCTTACGAGTGAGTCGTTGGGTGTTCCAGAACCTCTGGCAGTGCGCATCAACCTGGCCTCGGCCGGGATCTGGTGGCTGGGTTGGTCCTTCTTAACCTGGGCTCGTCTACCGATCATGCGCGCCCGTCGACCGCTACCGGAAGGTCAGACCTACCTGCGGGTCGGCTTCAAGCAACTGGGGGCGACCCTGCGTGAGATGAAGAACTTCCCCGAGACGCTCAAGTACCTGCTGGCCTACTTCCTGTACAACGATGGCATTCAGACTGTCATCGCCGTCTCGGCCACCTTCGCGGCCGCACCGATTTCCCGCGATGGGCTGGGAATCGATCAAGGCACACTGATCCAGGTGATCCTGATGATCCAGTTTGTCGCCTTCGCCGGGGCGCTGCTGTGGGGCAGGCTGGCCGGGCGGATGGGTGCGAAGAACTCGATCCTGCTCAGCTTGTTGATCTGGTCCGGCGTGGTGATCTATGCCTACTTCGGGCTACAGGGGGAAACGCGCGTACTACAGTTCTGGATCCTGGGCGCATTTATCGCGATAGTGATGGGAGGTTCGCAGGCGATCAGCCGCAGCCTTTTTGCCCAGCTGATCCCGCAAGGGAAGGAAGCCGAGTACTACTCCTTCTACGAGGTTAGCGAACGCGGCACGTCCTGGACCGGGCCTCTTCTATTCGGATTGGTGAACCAGGCATTCGGCAGCCTGCGTCCGGCAATCCTTTCGTTGATCTTCTTCTTCGTGATGGGGTTGATCCTGCTGCCCTTTGTGAACATCCCCAAGGGAATCGAGGAGGTCAAGAGATTCGACGCTGCGAAGGCATAGATAACGCGCTTTCCCAGAATGGTATAAGCCGTGGGGTAGAAGCCCACGGCTTTCTTGTTCTGCATATGGCTTAACTATTACATCAGTGCGTAATAGCCCGAGCCCGGAACACGCCGACGACACCCAGCAGCACAAGCGCGGCACCGGCCAGTGTGGTGAAGGTGAGTGTCTCATGCAGCAGCCAAGCCCCGAGCAGCACGGCGATCACCGGGTTGACGTAGGCATAGGTCATCGCCAGGCTGCTGGGCAGCTGATGGAGTACCTGCACATAGGCTGTAAAGGCGATCACCGAACCAAAGACGATCAGGTATAACCATGCCAGCGCCGCCTCAAGGGTTGGTTTTGGCATTGCCTCGCCGGCGAGAAGCATCAAGATCCCGTATCCTGCCGCGGCAAAAATAAGCTGGATTCCAGCGCTAGTTCGCCCCTGCATCCGGGTTGGATTTCGACGCTGGAGCAGAGTCCCCAATGACCACATCACCGGCGCCAGGATCAGCAGCAGGAGCGAGAGCGCATCCCCCGGATCGGAGCTGCTCAATCTCGGGAACGACAGAACAATCGTTCCCGAAAAACCCAGCAGCAGTGCCAGCCAGGTTTGCTTCGAAGGCGGGTTCCGGTCGAGCAGGGCTTCGATGGCCACCGTCCAGAGTGGGATGGTGGCGATGAGCACCGCTGCATAAGAAGAGTCGATGCGCTGCTCGGCCCAGGCCACCATGCCATTGGCACCGGTCCAGAGCAGCAGACCAGAGCCGGCCAGCACAGCCAGCTCACACAGCGTCGGTCGCTGAAGGCCATTCCGCAGTGCACCCCAGATCAGCAGGATTGCACCAGCGATCAACATGCGCCCAAACCCGAGCGTGAAGGGTTGGACCCCGGATCCCGGGCGTACGACCAACCTGATCGCCAGGTAGGTGCTGCCCCACACCACGTACACAGTGAACAGGTTAAGCAAGCCCTGCCTGGTGACCGGCAGTGCATCCCCTCGCGCCACAGCTCCACGCTCACTCATGGGCGTCACCACGATCGTACAAGTGCATTTGGACCCTTGCCAGGACATCATCTAGCATCGCCTCGGTCAGCCGGCCGGTGTTCGTGTTCTGTCGGCTGGGGTGGTAGCTGGCGGCCAATACCGGCAGCCCTGCACCGAGATCATGCCACGCTCCATGTGTGAAGTGGAGCCGTGGAAAAGCATAGCCATCCTCACGCCAGGTACGCTGGACGCCATCGAACGCGAGCTGGCCCAGCGCCAAAACGACGTGCACATTCTGCAGCAGCTCGATTTCACGCTTCAAATAGGGCCGGCAGTTGTCAAATTCCTCCGCCGTCGGCCGGTTCTTCGGCGGTGCACAGCGGGCCAACGCGGTGATGAAAGCATCCTTTAATTGAAGCCCATCCTCCCGGCTCCTTGCCGCGCTCTGGTTGGCGAAACCCGCCCGGAAGAGGGCCGGGTAGAGCGTTTCACCTG
>DAOUEL010000040.1:0-21615 GCA_034430595.1 Anaerolineales bacterium | reverse complement strand
TACCCGCTTCCTGGCCGAATTCGATCCAGCCCGCATGGCAGCTATCCCCCAACCGACGATGTCCGGGACGGGCATTTCGCTCGCTACGACCTGGTCATGGAGCATCGTCCCGAAAGAGCCAGCCCGAGTCGAACTCGCCGCTGAACTGGTGGACTGGCTCTCGACTCCTTCATTCCTGGGGCAGTGGACATATGCCCTGCGTGTGCTCCCCACAAGAAGCGATGTACTTGCGTACTGGCCGGACGGGAGTGAGGCCGCACTGGCAAGCAGTCTGGTGACATCAGCCTACCCGCTCCCCGATGAGGATGTCCGCACCCGGCTGGGCCTTCTGATTGACAACGCGGTAAAGGCAGTTTTGGAAGAGGGGGTCGCTCCCACCAGCGCCGCTCAGGCGGCGATTGAAGCCCTGCAATCTCCCTGAGCTCCAACGGTTCTCCACGAAGGTCGAAGATGTCAGGCCTCAAATTCATTGACTATGAAAGTCATCTGCGCTCGATCCACGCGGCTGCCATGCGGGCTGCCAACCCGGCCCAGGCAGTGCGTAAAAATCTTCACATTGAAGGTGACTATTGGACGGTCACTGGGAAGGGTCTTGAGCTGGCGCCGGGGGGGCGCGTCTTCCTGCTCGCAGTTGGCAAGGCTGCGGGAGGGATGGCGTCCGCCGCGGTTGAGCTGCTGGGCGAGCGAATTTCATCCGGCCTGATCGTCCTCCCAACCGATGTGCCTTCGACGGTTTCCACTCCGCGAATAGAGACCATCCTTGCCGGGCACCCGCTGCCGGATCAGGGCAGCCTGCAAGCCGGTCAGGCAGCTGTCCGCATGTTGAGTAACACTCGCCCTGAAGATATCCTGCTCTGCCTGATTTCGGGCGGCGCTTCAGCGCTGCTCGAGCTCCCACTCGCTCGGATCGAACTAAAGGACCTGGTCCAGCTCACGCAAGCGTTGTTAAAGAGCGGTGCTCCGATTGCAGATATCAATACGGTTCGCAAGGCGCTCTCGCAAATTAAAGGCGGCCGGTTGCTTTCACACGCCGCGCCGGCAAAGGTAGTGAGCTTGATCCTTTCGGATGTAATTGGTGATAACCTGGCAGATATCGGCTCAGGACCGACCGTTCCGCAGCTGGTCAGCAGCGCAGCCGGGCAGGAAATCCTGACCCAGTGGGGAGTTTGGAATGCCGCACCCAAATCGATCCAACAGGCGCTGAGCGATCCTCCGCCACTTCAACCAGAGCACCCGCAGCCAATCAATGTCCTGGTCGGGAGCAACCGGCTTGTCCTCCAGGCAGCAGGCGATGCTGCAGCGGCACTTGGTTTCGACTGCGAAATTAACACGGAGCCGCTCCAGGGCGAGGCGCGTTCTGTCGGAGGAGTTATGGCTGCTGCCTGGCTCACCCGAAACGCTTCTTCGCGCCAGCCCTGGGCCTCGATCAGCGGGGGGGAAACGACGGTCGTCGTTAGCGGGGATGGCCGCGGCGGCCGCAATCAGGAGCTGGCACTTGCAGCCGCGCTGGAAATCGACGGCAGCCATGGATTGGCAGTGATGAGTGCTGCAACCGACGGCGTGGATGGTCCGACCGATGCCGCGGGGGCGATCGTAACCCCGGTCACTGCCGGTTTAATCCGTGCAGAAGGGATCGACCTCCGGGCGGCGCTTGATGAGAACGATTCATACCACGCTCTCGATTCAGCCGGCGCGCTCCTGCGGACCGGTCCGAGCGGGACGAATTTGAATGACCTGCTGATCGCACTCGGCTATCCTGACTGATCACAGCCCCACCGTTTGACCCGTCCGCGGCCGGCTGATACAATCCCGCCGCTCATTCATCCCCACCCAGGAGGTCGTATGCCGGTTCATTTCGGTACTGATGGCTGGCGAGGCGTCATCTCGGACACTTTCACATTCCATAACCTGCGCCTAGTCACCCAGGCTGTCGCCGATGCGGTTGCTTCGGAGGAATGGTTAAACGGGAGCAAACTAGAGGCTGTGCCGGACGCGCACCGAATGGTCGTCGGATTCGACACGCGCTTTCTCTCTGACCGGTACGCGGTCGAGGCAGCCCGGGTCCTGGCTGCCAACGGCTACCAGGTGTACCTGGCCACCTCCGATGCTCCTACGCCGGCCATTTCATACGCCGTACGGAACCTGGGAGCGATCGCGGGGCTGATGATCACTGCTTCGCATAACGCCCCACGTTACAACGGCATTAAATTAAAAGCCGCCTACGGCGGATCAGCGGCTGCCGAACAATGCCGGCGGGTCGAAGTATATTTGAACGACAACGAGGCACGCGGCCGCGGCCCGAACCTGATGGACTATGATCGCGCCCGCGAATCAGGATTGATCGAACGCTTCAACCCGGCTCCAGCCTATTTCGACCACCTGCGTCGCTTGATCAATCTGGAAGCTATCGCCGAAAACCCGCTGCACCTGGTCGTCGATTCGATGTATGGCTCCGGACGAGGCCAGATCAAAGGTTTGCTGCAGGGCACGGGCTGCGAAGTATTCGAAGTACGAGGCGAGATGAACCCGGGTTTTGGCGGTATCCACCCGGAACCGATTTCCCGCTACCTGGGAGCGCTGGCGGGGGCGATTGCCGCCGGTCATGGTCAGCTCGGTCTGGCCACCGATGGGGATGCCGACCGGATCGGGGCAATGGATGGTCGTGGGCAGTTTGTCGATCCCCACCGCATCATGGCGCTGGCGCTGAAGTACCTGGTCGAAGTGCGTGGCTGGAGAGGAAAGGTCGTTAAAACCGTCTCCACCACGCAGATGATCAATCGCCTGGCTAAATCTTATAACCTGGAGCTGATCGAAACCCCAGTCGGATTCAACCACATTGCCGATTTGATGATGTCCGATGACGTGCTAATCGGCGGCGAGGAATCAGGCGGCATCTCCTTCCGTGGCCACATCCCGGAAGGCGACGGAGTGCTGATGGGATTGCTGCTGGCCGAGATCGTCGCTTCGTCCGGCGTGGGACTTGAAGACCTGGTCGAAGATCTCCTGAAGACCGTCGGACCAGCACATTACACCCGGGTTGATCTGCGGCTGGCTCGGCCAATTTCCAAGGCGCAGATGGTTGAGCACCTGTCGCAATCAGCCCCCGCCAGAATCGGCGGGGCAGCGGTCGAATCCGTGCAGACGATGGATGGTGTGAAGTACCTGCTCAGCGACGATTCGTGGCTATTAATTCGTCCTTCGGGGACAGAGCCTGTGCTGCGCGTTTATGCCGAGGCACGTGAGCTGGAGATGGTCGAGGAGCTGCTCGGATTCGGGCAGCAGGTCGCAGAAGGCTCGCAAGGCAGCGGCAGCTAGAAGCGGAATTCGGGTGGGGTTTCTTATTCCGGGGAGGCCGTTGAGGCAAGCGGAAGCAGCAGGCTGAAGGTGCTTCCTTGCCCGGTTTCGCTCTCTACATCAAGCTGCCCGCCGTGCAGCTCAACGATGCCGCGGCAGATCGCCAGGCCAGAGCCTGTGCCCTGCTGCTCACGCTTGGCACGATCTATTTGGTGAAAGACGTCGAATAAACGGTCGAGTTCCTCGCGGGCGATCCCCACTCCCTGATCCTGCACGCGAATCATGAACTTGCCACCTTCGACATCAGCTGAAAAGCGCACCCACTCGCTGTGCGGCTCAGAAAATTTGATCGCATTCTCAAGCAGCCGGCCGATGGCGTCCGACAGGTAGGCTTCATCCACGACCAGCGGTGGCAGTCCATCCGGGACCTCGATTTTTAGTTCCAAGTTCCGGCGCTCGGCTTCTGGTTCAAACCGTCGGGCCAGGATACGCAGCCAGGCAGATGTATCCTCGATTTGCGCCCGGCGGAAGTTGTAGGCATTGCGCGCCTCACCCGACTCGAGCTCAACCAGAATCAGGAAATCCTCTACCAGCCGGTTCAATCGATTTGCACCGCGCTTGATACCAACCATGAAATTGTCAAAATCGTCGCTAGAAAGCTCCCCGCCTTCCTGTGAGAGCAGGTCGGAATAGTTCAAGATGTACGTCAAGGGCGTTCGAAACTCGTGTGAGAGCGTAAGTAGAATCTTGTGCTTGAAATCGGTAATCTCTTCACTTTGCTGCGTTCGAACGGCCTCAAAGCGTGAAAGCTTGCCCTGAATTGCAGCCAGCAAATCTTCATCATCGAACGGCTTGGTGATGTAATCGTCAGCACCGGCCGACCGGCCGCGCCGAATGTCGCTTTTCTCGCCACGAGCGGTCAAAAAAATGAAGGGAATCGAGGTCAACCTGCCGATCTCTCGCACGGCAGTATGGAACGCGTAGCCATCCATCTCGGGCATCATAATGTCAGAGATGATCAGGTCTGGCCGTTCACCTTCCAATACGTTCAGGGCTTTCTTTCCATTGGAGGCAGTGAGCACCCGGTATCCGCTGAGTTCGAGCAGCTCGCGAATACCTTCCAGCAGGGCCAGGTCGTCCTCAACTACCATAATCAATGGTTCTGCCATAATGCCAATTCCGCCCCTTGAGACCGGCTCGGTGAACTTAGTGCAGAATTACAATTCGAACAAGGCCGCGTTCGAAAACGCCTTGCCTACCCAGCAATATACCGGATGACGGCGTGGTTTGCTAACAAGATACGACGGAGGGTGAAAAAAGCAAGCTTGCCGCTCGTACTACTTGCAGCCGTTTCAACTCTTCCCCGATGCTGAGAGGAGTTTGTATCCCCGGCCGCGGCGCGTGATCAGGTAGCTTGGTTCGGAAGGGTCGGGTTCAATCTTGCTCCGCAGCCGGCTGATCAGTTTCTCAACTCGGGCATCATCGACACTGCCCAGGTAATCCTCTCCCCACACGGCGGTCACGATTTGATACTTATCGGTCAACTTGTCCCGGCGGGTATAGAGCAGATCGAGCAGCCGGTATTCGAGGTCGGTGAGAACCGGCACGCGAATACCCTCCACCCAGACATCGCCAGAATCGCTGTCTAGGAAAACACCCTGTGCTTCTACCTCGGCGCCGCGCCCCTTGCGAGCGATGAAATCCGTAAAGATCGGAGAAAAGGGCTTTCCCTCACGCAGGAGACCCAGTCTTTCCAGGCGGTGGATCTGGCGCGGTGGCAGGCCAGCATTTGGCTCCAGGACGATACTGATCAAAGCTTCCCGGTCGTTATTTTCCAACTGGCTCCACAGTTTGAGGCACTCGGCACGCGGCTGTGGCTCAACTCGTGCCAGGTATTCTGGATCCACTTTTCGATCTCGGGAAGCGTTTGCCAACAGCTGCGCTACGGCGATCAACATGCCCGGATGGCCGCCAGCCAGTTCATGAATTTTGCTCCGGGCGGCGGCCGGGATCCCGCTCAAATCGAGCCGGTCAAGAAGAAGTTCCATCTCGGCCTCAGTCAGCAAAGGCATGGGATAGGTGAAGCGCGAAAACAGCTCGGCAAATTCATCCTCAACGGATTCGCCGCGTAGCTCGGATAAGCTGCGCTCGGTGGCGGCAGCATAGACCAGACGATCATGGAAGCGGTCGCGCAGGGCCCGCAAATTAAGCAGAGCCCGCTCATCAAGGTCAGCGTAGATCTCACCGAACTCGTCGAACAACAGGCATAGATCCTGTTCGACTTGCTCGCAAAGATCCGATAGCGCCAGGTTGAAGGAGAGCGAAGCCGTGAAGGAGCTGTCGGCTTCAGTGATGGTCTGATGGTGTTCACGCAGTGTCGGGATGAGGGTGCTCTTAATCCGTCCACTCAAGTTCTCCAGGATTGAACGAAGCACAACCTCGTAGAAAGCCTGGTCGGAGATCGCCACAGCCCGGTTGCAGTCGATGTAAACAAGATAGCCTTCCCGACCGGATATCTTTTTATAGCTGCGCTGCGATTCTTCGTCGACCAGCGAGCGCATCAACATCGACTTCCCGGTATTACTTAACCCGATAATCGAAACACAATGTCCCGCAGCCATGTCCGCGAGCACACGCTCGCGCATTTCTTTGAACGGGAACTCGGGCTGAGGCATGGATACTCCGTACATGAAGGCAGGGCCAACATTAGGCTGACCCTGCCCGGACGGTCCTCAAGGAAAAGCGCGGCGAGGCGCTTCCGTCAGGAGGTCGAACGTGTGCGCAGACTGCGAGCTATAAAGATCACAGCCAGCAATGCTCCACCCATCAAGGCCAGAGCGGGCACACCGATGTCATCCGCAAAGCCGGTCGCCGGCAGGGCCGTCGCCGTCGCGGTAGCTGTTGCCCCGCCCCCACCCTGCGCCGCAGCCAGCGTCTGCTGTGCAGCCGCAGTCGCCGTTTCCGGCGCCAGCGTTGGCAGGGTCAGGAAGGGCGTCGCCGTGCTGGTCGGCAGAACCACGACCTGGGTCGGCGTGACCGTTGCGGTGGGCTCTTCCGTCGGTGTGGAGGTCGGCGTGCGCGTGGGCGTCAACTGCACGACAGCCGCCGTTTGCGTTTGCGCTTGCTGGGTGTTCTGTAAGTTGACCTCGATCACCTCGGTGGCACGCGCTTCTCGCTGGCGAGGCGCCACGACCAGCGCGTATACCGCGAGGCAGATCATGCTCAACACCAGCAGCGCCCCGAGGCCACCCGCAGCCATCACAAATGTGCGGTTGGATGACTCCTCAGGCAGCGGTGCTCCTACGTCAAAGTCTTCTGCCATCGTCTCTACTCCTCAGCGTCCAGGCCGCTTTCGCCCCAACCAGATGGGTGTGCGTGCCCGCCTGCCCGCTCTTTTTACTGTAAGATCTCCAAGTTCGCCAGTGGCACGTTCGTCGTTCCGACACCTTCAATTTCAACAGCGGCGCTTCTGGCACGCACACCGTTGGGATAGCTTATCGCTGCGGTCAGCAGCTCTCGCACTAGGCCGACCTCGCCCTGGTAGGGTGGTTTCAAGATTCGTACCCGCCGGCCGGGTTTCAACGCAATTACATCTTCCGGCAGTGCGACTTGACGGTTCGCCGGCAGGGGAATGACGACTTCCGGCCGATAGCCGGGCTGCGGCCAGGGGCTTCCTGCGTCGACAGCAACCTCACGCCCGACATTGTTGATCAAGAGATGGTACGCCAGGCTGTTGAGCGGCTGCTCACCGAAGCCCTCAATTAGCAGCACTGGATAGGGCAGCTTGCGGGCGACGGGGATCAACTCTGCCGCCATGCTGCCTAAAATCACGCCACGTACCGATAATTCCGTAGCCTGGTGCAGCGGTGCGGAATGATCGCAGATCCCTGCCACAAGCACGGCCCCGCGCAGGTTCACATCAAGATGATCCGTCTGCAGGCGCGAGGCTGGGCTTTCACCGACCATGCGCATGACACCGTAATCCTGCAGCCCATTACCCCAGGCAGCTTGGATTAAAGCCCCGGTCGTCTCCACCGTCACAACCTGGCTGCCGTCGCTGCCGATGACCACGCCTGGAAAACCGGCCCGCAGCTGGAGCAGCTCACCGCGTGCTTCCAACAGCACCCGTCCCTGACGAATATCGGCGATATGCCCTTCCGCTGGCGCCCGGACACTGCGCCGGGTGATGCCAACCGGACCGGCGATCAGCTGACCCGCTTCCACCCGGTCGCCTTTCTGCGGGACAATATGCCGGGCTGCGGCCTTGGGGGATAACCCCAACCCGCGGGCGATATCCAGGTAGTAGTGTTTCGGTTCGATCTCGGCCTCAGCCACCACGTCTGCCGCCTGCACCTTCTCGTTCACGCGGACCATGATCGCTCCGGGAACGGGCAGGATACGCTGGCGGCGAATGGCCGTCATCGGCAGCACATGAGTGATGGATGGCAAAAAGATCTCAGACATGGCACATCGGCCTATTTAATGCAAGATCGGTGCCAGAGCTCATGTACGAGCTCCAATATCCTGCAGCCACTTCAAATTCATCTCGCGCTGGCGCTCTGCGTCAGGTGAAAATTCAATCGGTCTTCCGCGTGCGTCGATGATCAGGCCAACTACCCCGCCTGCGACCCGCAGCGCGCCAGCTTTCCCCGGTCCGCCAAAACCCACATCGAAACCACGCTCTGGCCGCAGAGTTAATTTTCCATGATCACCTGGCCGGATGGGTAGAACTACGAGCTGACCCATACGCACCTCGCCGGCGATATCCTCGGTTCCCTGGTCATATTCGAGCCGCAGGTTGAGAACTTTCCGTCCCACGCGGGTCTTGCCGACCGGCGAGACTACGGTGCCCAGGCTGACATAGCTGCCCGATTCGAGCACATGCACCGTGAGCATCGGAACTATGGCAGCGGCCGCCCCAAGCGAAGGCGAAAGCCCGTGCGGATCGAGAACGAGCGTCGTGATTCCTGTCGGCTGGAGGGCATCCAGCAGGGCCAGGGCGGCGTACCCGGGCTTGGGCGCCCGTCCAAGCACTGCCCCGCTTGCGATGACCGGTTCAATGGCCGGCAGCAGCCAGGATGAATTCAAGTTCTTGCCACTCGGCCACTGCGTGCGCGCCGCACGCAGTGCAACCCGCAATAGCTCACGCGCAATTGCAAGCTCAATATCAAGATCGATTTCTTCGGTTGGGATCGTTCCCGGCGCAAGCGACTTGTTGTAGATGTAATTCAGCAGGTCGCCTGCTTTCACTTCGCGCGGCATCCAGCGCAGGATATCCGCCAGACTAACGTGACGCAGCAGATTCGGCAGCGGCTCTCCCATGCCAAGCCCGGTTTCAACCCGCATGCGCAGGTCGCCTTCAAATGAAGCGGCAACCATAGTATGGCTGGCGCCGACATCAACCCCGAGCACGCCCTTCTCCGGATCGTAGATACGGCTCAAGTAGCGAATGACGCGGCCGAAGGCATCGGCTGTCAGCATCAGGCGCCCGCCTGACCACTGCTCGAGTTCTTCGTAGCCTCGGATCTTGCGTGCACGTGCTTCGGAGATCGCCTCCCCCAAAGCCAGTCGGGCGTGACCCAAGTCTTCGATCTCTAGGCTGGGGCGGACATTGGGTGCCTGGGCCAGGTCAAAGCGATCGTCGAAGCGATCAGCAACCGTCGCTGCCAGGCCGCGGTTGGCGGCATAGATGATACGCGGGCGGGCCGAGGCCGGCACCTGGCTCACCGCGATCGATGCCAATTCGATCAACTTGAGCACAGAGTCCTGAGCCCCACCATCGGTGCCGCCGGCGATCAGGATCAGATCGGGATGGCAGCTGAGAATCGCGTCGATCTTCTCCTCCTCCCGCCGGGTGTCGAGCAGGTGGATGGTTTCAACCGCCTCCAGGTAGGTTGAATCAGCCAGGCGCAACGCACTCTGTGTCGAAACGCCGGGCATCAAACCCAGGATAACTGTTCGTACTTTAGGCCCAGCTGAACCGGTCGCAACAAACATATCCACGCCCGAGCCCTGGCCTGTGACCGGCATAATGAGCAGATCGGATTCGTCGACCAACTGCCGCCCGGTGATCACCTGCACTCGCTCAATCGCCATCCGCACGCCCTCGCTCACATCAAACAGCGGCGACCCGGCCGTCGAAGGTGCCCGGCCGGTTGCAATCAGGCGGTAGCGCCCGTCGACGACGTCGAACAGGCTGGCACGGGTGTTGACCGTGCCAACGTCGATTGCGAGCAGCGTATCGGCATCCAGATATGTACTCATGGTAGGACTACGACCCACCGATCAGGGTGTTGATCACCTGGCGTAAGAATTCGAAGCGCTGGCCCAGTATAAGAATCGCGGCCGTCAGCGCCCCGGCGTACATAACACCAAAGGTCACCGCAATGAATACCCGGCCGATGTAGGCCAGGATGGCAGTCAGGCGCGAACGGCGCGTGCTTCCGGTCAAATCGCGCTGGGCTGCAAAACGGAAATATACCAGCGTGCTGATCGTCGCCAGCAGCACGATCAGTGCACTAACCGCGCGCTCGAGCCAGATCGATAGCGGTTCACCCGTAGCGGGAAAGATATTCTCCGGTGCCAGCGAATCGGCTGCGGCCAGGCTCTGCGGAATGAGGGTCCCTGTAATCCCCCCGCCAACAACGACTGCCGCTCCCACGCCAACCAGCATCGCAATCGGCAGGCTGCCGAAACGTGCCAGCCGGGGAGAAAGCTTGAGAGTCATCAGGATTGCCAGGACCCAGGGGATAAGAAAAGTACCCAGCGCTTCCCACCCCAGGACGTTCAGACCACCGGATCCAAGCAGTGGATCGACGAGTGCGGGCAGGATTACGTTGCGAACCGCGATCGCGCCGGCGTAACCCGAGGCCACGCCGATGAATAGATACATTGCAATCCGAAACAGCACGTTATCCTTGATGACGTAGCTGAAGACCATCAAGGTCAGCAAGGCGCCGAAGAGCATGCCAATCAAATCAAGAGAGAACTCAACCACAGTCCATGCTCCCGCTCACCGTTTCCGCAGGCTCAGCAGCCATGCCGCCGCCCCGTACAGCGCACCGGCCAGAAGAATTAACTCGACAGTAAGCATCCCGATGCCGAAGATATTCCAGACATCGCCGGCCGAACTTTGCTGGCCGTTGAGGTTCTCGTAAGCCAGCGCGGCCGGTAGTCCAGTCAGGATCCCGTTTACCAACGGAGTCGTCGACTCATAATAAGGTCGCACGAGCGGTTCGGCGCCAGCAGTGAGCACCATGACCAATGGACTGTCACCGATCCAGGGATGAGTCTGTTCAGCCCAGTTGCGAGCCGTCTCCGTCCCGGAAGTAATCACCACAACCATGCCGAAATCCGACAGACGGTTGATGCCGGACAGCAGTGGGTGCTGCCAGACTGCCGCACGAGCCTGCGGGCCGAGGCCCAGCGCTGCCTCCCCTCCGGTCTCGGGAACCAGGAACCCGGTTAAGACAGCATCACGCGGCGAGATGGCAAACAACTGAACCGCGGTCGGCCCACCTGCCAGGTAGCCGAGATGCAGGTACGCCTGGCCATTGATGGCGGCATAGGGCGCACCCAGCTCACTTAACAACCTTTCAGCCAGCGGTGGTCCTGTTGGGCGTGTGGAGAGCGTGACGAGCGGAATAGCGCGTGAGAGTGCATGCTGGATAAGCGCACCGGCGACGTTATCCAATTCGCCGCTGTACCCCGGTGTGTAATCGAAGACGATCAGCGCCGGGCGATCGGTGGGTACACTGTTCACCAGCCCCTGGAGCGGGACCAGTTCACGCGGGATGTCGACCGGGTGCGAGAAACCATGCAGTCCCAGGCGGCTGAAAGAGGGCGGCAGGAGCACGGCCAGCAGCATCAGGAAGCTGATGATCCAGCGTGCCAGCGGAATGGGCCGGCTGGGCCGGCGCATGATCATCGATTCGCGCTGCTCTTCCTCGATCAAGCGGTGCAGCAGTTCACCCTGTGCATACTGGCGTTCGGTGACTTCTAGTCGCGCAGCTGTGGCCGAGGAGGTGCGCGGGATTGCCACAACCGGTTCCGCCATCAATACGCCACGCAGTCCGGCCAGAGGCCCAACCGATTCAACCGCCTGCACATCCTCCGGTACGATCTCAATTTCCGACCGGAAGGTATCGACCGGGCGCATCGCCTCCAGCCAGGAGGGCAGCGTAGCCGGTGCTAGATCAGGTTCTTCAACAGCCCCTTCTTCCTGCTCGAATTCTTCGGCTTGCTCAACCCCAGGTTGGGGAGTGAGGTTATCCAGCCAGGCGGGAAGCTCGATCGATGCCAGCGATGATTCGTCGATCTCAACTACCGGACGTTCGCCGCTCTCATCACTGACCAGCGCCGGAACGTGCGGCATCCCGCTTTCGTCCTCGGCGACCCCTTCATCAGGCGGCTTGCCCTCACCCTCTCCCCAGTCGATCCCGAATCCACTCGCCGAAACTCTACGCGCTACAGCTTCGGGTTCCTGCTCTTCAGCCTGGGAACCGAGCGCACGTGGCGACCCGGGCACCCCAGGCAAATCGGATAGGACCCCAAGGTCAATGGCGGGGGGAGTAGGATAGGGATCCTGGCCCGCTCCGGGCTTGAGATCAGGCAGAATCTGTTCTTCGACCGGCGGCTCACCCGCCGCGGGTTGATCTTCGCGAGGGAGCAGTCCTTCCAGGCCGGGTTCGGCTTGTTCCAGTTCTTCTAAAGCACCTTCCTCTGGTTCCGGAACGCTCCGCAGCTTGTTAAGCCAATCGTCGTCCACACTTTCACCAGAATCAGAGTCTTCCTGCGGTTGAAAGGCCTTGCGAGCGCGCACGCGCGCCAACCATTCCGGAACATCGTCGCCCTCTTCGCTCTTGGGTTCTTCACCTTCGCCGGCGGCGATAAATTCATCCATCCACTCCGGGATTGCTTCGTCCGGGCCTCCCTGGTTGTAGGGATCTTCGGCATTTCGCATCCCACTGAGCCATTCCGGCGATCCGGTGGCGGTTTCGGAGTAGGTTGGTGCCGGTGGTTCTTCCGGCTCGGGTTCCGGCTCTTCGCTCACACCGGCTCGAATACGTGCCAGCCAGTCGTCGGGCTCGTCCGGCTCCCCCTCTCCTCCCGCCGGGAGATCGTCGAAGCGCGGTTCCTCGGCTTCCGGATGTGCACCGCCTGCGACCAGCGGTTTAAGCCGCGCACCACAGGAGACGCAGGTTTCGGCTTCCGCCGGATTGAGGGTACTGCACATCGGGCAGCGTTGCTCAGCCATTTACCTAATCACCGTAGGGACGGTCGATCGCCAGCAAGACACGTAAGCCGGTGAGTATCGATCCCAGTGCGACGCCGAGCAGCACACCCCGCGCACCGCCGGCTGCTGCGACCTGTGCCAGCCAGTTACGCAGACCGCTGAATAGTTCAAATCCCGGGCTGGCGTTCGGTACGATGCCCGGGCCGGATCCGATCAGGACCAGCAGGGCTGTGAAGATGAACGCCAGGCCGATCAGGTCGCGCCGGCGTTGAAGGGTGCGAAAACCAGCCAGCGTCAGGGTAATCGCTAGCAGCGCGCCCAGACTGGCCTCGACCGGAAGCTGAATTGCATTGAAGAGCAACAGCACAACCCGGCTGTCAGGGCCAAAGACCAATCCCAGGATAAGTGTGATGAAAAAAGTCAGGATGAGCAGAGCGCTATAACCCCAGCCGCGTTCCTGATCGCTAATCTTGCGCCAATGAACGGTGAAGAGATTCACCAGGCCCAGGACGAGACCAACCGCGGCCAGCAGTACCGCCCAGCGCATGATCAACAAACGCAGGCCAAAGATCGTGCCAAGCAATCCAATCGGTGCGGTCGCGTCCAGCTGCACGAAGTAGCCCAGGAGGACGATCAAACCGGTGCCGACTGCAGTTGCAGCCCAGAGCATATAAGCGCCGATTTTCATAGGCTGATCCCCAGCAGGCGAAGCAACCCGCCAAGCAAGATGCCGCCAATCAGGATGAAACGAACCGCATCCTGAACCCGCAGGCTGGCACGGTGGGCGGGATCCTTCTGCAGGTAGGCACCGGCGGCGAAGATCTCCTCGCCGATCAACGGGTAGCTGGCAGTAGCATAAAGCAGCGCCTGGGATTGGGCGTCATCGGTTCCAGCCAGCACGAAGGTGCCATTGCGTTCGCCGAAATCGGCTGCCAGCGCGCCTTCCGCACCGAAAGATCCGGCCAGTATGTGCGCTGAAACGTCTTCGTTCGCCAGCAAGATCGGCAAGCTGGCGACGTAGGAAAATGGCGTTGGCCCCAGCATGCGGGCACGGTTGGGACCGAAGCGGTCGAGGGCTCCCGCAGCCCGGTATACGCTGCGCAGCGAGTCCTGCGCCAGGAGTGCCATCGCTCCATCACCGGTGCTGACCACCATCGGTTTATCGCTGAGCGTGGTCATGCGTGCAATGTGCCCGAGAATTGCCAGTCCGGCCAGTGCCGGGGCGCTGTCGGTTCCGATCAAAGAGCCGGTGCCTAAGGAAAGGTGAACCCGCTCACCAGCCTCGACGGCGCGCTCGATCGCCCGGTCTAACGCTTCGTAGCCCTGGATCGGGCGAAACAGCGCCCGACGGCGATCCCCGATCGCCAGGAATACCAGTAACAGCACGATAAATACAGCTAATACAAATAGACCGAGCAGGTCAATGCTGCCCATGCTGCGCCCCACCCCTCAGGTCTGCGGCAAGGTCGTCGAGCTGCTGTGGATCCTCGAGCGCCTGGGCGACGGCCTGCCAGGTTTCCCCACCCCCGAAGAGGGGTTGTAGGAGAAATAAACCCTGCGCGCCTAGCGGCGCCAGGGGTGAAAATCCCTCCAGCAGGGCGGCCGCGATCGATCCGAGGCCGGTGCGCCGGAAGCGTTGTATGAGTTCAGCCCTTCTCTGGCTCATGAGTACCACCGTCGCGCAGTATAGCATAACCAGCATGTGCCGTGAAACAAGCAGAACTGGCAGGATTCAAACCGCCAGGCAGCCCAGGCTCAGGATTGTAGACTGCGGTTCTTAACCCGGTCAAGCATTCACCGTTGCAGCCATGCCGCCATCGGCTATAATCCGGAACAGTTGTTCGAAAGGCAACGGTGATGAGTCTCGACCTACCGAAGCTGCTTCCACAGGTGCAACAACTGAGCCAATCGCTCTTAAAACAGCAAGCCCAACGCGCCCAACTGCTGGAGCGTGCGCTCAGCGCATACCAGGGGCTGCTGGCGCTGCCGCCCGAAGAGCTCGAAACACGCCTGGCACGCGTCGGTTCACGCTGGACAGGCGCTCGCCCTGCACAGGAATCCTTGGGAACCAGTGTCGCTCCACCTGAACCCGTCCCGGATCTGAATGTGATCGGCGCGGATGGCTCCCAGATCTATCCTGATCGCCACGCCAGGGTTTTCTTCTTCCTGATCAACCTGGCCGGTATCCTCATCCAGCACGACTGCCAATCTGCTCCAGAGACAAGAACGGAAAGTCAACTCTTTTTCGAACCCGAGCAGCTGCGCTATGAGAGCGATCAGCCGGTGGAGAGCGCCTGGGTCAATTTGCAGCGTGACCTGGGGGAGATGATGACCCTGGCGGATATGTGTGAAGAGGTCCATGACGGTGCGGTGCTGGCCCTGCTTGATAACAGCTTGCTGCTCTGGATGGTGCTGCAGGCGCGCGCGGCCGGGGAGCGGGAGCTCGACCGGATTCTCAAAGCGTATTTTGAGGCAATGAACAGGCTGCAAACCTGTGGTGCGGCGCTGGCTGGCATTATCGACCGCCCCCGCAGCAGCAACGTGCTGGCCCTCGCCGCGCTGGCGAACCAGGATGTGGAAATGATCGGTGCCGATGATTCAGCGCGGGTGCCCTTCCCGGGCCTGACCGACCGCGAACTCTTCGCCCATTTGCTCCCGGAAGGACACCGCAGCGCTTGCTTCGACCTGATTTCACCCCTCAACCGTGACTTCCACGCCGTCGGGCAAGGCATCCATTTCTTCTATCTTCACCTGCCTGGCAACCAGATCTTGCGGGTGGAGATTCCGGCCTGGGTGGCCGGCGATCGGGCCAGGCTCGACCGTGTGCACGCGGGCCTCTTGCGTGAGAGCCTATCGACGAACGGTTACCCTTACGCTCTTATTCGCGCCCACGAACTCGCTGTTGTTACTCAGGCCGAGCGGTTGATGGTCGAAGAATGGATCGGCCGGGAGCTTGCCACGCAGGGCATGCTGCCGACGCTTTCCCGTAAAGCCTTCGCCAAGACACAAACCTCCAGCGGGCGTCGACCTCGCTGATTGGAGAGCAGAAATGCCTGACCCCACCGGTCCGATCGGACGGATCACACGCTGCAGCACCCAGTCCTTTACCGGGGCGGTGCGGCCATCGGCGCTCGACCTGCCGGCCTTTGGTGCGTTCTGCCAGGCCCAGGACCAGAGCGGCCAGGTGCAGGTGATCGGCGTCATCTACGATATTCGTATCGAAGACGACCCGCTTGCCAGGCAAATGGCAGCGCTCGAAGATCTGCCCTCCGAGCAGCTGGCAGATGCCCAGCAAAACCGCCAGGCTCCGATCGAATTCAGCGCACTCACCGTCGGGTACCGTCGAGCGAAAGGTTATACCTACAGCCTGCCACCTCAACCCCCGCTGACGCTCGCGCCGGTTTCCCTGCTTGAAGGGGAAGATCTGCTGCAGTTTTCCGAAAAAGCTTCCTTTGCCCGGCTGATCCTGGCCAGCCTGAATGTGCCGGCGGAGCAGCTGCTCGCTGCCGCGCTGCGCTGCGCAGTTCAGGCCCGTCCCGAGGGAGAGCGCGACCGCTACCTGATGCTGTCCGGTCGATCGATCGCGCGTCTGCTTGCCGGCGATCTGGCGAGACTGGAGCAGGTGCTCGGCGCGCTGCGGGAAACTGGCGGTTGAACAGCTGGAACTAAAATGATCCCATGAGGAATGGAGTACTGAACGAATGAGCGAGCCATCCAAGCTTGATGAAGTCTTCGGACCTACCCGCTCGGAACGCGCGCTGGGACAGGTGCTGGAAGGATCGCTCTCGACCGGGCTTAAAGTCCGCCTCGATTCGGGCTTTACGATCGAACGCCTGGCGGTGGGGCGTTACGTCGTCATCCTCGGGCGCCAGACCGGGATCACGTTCTTCGGGTTGATCACCGACATCGCGCTTGAGGCGAGCGACCCTGAATTAAGCCACCGCCCGCCGGAAAGCGACGATCGCTTCACGCTCGATGTCTATATGGGCGAGGTCGCCTACGGAACACTGCACGTCAGCCCGATGCTCATGCTCGAGGCGGACCAGGATCAACCACGACCGATAAAGACGATCCCGGCCCATTTCTCACATGTTTACGAAGCCTCGGCCCAGGACGTGGCGCGCGTCTTCGGCGAGGAGGACGAGACACACTTCTTCGTTGGCACCCCGCTTGATATGGAGGCGGTGCAGGTCAACCTCGACCTGGCGCGTTTCGTCGAGCGCTCTTCGGGCGTATTCGGCAAGACCGGCACCGGCAAGTCCTTCATCACGCGCACGATATTAGCCGGCATCGTCCAATCCGGGCTCGCCTCGACCTTGATTTTCGATATGCATAACGACTACGGGTGGAGCGTCAAGGACGAGAGCGGGAGAGCCTATAAGGGTCTGCGCCAGCTTTACCAGGACGGGCGGGTGAGCGTGATCACGCTAGACGAGGACACCTCGCGCGCCCGCGGCAGCAAGATCGATGGACGCCTGACGATCGGGTACGAAGATCTCGAGCCGGAGGATGTCGAAATGCTGGCGGCACTGCTCGGCCTGACTGACGTTCAGGCCCAGGCGCTTTACTTCTTGTACCGCCGTCTGGGCCGGGGCTGGATCAGCCAGCTGATGAACGATGCCGGCGCAGAGGACGATCTGCAGGAGATGATTGACAGCAGGCGGATTGTAGCCGGCACCTTGGGCGCTATCCGGCGCAAATTCGAATCGTTCTTTCCGCGCATGGGATTTCTCGTGCCAGGCAGCTCAACCCAGTCCGTGGACGACATCTTTCAGCGGCTGAGCATCGGCACCAGCGTCGTGCTCGAATTCGGCAACTACGGAAACACGCTGGCGGCTTATGTCCTGGTGGCGAACTACCTCACCCGCCGCATCCATGCCCGCTACGTCCACCTCAAGAACCTGGCCGCCGGGCAGAAGGCCGAAGAACCCCGCCCGCTGGTGATCGTGATCGAGGAAGCGCACAAGTTCCTCGATCCACAGGTCGCCAACCACACCATCTTCGGCACCATCGCCCGCGAGCTGCGCAAGTACAACGTCACACTGCTGATCGTCGACCAGCGGCCGAGCGGGATCGAAGATGAGGTCATGAGCCAGATCGGCACGCGCGTTACCTGCCTGCTTGATAATGATGCCGACATCCGAGCCGTGTTTTCTGGTGTAAGCGGCGCTGGGGCACTGCGCGAAGTTCTCGCCCGACTTGACACCCGCCAGCAGGCTTTAATCCTCGGGCACGCCGTGCCAATGCCAGTTGTAGTGCGCACGCGCGATTACAACCAGGACTTTTACGCGGCGCTCACCAGAACGGGCGTTTCGAACTCAACGGAAGGCGAATCGCTCTTCGGGGAATGAGGGCAGTCCAGACGGTCAAGCACCTGGTTCGGCCAGCAGCTGCTGGATCGCGGCCTCCGTTTCTGCATAGCGCCCTTCGCCGATGTGAACGTAACGCAGCTCGCCGGCCTTATCGATCAGGTAAAGCGCAGGCCAGTAGTGGTTCTTATAAGCCCGCCAGGTGCGGCCATCATTATCCTGAGCAACCGGGTATTTAATCCCCCAGCGTTCCACGGCAGCCTCTAGATTTGACAGCTCCCGCTCATGCGAGAACTCGGGATAGTGGTTGCCGATTACGACCAGATCCTGCTCTCGATAGGTTTCATACCACTCCCGAATGTAGGGGATCACCCGCTGGCAGTTCACACAGCCAAAGGTCCACATCTCGAGCAGTACGACCTGGCCGCGCAGATCGCTCAGCCGCAGCGGCTGGTCGGTGTTGAGCCAGACTTCGTTCTCGAGCTCGGGCGCCGGTCCCAGGTCTTCAAGCTGGATGGCCACCGGCTCGCTTATTGGGTCTTCGACTTCGGGCGATCCACTGGCCGTGCAGGCTCCAAGCAGAACGCCAAACACCAATACAATCACGATTTTCATATACCATCGCTCTGCGGTAAATCCGCTGGTTGTGGAAGGACAAATTGAAGCGTTGTCCAGCGGCCTGGATCGCTTTCCAACCAGATCCGCCCACCGTGCGCTTCGACCAGGCCGCGGGCAATCGCCAGGCCGAGACCGGCGCCGCCTTCGCCCTCACTCCGCGCCCGACTCGCATCGCCGCGGAAGAACGGCTCAAATACGTGCGCCTGGTCTTCCTGGCTAACGCCCTCACCGTTATCGCTGACGGCCACAACGATCGTCTCGCCCATGCGCTGGGCGTGAACGCCAATCCGGCCGCCCGGGGGCGTGTGCCGCAGCGCGTTGTCCAGCAAGTTGTGCAGGACCCGCCCGATTTCACGCGGCGCTATTCGTACCGGGTCCACATCGCCATCAACCTGACCGTCTAGATCGACGCCTTTTTCGACGGCGCGGGCCCGGAAGCTGCCAATGGAATCAGAGATCAAATCGGAGAGTGAAGCAGTTTGAAACTCGAGCGTCAGCTCACCTGCATCAAGCCGTGAAAGCTCAAACAACTCGTCGATCAAATCACTCATGGCATTTATTTCAATCTGGCACTGGCGCAGGTAGCGATCCCTGGTCTCGTCATCCGCGACCACACCCTCGCTGAGCGCGTCGATCATCGCCCGCAGCGAGGTTAAGGGTGTTCGCAGATCGTGTGATACCCACGCGACGAAATCCCGCCGGGCACCTTCGATGCGGCGTGCTTCGCGATCAGCCCGCTGCAGGCGCCGGGCCATCTCATTAAAGGCCAGCGCCAGGCTGGCAACTTCATCGCGTCCGCTTTCCTCTATTCTCACGGCGAAATCGCCCTGACTGATTTTCTGCGTCGCCCGGGCGATGTCCCCCAGAGCCCGGGACAGTGTTTGCGAGAGCAGCGCTCCAAAGGCGATTGAAATCCCGCTGGCGAAGATCAGCAGCAGCCCGGCCAGTGCCAGGTCATGCTTGTTGATGAACATCAGTCCTGCGGTGACCCACACGTTCAGCAGCATCAACGCGGCGGTCAGAATGTAGCCCAGCGTGATCGTGCGGCTGAGGCTGCCCAGCTTCCGCCACAGGCCCGTGCGGTGGGTGACATAGCCGATCCCGGCAGAGAGCAATGCGGTCAGCCCGGAAGAGAGTGCCAGCTGGCGCAAATCGCTCCACGGTGGATGCATGATGACGAACACCAGGACGACAAAAATCAAGAGCGGAGCAAAGGCACCAAGGAAGAGTGCCAGGGCTTGGGATTTTCTTTCGTTCATTGGCTATCCTGGAACTTGTAGCCCACTCCCCAGACCGTAAGCAAGTAGATCGGATTGGAGGGGTCGGGCTCAAGTTTTTCGCGCAGGCGGCGGATATGAACCGTCACCGTAGACGGGTCACCGTAGAACTCGAACCCCCACACCTGGTCGAGCAGCTGATCGCGCGAAAACACCTGCCGTGGGTGGCGCATGAGGTGGTAGAGCAGGTCGAACTCCTTTGCTGTCAGATCGATCTCCTGCTCACCAATCTTCAAGGTATGCGTGCCAGGATCAAGCACCATCCCGGCACATGCCAGGGGCTCAGTGACTGCTTCGTGCACCTCGGAAGAACGCCGCAGGACAGCCCCCACACGCAGCACGAGTTCGCGCGGGCTGAACGGTTTGACGACATAATCGTCCACGCCGCGTTCCAGTCCGAGAATTCGGTCGTGCTGGGCACTCTTGGCGGTGAGCATGATGATCGGCACGGCCAGGAGCCGGCGCAGCTCATCGGCGACCTCCAGGCCATCAGCACCGGGCAGCATCCAGTCCAGGATCACCAGCGCCGGAGGCGTTTCCCGGGTGACCTGCAGCGCCTGATGGCTGTTGGCCGCCTCCGCAACAAGGTAGCCCTCCCGCTCGAGGTAGCGGCGCAGGACTTCACGGACGGTATCCTCATCATCGACAACCAGGATCAACGGTTTTGTCATTGCATTACGCCAGGTGGTCCTGTTCTATTTCTTTCTGCACTCGCTTCTATACTCACTCTCAGGAATTCATCATCCAGCTCGAGGGTGTCACCTGACAATTATGCCGCCCAAATCTTACCCCGACCTTAATTCCTCGGCACTCCAGAAGGGGGATTGATTCAATAGAACATATGTGCTATTCTTGATCTGATGAACACGGTCGATAAGCTTGCCTTCACAGCCCAGGCGGCGATCTTCGAACAGGATGGGTGCGAGAAGGCATCCGGTGGGACGAGATGCGCCGGGCAAGTTCAAGCGGGGTTGAATGCGACCGGCGTTGAATTTCGCGGCCACACGATCCCGGTCTATCGAGCCGCATTTCCTGGCGGGGGACGTTTTCCGCTCTTGAAGGCGATGCTGACCACGGCCTGCGAACGCGGCTGCCGTTACTGTTCGTTCCGTGCCGGCCGGGACATGCGGCGCGTGACGCTCAAACCGGAGGAGATGGCGGGAGTATTCATGGATGCCCAGCAAGCCGGGGTTGTCTCAGGACTCTTCCTCTCGACCGGCATTTTTGCCGGCGGGCCGAACACACAGAACAAGCTGCTCGATTGCGCCGAGATCCTTCGCCGGCAGCTTGGTTTTCGCGGTTACCTGCACTTGAAGCTGATGCCAGGGGTGGAACGGGGGCAGGTTCAGCGGGCGATGGAGCTCGCTGACCGGGTGTCGGTCAATCTTGAAGCGCCCAATCCAGAGCGCCTGGTCACCCTGGCTCCGGAGAAGGAGTTCACCCGGGAACTCCTCGCACCGCTGCGCTGGGCGGAGGAGATCCGGCGCGAGGCCTCGCCGGCACGGGCTTTCAAAGGGCGCTGGGCATCCACCACGACCCAGTTTGTCGTCGGGGCAGCCGGCGAGAGCGACCTCGAACTGTTGAGCACAGCCGCGTGGCTCTTCCGGGAGTTGAAACTTCGGCGCACATATTTCGAAGCCTTCAACCCGGTGCCGGACACACCGCTCGAGAACCATCCCCCCGAAAACGTTACTCGCCAGCAGCGGCTGTACGAGGCTTCCTACTTGCTGCGCGATTACGGGTTCGATCTGGAAGAACTCCACTTTGAAGCGGATGGCAGGCTGCCGCTGGATCGCGATCCGAAGCAGTGCTACGCCGATGATCATTTGCGCACCACACCGGTTGAACTCAACCAGGCCGATCCCGCTCTGCTGCTGCGCGT
>DAOUEL010000039.1:0-1558 GCA_034430595.1 Anaerolineales bacterium | reverse complement strand
ATCATGGTGTCCCGGGAAAGTGACTCCCAGGGGGAGCAGGTATACAATGTGGTCTTCGGGCACCGGCGCAAAGCCGCAGCCGAGCTGGCCAGTCATGAAACCATCCCCGCTATCGTCGCCAAGGCCAGCGACAACATCCACTTATTGACATTGGCAGAGAACACGGGGGCGAGAAGCCTGACGCCCTACGAACGGGCCGTTGGTCTCATCCGCTGGAAAGAGAATAACCCACAAATCACACAGACCCGGCTCGCCGAAGATACCGGCATCAGCCAGGGGACGGTCTCCAATCTCCTGGCGGCCTACGAAGACTCCACCCCGGCCCTGCGCGGGCTGTTTGCCTCCGGCATGGCGCCCCGAGCGGTGGTGGAACTACAGGGCATCTTTGCAGCCCTGCCGGAGGATGAGCAAGTGAAGCTGGCCCGGCAACTGGATGGCGCCACCAAACGGGAAGTGCAGTACATCGTCGAACTCCTGGAACAGGGCATCGATCATGAGACCGCAGTCGAGACCATCGGGACAAGCCGAAGCAGGACCGGTGTGAAGGACGAACCCGGGACATCGCTGGATGAGCAAGGTCAGTTGCGCGCCGTCGCCGAGCTGACCGGCGCATCCGTACGGACCATAACGAGCCTTGCGAAAAAAGCCCGCGCGGAAGGGGCAGGGATTGAAGCGCTCCAGCTCGCCAGCGTATACGTAGCCCGGGGGGGAAACACGCGCAATGCCATGCCGTTGGCAACCAGGCTGGCACAGGACGGGAAGATCTACAGGCTGGTTCTGCAGAGCCTGAGGCTTGAGAGGAAGGCACGCAGGCTGATCGAAAAAACGCACGACGATGAGGCTGCGAAATTCCTGCGCACGGTTTTCCTGGGAAACAGGCAGCCATGATGCTTCAGGCCACCGTGCGCGATCACCTGAACGCACTCGATCCGGCACCGGATTGGGTTGTATCTCTGGGGGAGATGATCCAGCGATCCAACGGATGCTCAACTGCAATCGCCGCCTCCAGGGCGCGCGACCTGAGCCAACTAAACGGGATCGGTGAGGCCTTGGAGGGGCTTGCCAGGGGCTGGGAAAGACTGATGACCTGCGACCTCGCGTCGCTCACACCCCTTCAGAGAGAAACCATTGAAATGCTGGTGCAAACCATGACGACCCATCTGCAGGAGGGACTACTGCACGCAGGGAGGATGGAACGATGAATGTCAACCGCACGCTGCTTATCATCGGACTCGTGATCGCCCTACTGGGCGCAGGCCTGGTGTTCGTGGGGAACCTGTACCTGTCGCCCCCGACCGATTTTATCGTCGCGGCGAGGGAGAACATCACCGCCGGGACCCGGTTGAGCGAATTGCCGGAGGACGCCTTTGTCCAGATCCCAGTGAAGTTCACCAACAGCAGTGCAAGACTGATGCTGCAGGGCGTCGCACAGCCGGCCGATCTGCAGGCCATGCGCGCGGCGGGGGGGATCCTGATCCAGGACGTCTACAAATTCCAGCCGCTCACACTTGGATCCGTGGTGAGCCCAGATAACCCGGCCGCAGCCCGCGTCACGCGC
>DAOUEL010000038.1:0-4045 GCA_034430595.1 Anaerolineales bacterium | reverse complement strand
GATTTGGGCAGCAGCTCATACACCGCCATAGGAGTTGGGCGCTGATGGGTCTCGTAGTCGGGTGTGATTTCCTCCCGGCGCTCCCATGTCCGATTGACGAGCGAGATCAACCCATCCAGTTCCTTGATCGCTGCCTCTTTGTCCTCCACATTGCTGGTACCAATTTCCATGGCGTGAAAAGCGATATGATGGCCGTCTTTTTTCCAGGTGAGCGCGTTCGCCTGGCGATGGTAAACAGCTCCATCCAGGGTCGCGTTGAGCAGCGGAAGAGCTCCGCTGATATCGACCTGTAGGCGAGCGATTGCCGCGAATCGTTCGGCGCCTGGATCGCAGGGGGGCGTGAAGACCTCCAAATTGTAGCCTTGGATGAGTTTCATATGATTCCTCCCTCACGCCAAAATCACATCCTTGATGATGATCAAGGCAGCAACACAGAGCAGAACCCAACCAAAGATTAGTTTTACTGCACGCGACTTCAAGCGCCCAGCCATGAAATGGGAACCGAGTTGGCTCCCCAGCAGCACGGCCAGCACCGTGGACGCCCACACACCCCACTGCGGCTGGGCAGCGGATGCCAGGTGGGAGATGAAACTTGAGATGCCAGAGCAGGAGACCACAAAAGCCGAAGTGGCCGCTGCGAATTTTGCCTCCAACCCGGCGATATATAGCAGCGGCACCACGAACGAACCACCACCACGCCCAATCAGACCAGCGACGGTCCCCAGACCACTGCCCGCCGTGAGCCCCAAGATGACACGCCCGCGCGCTGACAAGTCACCGCGTTTCGGTTTCCAACCTGAGAGCATCAACACTGCGGCCGCGGCTGTGAACAGGGCAAAAAAGACGAGTAGCGGCTTGACGGGGAGCTGCACGTTAAGCCATACCCCCAGTGGAGCAAAGAGGATCATCGCCGCAGCAAATGGGATTGCCACTCTCCAGACGATCAGTTTCTTCCGCCCAAAGGTGATGGCAGCAGAACCACTGTTGACCACATTGAGGAGCATCCCCAGGGGAATGGCTTCCGTTTTGAAATCCATGCCCATCCAGTAGAGGATGGGGATATAGAGCTGCGAACCGCCCATGCCCAGCATCGAGAACACAAAGGCGATCACAAAAAAGATCGGTGGTGCCAGTGCGAACGTATTCATTGGATTATCCTGGCAAGATTGGGCAGGATACGACTACTCATCGTGATGATCCATCAGATCCTGTGCCGTTTTTCTGAATCCGACCATATACCTTGCCGGGCATTAATTCGGCGGTAAAGTCATCGTAACCGGCGTCAAGGATGCGGACATTTTCCAAGCCTTGCAATTGTAGAAATACCCAGGCCACCACCGCACGCGTCATTGATGAACAAAAAGTTGCCACCAGGCGGTCTGCCGGAACTTCGCCCCACCGTTCCGGCAAATCCCGAACCGGAATTTGGAGGGCAAAGGGCAGTGTTAAGTAACCGATCTCCTCCGGGGTGCGTACATCCAGCAGTACGGCACCTTCGGTTCGTTGGCGATCGAAGAATTGAGCGGGAGTAAGTTTGTGCTGGCCTGTACCCCAATAACTGAGGTTGAGATTCTTCAACCATCGGTCAAAGTCTAATTGGGACATTCTTCTCTCCTTATACGCAAGCGCTGAGTATTGTTTCCTCGGGTACAATAACGATCACCGCTCGCTACCCCAGACCGGCGCAGGGGATACACAAGACGCGACCGTTTTGTATACGGGCGTCACGTTCCACCACCATCTCGCCGCATTCGTCACAAACGACCGATTCGAAAGTATGCGGGGCAGGTTCCCAGGTATAGTCGAAGACTTCGCTGATCTTGTACAACTGCTCGGTCGGCATGGTCATCACCCGCTCGACCAGCGGCTGTGAGATTTCATCTGGGATTAACGTAGGTGGCACCCCTGCTCTTCGACGGGCGATAAATTCAGTTTTTTTGTTTTCGATCATCACCTCTGCACGAGGAGCTACGCGAACCGCCTTATTCTGCTTTCGGTCAATCAGTGTCAGGCCCCATTTCCCATAATGCAGTTTTTGGATATTGCCTTTGCCGAAGGTACATCCCGTCGCTACCTGGACACCATCCGCAAAACAAGTGGCACAGTGATCTGAATCGAGTTCAACCAGAGCGACCAGCTCACCCGCACCAGCCCGCTGCTTCACCTCTAAAGCGTCCATGGCTGCCACACTGAGCCGCAGCCCCATCGGCATCGCTGGGCATTTATGCCCATGAAACCATATCCCCTTTTCCAGTAATGCTTGAAGATCCATTATTCATATGCTCCTTGAAATCTATTGGTTGTGTAATGATTTGCTAGGCGGGAACCACTAGTGGCGAGGAGGGGAGCGCTCCGCTTCGGGGTCGCGGTGTTGGGAACACCTTCAGGTCATGCTCGTCTAGTACCATCTGTTTTCTGACTCCAAACGGGATGTACTACGAAATTGCGGTCACCTCAGCCTTGAAGTAGCGCCGCTGAAGGGCAAAGGCTACGTTTACCAGCCCGATCATCACCGGTACCTCGATCAACGGCCCGATCACGGCCGCAAAGGCCACGCCCGAGCCGATCCCGAACACGGCCACGGCCACGGCGATCGCCAGTTCGAAGTTGTTGCTGGCCGCTGTAAAGGAGAGCGTCGCCGTCTGGCTGTAATCCGCCCCGATCGCCCGCCCCATGAAGAAGCTCACCAGGAACATCACGACAAAGTAGATGATGAGCGGGATGGCGATGCGCACGACGTCACCCGGGATGGTGACGATCAGCTCGCCCTTCAAGCTGAACATGACGACGATCGTGAAGAGCAGCGCCGCCAGCGTCAGCGGGCTGATGCGTGGCACGAATTTCTCGTAGTACCAGGCCTTGCCCCTCGCCCGGACGAGGAAGAGGCGCGTGAAGAACCCCGCCAGAAAGGGGACACCGAGGTAGATAAAGACGCTGCGAGCGATTTCGCCGATCGTGATGTCGACCGTCGAGCCGCTCAAGCCGAACCAGGTCGGCAGCAGCGTGATGAAGATGTAGGCATACAGGCTGTAGAACAGCACCTGGAAGATGCTGTTGAAAGCAACCAGACCGGCGGCGTACTCGGTATCACCCCGCGCCAGTTCATTCCAGACAATCACCATGGCGATGCAGCGCGCCAGGCCGATCAGAATCAAGCCTGTCATGTACTCCGGGTAGCCGCGCAGGAAGACGATCGCCAGGATGAACATCAGGATCGGCCCGATGACCCAATTCTGCACCAGCGACAGGCCGAGCACCTTCCAGTTGCGGAAGACATCCCCCAGCTCATCGTAACGGACCTTCGCCAGCGGAGGGTACATCATCAAAATCAAGCCGATCGCAATCGGGATGTTGGTCGTACCCACCGATACTGCGGTGTTGAATTTGGACATAGCCGCCGGGAACAGGTAGCCAACCAACACGCCGACCGCCATCGCCAGGAAAATCCACAGGGTCAAATAGCGATCGAGCAGCGAAAGGCGCCGGGTGACTCCGCTCCCACCCTCCCGTCCTGCTGCAGTGCTCAATTGATCCTCCATCGATTAGTGCCTCCATGAAGTCGCTTCGCGAACGACGAATCTCGAGTGCTTTTAACGGGCTGTGTACCCTTTTTCATTCCCGGAAGCCCTTGCCGCGCCGTCCGATCCTGGCGTTTTACCTGAATTGGAATGAAGTTCCTGGTCGTCAAGCTTCCGGTATTAGTTCGATCTGCGGCTCGACGATAATCTCGGATTTGACCGAGTTCGCCACCAGGCTGTATTTCTGAGCCGCCTGCAGCGCGCGGCGGGTGCGTTTCTCAACAAGATCCGGTTGACCACTCCCAACGCCGATGCGGATGATCGGCCAGAAACGCAGCTGCGTGAAGATCTCGGTCCGGTCCAGTTCGATGAGCTTCGTCCCTTCCCCACGGCACTCGTAGGACTGCAGGTCAAGCTTGAAACGCTCACACGCCCAGATAAACATCATCATGATGCAGGTGTTGGCCGCGGCGACAAAGGCGTCCTCTGGCGTGAACACGCCCTCATGACCTCGAGCGTCCGGTGGA
>DAOUEL010000037.1:0-17710 GCA_034430595.1 Anaerolineales bacterium | reverse complement strand
CTCTACCTGCCGACGTTCGCAGACGACCTGGACACTCTCCTCGATACACCGCACGCGGATGTATCCTGGCTTGAGCTGATGCTTTACTGGCTGGGCGAGTTGAGCTGGTGGCGGGCGTACTGGGGACGCAATCGCAATTAATTATCAAGCATTCCTGGAAAACTGACTGATAGTAGATGCGCTCGTCCGAGCGCATTTTGTTTTGTAATCGACAGAAAGATCTCCTCTGGGAAGCGCCCGTGCAGGGAATGCACCCATAACCGGTTTCGAGCCGGGGAGAAGCTGATGTGGGATCTCAAGGAGCCGGGGCTTAATCCAGGCCGAGGTAGCGCCAGACGGCATCCAGCGCCTGCAGCGCCGTGAGGTTGCGGACGGTATAGCCGTAGATCAGGTAATCCGGCTGAAAATCGGCGTTGTGGCCGGCCGGAGCTGGCGAAGGATGTACGCCGTCGTACCACATGCCCTGATTCGGCAGATTGACGATCGCCGTCCAGAAATCCCAGAGTGGGATCTGATATTCATCTGCCAGGCTTTTAATCAAGTCGTTAAATTCTGCCACTCTCCAGCTGATAGTGTCTCGATGCAGCGGCGGGATCGTGCTGATGATCGGGATGATACCCTGGTCGAGGCTGTACTGGATGATGCGGCGCATCGAATCTTCGTAGCCCTCGAGCGAAATGCCTGGCACGTCGTTCGTCCCCAGCATGATTAACGCCAGGGAGGGTTTGACCAGCCGGTACTCACACTCAAGCGGCGACTCGTATTCGCTGCAGTAGCGGTCATCTCCCAGCCCGTCAGATAGAATTGTGCGGGCGCCCCAGCCTTCCTTGGCGGCCAGGGTGAAGTTGGCGAAGGAATTGTTTGTTAGTGCGTAGGTCTCACTGTAATAGTCGATCACTGGCTGCAGGTAGCTGTACTCATCCAGGTTGTAGCGGTCGGTGCCGATCGGAACCAGAAACACACCGGAGACGGTGATGCTGTCACCGACCTTTGAAAAGACATCCGGACGATTCCCAAGCGACTGGCCCAGCTCAAAGACCGAGAACAGGCTTTCATTCAGCCCGCTCAAGTACGGGTACTGCTGGGGGGCAGCGGCCGTCGACTCTGCTCCTTGGCTGGTTGGGACTGGTGTGACGACGACCGAGGTGAGGACCGGTACCTGGTCCAGGTCGATGAAGGCTTCGATTGATTCCACCGGGACCCAGCCGCGATCGCCGTACTGGGTGGAAATTTGAAGCCAGGCATAGTTCGAGCTGCGTCCGACCAGTGTCACGGGTGTGAGCGCCGAGAGATGGAAGAGCACTGCCGCCCCCTCGCTCGGCAGTTCCCTCAGCGGCAGGCCGCCGTATGCCAGCCGAACCTGGCCTGTCGCCGGCCAGGAGGGTGTTGCCTCTGCCGTAAAAATCACATCCGGACTGGGGATGACGATTTCATCTCCTGGATAGAGCAGCGCGGCTGCGTTTAACTTGGGGTTGGCTGCCAGGAGCACTTCCAGGCTGATTCCGAACTTCTCGGCGATGTCCCACAGCGTGTCGCCAGCTTCAACCTGGTAGGTGATGTCGGGGCGGGGGGTGGAAGAAGGGATGAGGCTCGGCGTAGCGTGCTGGGGGGATGGACTGGGGCTCAGGCCTGCCGGAGTCGTCCCTACCATCGTCGGGGGTGGAGAGGGGTTTGCTCGTTGAGAGAGCAACTGTAATACGCCGTAGCCAATCAGCAAATTCGCTGCCACCAGGACGATCAAAACGAGAATCTGGCGCTTGGTCATGCCGCGTCTCTCACAATTCCTCCGAGCGGCGCTGAGTCTACCACAGCGAGTGCGCGGGGCAGGTGGCTCCTCTCAGTCAGAATGCTGTAAGGGGTCGGGCTGCCCATCGGGGTCGAGTGCACGCCAGAACAGGTCGAGCACCTGCAGGCTGCTGAAGCTGCGCACATCCCAAGCAGCAATGCTCAGGTAATTGCCATCGCGGGCGATGTCCAATCCATGGTTCGGTAGTTCCTGAATCGCGCGCCAGTAATTCCAAAGTGGTAGATCACGCTCAGCCGCGATTTCAGCAATACCGAGGTTGAGGGAGTGATCACCCTCCTCGTTATCGCCCTTGGTTGAGAGGATTGGTACAGCTCCCGCAGCGATGACCCGGTCGATAATCTGCTCCAGGAATTGATTGTGGCGCTCAGCCGCACCAGTCGTCCAATTCGTTCCGAGGGCGATGAAGACGAAGATTGGGTGGTGGAGGCGCAATTCGCAGTCCACCGGCGTTTCGCCAGCCTGGCAGATATCAGGATCGGCCCATAGTGGTGAGAGTGCGGCGGTCACGCTAAAACCATTCTGCACCGTGACGCTGGCGCGGTCGAATGAACCTGCAAATCGATCGATCGTATCCTGGAGATACTCATATCCACCCGGCAGTTGGTAGCGCCCGGGGTGGTCGTAGCGTCCCCCGAAGACGGGAGGCATGCTCTGGCAGTCTCCGATGATCGAGAATGCGTGCCGGTCAGCGCCGAGTTCGAGGCCGCGCTGGTAGATCTGGTAGGTTGTTGCGGTCACAACGGGGATAATCGGCCACCAGCGCCAGTAGCGGTAGCTGAGCGCTCCAACAGGGGTTCCCGCTGGCAGCGGCAAGTCAGTGGGTATTGCCGTGTCTGGGCTGGTCGGTTGCGAGCTAACAGGAGCAGGCGGGGTATTCGAGGACGGAGACTCAACATCGTTTGAGATCGAATCCGGGCTGAAGCTCTGGACGACCGGCGGTGTGGGGGTCGCGGCCGCGCTGGCCGGTGTATGAAACGGAGACGCGGCCGGTGTGCAGGCTTGTAGAGCCAGGAAGATGAGCGTTGAGAGCGTCAAGCTTGATCGGGACATAGGCCGGAATCTGACGGGTAACCTCTGATTTATAGGTTGAGAGTTTACCCTCTGGATTACGTCTTCACAATATATAAGATTATTTCGTAACGGCCCTCCCGGGATGGATTCCACCAAACAAACCGGATCGAAAGTTCACAGGGGGAGAGCGGAATCCGAAGAAGTGAGCCTGATCCGGGTTTCAAATCATCCGCTCAGGATGAATGAAAAAGCAGCGCCGAAAAGGCGCTGCTTTTTATCACCCGGATTGCAGGATGTCCTTTATTTTACTCGCCTTCGGTCTGATTGGAGAGATAGTTTTCCACGCCCATCTGCGCGATCTGGGTCCGCTGCTTCTCGGCCCAATCGACATGACCTTCTTCCATCTTGAGGATGGTGACCAACAGATCACCGGTTGCTTCGTCACCCACCTCACTCGCCAGCGCGATGCCAGCATTGTAGGCCTTGACCGCTTCCAGCTCGGCTTCCTGGTCGCCGATGATGATCTCATTGACGGTGGTACCGATCTTCATTGGTCGTAGTTTCGATACAACCGGCATGCCTCCGAGGAAGAGAATGCGCTGGATCAGCCACTCGGCATGATGCATTTCGTCCATGGCCTGGCTTTCGATCGCCTTATGCAGCGCTTCATAACCCCATTGATCGCACATTTCGGAATGGACCATGTATTGGCTGATTGCGGTTAGTTCATCGGCCAACAGTTCGTTGAGTACGCCAAGCAGTTTTTCATTCCCCTTCATTCGATGACCTCCTTGCAAGCGATATTGTGAATATCTTCATTATACCTGCTGAGGTTTGATTTGATTATTCCAATTTCATGGGACTTCCAGCCAACGGCATTTTCCTTGCCCGGCGCCTTTTTTATACCAGCTGGTTGGAACTATCCGCCGAGAAACGGCCTTGACGGCGACAGGTTGGTGTGGCAGGGATCAGAGCGCTTGCAGGGTAGCGGCAAGGCGCTCTATCGCGTCTGAGGCCATGCTATCAGGTTGTTCTGTTATGAGTAGATGCCCACGGAGGTAGGCGTTAGCGAGCAGATCTCCAGCCTGGGGGATCATGCTGATTACTGGGAGTTGCAGGTTTTTCTGAATTTCCTCACGGTTGAGCGAAGAGGCCAACGCGCCGCGGTTGACAACCACTGCCCCGATCATCAAGGCTCCTGACGCCCATTTCTTCGCGACCGAAGAAACATAAAGGCCGGCATCAAGACAAATGGGTGTCGGTTCGAGCACCAGGATCACTGCATCGCTTGCCTTGAGTGCACCCTGCGTTGCCTCATCGAGCGTCCGCCCAAGGTCGAGGATGATGTATTGAGCCTCTTGTTCAAGTGCTCCCAGGATGCGCGAAATGGTCTCGACACCTGGATGCTGTATTTCGACTTCATCCGGAGGGTAGCATAACAAGCGGATCCCGATCGGATGCTTGTCAAGCAGTTTGCTTATTGATTTCCGGGATATTTGCTCTTCATCGCCGATGAGCATGCTCCGGATGTCCGTCGGCTCGGTAATCCCGACCGTCTTCGCAAAGGTTCCGGCTGACGCATGCAGCTCGGCTGCTATCACTGTTGTTCCCCCCGTTGCAAGAGCTCCGGCAACATTTATAGCCAGAAAACTCGTCCCCACGCCTCCTTTGATGCCGAGGAAGGAAATGATCTTACCGGCGTTACTCCCGACAGTGTCCCGCAAACGTTCTGTGCGCGCCAGGAGCGAGGCGATGCGTACGATGAGCTCGCGCGGGTCGATGGGTTTGGTGAGGTATTCGTCCGCACCCGCGTTCAACCCGCCTATCTTATCTTCCACAGTTGATAAGGCGCTAAGCAGAATGACGGGAAGACCCTGGGTCTCTGGATTGGCCCGCAGGCCTTTCAGAAGCTCCATGCCGCTGATCCCTGGCATCATAATGTCCAGCACGAGCAGGTCAGGGTTCCCTTCGTTGATTTTTACCCTGGCCGTCTCCGCCTCCTGGGCGACATCAACTGCATAGCCAGCAGCCTCCAGGGTCATGCCGAGCATTTTCAACACATTTGGTTCGTCATCGACGATAAGGATCTTTTTAGCCATGGCTGCCTGTCCTTTCCCTTGAGGACATCAATAGAACTAGCCTAAGCAATAAGAGAACTATCCAGATTCAATGGTTTCGTAATTGATTGTCAGGGATTTTTGAAGCGAGCGCAAGGAGTACGTAGGGATACCCGTCAGGCAGAATCGAGCCGGGGATTCATTACAGGCTGGGAGCTAAAACAGCTTCCATCGCCTAAAACCAACAGAATTTCGGACGTCGTCTGGCTCCACAATGGATATGGGAGCCCGGTGACAGCCCCAACCCAGAACCAAATTTGCGATCTTTTCTGGGGCTATAATCCACGCTTGTGAAGAACCTCCTCCGTCTGCGTCGCTTTGTACAGCCCTACTACCTGCACAGTCTTTTCGCCCTGATCCTGCTGACATGCGTGGTATTGGGCGATCTTGCTATTCCCCGACTGGTGGAGCGCATCATCGACCAGGGTATTTCTATGCAGGATCAAGGTGTGATCATCAGCACCACCCTCATCATGCTCGCGATTTCGGTCACGAGCGCTTTATTTGCTATCGGCAACAATTTGCTCAGCGTGCGGGTTGGGGAAGCTGCAGGCCGAGATATTCGTGCAGCCTTATTTGAGAAAATCCAGAGCTTCTCCTTCTCGAACCTGGACCGCCAGAGCACCGGGCAGCTCATGGTCAGGCTTACCAGCGATATCTCGATGGTGCAGCGCATGTTGCGAATTTCGATCCGCATTGGCACACGCGCACCACTCTTGATGGTTGGAAGCCTTATCCTGATGGTGTCTACCAGCTCAAGGCTGGCGCTTAGCATTCTCCCGGTTCTGATGGTTACCGGGGTTGTAATCGGCCTGTTCATTTCCCGCACCCAACCCCTGTATCTTGCGATCCAGGGCCGTCTCGACTCGTTAAACCGGGTGCTGCAGGAGAATATCGCCGGGATCCGGGTGGTCAAGGCCTTTACACGGGGCACCTATGAGATCGATCGCTTTTCCACAGTCAACCGGGATTTCACGGAGCAAAACATCGTCGTAATGCAGTACCTGGCCTTCTTGATGCCGGCTTTGTCTCTCCTGATTAATATCGGCATCATGATTGTCATCTGGACCGGCGGGATTCAGGTCATCCATGGTTCGCTAACACTGGGTCAGATCGTGGCCTTCGCTAACTACCTGCTCACAACGATGACCCCGCTCGTGATCATGTCAAACCTGGCTCAGGTGCTTGCTGCGGCCAACGCTTCGGCGGAGCGAATTCTCCAGGTTCTCGATGAGTCCGTGCTTGTGCAAGACCGGCCGTACGCCCACCCGCTGCCGGCAGAGATCCAGGGCCGGGTCGAGTTTGAAGAAGTGTGTTTCAGCTATGACGGGGCCTACGACGAGCCAGTGTTGGATGGAATCAGCCTGGTAGCCGAACCAGGTCAGCGTATTGCCATTCTCGGCGCTACCGGTGCGGGCAAGACGACGCTGGTCAACTTGATTCCGCGCTTCTACGACGTCACGCGTGGCCGGATCACTGTTGACGGATTTGACGTACGCGATCTGCAGCAGGATTCGCTCCTGGCAAGCATCGGGATTGTGCTTCAGGAAAGCGTGTTGTTTTCAGGCTCTGTCAGAGAAAACATCTCCTATGGTCGGCCTTCGGCCGAAGAAGAGGAAATTATTTTTGCTGCTAGAGCAGCCCAGGCACATGATTTCATCCTGCAGCTCCCGCAGGGTTATGACACCCATGTGGAAGAACGGGGGGTGAATCTCTCGGGCGGTCAGAAGCAGCGCCTGGCCATTGCCCGGGCAATACTTCTGAGACCGCGCATCTTGATCCTCGATGACAGCACCAGTTCGGTTGATATTGAAACCGAGACGCGCATTCAGGATGCCCTCAATGAAACGATGGGCGATTGTACGACGTTCATCGTCGCCCAGCGTATCTCGACTGTGCTCAACGCCGACAGAATCCTGGTCCTGGAGCGAGGGCGGATTTCCGCTGAGGGTACGCACAGCCAGCTCTTGAAGACGAGCCCGATCTACCAGGAGATCTACGATTCCCAGCTTGGGGACGGACTGGTATCGGTCAATGGACCAGAGAGGAGCGGGCGTGTCTGAGCGCGAGCGGAGTGGGCCACGGCCGACACTGCGATTAGGTATGCGGCGCAGCCCGGCTCAGCCTGGTGTGATCGAGAAGGCCTTTAATCCTGCGAAGGCATTACGGCGCCTGGTCGCCTACCTACGGCCGTTCCTGCCGATTCTCGGTCTGGTATCTATCGTAATCGTGGCGTACACCTTGCTCGACCTGGCCGGCCCCTACTTGATGGGAGTAGCCATCGATCGCTTTATCTCAAAACACGACGCACCCGGCCTGGCGCGTCTTGCCCTGCTGATGCTGGTTGTATACATCTTGAGCAATGGCTTGCATGCTCTGGGTGATGTCATGATGGCACGAGTTTCCCAGCGTGCCCTGCAGCAGATGCGCGAGGAACTATTCGAACATTTGCAGTCCCTCTCACTCAGTTTTTATGATCGTAATCCGGCGGGGGAGCTGATGAGCCGGCTTACGAACGACATCGACGCCATCAACCAGGCTGTTGCGCAGAGCGTGACTTCGCTGCTTGCCGGCAGCCTGACCCTGGTCGGAATCCTGGTGACGATGTTCCTCCTGAATCACTGGCTGGCTCTTACCTCCATTCTTGTGGTCCCTTTGACCTTCTGGTTCACCGGATTCGTCGCTCGCTATACACGCCGTGGGTTCCGCAACCTGCAGCGCGAGCTTGGCAACCTGAACGGTACGATGGAGGAATCCATCAGCGGCCAGCGTGTGGTGAAAGCATTTCGCCGAGCCGATCTGACCCTGGCCGCCTTCGAGCGCGATAACGGGGCGGTGTACGAAGCTGGGTTGTATGCCAACACCTACGCGTTGCTGCTCATGCCGCTAACAAACGTGTTGGGGAATTTCTTTGTGATCGTGCTTGCCGGGTTTGGAGGTTGGCTTGCACTGCGCGGGCTGGTGACCGTCGGCACGATCGCGGCCTTTATCAGCTATGGCCAGCGCTTCGTTCAGCCGTTGCGGCAACTGGCTAATATTTACAATGATATCCAGGCTGCGCTGGCGGGAGCCGAACGGGTATTTGAGATCTTGGATGAGCAGCCAGAATTGGCCGATTCGCCGGATGCTGAAGATCTTCACAGGATTCGGGGGGAGGTGGACTTCGCACACGTGCGTTTTGGCTACGACCCGAATTCCCCGGTGATACGCGATATGACGCTCAAAGCTCGCGCTGGGCAGACAATTGCCCTGGTAGGCCCGACCGGAGCGGGTAAAACCACGATGGTCAACCTGCTTTCACGCTTTTATGATGTCGATGAAGGCGCTATCAAGATCGATGGGCAGGATATCCGCAGTGTGACAAAGGCCAGCCTTCGCCGGCAGCTCGGGATTGTGCTCCAGGATTCGTTCCTGTTCAGCAGTACGGTCATGGAGAACATCCGCTATGGACGACTGGAGGCAACGGACGAGGAATGTATTCAAGCCGCGCTCAGTGCTGACGCAGATTACTTCATTCGCCAGTTGCCGGAGGGGTATGAAACCCAGCTGTCAGAGCGAGGTGGCAATTTGAGCCAGGGTCAACGACAGTTGATCACGATCGCCCGTGCCATCTTGGCCGATCCACGGATTCTCATCCTTGATGAAGCCACAAGCAGCGTCGATACGCGCACAGAGGCGCGAATCCAGCGCGCCTTGCTGCGGTTGATGGAAGGCCGAACGAGTTTTGTCATCGCGCATCGCTTAAGCACGATTCGAGGAGCCGATGAGTTGATCGTAATTCGCGAGGGAGAGATCGCCGAACGCGGCGACCACCCATCCTTGCTGGCCGCCCATGGTATCTACTACCAGCTCTATATGAGTCAGTTCAAAGGGTTCGCAACTTAAACGGAGCACCCGCTCGCGGGCATTAGATTCAAACGTCATTTCTAGCCTCACGAAGACACTGGGTTCCCACAGCTCGTAGCCCTATCCAATGTGATTTACATCGTAAAAAACGTGCACAACTGTCTCATGAAAGTCCAAATCTATTGACATTAAGTCCCTAGTTGCGTACTTTTGTGGTGGAGGCGTATGCAAGGTCCACATCAAGGCAGACACGAGGGACGCGGCCGGCGTCGAAAACGGAGGCGGGTGTTGCAGTTTCTGCAGCCCTGCCTGCTGCTGTTGCTCCAGAAGGATGCGGCGCATGGCTATGCTTTGTTGACCGAACTGGGGCGCTTCGGCTTCGATTCACAGCGAATCGACCCAACCCTGATATATCGGACGCTGCATGAGATGGAAATGGCCGGTTGGGTGCAATCCCGTTGGGATGAGGACGAGAGTCTGGGACCTCGCCGGCGTGTCTATTCGCTACTCGACGAAGGGAAACGGCAGTTAAAGCTGTGGGTTGAGGACTTACGGCGCACACAGAGTGAAATTGAACGCCTGCTGGGTGAGTACGAGGATTCGATCGATCCGGAGGTTGTCTAAAGCCGGAATTTATAAGCCTGCGCTCGGGGATACTACAGAACGATATGGACCAGTCAAGGAGGATGCGATGAGAACATTTCGATGTTTGGATTGCGAGCATACTTGGGAGCTCCCGTTTGGGAGCGGAGGCCGGGGGAGTGAGCTGCTCTGCCCGCAATGCGGCAGCAAGGCCGTTCATCGGGTTGAGCAAGCCGAGACTTCGCGCCGACGTGGCCGCGCCGGTTGGCGATCCGGAGCGGAAAGCCCGGGTGCTGATTCCCGACGTGGTCAGGGCTCGGGATCCCGCCGGCAGGGCTGGAGGGGATCCTCGAAATGAAGGTTGCGGTCACGGTCAACGAACCTGATTCACTGGCCTGGCTTGAGCGCCGCTTTGCGCGCTGCGCCTATTACCTGATCTTCGATTCGTTGACAAAAGCCTGGAGGGCAGAGGCTAACCCCGCGGTTGAAGCCAGCAGTGGGGCAGGCACGCGTGCGGCGCAGTTCCTCGCCGATCATGGCGTGGAAGCAGTCATCAGTGGCGAGTACGGTCCCAAGGCGCTCCGTGCGTTGAATGCGGCGGAGATCAAGCCGTACAGCGCCAGCGCGGCACCGGCCGAAAAGCTGTTTGAGGATTTGCTCGCCGGAGAACTGCAGGAAGTCGAGAGCGGCGGGGCAGCCCGGTCCAGTGGACGGGGAGCATGACCACGATAGCGGTTGCCAGCGGTAAGGGCGGCACCGGAAAGACGACCATTGCGACCAGCCTGGTGCTGTCGGCGCCAGAGCTCCGGCCGGTATTTCTCGATTGTGATGTTGAAGCGCCGAATGCCCATCTTTACCTCCACCCGCACTTCGATAAAAAGTTCGTGGTGGCGATCCCGGTGCCGCAGATTGACGAATCCGCTTGCTCGAGCTGTGGCTTGTGCGCGCAGGTCTGCCAGTACAACGCTATCGCCGTGCTGGGCGGGAAAGTGCAGGTTTTTCCGGAGCTGTGCCACGGCTGTGGGAGCTGTGCTCGGCAGTGCCCGGAAGGCGCGATCCAGGAGGTCGATCAGCCTGTTGGGTGCGTACAGACCGGGACCTCGCCCAACGGCCAGCGTTTTGGACGCGGGTTGCTGGATATCGGCCAGGCAATGCCGGTCCCCGTCATTCGAGCCTTGAAACGCTGGCAGGGGGAATCCTCGGGCCGGCTCGTTGTTCGTGACTCGCCCCCGGGCACGGCCTGCCCGATGGTCGAGACGCTGCGCGGAGCGGACTATGTGCTGCTGGTGACCGAACCAACCCCCTTCGGATTGCACGATCTCAAACTGGCGCTGGAGGTCACACGCATGCTTGGGCTTCCGGCCGGAGTGCTGGTCAACCGGAGTGGGGCGGGTAATCCCGGCATGGAGGAAGTGTGCCAAGAGTACGGTGTCCCTGTCCTGATGCGCGTTCCACTGAGGCGTGAATTCGGTGAAGCACTCGCCCGCGGTCTACCGCTGGTCGAGGCATTTCCGGAATTTCGCCTGCGTTTTCGCGAACTCCTGGCCTCGATCCTTCACCAGATCAAGCTTGAGCGGCGGGCCTCGCGCTCGCTGGAAGGCAGCGAGCCGCACGACATCGGCCTGGATGGCGATCGATGAAGCAGCTGGTTGTGCTGAGCGGGAAGGGTGGGACGGGGAAAACCAGCGTGACGGCTGCGCTCGCTCACCTGGCATCCGGTTCCTCTGGCCGTGCGCTGCTGGTGCTGGCCGATGCCGATGTCGACGCCGCTAACCTTGAATTGGTGCTTGCGCCGCACGTGCTGGAGCGACATGAATTCAGGTCGGGCAAGGTTGCGACGATCGATGCCTCGCGCTGCAGTGGGTGTGGCGAGTGCAGCCTGGCCTGCCGCTTCGACGCGATCCGGGAACAGGGCGGAGCTTTTCGTGTCGATGCCTTCGCCTGCGAAGGATGCGCGGCGTGCAGCTATGTGTGCCCTGAGCATGCTATCGACATGCTCGAGCAGCAGGCTGGTACTTGGTTCCGTTCGGCAAGCCGCTATGGTCCGCTTTTCCACGCTGCCCTCACGCCCGGGCAGGAGAACTCAGGCAAGCTGGTTGCCCTGATTAAGCGGCAGGCCGAGCAGGCGGCGGTTGAGTTTGAGCTCGGTCGGATGCTGGTCGATGGACCACCCGGCATCGCGTGTCCGGTCATCGCCGCGGCTTCCGGAGCCGATCTGGCGCTGGTGGTGACCGAACCCTCCGTGGGCGGCATCCATGATCTGCGCCGCATTCTTGACACAGTGGCTCACTTCAACCTGCCGGCGTTAGTCTGCATCAACAAATGCGACCTTTACCCGGAAGGTGTGGATCAAATCGAAGCTGAATGCAGCCAGCGGCGGTGCGAAATCTCTGGCAGGATCCCCTTCGATGCTTCCGTAACAGAGGCTATGGCCCACGGGCAGCCCGTCACGCAGTATGCGCCGCAGGCGGATGCGAGCCAAGCCCTGCTTCAGCTGTGGGCCAGCCTGCAGACGTTCTGGATGAGTAGCGGCGAGCTGGATCCGCTGGAGCTTACAGTCCGACGAGCCGTGGACGAATAAAAATCTAGTTCAAAATTAAGGAGGCAACATGCGCATCGCAGTTTCGGCAGAGAGTGATCAGGGTTTGGAGAGCGCCGTCAGCCATCATTTCGGCCGCTGTCCGTACTTCGTGATTGTAGAGGTGGAGGGGACGGAGGTCACGGAAATCAACGTCGTCCAGAATCCGTTCTTCGCAGGGCACGAACCCGGCATGGTCCCAGGCTTCATTCACGATCAGGGTGCTGACGTGATGCTCAGCGGCGGGATGGGAAGGCGAGCGATCGACTTCTTCTCTCAATATGGTATCAAGCCCGCGACTGGTGCCAGTGGGACCGTGCGGACCGCGCTGGATCAGTACCTAGGAGGGAAGATGACCCTCGCAGAGCCCTGCCGGGAAAGTGTGGAACACCATGGGGAGACCCATTAATCGCCCCCCATGCGTGGGATGAACCACCTGTACTGTTCAGGATCATCGAGTCGGGAAGGGTATAAACGATCAGGAGTTATTCCTCAGGCAGTGGAGGCAATTTCAACATGTGTCAAGCTAAGATTTTAATGTTGCGCGGGGGAAAGGAGGAGATCATCATGCAGGATGTCATTCATCTGCGGATTGAAGGCGACAAGATCTGGCTGGAGCGATTCTTCGAGGATCCAACATCCCTGCAGGCGAAGCTGGTTGAAGCGGATTTCCTCAAACACACCGTCACGCTATCTCCACTCGATGAGCCGGAGGGTTGAGGGCATGGCCTCGTATTCGGACCCCGAAAAGCTGCGCCTGCTGCTTCCCCACTGGATCGAACATAACCAAGAGCATGCCGCCGAGTTTCGCGACTGGGCCAGCCGTGTTGATGTGGCTCGCAATCAAATCATCGCCGCGGCGGATCAGCTGGATCAAGCCAATCACAACTTGAAGCAAGCGCTTAAACAGCTGGGCGGTGCGGCTGAGGGGGCTGAACACGATCGGCACGGCCACGGATGAGCGAGATGGTGTTCGGACCGGTACCCTCGCGGCGGCTTGGGCGCAGCCTGGGAATCAACAACATCCCGCCCAAGATCTGCAGCTACGCCTGTGTCTACTGCCAGTTAGGGCGCACAATCTGCCTGCAGATTGAGCGTAAGCCGTACTACGGCGTCGATGAAATCATGGCCCAGGTCAGCCAGCGGGTCGAACAACTCTCTGGCGGCGGAGAGGTGATTGACTATCTTACCTTCGTCCCTGATGGCGAACCGACTCTGGATATTCACATCGGGAAAGAGATTGAAGCTCTGAAATCGCTGGGTATTCCGATAGCGGTCATCAGCAACGGCTCTCTCCTGTGGCGCGAGGACGTGCGTGCTGATTTGATGCAGGCCGATTGGGTTTCTGTCAAGGTAGATGCTGTTGATGAGCCTACCTGGCGGCGTGTAAACCGGCCGCATGGCGGAATCTCCCTCAATACTGCCATGGAGGGCGTCCAGGCTTTCGCGAAACAATTCGAGGGTGCGCTTATGACCGAAACCATGCTGGTGGGTGATATAAATGTTGAGCGAAGCACGCTGTATGACCTCGCTCAATTCCTTGCCCAGCTAGCCCCACAAACTGTGTACCTCTCAATCCCCACCCGACCACCAGCGGAGGATTGGGTCAGGACACCGACGGAAAATGCGGTCACCCAGGCTTATCACATTCTCACTGAAGCGCACTTGCGAGTCGAGTTGTTGACCGGCTACGAGGGTAGCGAATTTTCAAGCACCGGCAATCCAGAGCAAGATATTCTGAGCATCACGGCGGTGCACCCACTCCGTGAAGATGCACTGCGTGTCCTGCTAGAGGAAGCAGGAGAAGATTGGGGTTTGGTCGAGAACTTGCTGGAGAAGGGGCAACTGGTCATGAATCAATACGAGGGAAATCGTTTCTACCTGCGATACTTCGGCAACCGCCAGATCTAAAAGCCTATTCCTCCAAATAGCACTTCACCGAAGCAGCAATCCACGTTGATAATCTGAGCTACACTACAGCTCCTATTGAAAGAACCCGGGGGCTACCCCCGGGTTCCTTCCTGACTATCGATGTTCCTCACAGCATATCAAGCGTGAAAATTAGGCACTGCGGCCTCCGCGACCTGCCCACAGAGGTCGGCCGGTTTCGGTCCGTAGAGTGATCGATACAAGCGTATCAAGATCAAGCATGGAAACGACTTTAAACTCACCATCTTCATCAAATCCCGAAATAGAAACCGTGTGACCTGCTGCAGTTGAAAACCCTGATTCCAGGGCGTACTTCCAGGCCCGCCCTTCGATGAGAATTTGCTCAGCATCCGGAAGCAGGAGCGCCAGGCCTGTCTCGTCAACCTGGATCGCCATGCCTGTTACGGAGTAAATCATTTCGGTCGTCGTCAAGCCATCTGAGGCTTTGTCCGTCTGTGATGAGTTTGCACCAACACTATTACCTCCCCCGTTGCCATTTCTTCCCGGGTTATTGGACAAAGCTGCTGCCGCGCGACCATCGGACCGATCATTGTTCCTTCCGCCGGTTGTGGTTCCTGTATCGGTCAAACTCCCCCCCTGTCGTTGGTTGCGGCCGCTGCTGTGGATGCCCGATCCAGTTCCTTCATCTTTGCTCGTAGTGCGGTTTATCGCGCCTGCGATCAAACCAATTGATAGTCCACCTACGAGTAACCCAACGAGTACTCTTTTCAACATCTTCACACCTCCTGAGTGTTTTGCTGATCTGCTGAAATTTAGATACCTTCTTGGATGCTGAACTGGGACTTTAATCCATGTTGTTTAGGGCGGGGAATAGAGAAGAAGTGCGAAGTAACTTTCGAGATCCAGCCCCAGTGAATGGCAAAATGCGCCATTGCAGCCAGGATCAGGGTCACGCCTGACCAGGTATGCAGGACATCCCAGGCAGCCCGGCTCATCAAAAACCCTGGGTCCCAGAGCGCGTTTTCCCCACCGTGAAAACCGCCGCTTGGGACAAATAGGAAATAGACCCCAGATATTGCCGTGATCAGGAAGCTGAGGCCGATTGCGGCATTAATCAGCAGGTTGATCTTGCCTCCCCGCGAGAGCCCACTGCTTCCCAGGGTGAGCGATTTGAGCATTTTCTTGCTCATGGAGATAACCCACTTCCAGTGGTAAAGCAGGTGGATGACGACTGCCAGGATCATCACCACGCCGCCCCAGAGATGCAGGTCGCTCCATGTTGCGCGGGTAAACCATAGTGTCACACCGTATAACGCATTACGGCCTCCCTGATAGCCACCTGAGGTGAAATACAGGAAGTAAGCTCCTGACAGGCTGGCAAGCAGTGCGCCGACAAAAACCGTAAAGTCGAGAGCCCAGTTGATACGCGTCCGGTTTGAAATGGTCATTGCGCCTCCACGAATTGATCCAAGATGACGGAATCTTATCGGGAGGTTCTGGAGGAATGTTGAAGGGATAATGTGGAATTTGTGAAGAAAGGAACGAGCGAAAGGATCAGGCTTTCCGTCGACTAGCGACGATCTCGGCCAGGATCGAAAGCGCAACTTCTTCCGGGCTCTGACCGCCAAGATCGAGGCCGATCGGAGCGTGAAGGGTGGTGATCGCCTCCTCGGCGACACCTGCCGCCCGTAAACGCTCGACCCTGGCAGCATGGGTCCTCCGGCTTCCCAGCACACCAATGTAGTAAGCCGGGCTCTGAAGCGCGGCGATGATGGCCGGGTCGTCGATCTTCGGATCATGGGTGAGCACGGCAACTGCAGTAGAAGCGGTTAAGCCAACCTCGGCCAGAGCTTCCTGCGGCCAGGATTGGATCAGCCGGTCAACGCCCGGAAACCGCTCCTCGCTGGCAAAAAGCCGCCGGGGATCAACAATAATCGTCTCATATCCGAGCTCCTTGGCCAGTTTGGCGAGAGCGATCGCAATGTGAACACCACCGATGATCACCAACCGGTCCGGTGGCAGATAGAGATTGATGAACAGCTCAATCCCCGGGTTATTTCCAAGTGTGACTCGTCGCGGAGTCCGATCGGTGAGTAACTCGTTTGCTTGAGACGCAATCCAATCCGCAACCGGTTCGAGCTCATGGCTCTCCTCGACCATGCCGTCCTCATCTACGAGGAAGATCTTCCCCGGGCTTTCGTCTGGACCGGCAAGCACAGTGGCGAATAGAAAGGGGATATTTTGCTCGATGAGGGGTGTAAGGCGGTCGAAATCTATTTTATTCAACCCGGCCACAAAAACCTCGATCGAGCCGCCACATGCCAGGCTGACTCCCCAGGCTGTCTCATCACTTACACCGAATTGAAGCAGCTCCGGTGACGCGCCAGCAAGGATCGCGAGTGCTTTTTCGGCCACGACAGCCTCAACACACCCACCGCTCACCGAGCCAGCGATCTGCCCGCTTGAGGCGACTGCCATGAGCGAACCGACGGGGCGCGGAGATGAGCCCCAGGTGCTTACAACAGTGGCCAGGGCAACCCGCTCGCCGCGGGCGTACCAATTGGAAATTTGATCGATGAGTTCACGCATCGTTCAGCTCCGGACCAGGATCGTGCATGAAATCCTGACCCTACGACCCCAGTTTATCGTTTGACCGGTGCCTCTGCCAGGTCTCCCTGGAAAGAATGCACGGGTTGACCTATGCTGAGTATACTTGGCAACGTGGCAGGCTGACATGAAGTTCAATCCGGTCATCGTAGATCGTGGTCCGATGGAGAAAGCCTGAAAGGGGAAGGTCATCGCAGCAAATCGACCAGAGTACGACCGGCATGTGTTGCATACTTTTCAATGAACGGGGTCGCGTGGATGCTCAAGCCCAAAAGGGATACGAGCAGTTCTACCCGCCCCGGATGGGTTTTGGTTTGATTCGTCAATGGAAGTGGATCAGAAGGGCAGAAACGAGTTGAGCTTGATCAAGGCACGCAGGAAGCTTTTGAGCTCCGGGTCCGATTTGAAGACAAGGTTCTCAAGCGATCACTGCTTGAAATGCAACATCTGCACCGCCGCTTGCCCGGTGATGGCTGTGTCAGGCGTCTTCCGTGGTCCGAAAGCCGTTGGGCCGCAGGCACAGCGTTTCCGCCATCCACGGCTCCCGATTCCAGATGATAGCGTTTCATGGTGTTCGGGCTGTGGAACCTGCACAAGTGTTTGCCCGCACGGCGTTTTGGTCGCCGAGATCAACATTCAAGCGAAAGCCCGCCTGATCGAACAGGGTCATGCACCGCTGCGCGATCAGCTGCTTGCCCGGCCCGAGATGCTGGGCAAGCTGGCACGACCTGCGGCAGGGTTGACGAACAAGCTGCTTGAGCTGCCGATCTCTCGCTGGTTGATGGAGAAGGCGATTGGCATCGCATCAAGGGCGCCGCTTCCTGCATTCTCGGGTGAGACCCTGCGCAAGCGAAGAGCTGATTTGTGCGTCGATCAGCCACCGCGGAACGCGGGCACCAAAGGGGATACCATCGCCTACTTCCACGGCTGCAGCACCAACTACTACGAGCCAGAACTGGGCCTGCTGACGATCGTCGTGTTGGAGAAGCTTGGCTTTCAAGTCCTGATCCCACCCCAGAACTGCTGTGGGCTGCCGCTGCAATCGAACGGGTTGTTTTCCGCGGCGCGGCGGTATGCGCGGGCGAACGCTGAAAAAATGGCTCCCTTCGTACAGGCTGGCTTGCCCATCGTAGGCACCTCAACCTCCTGCACGCTGGCATTCAAACATGAATACCGGGCTGTGCTTGGTCTGGAGGGTGCGAAATTTGAAATGTTGGCCGATCGCACGCGCGACCTTTTTGAATTCCTCCTCTGGGATGCTCCAGATCGACT
>DAOUEL010000036.1:0-46268 GCA_034430595.1 Anaerolineales bacterium | reverse complement strand
GGCCGCAGTCATCGACGAATGGCACCAGTGTCTCAAAGCTCGTCCAGGGTCCAGGCCCATCCCCCGCAAGACTCGGATTCGAGAACTGCGGATCTGAAGCGACTTCAAAGTGATACCCTTCTGGGAGGCAAGCTGTATTGGTGTATTCCCATGCTAACTCGGGCGAATCATCCTGGACGACTGCGCCATAGGGTGGATCGAGCAGCAGCGGTGGAGTCAGCGAATTGGCGGTACAAAGTGGACCAGTCCAAAACGATAGCGAGGGCGAGTACTCGCTTGTTTCACTTCCGATCTCGGCCGCTACTCGCCATTGATAGAGCGTAGCCGGCTGCAGTGGCTGGGCAAGCGTCCACGGCACCTGTCCACCTCCTACCGTCTCAACCACGACCGAAGGTGAATTGAATTCACCCTGCGCTGCAATTTCAAGCCGGTAGGCGTCCGGTTCGCAGTTCTCCGGATAGAACCATTGGATCGAAGGCTGGAGCGAGGGGACAAGGGCATTCGATGGACTATGAGCCTGCGGCGCGGCAAGCTGGGAGGGTGTACAACCGTTGCTGGCAGGCGTTGCCGTCGGGGTACCGGTCGGCCATTCACAACCAGAGAAAAGAAACACACAGATGCAGAGCACAAAAACAAGGACCGATCGGTGTGCTTTCATCAGAACCTCGATTTTGGAGAGCGGAGGGCTGAGAAGCTTCGTCTGGGCACACTGACAGTGCTCGGGATCAAGCATTAGGCCTCCTTGTTAGTGCAATCCGTAACAAGAATAGCACGTCTGTCCGTGGGAGGAAAGAAGCAGGACCTGCTCGAAAGCAGGCCCTGCTTCTAATTTAACTTCAACCGATGCAAATTTCCACCGGCTGCCCATATCCACAACCACCTAGTTCACCCCTTCCAGCGTGCCGAGTTTGATCTCGATCGTCTGCTTGCATCCACCGCAGTTGATGGCCGGGGTAGTGTAAGTCACCTCCGTGCCACCAGCGGGTCCTGCACTCATTTCTACCATCGACCCCGCCACTTTCTTCTATTTGCGCCCTCCCATGCCCCCGCTCATGCGGGTCATCATGCGTGCCATGAAGAACATCACCACGGGGGACCTTCATGAAGCGCCGCTTTGCGTTTCTGCTTACCCCACTTCTACTGACGTTCCTGCTTGGGGGGTGTAACCTTAAGAATGAGCCTCAATATAGCGACCCTGCGAGCCTGGTCGCTCCCGAGCTGACTCACCCCGAGGAGGATATTGTACTAACATGCCTGAAGATCCAACGCTAGAAGGGAATCGGGACCTTCCTTTGAGAAGGTCCTTTTTTTGCTTTTACGCTTTGACTCACGTATACGATCGACCCAATAGCAGGGTTGGGGGTGATCCTCTCTCTGCGTCAATACGAAGAGCCGCAAGGAAATGAAGCGATCATTCCACCTAACCGTCCCTAATGGATGGGAGTTCCACCTATGGGAAGTGGTACAATTCTTATAATCGTATAGCCGGTTTCGCGCGCATCTTCTGCCGCCAGATCCTCGTATAGGATGGGCGGCCTTTTTCTTCGGCGCAAACCACCCAGGCTGCCTGGAGAATCGAAGGGCACGATGATGTTCAAGGTCAATGAATTAGCGGTTCACCCCCGGCATGGCGTCGGACGCATTGTCAAGTTGGAGGTGAAGCGCTTCGACCGGGGTCTCGAACGCCAGTATTACCAGCTCGAAATCCCTACCGGAACGGTCTGGGTGCCGGTGGATGTTTCGCCGGGTGGGCTGCGGAAGCTCTTCGCAAGGGGAGATCTGGCCACCTACCGCGATTTACTGCGCAGCCGCCCCTCGCCGCTGGTCGTCGATCATCGCCAGCGCCAGCTTGCGCTGGCGGCACGTCAAAAGGAAAGTTCGTTCGAAGCCCGCTGTAAACTGGTACGGGATTTAACCGCCTTCAGCTGGAAGAAGAGCCTGAATGAGAGCACCAGCATCATGCTGCAGAGCGTTCGCTCGGCTCTGTGTACGGAGTGGGCAGCGGTAACAGAGCTATCCGTCCAGGAAGCCCGCTGCGAGGTTGAAGCGCTGCTGCTCGAGGGGCGCAGGGAACACGAGAAGGACTTATAAATAGATTCTGGCGTCCCCGTTGCGCAATTTTTTTAGCCCTCCATCCCCGAATCGCGCTCTCCGCCGGCTCCTTCGAGCCCAACGGCACTCCCCCCTTATAAGCTCAAACCACAGGACGTGGTTCACCCACTGAACTTAGAGCGGGTCTTTGCACGCATATTCGAAGCGGATGAATAGGCGAATTGACGCGAGGATTATCCCAACATCACTTCTTGAAGAGGGACATCCTGGTTTTGTTTCGCCACGTTTTAAGTCGTGAAGGAGCCATTAAGGACAAGTGAAGCAGGAGAGAGCGAAGCCAATATCATCCCTACTGGTACGGTTTTCATAATGCCGCGCCGGGATGATCGAAGCTCAGGGACTGCCGGCAGAGGTGATCCCTTATTATGAGCGGACCGCCCGTCTTGAACGGGAACCGGCCGCGATCTGCCGCTTGTCGTGATTGGGCCTTTTCGCCGGGGACGGATAATCTGGCTTGGGCGCCTTGTAATCGAAATCAGGCAGCGTACGCTGAGGTAACTTTTCCTGCATGATTTTTTCGATCTCGCGCACCAACCCCTGATCGTCAGGCGTGATCAGCGTAAAGGCCTCGCCCGATCGTTCCGCCCGGCCCGTGCGCCCGATACGGTGGATATAGGCATCAGCCGTATCCGGCATATCGTAATTGATTACGTGGGAAATTCGATCGATGTCCAGGCCGCGCGCGGCGATATCGGTTGCTACCATGATTTGATAGCTGCCCTTCTTGAAACCCTGCAGGGCTGATCGGCGCTGGCTCTGAGTCCGGTCGCCGTGCAATCCGGTCACTCGATAGCCTGAACCGGCGATTTGCTTCGCCAAGCGCTGGGCGCGGTGCCTGGTGCGGGTGAAGATCAGTACCGAATCGGTCTCGGTCTGGCTGAGCAGCTTGAGCAGCAGTCCCTTTTTCAGGTGCTGAGGCACCGGGTAGAGCGTGTGGGATACGGTGTGTGCCGGGCGGGCGATTCCAATCGCAACCCGCTCGGGATTACGCAGGATTTCAGCTGCCAGCCGATCCACTTCGGCCGGGAAGGTCGCCGAGAAGAACATCGTCTGGCGCCGTGAGGGTACGTGGCGCAAGATGCGTTTGATATCCGGCAAAAAACCCATATCGAGCATCCGGTCAGCCTCGTCCAGCACAAGCGTTGAGATGGTATCGAGCCGGGCGTGTTTGTTCTGGATGTGATCGAGCAAGCGGCCCGGGCAAGCGACGACGATATCCACCCCACGCCGTAAGGATTCAATTTGGGGGGCGGCGCCGACACCACCGTAGATCGCTGCACTGCGAATTTTGGTCCCGCGTGCCAGGATGCCGATGGTCTGGTGGATCTGCTCGGCCAGCTCGCGCGTGGGTGTGATAATCAAGGCCCGGGTACCATTCCCAGGGGAGGTGAGCAGTTTATGCAGTATGGGCAGGACAAACACCGCCGTCTTACCGGTGCCTGTCTGGGCAGTGCCGATCAGGTCTTTGCCTGCCATGGCAAGCGGGATGGCCGCAGCCTGGATCGGGGTCGGGGTTTGATAACCTGCGGCGCGAATCCCTGCGGTTAAACGAGAATCAAGATTGAACTGGTTGAAGTTCATAACGTACAAATTTCCTTATCTTCAGAAGTCAAGCGGATGTTAGGGGGATCGAGCGAAGCTCGAGGAAAACAGCGGCAACGACTGCTGGCTAGTTTGAATGACGGGAGGAACGATAACCGATCCGCGCGCGCCTGTCAAGCACGAAAAACCCACACGGTTCAGAAACTGGCTTGAGCCACACTGAGGCCGATCTTGCGAGCGTGAAGGAGAGGCATCCTGCGAATGGCGGGGATAAACGATCAGGATATGGTCTTTTTGCTGGCCAAAACCCCGGGCAATCCATCCTGGCTGGTCCGAACCCATGTTATTTACGACTCCTTTTTGATTCAACATTTGTTGTAAGATGAGCTTAGCCGGATCCTTCGAACTGAACCCTGGAGCACCCAGATGACTCCAGACGTTTCTCCACCAGCTCTTGCTTTCGAGCAGTACCTAGCCTGCCGCTCCGAGCTGCCGGATGGCGCTTCCCATCAAATTCGCCGCTATCTTCCGTCCAATCCGCCACGACTCGCTGAACCGATAAGGGAGATTCCATGAGAACCACCGCGCTTGCTCCGTTGAAAGTGATATTGGTTATGCTGCTCGTGCTTCTGCCCGCCTGTAACGCACCGGCTGGTCCTGCTGCCGAGCCACCTGCAACCGCGGCCGACACTGCCCTACCAACTGAACCCGTGGCGACTGTGACCGAGTCGGGGGAGAGGGTCAAACTCGATCCATGTTCGCTGCTCAGCGCGGACGAAGTCAGCCCTATTTTGGGTGGTCCGGTCCAGGTCCAACCCGCCGGGGGCACCGGAGGCTGTGCCTACAGTCTCAGTTCTGGAGACGCTGCCGGGATGGTGCAGATCGTGCTGAGTGCCGCCCAGGGCGAAGAAGCAAAAGCCCTGACCATACTCGGGATCGGATTCCTGGCAGGTTTCAGCGGTGACCCGAGTATCTCAGCCGAATTCGAAGCGCTCAATAATGACCTGCCCGGGCTCTCTCTCCTGGAGCTGGTAACCCGGCTGGGAGATATTTTTCAGGGCACCGGCGTGAACGCGATCCCGGTGGAGCAGCCGGATGGCGGCGGGCTGTGGCTGCTCTACCAGACCGATGCCTACTCGCAGGGGACGCTGCTTCTTGTGCGGGGCGATGAGTATGTTTCGCTGACCCAGATCGGCGGTGATATGTCTGCCGAGCCGGAAGGGCTGGCAGCACTTGGAGAGGTCGTCTTCGAGCGGCTGCCGGCAAATTTCTACCTGCTCGACGAGGACGGCGACGGCTCGTTCAGCATCGGGCTCAGCGACGATAACGATGGTCAGGCTAACGATAAAACAGGCGAGGTACAAGAGCCACCTGAAGTCGTCAACGGGCTGGTTTGGGTCAGCGCGCCAAACGCCGGCCAGGTCTATGCGATCGACCCCATGGCGGATGAACTGATCGCCACGATCGACGTGGGGCGCTTCCCATCGGACATCGCCGTCGCCGGTGGCAAGGTCTGGGTCGTGAGCGAAACGGAAGGGACCGTATGGCGCATCGATCCGACCAGCTATGAGGTAGTCCAAACCCTCACCCTGAATGGTAATACCCTCCACATCGACGCCTCCCAGGATGCACTCTGGGTGGTAGGCGGGCTGGGCGTCAGGATACTCGATCTCAACACCGGCACAAGGTACGATGTGGTCTACAACCCATGCTACGATGTGACCATCGGCGAGAACTCCGTCTGGGTAAGCCAGACCCAGGACCAGCAGCTGCTGCAGATCGACCCGGTCAGCCACAAAGTCGTGGCGACGGTCAAGCTTGAAGGCCAGCCAACGGGGATTCTTTATGCCCATGGCTACGTCTGGACAGTGCTGCTCGACAAGAAGGAACTGATCGCCATCGATCCCTCCGCTGGGCAGGTCGCTCACTCAGAACCCTTCCGCTACGTGGTACACGGTATGGCTGCTGGACCGGAACGTCTCTGGTACACCCATCCCACCGCACTGTACAACATCGAAGCGGGGACGTGGTCAACGGATGCACTCCTTCCCGCCAATATCCCTTCCGGAATAACTTTCTATGCCGGCAGCCTATGGGCGACAAGCTCGGAGGATGGAGTCGTCACACGCTATCATCCGCAAAGCGGGGAGGTTCTGGCGGTAATCGACGTGGGCAGCGATGTAGTGGGGATCGCCGCCGGGGAGTGAAACTGCCTGACCTTGCAGCGAGCAAAATAAACCAGGTCAGGGCGACCGCCCGGTCGCCCTTACACCTGGATGCCACGTTGAGGTTTACGCAGTATTCCTATCTTTGCGATACTGTAAGCCGTGGAAAACCCAGCTTAACACTCGCCAAAGAGGGGTTCGAATAGACATCCGCCTCCATGACGTTCCGGATAACCGCACCTTGATACCGGCCGGTCCCTCCGGGCCAAGAAACGATCACGGCACCGGCGTGCCCGGGTCGAGAATGGCGACAGAGTCGACCAGGATTGAATTGCAGCCGGCATCCTGCCAGTAGCTCAGAAAGTTTCCGTTCGCGTCGTAGCGTTCAATGCGCAGGATCTCCCGCCCGCTGATTTCCACGTAATTCCACTCGCGCACTTCGAGCAGCTGGCGGTAGATCTCAGGCGTCGCCGGGACGATATGCAGCAGGTTGATCGTGCCCGATGGGTACGGATCTTCAAAATAACGGTAGGTGAAGGTGTGGAACATCACGCTTACGTGTACCCGCTTCTGCGAAGCGAACTCGCCTGTCGTAACCAGGATGTCGTGCGTGGCGAAGGGGATCTCCTCCTCCCGCCAGTGTGAAACGTGCCGCACCACGCCTCGGAAAATGCTGTCTCGGTCGTATTCGAAGCTGATGCTCCACTGCCGATGATCCGGGGCGCTGACATGCTGGTAGCCCTGTGAAAAGACCAGCTCGTCCAGCGGTGGCGTTGCCAGGCCGAAGAAGTCCGAGTTGAGCGAGTAGTAGGCACCGAAAACGAGCATGCCGAGCAGCAGGAGAATGATCAGACCGGCCGCCAGCGGGATGCGCGCCAGGAGCTGAAAAGACGCCTGCAGAATTTTCGCGAGGCAGCCGGGATTCGGTCCATTATTACTTCCCATAGCGGTGAGAATTATAGATGAAGCCCGCTCCAGGCGGGCTCACGTTAATCAAAAGATTTTCAGGAAGGAGACTCACCGGCGAGGAGTTGGTACAGGCGAAAATACCATTTGCACCAGGCCTAAGGCCTGATTTCCTCGCATTCGTAGGTATCTCCAGCCAGGACGTCGCGCACGAATTCGCACTTGTATCCGCAGGTATACCACCATGTCCCGGATGATTTTCCGCGCGCCTGATCAATTGCCCACGACCGGCAATCTTCGAATGTGTTGAAAGTCGCCGTGACCGAGCTCGTCGTCGCTGCGGGATCGTCGTAGTAGATACCCATCCATGGTTTGGTGTAGTTATTTTTCAAGAGCAAGAATCCAAAGTAGACCAGCGCAGCAAGAATCACGATCCCGATCAGGGTTCCAACGAACTGCCCGAGCCGATCTTTGCACGTCATTCGATCATCTCCTGCGTGAAGTGGGCGAACGGCGGATAACACACTCGCTGGGCCTGGTAGAGGATCTTATGCGGCTCAGTTCGTTTTTTTATCATCCCGAAAGACTCGAACATGTTCACGACGCTGCAATACGAATACTCACAGGCATCAATCTATAACGAATTCAAGCGCTTCGATACCCCACCGAAGTACGGTGAACAGCTGCCGAACCGCATCACCTTATAGCGGATGGCTCATACTCACCCGGGTCATGATGTCGTAAGGCTCCAGCTCGCGCAGGAAGGGCTCCGGATCGAAGGCCAGCTCGGGTGGGTGGACGCCAGGTTCGACCTTCCCCTCCCCCAGCCAGATACCGGACAGAGCCGGTACCAGACCGGTTGGCAGGGCGCCCTTGCAGGTCAGCGTGCCCATGCGGAATGTAACCGGGCGGCCGCCCTTCGTTCCATGGACCTCGGTCACAATCTCTTTCACCCAGTCCGGCGGCTTGTTCCTGGCCGGGGCGAGAAACTCGGCAATCGGCGGCACGAAGGATTCGAGCAGCGCCACCATCACCTGGCGCGGCACGACGCTCTGCCCCCCAACCTCGACCGGTTCGGTGCTGCTGAAGCCGAAGTCGGCCAGTACGCGCACCTTTTCGACCGTCTCCGGTGACATGCCCCAGTAGTTAATCTTGAAGAAACACTCCTTCACGCCCTTCCCGGCGAAAGACACCGGGAGCGTGGCGACTTCCGAGTGCAGCGAGAGATGCATCGGCAGGATACCGATCGGCGGCGCAAAGCTGTAGTCCTCGAAACCCGTCAGCGGCGGCTTGGCGGCGAACTCTCCATTTTCAAACACCATCGGCTCGATCGTGAGCTCGTCGACAATGGTCGGAACGGCGTAGGTGAAACGCATGTCGGCCCCACTGGGCGGCTTAATACCATCGTAAATGCGGATGCTCTCGACCGTGTCCAGCCGGTCGGCAGCGTAGCGAGTCTGGATATTGGGAATGCCCGGCGCCGAACCCATGCCCAGCACTGCGCTCAGGCCGGCTTCGCGAAAGGCACCATCCAGTTCAAGCTGCTTGCGAGTTGTGTGAAAGAGGCCGCCCATATCGGTGTAATGTGCGCCAGCCTCCAGGCAAGCCTGCATGACCGCCAGGTTGGTGTAGTAAACGGTGGCGTTCACACAGGCGGTGGACCCCTCCAGCGCGCCAGCCAGTGAACCCGGGTCGTTCAGGTCGGTATGGAGAAAGTGCACCTTCTCCCCCCCGATCGTATCGATCACAACCTGGGCATTTTCACGATGCACATCAGCCAGCACCACCTCGTCCACACGCTTATCCCCGGCCAGCGCCTGCACCGAAATGCAGCCCATCTTCCCCGCGCCGCCCAGAACGGTGATTTTCATGGTTTCGCTCCTTTGAATCTTATGCGTTGCGGATTTATGTATATTATGCCGCAAGTTTTGCGAATTTCCTAATATTATTTTGACAATTTTCGAATATCGTATATTATTTGATTGTCAATGCTGTGATTCGTAAATAGGAACCCCAATGGATGACTTAGATCACGCAATCGTCCATCTGCTGCAGCAGGATGGCCGAAAAGCCTTCACCGAGATCGCCCAGCAGCTGGGCGTATCGGAAGGCACGGTTCGCAACCGCTATACGCGTTTGATCAAAGAAGGCGCGCTGCAGGTCATCGGCATGATTAACCCTCACCAGATGGGCATTGATGCCCCGGCCCTGATCGGCGTTTCGCTCGAAGCTGAAAACTGGGACGATGCCATTGCAGAGATAGCAAATTTCGATGAGGTCAGCTACCTGGTCCTGGTGTCCGGCGAGTTTGATTTAATTGTGGAGGTTATGTGCGAGGACCGCGATCACCTGGCGGATTTTCTCCAGCGCACGCTGCGCCAGGTGGCGGGTGTCCTCCGTACTCAGACGTTCACCATCCTGCGAACGTACAAGATGGCGCTCGGGGCCAAACCAATGCTTGACGTACGAAATGACGTGAACTGAAGCTGTCGTTGGTACGAACCACGGAACTCGCCATCGTTTCAATGCCGACCGTCCGCTAGTGATCCAGGAGGTCCAGCTTGGAAACAAATATTCCGGCGGTGGAGCTCGTTTCCGTATCGAAATTCTTCACCGACGTTACAGCCGTCGATGACCTCTCGCTCAGCATCGAAGACGGAGAATTCTTCTCGCTGCTCGGCCCGAGCGGCTGCGGTAAGACGACCACGCTGCGCATGATCGGGGGGTTCGAAATGCCCAGCCAGGGCGAAGTCCATATCTGCGGTGAACCTCAGGGCTTTAAGCCGGCTTTCAAGCGGCCGGTCAACACCGTCTTCCAGAACTACGCTCTGTTTCCACATATGTCCGTCTTCCAGAATACCGCCTTCGGTCTTGAAATGCAGAAGGCACCCAAGCGTGAGATCAAGGGGCGCGTGCTGGAAGCGTTGGAAATGGTGCGGCTGGGCGGCATGGAAAACCGCAAGCCGAGCCAGCTTTCGGGTGGCCAGCAGCAGCGCGTGGCGCTGGCGAGGGCTTTGATCAATCAACCCAAGGTGCTGCTGCTGGACGAGCCGCTTGGGGCGCTTGACCTTAAGCTGCGAAAAGCCATGCAGCTCGAGTTAAAGGACCTGCAGTCGCGGGTCGGTATCACCTTCATCTATGTCACGCACGACCAGGAAGAGGCGCTCACGATGTCCGACCGGATCGGGGTGATGCGGCGCGGCAAACTGCTGCAGGTCGGATCGCCGGAGCAGGTCTACGAGACACCGGCCACACGCTATGTCGCCAATTTCATCGGCGACAGCAACTACCTCGGCGGGCGAGTGCTCGGGCAGGATGGTGGACGCATCCGGGCAGAACTCGCTTCCGGTGAGCAGTTATCCGCTTTGCCCGCCTCTGACCTGGTCACCGGCACCACAGTCACACTCGCCTTCCGGCCCGAGAAGGTCCGCATGGCCCCGCTCGATCTACGCCCGGGTGTGGGCAATGCCATCGAGTGCCGTATCACGAGCGTGGTTTATACCGGCTCGTTTACAACCTACCTGCTCAGTGCCAAATCGGAAGAGGAAATCATGGTTCGCTGGCAGAATGAAGCGGGCAGCGACCGCCAACGCTTCAGCGCCGGCGACGCGATCTGGGCCTACTGGCCGGCGGAACTGACGACGGCCTTCCCGGAGGACGATGAGGGCCTGGTTGTGCCTCCCTCCGCTGCGTTGGACTCAGGGGAGATGGAGCAGGTCCCATGATGAACCTCTCACCCAGGCAGCGGCGCGTCAGCCTGCTGACCTTGATCGCACCAAGTTTATTCTGGTTGATCGTATTCTTCCTGGTGCCGCTGCTGATCGTGGCGGCGATGAGCTTCGGTCAGCGCGGCACGTACGGCGGTGTCGAGTGGAATCTAACGTTGAACAATTTCGGCCGGCTGGCCGACCCGCTCTACTTGAAGATTTTCAGGCGCTCCTTCATGATCGCAGGCATCACCACGATTGTCTGCCTGCTCATCGGCTACCCGCTCGCCTACTGGATCGCACGCCGCGCCCCCAAACGCCGCACGCTGTTCATCATGCTGCTGATCGTACCCTTCTGGACTAACTTTCTCGTTCGTACATACGCCTGGCTGCTGATCCTGCGTGATCAAGGCCTGGTGAACCTGGCGTGGACCGGTCCGCTTCATTCGGCTGCCCTATGGCTGGCCGCGACACTGCCCGGAGGATTCACCTCTTCCTTGAGCCAGCTGACTGCCGCCCCGCTCGGCCTGTTCGGCACCGACCTGGCGATCATCATCGGCCTGGTTTACGGCTGGCTTCCGGACATGGTCCTGCCCTGCTACGCCGCCATCGAGCGCTACGATTTCTCGCTCAGCGAAGCCGCGGAGGACCTGTACGCTAACCGGCTGAGGACTTTTACGCGCGTGGTGCTGCCGCTCACGCTGCCTGGCATCATGGCCGGCTCGGTGCTGGTCTTCATCCCCTCCCTTGGAGCGTACATCACGCCCGACCTGCTCGGCGGCGCGCGCTCGGTCATGATCGGAAATGTTATCTACTCACAGTTCATGGCGGCGCGCGATTATCCCTTCGGCGCGGCTGTCGCCATGGGTTTGATGGCGGTGATGGTGATCGGGACGATTATCTACTTCCGGATGGGCACGAGCGGGAGTCCAGAAGTTGAAAGCGTGGAGGCGGGGATATGAAAGGCGGACCGCTGCGCCATTTCCTCAACGCGAACGCACTGCTGACCTTCACGTTCCTCTATGCCCCGATCCTGATCCTGATCTTGTATTCCTTCAATGCATCCAAGCTGGCTTACAACTGGCGCGGTTTATCGCTGCGCTGGTACATCGAGCTGTTCCAGGATCAGGCGATTGGCTCAGCCCTGCGCAACAGCCTGATCGTCGCTCTTTCCTCGACGACGATCTCGACCATTTTCGGAACGATGGTGGCGCTGGCGATGGAGCGCTATGATTTCTGGGGCAAGCTGCCCTTCGATGCCCTGCTCTACCTGCCAATCATCATCCCGGACGTGGCGATGGCGGTCATGCTGCTGATGTTCTTCGTGCTCGCCCACATGCCGCTCGGCCTGTACACCATCATCATCTCGCATGTAGCCTTCAACATCTCATTCGTCGCGGTTGTCGTGCGCGCCCGCCTGGCGCAGTTCGACATGACGGTAGAAGAAGCGGCTGCCGATCTGTATGCCGATAACTGGCAGACATTTCGCCGGGTGACGCTGCCGCTGCTCATGCCGGGCATCCTGGGCGGTGCGCTGCTGGCTTTCACCCTTTCGCTTGATGACTTCGTGATCACCTTCTTTACTTCGGGTCCCGGTTCGACCACCCTCCCACTTCGAATTTACTCGATGGTCAAGCTGGGCGTCACCCCCGAGGTGAATGCACTCTCCAGCATGATGATCCTGGTTTCGATGGTATTGGTCTTCATTTCCTACCTTCTTCAGAGAGGAGGTGGCCCCCAGATCGCGACAATCTAAATGACGTTCGAGGGAGCTCGACCGCAGTTCCATCGAAGCCAACGAGCTGACTATTCGCAAATGAAGGAGAAAATGATGAGAAAATTCGCCCTTCCCCTGCTGCTTGTCTTGCTTGCCCTGGCACTTGCCGCGTGCGGCACTTCAAGCGGCAAGCAGGAGCTGGCCGATAAACTCTACCTGTACAACTGGTCGGAGTATATCGATCCTCAGATCCTGACCGACTTCGAAGCGGAGTTCGGTGTGCAGGTCATCGAGGATACCTTCGCCAGCAACGAGGAGCTGCTCGCCAAACTCCAGGCTGGTGCGACCGGCTACGACGTGATCGTGCCATCCGATTACATGGTCGAAATCATGATCGGTGAGGACTTGCTGGCGGAGCTCAACAAGGACAACATCCCCAACATCAGCAACCTGGATCCGAAATTCATCTCACCCCCGTTCGATCCCAGCATGACGCACTGCGTTCCCTACCAATGGGGCACGACCGGCATTGGATACAACAGCGATGTCTTCGATGAGCCGCCCGACAGCTGGGCTTATCTCTTTGATCCTGAGATCGCCGGCCAGTACGCCGGTCAGCTCACGATGCTCAACGACAGCCGTGAGTCGATCGGTGCAGCGTTGAAGTACCTCGGCTACTCGCTCAACAGCACGGATGAAGCCCAGTTGAACGAAGCTAAGGACCTGCTGCTGCAGCAGAAACCCTGGGTATACGCGTACGACAGCGATCAGTACGAAGATCTGCTCAGCGCCGATGAAACCCTGCTTTCCCACGGCTGGAGTGGCGACTTCTTCATGGCCGCCGTCGAAGATGAGCGCATCTGGTACGCGATTCCGAAGGAAGGCGGCACGATCTGGGTCGACAATCTGTGCATCCCCAAATCAGCTCCCAGCAGCTACACGGCGGAGGCCTTCATCAACTACCTGCTCCGACCGGAAGTGGGCGCAGCCATCACGAACTATACCTGGTACGCCAGCCCCAACAGCGCGGCGGAGGAGTTCATCGACGCCGAGATCCTGGAAGAGCCGGCTATCTACCCACCCCCGGACGTGTTCGCCAAGTTAGAGTGGATCGAGGATGTCGGCGACGCCACCCCGGTCTATGAGCGCATCTGGACTGAAGTCAAAGCCCAGTAGCGCCTGATGGAAGTGAGCGAGTGTGCGTATTCTGAACCTGTGCTGAATGCGCACCTCGCTCGATCCCGGGAGTACTGTATGACGAGACCGATGCTGATCAACGGCGAATGGACGCTCGAAGGCCTGAGCGAGACGATCGAGATTCTCAATCCGGCCACCGAGGAGATGATCGAGCAAGTGCCACGCGCCGGATCAGAATCGGCCGAAAAAGCCGTAGCCGCAGCCCAGGAGGCGTTCCCGGAATGGCGCCGCACGCCAGCTGCGGAACGTGCCGCGCTGCTGCACGAGGTCGCTCGCAAGACGCGCCAGCACATCGCCGAACTGACGCGGCTGCTCACACAGGAAGTGGGCAAACCGCTCCCCGAGAACGAGGAGGAGCTGGAATGGACCATCAACACCTTTCATTACTATGCCGAGCTGGGCCGCCACGATCGCGGCCATGTGCTGCCGCCTGGTGATCCGGATCAATATAATTTCGTTTTGAAGACGCCCTACGGCGTCGCAGCCTGCATTGTTCCCTGGAATTATCCCCTGCTGCTTATGGCATGGAAGGTCGCCTCGGCGCTCGCCGCCGGGAACACGGTCCTGATCAAGCCCTCCGAACTGGCTCCGCTGAGCGTACTGCGTATGGCCGAACTTGCGTTCGATGGGCTGCCTCCGGGCGTGGTCAACGTCATCACCGGATACGGACCAGAAGCGGGCGAACCGCTCGTCTCGCATCCCGATGTGCGCGTGATCGCCTTCACTGGCTCGCTCGCGACCGGCCAGCGCATCGCCTCCCTGGCCGGACCTGAAATGAAGAAACTCCACCTCGAACTTGGCGGCAAGGATCCAATGGTCATCGGGTTGGATATCGATACGGATACCGCGGTGCGGGCGCTGTCCTATGCCGGCCTGCTGAACACCGGACAGGTCTGCACCAGCACCGAGCGCGTCTATGTGCCGCGCGAGCGCTATGCGGTCTTTGCAGAGGAGCTGGCTGACTTTGTCAGCAGCCTGCGTCTAGGAAATGGACTGCAGGCAGGCACCGATATCGGTCCAATGATACGGGATCACTTCCGCCAGAAAGTTGAGCGGCAGATTGATGCGGCGACCAGCTCAGGCGCCCGCCTGCTCGTTGGAGGGAATAGACCGGGAGATCTGGATCGTGGTTTCTTCCTGCAGCCAGCCGTCCTGGTCGATGTAGACTATTCGATGGAGATTATGCACGAGGAGACTTTCGGATCCGTGCTGCCGCTTATGCCTTATAAGGATTTCGACGAGGCCATCCAGCTGGCGAATGACACCCCCTACGGTTTAGGAGCCTCGTTGATGAGCAACGACCTGCGCCTTGTGAAGCGGTTTTATGAACAGGTTGAAGCGGGGACAATCTGGATCAACGATCCACTTACCGACAACTACGCCGGTCCCTTTGGCGGAATGAAGATGAGTGGGCTCGGCCGCGAACTCGGGCAGGAAGGCATCGACGAGTTTTACGAGGTCAAGCACGTCCACTGGGACATGATCGGCGCACAGAAGGACTTTTGGTATCCCTATGATTGAACCTGATCCTCCGCACTCTCCTACCCGCAACCATCAGCTGCTGAGGACTCAATTAATCCTGCTTACCGGGTACGATTCGGTTTCCAAGAGGTGCATTCGATGACTCCATCCGCACGTGAACACGTCTCACCGGTCTGGTACCGCTACACCGACATCGTGGCCGACCATGCCAAGGGAAGCTACATCTACGATCCGGCCGGCAGAGCCTACCTCGATTTCACTACCGGCATCGGGGTGACGAGCACCGGTCACTGCCATCCCAGGGTTGTAGCTGCCGTAACCGAGCAGGCCGGCAAGATGCTGCATGGTCAAGCGAACCTCGTGCTGCACCCGCCTCTCTTGAAACTGATCGAAGAGCTGCAGAATATCCTGCCGGCCGAGATTGACGGATTCTTCTTCAGCAACAGCGGTGCCGAGGCGATCGAGGGTGCGCTGAAGCTGGCGCGAGCCGCCAGCGGAAAACCCAATATCATCGTCTTCCAGGGCTCGTTCCACGGCCGAACAATCGGCACCATGTCGCTTACGACCAGCAAGACGATCTACCGGGCCGGCTATCAGCCGCTGATGCCGGGCGTTTTTGTCGCACCTTACCCTTACGCGCTGCGCTACGGATGGACACCGGAAGAGACGAGCAGATGGTGCCTGGAAGAACTGCGCCATCTGCTGCTGACCCAGACTGCACCGAACGAGACGGCCGCCATCCTGGTTGAGCCGGTTCTCGGCGAAGGTGGGTATGTCGTACCCCCCGCCAGCTTCATGCAGGGCTTGCGCCAGATATGCGACGAACAGGACATCCTGCTGATCGCCGATGAAATTCAATCCGGGATGGGGCGCACCGGGGAGTGGTTCGCCTTCGAGCATTTCGATATCGTGCCCGATATTATGACCAGCGCCAAAGGGCTGGCCTCCGGGCTGCCGCTCTCGGGTGTCTTTTCTCGCATGGAACTGATGAAGGCCTGGCCGCCGGGATCGCACGGCGGCACCTATGGAGCGAATGCGGTAGCCTGCGCCGCGGCGACCGCCACGATCCAGGTCATGCGTGATGAGCACCTGCTTGAAAATACCCGCCAACGGGGCGAGCAGCTGCAGGGTGGATTGCGTGCCTTCCAATCCGTCTTCCCCCGCATCGACGAGGTGCGTGGGCTGGGCTTGATGATCGGCATGGAACTGCGCGATTCGGAAGGGAAGCCGGACACAAAGCTGGCCAAGTCGATTCTGCACGACTGCCTCGACGCCGGCTTGCTGCTGCTCACCTGCGGGCCATGGGATAACACCATCCGTTTCATCCCCCCGCTAACTGTGAGCGAGCAGGAAGTGGTGCAGGCCCTTTCCATTCTCGGGGATGTGCTCGAGTCGTACTCGGATTGAAGTGCAACAACGGAATGATCGCGGCCCTGGGTATTTAGTTCGTCAAGTAGAGGAGGAAGCGTGGAAGAACGAATTGTGCGCGTGAATGTTGCAGAGCGGCGTGTGGTCCATGAGGCTGTCCCACCTGGCTGGGAGCGTCTCGGGGGACGCGCTCTGATCCCGCGCATCCTGCTCGACGAGACCGATCCAGCCTGCGATCCACTCGGTGCCCAGGCGAAGCTGATCTGGGCTCCCGGCCTGCTCGTCGGTCACATGCTCTCCTCCAGCGACCGCATCTCGGTCGGTGGCAAGAGCCCGCTCACCGGCGGGATCAAGGAAAGCAACGCCGGCGGAACGACCGGCCTGCGCCTGGCGTACCTCGGCATCAAGGCCATGATCATGGAAGAGGCACCGCCGGATGATGAGCCTCAGATCCTGATACTCGAGAAGGACGGTGGAACCTTTGAGCCGGCCAGCGAACTGGCCGGAATGGGAGTATATGAAGCCGCGTCCCGCCTGGTCAAGCGCTTTGGTACAAAACGCGGCTGCATCCTGATTGGCCCCGGCGGCGAGATGCGGCTGACCGCAGCCGGCATTCTCAACCTGGATAAGGATCTCGAGCCCTCGCGCATCAATGCCCGCGGCGGGATGGGCGCCGTGATGGGGGTAAAAGGCTTTAAAGCCATTGTGATCGATGATGAAGGTGGAGAACGCCCGCCTCTCCACGATCCTGCATTCTTCAAGGCGGCGCAGAAGTATTTCACCCGCGAGCTGCTTGCCCACCCGCAGACTAAGACCTACGAGGAATACAGCACGGCCGCAATGACGATGATGTGTGACACCTTCGGTGGGCTGCCAACGCGCAGCTTCACCTCCGGCAGCTTCGAGGGGGCTGAGAAAATCAGTGGCGAGAGCTTGCGCGAAACGCTGCTGGCGCGCGGTGGCGAGAGCGATCCCAGCCACGCCTGCATGCCTGGCTGCATCATCCGCTGCTCGAACTGCTTCGGCAGCGCGCAGGGTGATCGGGTCGTCTCCCCGATCGAATACGAAACGATTGGTTTGATGGGCTCGAACCTGGGCATCGACAGCCTGGATGCGATTGCCCTGATGAACCGTCAGGCGAACGATCTCGGATTGGACAGCATCGAGGTTGGCGCAGCGCTCGGCGTGGCTGCCGAAGCCGGGCTGATGGAGTACGGCGATGTTGATCGGGCACTTGAGCTGATCGATGAAATCCGAGCGGGCACTGAACTTGGCCGCGCTCTGGGGAATGGTGCGGCGGCAGCGGGAAAATACCTGGGGATCGAACGCGTGCCGGTCGCAAAAGGCCAGGCGATTTCAGCCTACGACCCACGAGCGATCAAAGGAACGGGCGTGACCTATGCCACCTCCCCGCAGGGCGCCGATCACACCGCCGGCCTGACGATTCGGGCCAAGATCGATCATCTCGATCCAAAGGGCCAGGCGCAGGTATCACGGGCGGCGCAGGTGAGCATGGCCGGCTACGACACGCTCGGCGTGTGCATCTTTGCTGGATTTGGATTTGCGAAGGCGCCAGGCGCGATACGTGACCTGCTGAAAGGCCGCTACGGATGGGAGGTTGGGGATGACATCCTGCGCGAATTGGGCGAGGAGACGCTCAGGCTCGAGCGGGCCTTCAACAAGGCGGCCGGGTTTACCGCCAAGGATGATCGCCTGCCGAAATGGCTGACGCGTGAGCCGCTTCCACCGCACAATGCGGTATTCGATGTGTCCGATGAGGATCTCGATCATGTCTTCGAGGATTAACTGCCCAGCCCCGGCTCGCGGCCGTCACTTTTACGATTTTGCGTGCCGGCTGAGAAAAGGCACCTCGAGCCAGGCTGACTGCGACACACCAGGAACTGCTGTACTCTGAACGAGCTGAACTCGGGTTCCAATTTAGCTCAAAACCATGGACGCATGACAAGGAGAGTCATATGGGTCTGCAAGGGAAGAAAACCAGGGAACTCTACCAACGGGCGACAAAGGTAATTCCACACGGCGTCAATTCGAACTTCCGATACTGGGGCCAGGATGACACGCTCGTCATCGAGCGAGGTGAAGGTGCCTACATCTGGGACGCTGACGGCCGGCAGTCCATCGACTACCGCCTGGCGTTCGGCCCGATCATTTTAGGCCATGGCTATCCTGCTGTCGTGAAGGCAGTCCAAAGAGCGATCGAGAAAGGGACACTCTTCGCCTGGACCACACCGCTTGAGATCGAGGTGTGCGAGAAGATCAGCAAGATCTGCAAGGTCGACAAGGTACGCTTGACGAACAGCGGCAGCGAAGCGACGATGCACGCGCTACGCATCGCCCGGGCGTACACAGGGCGAGAGAAATTCATCAAGTTTGAAGGCCAGTACCACGGCATGCTCGATTACTTCATGTTCAGCAATGCCTCCGTCCCCCTCTCAGCCGTCGGCTCAGCTCACAATCCGATCAACGTGCCCATGACCTCCGGCATACCGAAGGGCATCGTCGAGTACGTGATCAATCTGCCCTACAACGATATCGATCGTCTGGAGCAGGAAGTGCGGGCTCACTGGGGCGATATCGCCGCGATCATTGTCGAGCCGATCATGGGCAACCTGGGTTCGATCATGCCGCAGGCGGGATTCCTGGAGGCGATTCGAAGCCTGTGTACCGAATACGGCATCGTCATGATCATGGACGAGGTCAAGACCGGTTTTCGCATCGCACCTGGGGGGGCGCAGGAATTCTTCGGCATCCAATCGGATCTGGTAACGTACGCCAAGGCGCTCGGTAACGGTTTCCCGATCGCGGCCATCGCCGGCAAGGAAGAAGTGATGATGACCATCTCGCCCGGCCATATGGCCCACGGCGGGACTTACTCGGGCAACGTCGTCGGCACGGCCGCCGCTTCGGCTACGCTTGACATTCTCTCTAGCGAGCCGGTCTACGATACGATCAACAAACACGGCAAACTGCTGATGAGCGGCATCGGTGAATTGCTTGATGATGCCGGGATTCCGCATGTGGTGATGGGTGTGCCGGCGATGTTCGGTTTCGCACTGGGCACCGACCTGCAGCCGAGGGACCTGCGCAGCTACCACAAGAGCGATATTAATCTTTATGAGCACCTGGCGATGAAACTGATCCAGCGCGGCGTCCAGCCTGATGCCGACGGAAGGGAACCCTGGTTCCTGTGCTACAGCCTGACCGAAGCCGATGTCGCCAGGACCCTGCAGGTTTTCGAAGAGTCGCTTGCAGAGTTGAAAGCCGAAAATTAGCTCAACTGAGCTCACGTTCAGGAGAGAAACAAGGACGGAGAGGACAATGCCGGACGGATATCATGGCCGTATATTGCACGTCGACCTGACCAAAGGGGTAACCGAGGTTGAAGAGCCCGATGATGCCTTCTACCGAACGTATGTTGGCGGAAGCGCTCTGGGGTTGTACTACCTGTTGCAGGGTGTGCCGCGCGGCGTGGACCCACTCAGCCCGGAGAATGTGCTGGTCCTAGCTCTGAGCGTCTTAACTGGCGCGCCAATTTCCGGGCAAAGCCGGATGACCGCAGTCGCCAAGTCGCCACTGACTGGCGCGGTAGGAGATGCGCAGTGCGGTGGTTTCTTCCCGGCTGAGCTCAAATTCGCCGGGTTTGATGCGATCGTGCTGCGCGGCCAATCCCCTGCCCCGGTTTACCTTTGGGTTCACGACGGCCTGGCTGAACTGCGCCCGGCAGACCATCTCTGGGGCCGGGTGACGGGCGAGGTTCAGAGACTCCTGCGTGAGGAGCTGGGGGATGAGCGGATCGAGATTGCCCAATGCGGGCCAGCCGGTGAACGCGGGGTTCGATTCGCATCCATCGTCAACATGGCCAACCGTGCCAACGGACGCACCGGTATGGGCGCGGTCATGGGCAGCAAACGTCTGAAAGCCGTAGCTGTGCGGGGGAAGGACAGGCCTGCTTTAGCGGACCGGCGCGGCTTGATCGATTTAGCCCGTTGGGGGGCTGAACACTTCGAAGAATCAGATGTCTACGGCCTGGGGCTGCTCGGGACAGCCGAGATCACTCGTGGGCAGGACAAGGCCGGCGGCTTGCCAACCCGCAACTGGAGCAGCGGAACGTTCGAAGAGGTTCTGGCGCTGGACGGCGCCACGATGGCAAAAACGATTCTCAAGGAGCGCGACACCTGCTACGCCTGCACTGTACGCTGCAAACGTGTCGTTGAGGTCAATGAGGGACCTTACCAAGTGGATCCGCTGTACGGCGGGCCGGAGTACGAGACGCTGGCCACGTTTGGCTCCTACTGCGGGATCGGGAACCTGGAAGCAGTCGCCTATGCCAATCAGCTCTGCAACATGAACGGGATGGACACAATATCATGCGGTGCTACCATCGCCTGGGCGATGGATTGCTTCGAAGCCGGTGAGATCGATCGTGAGGATACCGGCGGGCTGGAGCTTCATTTTGGCGACGCCGATATGATGGTCAGCCTGGTCGAGATGATCGCTGCCCGCTCGGGTTTTGGCGATGTTCTCGCCGAAGGATCCCAGCGGGCGGCCGAACTGCTGGGCAAGGGTGTGGACCGGGTAGTCGCGGTGAAAGGACAGGAGCTTCCAGCACACATGCCGCAGGTCAAACGCAGCCTAGGGTTGATCTACGCCGTGAATCCCTTCGGCGCCGACCACCAATCACACGAACACGATCCCTCCTGGGCTGAATATCCAGAACGAATGGCCGAGATCGGGATCACCGGCGAACCGCAGCCAGATGATGTGCTCAACCTGGCCAAGGTGCGCTATGCCCTGAAGACCGAGCACCTGTATGCGGCGCTTGACAGCTACAACATGTGCCAATTCGTCTTCGGACCAGCCTGGCAGCTTTACAGCGCTGGCCAGCTGGTCGACGCGATCCAGAAGATCACCGGCTGGGACGTTGATATCGACGAAGTGCTCCGGGTCGGCGAGCGCCGTCTTAATCTGCAGCGGGCGTTCAACGCCCGGGAGGGCTTTAGCCGAAACGAAGACCGGCTGCCGAAGAAGCTGTACCAAGCCCTGCGGGGCGGCGCCAGCGACGGCGTCGCGCTCGATCCGGACGTGCTCGAAGCCGCCAAGACAGAGTATTACGAATGCTGTGGGTGGGATCCACAAACCGGGACACCCACCCGGGCGACGCTTGAGTCCCTGGATCTGGCATGGGTCGCCGACCAGTTAGCCATCGAATAGCCATCGCTCCAGACAGGGCTGGCCCTTTTAACGGTTGAAAGTACACGCATGGAGGATGCCTGAATTGCGACAACTATGGGTGGATGGCGTCGGGATTGACGGGGGCGGTGCGTCGATAAATGTGATCGATCCAGCAACCAAGGGGATCATCGGCCAGGCCTGCCAGGGCGACAGCGGCGATGTCGATCGCGCCGTGGACGCAGCGAAGTCCGCTTTCCGCGGCTGGCGCGATACGCCTGCCACGGTGCGTGCGGCGCTGCTGCACAGCGTCGCCAACCGGCTGCGCGCCGCTGCCGAATCGGTCGCCACCGAGCTGACGCTGGAGACCGGTCGTACACTCCGCAAGAACCGCGGTTACGTGGAGTGGTCGGCGGATTGCTTCGATTACTACGCCGAGATTGGCCGCCATCATATTGGGCGCGTCATCCCCTCGCCGGAGAGCAGCCAGCTCTCACTGGTGCTGAAATCATCGCTGGGTGTCATGGCCTGCATTGTCCCCTGGAACTACCCGCTGCTGCTGCTCAGCTGGAAGATCGCGCCGGCGCTGGCTGGCCCGTTCAGCGGCTTCAAGCGCTCCGGGCTCGGGCGCGAGCTCGGCGTGGAAGGGTTTGAAGCCTTTACCGAGACCAAGCACGTTCACTGGGAGATTGAAGGTGGGATCAAGCCCTGGTGGTACCCCTGGAATTAGCGGACAAAGAAAACAAGGAGCAAGCGGATGGGCAGTCCAGCCTTGAAGAACTTCATCGCGGGTGAATGGACGGCGGCTGAAGCATCAGAAACGCTGCCAGTGCGAAATCCCGCCACCGGCGAGACGCTAGATCAGGTACCGCTCTCCTCGGCCGGCGATGTGGACCGGGCCGTGAGTGCGGCAGCGGCCGCCTATGAGGGCTGGCGCCGCACGCCGGCCGTCGACCGTATTCAATATCTGTTTAAGTTAAAAGGCTTGATGGAGGAGAACTTCGAGGAGCTTGCGCGGTCGATCACGCTCGAGAACGGCAAGACGCTCGGCGAATCGAAAGGTGAGATGCGGCGGGCGATCGAGAACGTCGAAGTTGCCTGCGGCATCCCGATCCTGATGCAGGGCACCTTCTCGGAAGATATCGCCCGCGGCATCGATGAATTTATGATCCGCCAGCCCGTTGGCGTGAGCGCCATCATCTGCCCCTTCAACTTTCCCGGCATGATCCCCTTCTGGTTCCTGCCGTATGCGCTTGCATGCGGGAACACTGCCGTCGTCAAACCGTCCGAGAAAGTGCCGCGCACGATGCGTATGATCTTCGAGCTTCTCGAACAAGTTGGCTTTCCCTCGGGCGTGGTCAACATGGTAAACGGCGCCCGTAAAGCCGTCGATGCGCTACTCGAACACCCGGCCGTTCGGACGGTCAGTTTTGTCGGATCGACGAATGTTGCCCGGCACATCTACACGACAGCGGCCGCGCATGGCAAGCGCGTGCAATGCCAGGCCGGTGCCAAGAACCCGATCGTCGTCATGCCCGACGCCGACCTGGACATGACAGTGCGTATCACCGCCGATAGCGCCTTCGGGAATGCCGGCCAGCGCTGCCTGGCGGCATCGCTGGCGATCACTGTCGGAGAGGCTGATGCCATTTTCGGCAAGGCGATTGCATGTGCAGCCGTCGAACGACGGGTGGGATACGGGTTGGACGAGGGGGTTGAGATGGGCCCGGTGATCACAATGGAGAGCAAAGCCCGCATCGAAGGATTGATCGGAAAGGGGATCGCGGAGGGAGCCGAGCTGGCCGTCGACGGTCGGGGCACATCCATTCCCGGCTACGAGAAGGGCAGTTTCGTACGCCCGACCGTGCTGCGAGATGTCCGACCCGGCGGAGAAGTCTTCCAGACCGAGATCTTTGGACCAGTTCTGGGCCTGATGCCGGTCGCTAACATCGAAGAGGCCATTACGCTGGTCAACTCGGGCTCTTACGGCAACATGGCATGCATTTTCACCAGCGATGGTGCCGCAGCGCGTGCGTTCCGGACCGGCGTCGAAGCCGGAAACATCGGCGTCAACATCGGCGTTGCCGCGCCGATGGCATTTTTCCCCTTCAGCGGCTGGAAGGACAGCTTCCTTGGTGACTTGCACGGCCAGAGCCGCCATGCCGTGGAGTTTTTCACCCAGACCAAGGTCGTCGTGGAGCGCTGGCCGCAGGAGTGGTCGCGCACATTCTGATTCCGAACCGCCATCGCGAGCGAAGCGAGCGCGGAAAGCTAACCCTATGCTTTCCTCGAGGCAGCCAACCCATCAAACCACGCTTCCACGCGACGACTGCCAGAGCTCCAGTTCCCTACTTCCGCACGCCGAAGGTCTTCGACGTCCGCTCCTCGTTGCGGTCGGTGGCCGGCGGTGGCTCGGGGGACAGCGCCGAGATTTCAGCCCGGAGCTCGGGTGTCATTTCAATCTCGATTGCCGACAGGCTCTGCGTCAACTGCTCCAGCGTCCGGGCACCGATGATTGGGGCTGTAACGGCCGGGTGGCTTCCTACCCAGGCCACGGCCAGGGCGGCAGGATGGTAACCGAAGCGTTCGGCCAAGGCCGTGAAGTCGCTTGCCGTCTGGTAAATCCATTCGTCCCCATAGCGTACGGAGTACATTTCATTCTCGACCAGGCGTCCGGAATCGGGCTGCTTTTTAACCCCGTACTTTCCAGAAAACAGGCCGCCGCCGATCGGGCTGTATGGGAAGACGCTTAGACCTTCAGCGGCAGCCATCGGCAGCAGTTCGACTTCAGCCTGGCGTTTCGCCAGGTTGTACATCGGCTGAATGCACTCAAAACGCGTCCAGTTGTGCAGCGCTGAGATGCCCAGTCCCTTCTCTACCTGCCAGGCGGCGAAGTTGCTCACTCCCAAATAGAGGATCTTGCCCTGCCGGATCATGTCGTCCAGCGCCCGCAGTGACTGTTCCAACGGTGTCGTCTCATCGAAGCGATGCAGGTAGAACAAATCGATGCGATCCGTCCCCAACCGCTTCAGGCTTCCCTCCACAGACTGCATCAGGTGCCGGCGGGACGATCCGCCAGCATTGATATCTTCTCCCGTTGAGAAATACGATTTCGTGGCGAGGATGACTTCATCTCGATGACCACGTATGAGTTCACCGAGAATCTCCTCCGAGCGCCCGCCGACATAGACATCGGCGCAGTCGAAGAAGTTGACACCGGCCTCCCGGCTGCAGCGGTAGACGTCGGCCGAGGTGTTCTCGTCCGAATCACCCCCGAACGTCATCGTGCCAAGGCAGATTTCGGAGACTTTGACGCCGGTCTGGCCCAGGAACTTATAACGCATGCTTAACCTCCACTGTCACGATGGCTGAACTGCAGTGAAGATTATACGTTGACTCTTTCGAAATTGGCCCAAGACCGGGTTGTCACCTTACTTCTCGCAGGTTTTTTGGCCTGCGCTGATCGGTGCGGGTACTGCAGAACTGCTTGATATCCTTGAATTCGCCGTTAGGATGATAGCAGCGGTCATTACGAGATATTCAAGGTTTACACACATGAAGCGACCCTTTAAGCGTCGCACAATTGTTATTGGTTTGATCCTCACGCTGCTGCTGGCCGGCACAGCCTTCACCGTCGGCCGTGCACTGGATTACATGGGGATCGTCAACACGTATTGGCGTGTGCACGACGATGTGCTCCAGCCCACCGAGATGGGCCGCTACTACATCGACCTCTACTGGCGGCACAATTATGAGCTCTGCACGTTGATTCTCAATAACCCGCAGGTCAAGGACGATGGACTGACGATCATTCTGGAATACGAGCCAGGCCTGCGCGCGTTGGTTGAGGGCCGGGGTGGTGACGTGATCATCAGCGAGAAGATGGTCGATGATGTGGAAGACTATCTCGATCTGCTCGTTTCCGTGGGCAGCCCAGAATTAAGCGGCGATATCCAGGCCGAACGGCTCAGGACACCTTTCGATCAATTCAGAGGCATGAGTTTCGAACAGGCACGAATTACGGCCGTTGGGCTTCCCGAAGAAGGACCGATCCCCACCCCGATCGATTGGGAGTTCCCGCGTACGCCGGAGATCACGCCGCTCAAGCCAACAGCTGCGGATGAAGCCGATCCCACACCTATCGCAACGGTGTTCCCGGCGACTCTCGAACCGACGCCATACAGCACAGGCACCCCGTAGAAAAAACTCCCGTACGTCGAAGCGTGTCATCGGGCGAGAGAAGCGGAGGAGTTCCGCTAACCCATTTTGCTTTGCTGACCAAAGCACTGTCCAGCGCTTGGTGGCATTCGTTACGCTTGAAGGGTGTTCAGGGAAATTGCGTGGTTCAACCCTGGTGCTGTTCGCGTGCTTGATGGATGAGGCGTGGACAGGAATTACTTACCAGAGGCATGATCGAGCCCCAGTGCCCGGCGGAAGATCTCCAACAATCGCTTCCATCCTCCCTGGAGGTCGAGCGAACGCAAACGCCAGGTCCCCACGATCCCATAGGGGAAGAAAAGCACGATCAGGATGTAAATCACGCCGATCAGGACCTGAGATAGTTCCCCAAACGATCGCTGAAAGAAGAACGAGAGCAGGGTGTAGGCGGCCGCCCCGATGATCGCTCCATTCAAAGTCCCGATCCCACCGATGAGCACCATCAAGAGCGCGGCGATGGTGAACTCGGAGCCGGTGATCCCGGGCCGGATGATCGGTGTGAATAAGGCATGGAAGGAGCCAGCCAGCGCGGCTGTGACGGCAGAGATGATCATCGCGACCAGCTTGAAATGGAAGGTATTGAATCCAAGCATCGTCGCGCGGTCCTCGTTTTCACGGATGGCGATGCAGGCATGACCGGTCGGCGAATCGACAAAGCGCTTGTAGAGCAGGTAGATCAGGATCAGGAACGCCAGGGCAATAAAGTAGAAGCGCAGGCGTTCTTCGATCGGGTTGATCCACGCCGGAGGGGTAAACCCCTGCAGGCCAATTTCCCCGCCAGCGTAATCCACAAGCTCACGCGATTGGATGACGATATGGAAGACCTGGGCCAGTCCGAGGGTGACCAGCGCAAAGGTCATGCCCTTCACGCGCGGCAGCACGATGCTGAAGAGCAACGCCATAAGGACCCCTGCCCCTATGACCAGGCCTAGCGTAGGAAACAATCCCCAATCGAAGCTGCGGATCATAATCCCGGTCAGGTAGGCTCCCACGCCAAAGAACATCGCATGGCCTAACGAAAGCAGGCCGGTGATGCCAAACAGTAGGTCGTAGCTCAGGGCGTAGACCGCCAGGATGAAAATCTCGATCGCCACACCCTGGTAAAACTTCGCCTGGCCGGTCTCATTCGCCAGCAGGCTGGGGATCGATTGGCCAGTCAGGAATGCCATTGCGAAGGGCAGTGCGGCCAGGCATGCGGTCAGAATGATCACACCCCGGTTTATCGACCACCCCCTGGGCAGGAAGCGGGATTGGGCCGCTGAGGGAGCTTTTTCCACAACCTACTCCCTCCTTCCGAGGAGCCCGTTGGGCATGATCAGCAGGATGACCACCATCAGCAGGACGGTCGTGGCCGGAACCAGGGGCGGCGTGGGTTTGAATGGCTCTGCGAGAAACGGAAGCTTGATCCCCAACTGACCGTACTTGATGATGAACTGCTGCAGGAGTCCGACAATAAGCGATCCAAGAGCCGCACCGGGATAGCTGGTGAGGCCACCGATCGCCAGCGCGATCAGTACATTCAAGAGCAAGCTGATGCCGAGGTTTGTTGTCAGGCCGGTCGAAGGGGCACCGATCAGCCCGCCGAGAGATGCCAATCCCACACCGAGGGCAAAGACGAGCGTGAAGACCCGCCGGACATTAATTCCCAGCGCTTCGACCATCTCGCTGTCCTGCACTCCGGCACGAACGATCATCCCCAGCTTGGTCCGCTGCAGAAGGAGCCAAACGATGATCAGAACGGCGATCCCAAGCAAGGGGATGAAAATTTCGTTGTAGGTCCGGACCCTGCCGCCCAGCACGCTTACCGTTGAGCATTGGAACCGAACGAGGTCAACCAGGCTCGTGGCTGGACATCCTTCGCCGGTCCCATCGAAGATCGATGGGCGGGGCATCGTGAATTCCTGCAATCCCCAGATCGCCCGTACGAGTTCGACCCCGATGGCGCTGAGACCCAGCGTGAGCATGATCTGGTAGATTGTCCGTTCGTAGAGCGGACGGATCAGCGTGATTTCCATCATCGAACCAAGCAGAATCCCGGTCAGCAGCGTCACAAAGCCCGCCATGACGAACAGCCAGGTCCGGTTCAGACCGAAGACAAAAGCGGTGATGGGATCGTTAAAGAGAAAAACAGTCAAACCTGCTGCGAGCAACAAGACGGCGAGTGCCAGTCCACCGGCCGGAAGCTTCCGTTCCGGCTTTGATCCACCGCCGGATCCAGGCTCCCTGGATGCGCTGAAGAAAGCGATGCCCGCTCCAAAGAACAATCCACCGGCCAAGATGGCGCTGATGACCAGGAACGGGGATACACCTGGCGCGAACCCGACCGGAGCAGGAAGGGCAAGGATGCCCTGGCTTGCTTCAAACGAATTCGTTACCGGGCTGTTGGCATAAACCCCGGGATCCCACTTCGTAATCGGGTACCGCATCAACCCCACGACCAGAAGCGCCGCGCCCGCAAGCAATGCAAGCCAGGGTCCAATTCTCTTCGATGCCGGCCCAGGATTGATGCCCGCAAGGACCTGCTTCCATATTGGCGTCAGCGCAATGCCGCCCGCCACGATCAGGATCGGGGGCAGCAGGTCAATGAACGTATCGGGTCGCACCACGACGGTCCAGCCTACATAGGCCCCGATCATGAAGAAAGTGCCGTGGGCCATGTTGAGGACATCCATCAGGCCAAAGATAAGCGAAAATCCTGACGCGACGAGGAACGTAATTGCGCCGACAGAAAGCCCCCGCAGAAGCGTGATGACCCAATCCTTGGTCTCCATGCCGCGAATCGCCGCCGTAAACAGCAGCAGCATGACCAGGAGGGTAATCCAGAGCGTGCGGTTGCGGGCCCACAGCTGGCGTAATCTGCTCATCGCCACCCCCGTATGCGGTGCCAGGCCGCGCTCTCAGCTCGCGTCCAAATTCGCATCAGATATCTCATGCCGCCTCCAGGTAGCGGCGAATGGTCTCCTGATCGTGCATCAAATCACCCATCCGGCCTGCCTTCACCGAACGTCCTTCTTCGATGATGACATACCACTCGGCGAGATGAGATGCGACGACGAAGTTCTGCTCCACCAATAAGATCGTCGTCTGTGCAGATAGCTGCATGATGGCGTCGATCAATTGCTCGATCAGGACCGGCGCCAGACCCTCCGTGGGCTCGTCAATCAACAGCAAACGATTGTCGGGAACAAGCGCGCGCGCAATAGCAAGCATTTGCTGCTGTCCACCCGAAAGTTGAGTCCCCCGCAGGCGTAAGAAGCGTTTCAGGTCAGGGAACAACTGGAAAATGAACTCCTGCTTCCTGGCCAAATCCCCTTTCGTGCGTTCGGCGATCATGAGATTCTCTTCGACGCTCAGATCCCGGAAGATCGCCCGGTGCTCGGGAACATAACCGATTCCGAGTCCGGCGATATCGAAACTGCGCCTGCCCTGGATTTCCATCCCATCAAACACCACTTCGCCCTGGCGCGGGGGTGTCAAACCCAGGATGGATTTGAGTGTGGTCGTCTTTCCAGCGCCGTTGCGCCCCAGCAGAGCGACCCGGCCGCCGGCGGGTACGGTCAATGACACCCCCTGCAGGATGTGAAACTGGCCGATGAAGGTTTGAATATCCTGCACTTCGAGCAGATTATCCATCACAACCCTTTAGAACGGATGTTGACAACCACCGGATGGCACCAGGCTTCCTGACTGTTCCACCTGGATAACTTATGCCTGCCCGCGTAGTTCTCGGTACAGCCCACCCAGGTAAGCATTCTGTACGTCCTTGTTTTCCGATATTTCCGCGGGGGTCCCTTCTGCCAGCACCTGCCCCTGGTGAATCACGGTGATAGTGTCGGAAATGCTCATCACGACATTCATGTTGTGTTCAACCAGCAAAATGGTCTTGTCTCCCTCAAGATGCACGCTGCGGATCAATTCAATTAACTCTGGCACTTGCTCGGCTGCCATGCCGGCGGTCGGCTCATCAAGCAGCAAGACCCTGGGGTTAGCGGCCAGGATGATGGCCAGTTCAAGCTTGCGTTGACCGCCATGAGGAAGCATCCGGGCGGCCAGGGTAGCTTCCCGGCGCAGTCCGACCCGCTCGATGACCTCCCAGGCACGCCCTTCATCCTCGGGGAAGTGCTGAAAGTGATTCAGGAAGCGGAAATTATGCCTGCCGATCGCCTGGCATGCCAGGCGCACGTTCTCCAGCACCGTTAAATTGGGGAAGATATTTGTGATCTGGAAGGATCGTCCCATTCCCAGATGCGCGCTTCGGTACAGCGGCAGATGGGTGATGTCGCCACCATAGTAAAAAACCCGCCCGCTGGTCGGTTCCAGGTTGCCGCTGAGCAGGTTGAAAAAGGTCGTTTTGCCAGCACCATTTGGGCCGATGATGGAGTGAATCGTGTTCGACCGTACGCGAATGCTCACATCGGCCACAGCGACAAGACCGCCGAATTCTTTCCGCAGTCCACTCGTCTCAATCGCCCACTCGGTTGCCGGGTTTTGATCACCTACAGCCGACGATCCTGACTCCATACACACCTCGTATGCTGCTGTCCTGCGTTCTGGTCCCCGGTAATGATGCGAGCAGGTACCTAATAAACAAAGCCCGCTGCCACGCGCGCTTGCTCAAGTCCAGCCCGAATAATCGTTGGTTTCGCGATCCTGCAAGCGCCTGTATAGAACTTGGCGACGGGCGGATTGCATCCTGGCCTCGCCTTAAGAGCATACTCAGCAATCCTGAGTTTGACCAGGATCATTTTTCGGTATTTGAATATAGGAGATCGAGATCTTGCGATCTCGATCTCCTTTCGTTCCGCTCGAGCTACTCTCCCGTCAGGCTTCCATAGGGGAGGGATCCACAACGAGCCTTCATCTCCTCCGGCAGCAAGCAAGGAGGTTCGGGGCGGGTCGTGGTGATGTACTCAAAGAACTTGGCATCCGGATCATCTACGTTGAGGAGCTTCATCACGTACATATCCTGGATGGCGACATGATCCTCGGGACGGATGTACACCGTACCCTTCGGCCCTTCAAACTCCATCCCTTCCATGGCCGGGATCAACGCAGCAGAGCTCGTATCCCCTTCGGTTGCCTTGATCGCCTCGACCAACAGCACTGCGGCATTGAATCCATCCGCATCGAAGAGATCGGGGTAGACACCGTAGCGGGCTTTATCCTCGGCGATCAGCCAGTCGTTGATGGGGTTGTTCGGGGCTGTGTAATGGTACAGGGTCGAACCGACCGCACCGATCGAGTTGCCGAAGAAGGCTGGCAGTGCGACGTTGTCGACAAACGAGGAGGCCATGTCCATCTGGTCGGTGACGCCCAGGTCAACGGCAGCCTGCATGATGGCGATAAAACCGCCACCGGCCCAGGTCGGGATCCAGGCTTGAGCGCCCGAATCGAGAACCTGCTCCATGTAGGGCGTGAAGTCGGTCGTATCGAAGGGGGCAAAGATGTCATCCACCGGGAACGTCCCGCCGTTGACCGTGCACGAATCGCGGTAGGCTGCTGCCCCGCCCCAGCCGAAGCTGTAGTCCGGGGCGATCTGAACGAAGGTGTCGTAGGCCTGGGTGATATATTCGCACAGGGCCATCGCGTCCTGGTAGTTCTCGCGGCTCGTGCGGAAGGTGTATTCGTTGAAGTTCACACCGGTAATATCGTTTGCTGCAGCTGGCGCGACGATCAGAACGATCTGGTTCTCAGCGGCGATTTCCTGCAGCGTGGCGGTATTCCCGGAGCTCACGGTTCCAACGAGTACATCAACGCCATCGACCTCGACGAATTCACGTGCGATCGATGATGTCAGATCAGGATTGGTCTGGTCGTCACCAAGCAAAACCTGGATCTCACAGCCGTCGAGCATGAACGTGTTGCTGCCATCCTCGGCGGTAAAGACATCACCCACGCTGCCCGGTGCGCCCGTGGCGTATTCCATGCCGAGCATGAAGCTGCGGATGATGTGCGCACCGTAGATGGCCAGCGCACCGGTTGCATCGGTGATCAGGCCAACCTTGATCGGCTTATCGCAACTCAGGGCCATTGGGGCTTCCACCATCGGCTCTTCAGTCATGGGTTCTTCCATCACCGGAGCCTCTGTGGGCTGCTCCACCATCGGCGCCTCGGTTGGCTCCGGCGTCGCGGCAGGGGCGCAGGCGCTGAGGATCATCGTCGCGATTAGCAGGAATGTTATTACTCGGAGCGTGGCTTTCATCGATTCCCTCCTCCTAAGATCGGGATTGGTTGGGTGGTTCACATCGTTTCGCACTTTACGCCTTCTCGAATGCGAGCTTCACCTCCTCCTCACGCTATGTTCTCTTCATCCAGCTGAAATATGCGCGTGAAAGACTTGATTGAATTCCTGTGGTTTTTCCAGGAACGGCACGTGACCGCTGTTCTCGATCACGACTTCCTTGTAGTTTCCGCCTGATCCTGCGTAGCGCTCGAGGAATGACCGGGTTTGCTTGAGCATCGGTTGTGGAGGGTATGCCTCCTCCCCGGGCCATCCCGGCAGCAAGCCCATCCGGCCGAGGTAGCCCGGATCTGAGGCGGCCGTATCGGAGACGGCCAGGTCATCGCTGCCTCGAACCCACAAGATCGGTGGTTTTGGCGTCGATTTGAGTAATACATCGACATCCATCTGGTACTTCGGTGAGGTCGCGTTGGACGCTCCCCACACTCCCGGTGCCATGTGCGGCCAATGCGGAGATTGTACTGAATCTCCGGGTACGTCTTTCTCACCGATATGGGTGCTGACCATGGACTGGACGAGTTCATCTTCTCGCTCGGAGATGAAAGGTGGTTTCACAAGCAGGGTTCGCAGAGCGCTGCGCGGCGAGAAGGGGCTTTCTGTGCTCAGATCCTCTTCCTTCAAGCGTTTGATCAACTCCGGATTGGAAAGCCCTCCACCCGAGCCAGCAAAGTCGGGCGTGGTCGGTGTTCCTGTCTCATCACGGGTCGCCCCGAATCCAAAGGGCGAACCCGGATCGGCAAGCGTGACGGTCAACATTCTCTCCGGACAGGTTGCCAACATGTGCCAGATGACCATCCCGCCCAGCGAGTTACCTACGATGTGGGCCTGATCATATTCAAGATAATCGAGCAGTGCGAGGGCATCATCTACCAGGTCGCCCATGCCGCGCGTGGCATCGATCTTTTTTGCTGGATCCGAGTTACCAAACCCGCGTTGATCGGGAGCCACCCCATGGAATCCCTTCGGCAGGGCTGTCATCGTCTCTTCCCACCAGGTTGCCGATGAGATGTTTCCGTGCAGGAAGAGAACTGGCCTCCCATCTTCGGGACCGGCGAACAGCACTCGTGTCCTGAGCCGCCTGGTTTCGATCTCCCGGGCGCTGATCCCGGGCATCGTCGCGATACTCATCATCGTCCCTCCCTCTCCAGCTCGTAAAGACGCTTAGGAAGATTTCCCTCGGGTTTGTCATTGGTACTGATCACGCAGTTTAACCTTCTCAACTTTCCCGTAGGCAGAATATGGAAGACTTTCGGCAACCACAAATGACTTGGGAATTTTATAGCGGGCGAGTCGTTCCCCGCCAAAACGTTTCAAACCCTCATGATCCAGCTCTAACGGCTCTTCCAAAACCAGGATTAACTGGCCGACTTCTCCCCATTTCTCGTCCGGAATTCCAATCAAGGCACAATCCTTGATCGCAGGATGTTCCCTGAAAACTGCCTCCACCTCGGCCGCGTAAATATTCTCGCCCCCACTCTTGATCATATCCTTATAGCGGCCATCGATATAGTAAAAGCCATCCTCGTCCTGGTGTACCATGTCGCCCGTGTGAAACCACCCGTCGACGATCGCCTCAGCCGTCGCTTCTGGATTGCGCCAGTACCCGGCGCAGACATGCGGACCGCTGATCAAGAGCTCTCCGGCCGTACCCGTGGGGACCTGCTCACCACTTTCTGGGTCGATGACGCGCATCTTGCTGTGAAATATCGGCTTGCCTACAGAACCCGTTTTAGGAACCGATTCTTCGTCGGTCATGCTGAAGCAGTTTGCGCCGACCTCCGTCAGTCCATATCCCTGGCGAAAAACGATCCCTTTCTTATCACGCCATTTGTTCATCAAATCCGGTGGGCACGAAGCCCCGCCGCTGATGAAGAACCGCACCGGGCTGAAGTCTGCTTCGTCAAAGAACGGTGAATCAAACCACATCTGGAAGAGCGTCGGTACGCCCAGGATGACCGTACAGCCTTCATCGAGAATCCAGCGCAAGGAAGCCTCCGGGTCGAAATCACGCGCAAGGACGATTCTCCCACCGAGGTAGAGCAGCGGTGCAAAAAAGGCGAACAACCCGCCGGCGTGGAAGAGCGGCGTGTAAACCGGCGAGATATCCGTCTCCAGCAGACCCCAGCTGACGACGGTATTGATGCAGTTGAATAGGATTTGCCTGTGCGGGATGATGGCGCCTTTTGGGTTACCGGTGGTGCCCGAGGTGTAGAGAATGCAGTAAGGAGTCTCGCCATCCATCTCGGGGCGTTCGGGTTCGGCCACTGAGGCTTCGGCAACACCCGCCTCGTAGCTCAATCCCTCCTCCAGGCTTGCTCCACGCAGTGTCACAACGTGTTCAATTGGGAAATCCAGGCGCAGCTCTTCAACGATCGGCGCGAATTCAGGCTCACAGATCACGACCCGCGGCTCGAGGTCGCTCAGCATGTAAGCAAGCTCATGCGCGGTGAGCCGCCAGTTGAATGGTGCGAAAATCGCTCCAATCTTTGGTAGTCCGTAAAACAGATCGACGTATACGATGGAATTGCGCGCCAGGATGGATACCCTGTCGCCCGGCAGCAATCCGAGCCGGTCGTGCATGAAATTCGCCAGCCGGTTTGCGCGCTCGTTCAAATCGGCGTAGGAATAGCGCACCCCGGTCTCCATCTCAACCAGTGCGACGCGGTTAGGAGTAAGCTCTGCCCGCTTACTTAATAGATCAGCAGCGTGAACCATGTCTTCTCCCGGCGATGGCAAACCCCGTGTACGCTATCCTAGCATCTGCTGGTTGCATGCCGGTTACAAGCCCTCCGAGGAACTTCGAGCAAGAAAGTCCAGCAGCAGTTGATTGAACTCTGCCGGCTTTTCCCAGCAGCTCGCATGGCCCGCGCCCTCAAGCATGTGTAGTTCGGCATGCTTGATACCGTCCTTCAAGATCTTCGCATAGCGCGGACCCTTCAGTAGATCTTGCTCCCCGACGATGATGCAGGTCGGTGCCACGATCTCACCCAGGCGCTCCGTATAGTCGAACTGCAGGAAGCATTCACACAGGGTCTGTACGGCGGAGAAATCCAGCAATTCATAGCGTTTGCGGGCGTCCGCAAGCAATGGTCCGTTGTTGGCGATGAATTCCGGTGAGAAATTCCACGGTACGGTCACGTGGAAAAATGCCTGCGGGTCTCTTGCTTTGAGCGCATCGATCCAACCAAGAATGATCAGTTCCAGTTCCGGGCCGACTTCACTTACCGTGTCGATCAAGACCAGGTTGATAACCTTCTCCGGGAATGCGGCAGCGAAAGCCTGCGCGACTTCCCCGCCATACGAAATACCAGCGATATGGGCTTTTTCAACCCCCTCCAGCTCGAGAAGCGCCGCCAGGTCGTCAGCATGCAGCTCCATGCTGTACGGCCCGGGCGGGTGATCCGACTGCCCCTGGCCGCGACAGTCATACTGCAGCAGGTGGTACCCTTCCGAGAGTGCGGCGGTCTGGAATCCCCAGCTCGTGGCGGCATTCATCAATACGCCGTTATTGAGCACCAGGACCGGCGCATCCTCCGGGCCATGCCATTCGTAGTAGATCTTCACCCCACTGACGTCATGGAAGGCCATATCGCACCTAGGTCGCCGGCCGGAAGCCGAGCAGCGTCTTCACCGTCTCGCCCTCACCCCGTTCGATAAATTCAACCTGGACTGGCGTCCCGATCACGATGCTCTCCGGCTTAGTCACATCCACGTCCAGGATCTGGGCGCTGATCGATAGTCCGTTTTCCAACTTCACGATTCCCGAACAATAGGGGTTATCTCTGCCGTAGCCTGCCTCGAGCATGGCCGTCGGTGCGATGTGAACTACCGTGAAGGCCTGCAGTTCGCCTACTCCCTCCAGCTCGACCCATTCCATCTCCTCCCCGTAGCAGGCTGTGCAGAGTGGCCGGGGTGGCAAGAATTTCTTCCCACAGTTGGTGCAGGCGGAGGCCATCAGCCTGTGTTCTGCCAGGTGAGCATAGAAGGCTGCTTGTGTGAATTGATCTTCCCGCATGAGCGAGCTCCTTGTGAACCGTAAAAGGGTCATCCCCGGCTTGGGTAACCGCTCACCGCCGTTCAAAGATGTGTACAACGCACGTCTGCCCGGTTCCGCCGACGTTGTGGGTCATACCCAGATCCAGGTCGCCAGCGACCTGCCGCTCTCCGGCCTCGCCCCTGAGTTGCTTCCAGATTTCAACTACCTGGCCGATCCCGGATGCTCCGACGGGATGCCCCTTGGACTTCAACCCACCCGAGGTGTTAACCGGCCTCGGACCAATGCGGGTTGTCAGCCCTTCTTCAACGGCCGCGAAGGCCTCACCCGGCTTGAAAAAGCCCAGGTCTTCTGTTGCGATGAGTTCTGCGATCGTGAAGCAGTCGTGGACTTCAACAACCTTGATATCTCCCGCTGTGACGTCCGCCATCTCATAGGCCTGCCTCCCGGCGACTCGCGCGGCCTTGAGCGTCGTCAGCTCTTCACGGTCATGCAGCGCGACGTCGCTCGCCTGGCCCGAACCAATGATATAGAGCGGGTCATCCGTAAAATTCTTCGCCAGGTCCTCACCCACCAGCAACAAGGCTGCTGCACCATCCGAGATCGGCGAACAGTCGAACAACCTCATCGGCCAGGCGATGATCGGATTGGCCCGCTCATCATGTAGGAACTCCATCTCATCCGCCCAGGTCGGCACGGGCTTGCCCTTCGCCTCGGCCTTGGCGATCTTCCCCTGCATGACCTGGCGGATCGTCGTGCCGAACTGCGCCTTCTCATTCAATGCCCCGTTGTCGTGGTTCTTGATGCCGACCCGCATGAAGGCTTCCTGCGGCGCTCCGTAGCGGTGCATATAGGCAGTGGCCATGGCAGCGTAGAACCCGGGGAAGGTAAACCCGGCCGGGATCTCATAGAGCACGTCGCTGGCCGTTGCCAGGGCATCCGTGACCTCCGACGTCGGCAGGTCGGTCATCTTCTCGATCCCGCCAACCAGCACGATGTCATACATGCCGGAGGCGATCGCCAGAATTCCCTGGCGCAGTGCGACCCCGCCGCTGGCGCAGGCATCCTCCACCCGAGTCGCCGGCCGGGGTGCAAGGCCGGTCCAATCCGCCATGAAAGGCGCGTTGTGCCCCTGGCCTTCAAAGAGGTCGCTGCTGTAATTGCCGATATATAGAGCTTCAATCGACTGCGGGTCAAAGCCCTTATCGACCGATGAATGCAGCTCTTTGAAAGCCTCGACAAACAAATCGCGCGAGGACTGGCCCGGAAATGCCCCGAATTTGCTCATCCCGACCCCGACAATCGCCGCTCCACGACCGAGTACCTTTTTCGCCATGCTGACCGCCTTTCTGGCTCGTTAAACGGCCAACCAGTTTTATTGAATGATCCTGACTCCCGGATCTACATAAATCGCTCACGCAGCTCGCGTTTTAGAATTTTGCCCATTCCAGACAATGGCAGCTCGTCCATGATTTCGACGCTCTTCGGCACCTTAAACCGAGCCAGGTGATCCTGCATAAACTGCTCAAGCTCCTCAGCCGAGGCGTTGGTATCTGGTTTTAACACGACACACGCCTTACCGACCTCGCCCCATTGTTCATCGGGAAGTCCGATAACAGCGCACATCAACACCGCCGGATGCTGGTAGAGCGCATTTTCGATTTCAACCGGGTACACGTTCTCGCCGCCGGAAATGAACATGTCCTTCTTACGGTCACGTACGTAGAAGTACCATTCCTCGTCATATTCGACGATATCGCCGGTGTGGAACCATCCCTCTTCGTCAATCACCTCCGCCGTCGCGGCTGGGTCCTCCCAGTATCCAGAAAAGGCGCTTGGACCCTTCAGGAGCAGCTCTCCCCGTTCGTTCGGTCCCAGGGGTTGGTTGTCTTCATCGACCACGTGAACGTCTACGAAGAAGTTCGGCCGGCCGATACTTCCTGCTTTTCGAATGGCATCTTCAGGGGGCAGCGCAAAAAGACCGGGCCCGTACTCGGTCATGCCAAAACCCTGCTTGAAACGGATCCCCTTTTCGCGGGTGTACTGCTCCACCAGCGGCACAGGCAGCGGCGCCCCGCCGCTGGTGCAGAAACGCAGGCTGCTGAGATCAACCCGCTCCCAGTTCGGAGCCTGGGTCATCATCTGGTACATCGTCGGAACCGCAGCGAACACCGTCACCTTCTCCCGCTCGATGATCTCCAGCACCTGCTCGGGAACAAACTGGCGGGTGAGAATGGTGGTGTTTCCGAAAACGATCTGGGAGGAGACGTAGGCAAACAGTCCGCCAGCATGAAACAACGGAAAAACGCACAAATAGGTATCGTCATGAGCCAGGTCATGGATGACGGTGTTGAGTACGTTCCAGCAGATCTGGCGGTGGCTTATCTGCGCCCCCTTCGGCAGGCCGGTCGTGCCGCCGGTGAACAACAGGCAGGCGATATCCTCGGCTTCGAGGTTCTCGCAGGTTACCGGGCTATCAGGCGAATTCTCGATGACGTCTTCATAACGAAGTGAGCCCGGTATGCCTTCGCCCTCGACATGCAGGTATGCAGCCAGCGCATGCTCCCCACCCCGGGTCGCTCCCTCAATCTCGACCACGCTTTCCAGGAAATCACTCGAATAGATCAGCGCCCGGGGGGAGGTCGCCTCGAGCAGCGAGACCATCTCGCGCCAGTGCAGCCGCCAATTCAACGCGGTGTGAATCGCACCGAGCTTGCCGCATGCGAAGAAACAATCCAGGTGCTCAATGCCGTCCCGCGCCAGGATCGCGACCCGGTCGCCTTGGTCGACGCCCAGCTCGGTCTTCAGCCAGTTCGCCAGGCGGTTTACCCGCTGGTTCCATTCCCTGTATGTCAGGCGCAGTTCAGGGTTCTTGCCGACATCGATGATGGCGAGTTTATCGGGCGAGTAGATCTCCCGCCGTCCCAGGTAATCACCGATGTACATTTTCCACCTCCCGCCTACCGGATGGAGTCCGTTTACAATTCGAATTCAATGCTCTTTGCCGCAAAAAATTTCTTCAACGTAGGCCAGAAGATCTCCGGGCGCTCCATATAGGTCATATGCCCGCATTCATGCAGCATGATCTGGCGGCTGTTCGGGAGAATACCGGTCAATTTACTCTGCTGCCAGGGGGGAATTGCCCGGTCTTCCTCACCCGTAAAGATGAGCGTCGGAGTTTGGATCCCCCGGTACGCGTTCTCGTCGCGGCGGATGTTATCGAAGAATGGATTCTGTGCTTCCGTGAGCCTGATCAAGCAATAACGCTTGTTACAGTAGCGGTTGTAGAAATTCCGGCGGCCTTTTTCCATCTTCTCGCCGTAAATGCGCCGGGCGAAGGTCTCGCTGAATATCTTCTCATACAGGTAATAGGTGTAGATTTCGAACGTGCGTTCATCGTGCTGGTAGAACATCAACGAGATATCCTGGTACATCTGGAATTGAATCTCATCCGTCAGGAGAATCCCGGATAACGTGAGAGTATGCAGCCGGTTCTGGAATAGACGACCCAGGTCGGCAGCGATAAAGCCGCCATAGGAAACGCCAATCGGGTGGACTTTCTCAATGCCCAGGTGATCCATGACCCCAACCAGGTATTCGCTGAACTTATGGATGAAGTACGGTTCGTCCTCCTGCGAGGAGCCGCCCTGCCCGAAGTAGTCGTACAGCAGGACGTCGTATTCGGGTTGCAGAATCGGCACTGTACGGTGCCAGGATTTCGTCAACATGGCCAGGCCGTTCAGCAGGACGACGACCTCCCTCTCTCCTGCCCCAAAATATTCCCAGTAGATCCGGCGTGTCCCTCCTTCTACCTCGATCTGGCCGGACCGGTCTGGAGATGGTGCTTTTTCTGACATTAGGCTGCCTTAGCCTCGTTGATCAACGGGTACCTCCTCCTGCTTATTTCACGACGGGAGCACGCTGCGTGATACCTGCTGCTTGCCCGGGATCCATTTTCCCGGCCGCGTCGCGCCGATTCATCTAATTTGCAGCCGTCCAGCGCCATACGGAAGCGGCCATGCTGATCCCACCCCCGCTGGCACAGAAGAGCACGACCTGCCCTGGTTCGGGCCCTCTCCCGGCTGCAATGGCATCGTCGAGCGCCATCGCCACGCATGGTGAGCCGGTGTAGCCCCATTTATCCATCACCCAGTGCGTCTTTTCCATCGGCTGCCCGAGCAGCTCCATCATCGCCTCAATCGTTCGCAGGTTGAGCTGTGTGAAAAGGTACAGGTCGACATCGTCCAGGGTCAGGCCGGCCTTCTCGAGTGCACCGCCGATCAGCTTGGGCCAGTACTCGGTGTTGAAGGTTTTAGGGAATTTCTTGACGAACTCTACGTGTGGTGGACCGAAACTCTGCATGTTTTCCGGTGTACAGGGACGCCAAGCGCCCCCGGTATAAATGCCAAGCGCATCGTGGTATTCGCCCTTCGCCAGTAAGTTGCTGCTCAAGAAGCCGGGGGATTCGCCCGTGCCAAGCACCACGGCCCCGGCACCGTCTGCGAACAGGTTGGCCGTTTTCTTGTCCTTCAGGTTCAAAAAGCGGCTCATGCCATAGCCGCCTGCGACCAGGATGAAGTTCATATCTGCATCCGTCAGCAGGTAGCGTGCCCCCTGATCGAGCGCCGTCACCCAGCCGGCGCAGGCGCTGTTGACGTCGTAACAGCCTGCATTCACAGCGCCTAGTTTGTCCTGGACGACCACCGAGGTGCTGGGCGAAAGATAATCCGGCGTGTCGGTCGAGACGATGACCAGGTCGAGCGCGGCGGCTGGAATTCCCGCCCGCTCCAAGGCGCGCTGGGAGGCGTTCACGACCAGGTCGGAGGTTGTCTGGCCATCAGCCATCCAGCGCCGCTCGCGAATACCGACGTTACCCTCCAGCCAGGCCGAGGTCGACTCACCGAGCAAGATGTCCATCTCGGCGTTGGTGACCACCCGCTCCGGAACATAACTGCCGGTCGATAGAATTTGCGGATGCCGGTTCTTCGTCATTGTTATCTCAGGTACCGACCACGATCCCGCCGTCCACCCGCAGCGTGATCCCGGTGATGAAGCTGGCTTCATCGGACGCCAGGAACAGGTAGGCGTTCGCGATATCAAGCGGCTGCCCCATTCGACCGAGCGGCGTGTGGGAGACCATGCCGTCCAGGACCTGCTCGGGCATTTGCTTCACCATTTCGGTCAACGTAAACCCAGGCGCAACCGCGTTCACCCGGACCTGATACCTTCCCAACTCGCGCGCCCATACTTTCGTCATCCCAATCACACCGGCTTTAGATGCGACGTAATTGGTCTGTCCAAAATTGCCATCCAGACCAACGATCGAGGTAGCGTTGAGGATCACGCCCTGCCCCTGCTTGATCATTGTAGGGATAACGGCCTGGGCGCAGTTGAATGTCCCTTTCAAATTGACCTCGATCACCAGGTCGAAGTCTTCTTCCGGCATTTGCTTCACCAGCTGGCCATCCTTGACCTTGACCAGCAGGCCATCACGCAGCACGCCAGCGTTGTTGATCAAGACATCGATCCGGCCGTGTTTCGCCAGCACCGTCTCAACCCATTGCTGGGCTTCTTCTCGCCTGGCGACGTTCACCTTATGGAACAAACCGCCCGTTTCCTCAGCGACCGTTTTCCCGCCAACCTCATCCAGATCACAGATGCAGACGACGGCACCCTCCTCAGCAAACCGTCGTGCGACCGCTGCCCCGATCCCTGCGGCGCCTCCTGTAATCATGCACACCCGGTCCTTCAATCGCATCTTGCTCTCCTTTTCGTTCTTACTCATAGTCGGAAACGACCTGCTGCGAATGTACAGGAATAACGAATGCTTTTCCGATGGATAGGTTATCGGATAGATTCAAGATCCACGTCTTCCATGGGAAAGAAACGCTGGATAAACTCGATTGCCTCCCTCCAGTGTGTAAAAGCCTGCTCATCACCGGATTGGATATGGCGAATGACCCCGCGGTATGCACCCGGCTGATCGGCAGGTTTCTTGATATCGATGAAGCGAATTAAGAACGAGGAAATATTCGTATCCTGGGATTCTGGCACGAACGCCTCCCTCCAGGCTTCAGGGTAGCAGGCGTGCGTTACTCCCCAGTTACACGTGCCTGATTATTCGCCTTGATCACCTATCAGGGATCGGTAGAGATCGATGGTCTGCGGGGCGGGAGCGACATCTAATTCTGACCGCAGTACTTCCTGACAGGTCTGGAAGGTGCGCGCCACCCGGCCATGATCACCAAGCCTGGCGTAGGCGCGCATCATGAAGCGGTAGGCTCGTTCCCAGCAGTCGTCGACAGATAGCACGCGCTGGCAGATCTTGATCACCGACTCGGGATCCGATTCCTGGTACAGCTCGCAAAGCCGATCTCCGCTCTGGAGAAAACGCACGGCCAGCCGTTCACGTTCCGCTGCGGCCCATGTTTCGTATCGTGCTTCGGCCAGAAAGTCACCCCGGTAAAGCTCAAACACCCTCTCAAGCTGAAGCCTGGCCGATGCTGGATCGAGTCCGATGAGGGCTTCCGCTTGATTCACCGCAGCGTCAAATTCTTCTGCATCCAGCCAGATATCAGCTCCCGGTCGCAGGGCATAGGTCGATCCCTCGCGCACGATATAAGCCGATTCGCTGCCTGGCTCGCGGCCCGGCTCGAGCACCTGGTAGAGTGAATTCAACGCAACCTTGAAATTACGATGTGCAGATTTGGAATCCATTCCGGGCCACAGGCATTCACATATTTGATCTCGATCAAGCGGCGCAGCCCGATTGGCGATCAATACCTGCAGCAGCTGGCGGGATTTCTCGCGCTTCCACTCGGAGGAGCTTATCTTCTGCTCTCCCCACCGGACCTGAAAGGGGCCCATGCTTTCAATCCGCAGCTGATATCCGGGGTGAAGCTGCACGCCACCCAGGTTCAGTTCATGCAGCAGACGGTCGGGGTAGCCCTGCGCCCAACCCAGCTTGCGGGCGTGCAAGAGCAGCGGAACCAACCGGCGCTCATCCGGGACGCCGAGCAGAGTCGGTTTGGTGAGCAGTTCAGAGTACCCGTGCCGCAAACTCGAGTCGAGCACTTGCTTGAAAGCATCCTGAAACAGTTCGGCCTCGCCGCCGTAATACCACCCGATACAGCGCCAGAGCTGGGCGCTGGTGGTTCCAAACGGATCGCTGCAATCCTGAAAGCCATGCATGGCCTCTGCCAACCAGCGCTGCCCGGTCGAGCCTTCACCCCCCAGGATGTAGCATGCCCCGAGTGTGCTGCGAATCAATGACGCAATCCACTCATCACCGGCTCGGGTCGCGATCTCGATCCCCTGCTGGGCGGTGCGCTGGGCTTCCGCCATGTCACCCTGGTAGCCAAAGGCGCGCGTCAAACCCCAGTAGGCTTCAACCCGCAAACGGGGGATATGCAATGAGCGGCTGAGCTCGATCGCGGCGTTGAATTTCTCGATCGCCCGTTCGTAGCGGTGGGATTGAGAGAGCATCATCAACGCATGCCCCTGACGCATGTATCCCACGGCCGTCACAAACGGCGAGTTGAATTCTTCCCCCCGCCTGGTGCCCTCCAGTGCCGAGTCGAATGCTGCCTGCGGCTCTCCCTGCATGGCGCAAATGAGCGAGAGCAGCAAATGAGTTTCACGGTGAGCCCGGGGTTGCTGGACGGGTTCGTCGCGTTCAACTTCAACCAGGTTCTCCAGCTGCTGCCGGGCTTCGGCCAGGCGGCCGGTGCGCAGTAGAACACGAATCTGGAGCTGCGAGTCGGCCGGCCCTTCCCGGCGCAGCTCCTGGGCTTGACGCTGATAGGATTCCGCCTCGTCTCCCTTACCCGCATTGAGCTTGTTTTCGGCGAGCAGCTCGTACAGGTTCGCCATCGTGTCCCGATCTGCCGTGCCATCGGATAGACGCAAGGCTTGCTGTAGCAGCTCCTCCGCTTTGCTGGGATTGACCGTATCAAGGTAGACCCTGGCTCGCCCGCGCAGCGCCCGGCTGATTCCCTCCATCTGGCCTCGCTCACGCCATAGGGCTTCTGCCTGCTGGTACCAGCCCAGGGCCTCCTGGAACCGGCTGTGCAAACGAGCCAGATCTCCCAGGAACAGCAGCAGCGTTGGATGCTGCTGTAGCATCTCCGGTTCGATTGCCTCCAGCATGGCATTCAGGGTGTTGTAGCGGCCATTCCGCAGCAGCTCTTCACCATACTGGCTGAGAATTCGGGCTCCCGTCGTATTATCACCGGCTTTCAGGGAATGGTAGAAGGCTGCATCCATATCCCCCGCTCGAAGCTGGAACTCCGTGGCAATCTTATGAAGAGCATTGGCTGAATCCTGATTGATTTGCCGACGCAGGAAGCGGTGGAAGATGTGATGGTAGCGGTATATGCCCTCACCAATTTTGAGTACGAATAAATCCTCATGCTGTAGTTTTTCAAGCATCGCCAAGCTGTTCTGCGTCCCGAGCAGCGCGTCACACGCTTCGGGCGTCATCACCTGAAGCACGGAGGTCGCCTGCATGAAGGAGCGAATTTCTGGCGGCTGCAGGTCGAGCACCTCTTTTGCTAAGATTTCAAATAGGGTATCGAGCGAAGCGGAAGGAAAATCCAGCGCCTGGTGCACATCGCTGACAAGATTACTTCTAAGACTTTGCCCTACGAGCTGGAGTGTAATCGCCCAACCTTCCGTGGCTTCGAGCAGGTAGGTCACCTCTTCCTCGCTCAACTCGTAAGCATAGCGTTCACTGAACAGCTGCGCGAGTTCTCCCGCTGTGAACGCAAGATTCTGCTGATCGATCTGAAGCACCTGGCCGCGCGCCATCCAGCGAGACATGCCAGGCAGGTTGAGCGGTAAACGTGTTGTGAGAAGGATATGCAGATGGTGAGGTGCCAGGCTGATCAGCTCATCCAGTGCCTGCGCGACATCCGGAACCATCGCCGCAAGATGAATATCCTCCAGAACCATCAAAGCCGGCTGGTCCAGACCCTCGTTCAATTCGTTCAGGTAGCGGTAGAGCACCTCGCGTGCGGGTAATGGGCCGCGCGAGCCATCCCAGGATTCAAGGAAGGCGATCGGCAGATTGCCCAAACCGGGCATGGCAACTCTAGTAGCATAGAGCAGGTGCTGAAAGAAAACGAACGGGTCTGCGTCCTCGCGCGATACCTGATACCAGATAAGCGGTTCATGCTGGCCGATGAGCGACATGACCGCTGTGCTCTTGCCATATCCAGCGCCCGCCTGCACAACAGTCACTCTGTAGTGCAGCGCCTCCAGCAAGGCGTCCGTTATACGCGGGCGGCTCAAGGTCCGGGTATTGGTTTGGGGCGGCTTGATCTTTGTCAGGAGAACGGGATGGTTCTTCATTTGATTACCAATAGGTTTGCGATGCATTCAATCATAGCGGATTTATTATCCTCGCAATATCCGAAATGATCGCTTTCGAGACTGCGTCATTTACGGATCGTCGAGCCCGCTCGACCGGACGAATCGGCTGTCACAACCTGCTCGCCCCGGACGAGCTGTCCCTGATAGATCCGTTCGCCGGCAACCGCCTGCCAGCCGCTTAACATAAACGGCACCGGCCCATCGGCAGCCAGCCACTCACCGTTATACTTGCGGGCAATGTGCACATGCGTCCCGGTTGCCTGCCCGCCCTGGCAGGAGGGGTGCCCGAGGGGTTGCTCGAGGGTGACTCGCGTGCCTGGTTGGATCATGCCCGTCGATGCCAGGTGGAAGTAGAGGATGACCCATCCGGTTCCCTCGAAACCGTCACCGTCGAGATCCAGAGCAACTGCATGATCGGCCGCACGCACGACCACTCCCGGCGCCGAGGCGGTTACCCAGCGGGTTGATACAGCGCAGGGTTCTTCTCCCGTGATCGGTGAAAAATCGAGCGCACCAAGCGGGGTGCCGGCGTTCCATGCGTTATGCGGGCCAGCCGTGAAGCTCCAGGCTTCACCCGTTCGGAACGGCAGCTCGAGAGCCGGCTGAATCAATCCGGCGGGGATGAGTGGATTCACGAGCGCTGCACGCGCCCACGCATTTCCGAAGAGTGAGTGGTAGCGAACCGGAAAACCAGCCGGGCCGTAGAGGGCATCCACCCAGTCCTGCCAGCTGGAGAACAGGCTGAATAAGTGCATCACGGCAACCGTGCCGGCATTGAGAGTCGGATTCAGGCGGAGCGTGATGCCATCCTCGAAGTGGATTGTCTGGAAGCTGCCCTCGCGCCAACCGTAGTAGGCCAGGTTAAGCTGGGTGGCAACGATGCGCATCTCCTCGTACAGACCCTCTCGCCCGGCGATACGGAAGCCGAGCGGGTAGCGCTCACTCCCTGCGCCCGGAGGGTGATCAAACAACCATCCGCTGCGCAAGTCGAGCAGCGCAAGCAGCAGCCGGGGATTGACCGACAGCTCGTTCGCCACACGCTGGATGATCTGTGCGC
>DAOUEL010000035.1:0-26691 GCA_034430595.1 Anaerolineales bacterium | reverse complement strand
CATCGACCGGCCCCATCGGCATCAGGAAGCACACCCCGGGCGGCGGGCCCCATACGACCGGCAGCCCGCTGCAGTCACCGGACAGCGTCGCTGCTGTAGGCGGAATCCAGCGCAGCCGGAAGGGTCCCGTATTCGCCGCTTGGGCGATCCCCGGATCGAAGCCGAGCCAGCCGTCGCTGGTCTGCGCCTGGAACTCGCTGATCGTGAATCCGGCCGGCGCCTCGTAAAACACATCCGCCGTCAGGCTCGGGCGGGTGTAGATCGTCGTCGGGCCCGCGGCCGAGAAAGCGCAGGCCGGTGGCGGAGTGAAATCGCACGGTCCATTCATGTTGAGATCGACCGGCGCCACCCAGCCGGCGAGCGAAAGGCCGGTATTACCGGGCGAGAAGTCGACGTGGGCCCAGCCAGCGGCATTCATCCCGTCGATAGCAACGTAGTCATCGACCGTGAGCGTGTCGATCACGCTCGCCGCGGCGTCCGGCATGTCGTGCACGTCGACCAGCCCCATCGGCATCAGGAAGCACACGCCGGGTGGCGGGCCCCACACCACCGGCAGCCCACTGCAATCGCCGGAAAAGGTTCCCGCCGAAGGTGGAATCCAGCGCAGCCGGAAGGGTCCCGTATTCGCCGCCTGGGCGATCCCCGGATCGAAGCCGAGCCAGCCGTCACTGGTCCGCGCCTGGAACTCGCTGATCGTGAAACCGGCCGGTGCTTCGTAAAACACATCCGCCGTCAGGCTCGGGCGGGTGTAAATCGTCGTCGGGCCGTCGGCCGTGAACGCGCAGTCCGCGAGCGGGATTGGCGTCGGGGTGGGCGTGGACGGGTTGCAGGCGGCAACGAACAACAGGAACGAAGCTGCGAGAATTTTACGCATGATGCACCTCCAAGGCCTGACGGCTCCGAACGCCGGAGCCTGGCAGCCGTTAATCTTTCAACGTTTATCCTGCCGCTATGTGACAGGCTGCTGGTTCGCCTCGGGTTGAGGTCGGGGAGACACGCGTCGAAATCCCAACGATGAAAGGCAAATACCGCTCCAGACCTTGATCCGCTACGCGCTGCGAACAACTACAATGATACGGACAACAGCAGCTGGCGCGCAAGCTGAAAACGGCTCTTGTTCGCGGGCTTGCACTCCGCTTGACCTACATCTGATTCTTAGTCTAGACTTACAAGCAGTCACTTCAGTCCAGAATCAACTCTGTATTTATTGACTCGTGGTGAGAACTGAATACTGGTGTAAGCTTACGATAAGCAAGATGCATCTCGCTGATACGGTTTCAAGGGGAGACTAGACAGCGATGGCAGCCTTCACAATCAAACGCAATCAGTCAGACAGCGCACTCAACGCGAAGAGCTTCCCACGCCTTAAACTCATCCTGAAACCATTCGGAGCGGATTGGATCACGCGATCCACTCTTGCCATTCGAATCCCTGTACGAGCTCGCAGAAGACAGATACGGAGGGAGGTGATGCTGCAGCGGGAAATCCACCCCAAAACTTCGAATCATATTCATGAACTGAGAGAGGAGAGAAGCGAGCAATGTCTAAGAAAGTCTTTGCACTCCTGATCTTCGCTGCCTTCGTGCTCGGAGCCTGCGGCGGCGCGGCACAGACAATTAAGATTGGCATCAATGCCCCGCTGACCGGGGACATCCCCAAGGTGGGCGAGGGTACGAAGTTTTCAGCCGAGATGTGGCTGGCAGACATCGGGAGCGAGATGACGGTCGGCGGCAAGACCTATCCGGTCGAGCTGGTGATCGAGGACAACGAGTCGAAGGGCGAATCAGCAGCAGCCGTCAACACCAAGCTCATCACCCAGGACGAGGTGCTGGTGATCGTTGGCCCGCAGTCCTCCAAGCAGGCTGTCCCGGCCGGTGGCGTTGCCAACGACCTGATGACGCCAATGATCAGCCCCTGGTCCACCAACCCCGCCACCACGCTCGACCGACCATGGGTCTTCAGAACACCCTTCCTGGATCCCTTCCAGGGGCCGGTAGTCGCGAACTTCGTCAGTGACGAGTTCGGCTTTACCAAGGCCGCCGTGCTGTACGACGTCGCCAGCGACTACCCCAAGGGTCTGGCGGAGTTCTTCAAGAGCGCCTGGGAGGACATCAACGGGCCCGGCTCGGTCGTGGCTTACGAGAGCTTCACGACCGGCGACGCCGACTTCAGCGCCCAGCTGACGAACATCATCGACTCGGGAGCGGAGTTCCTCTTCACCCCGCAGTACTACAACGAAGTTGCGTTGATCGTCCAGCAGGCGCACGAACTCGGCTTCAACGCGCCGATCGTCGGCAGCGACAGCTGGGGTTCGGCCGAGACCGTCAATTTATGCGGCTCGGACTGCTACGGCCTGTTCTTCAGCACCCACTATGCGGCCGAGGGCGCGACGGGCGCTACCAAGGCCTTCATCGATGAGTACAACGCCAAGTATGGCTACGTACCGGACGACGTCGCCGCCCTGACCTGGGACTCGCTCAACATCGTCAAGCAGGCGATCCAGGACTGCGGCACGATCACGGGCGACCTCGCTGCGGATCGTCAGTGCGTGCGGGATGCCATGGCAAATATCAAGGAATTCCCAGGCATCACCGGCAATATGACATTCACCGAGCAAGGCGACCCGATCAAGTGCGCCGTGATCGTACGCATCAGCGAAGAAGGGAAGTTCACCTTCTACAAGCAGGTATGCCCGTAAGTAGCTGACGTGATCACTCACAGCCACGCTGTGGGGAAGCATCGAAGAGGGCGGGTCATTGAGACCTTCCTTGACCCGCCCTTTTTCAATGAGGAGGAGCGCCCTCTATGGAATTCTTCTTTCAGCAACTGATCAACGCACTCCAGCTGGGTAGTTTCTACGCGCTGATTGCAATAGGTTACTCGATGGTTTACGGCGTGCTGCTGCTGTTCAACTTCGCGCACGGCGATGTTTTCATGGTCGGCGCCTATATCGGCTTCTTCGTTTCCAGCGGTCTGCTGGCGCTCGACCTGGGCGGCCTGATCGGCCTGCCGTCCGGCGTCTTGCTCGGCCTGGTGCTGGTGCTGACGTTGATCATCTCCATGTTCCTCAACTCGCTGGTCGGGATGCTGGTCGAGCGCATCGGCTATCGCCCGCTGCGCGGCGCCCCGCGCGCCTCGGCCGCCATCACCGGCTTGATGATCGGCATCATTCTCGAGACTGGCAACCTGGCGATCCTGGGTCCCCAGCGTCTGTCTTTCCCGCAGTTAATCCAGTCAGCCACAATCAAGATTGCTGGCGTGAGCCTTACCAACAAGAAGATCTTGATCGTGTTTGTCTCGATCCTGCTCACGCTGGCGCTGCACCAGTTCGTTCGCCGCACAAAATGGGGCATGGCGATGCGCGCCATGGCCTACGACTATGTCGTCGTACCGCTGATGGGCATCTCGACCAATCAGATTGCCCTGATGACCTTCGCCCTCGGTTCTGCGCTTGCAGCAGCGGCGGGGATTTTATACGGCATAGCCTATCCAGTGCTGGATCCCAACATGGGTATTCTCTTTGGATGGAAGGCTTTCGTAGCGGCAATCCTCGGCGGCCGCGGATCGATCGTCGGTGCCGGCCTGGCGGGGTTCCTGCTGGGTTTCATCGAGATTTTTACAGCAGTGATCTTCCCCTCCACCATGCGCAATCTGATCGCCTTCGCAATCATCCTGATCATCCTGACCTTCCGGCCGCACGGCTTTTTCGGCGAACCGTTCAGCGCGCAACTGCGGCTGTGATTATGGTTGGCAATCTCCAGAAAGGATAAGCGATGACAACGAACTTAGCTTCTACACCCTCCACACGGCAGCGAATCCGTGTGCTCCTTTCCAAAATCTGGGAACCATACCGGTCAGTCCCTCTCCTCGGGTGGCTAAGCGCCGCATTGGTCACTGTCGGTCTCGAACAGCTCATCGGTCTCCCGCTTGCACACGTGCTGGGGCTATCGAAGATCCCGGCCCTCTTCGGCGCGGTTGTGATCCTGAGCAAACCAGCCCTCACACCCAGCGTGTTGCTGTTTATGGCTTTGATTTATATTCTTCCGATCGGGATCGTAGCGCGCTTCACCTCACCGGTCGCCAACCGGATCGCGGCGAAATTAACCAGTTATCCATTGATCGTCACGGCGCTCGCCCACCTGGTGCTGCTCTACGCTGTGCTTCAAATCTGGTGCGACATCAGCGACTATCGTGTGCTAGTCGCCCGCTTAGCGATGATCTCGATCATCCTCACCCTCAGCCTCAATGTTGTCAACGGCTACATGGGTGAGTTCTCATGTTCGCACCCGGGTTTCATGTCGGTCGGCGCCTACGTCGCCTCCGCTTTTACGATTGTATTATTCGTTTCGGAGAACCGCTTTGGAGAGGCGCTGCTGCCACCTGCGTTAGGCCCTTTCATGTTTCCGCTGGCCCTTATACTTGGTGGCTTGGTCTCAGCTTTTGGAGCACTGCTGGTCGCGATCCCCTCCTTCCGCACGCGTGGCGATTACCTGGCGATCATCTCGCTGGCATTCATGTTCATTACAAAGAGCTTCTTTGAGAACATGGAAGTCGTCGGAGGCGCGCGCGGGATCAGCAACCAGCCCGATTATGCCACTCTGCCAATTGTCTTTATATGGACTATCCTCTCCATTTGGATCATCAACAACTTCGTGCGCTCGACGATGGGTAAAGCCCTCAACGCCGTTCGAGATGGTGAGCTTGCCGCCGCCGCCATGACGGTGGACACCCGAAAAACCAAAATGACGGCTTTCCTCTTCGCGGCGTTCTGGGCGGGTGTGGCTGGCGGGTTGTTCGCACACGTGCTGCGGTATATCAACCCGGATAGCTTTGGCATCCGCAAGTTGGCTGAAGTGCTCGCCATGGTTTACTTCGGCGGCCTGAACTCCGTCACCGGATCGATCGTCGGCGCGGTTGGATTGAGCCTGATCAGCGAAGCTCTACGCCCGCTGGATATCTTCAAATGGATCATCATCCCCATCATGCTCATCCTGATCATGATTTACCGGCCGACCGGATTGATCGCCTTCACTGAATTCAACGTGGAAAGGCTGTTCCACCCCAAGAAAAAAGCCTCGGAAGGAGAGGAACATGCCGCTGCTTGAAGTCCATGATATGACCCACTTCTTCGGTGGGCTGCGCGCCGTGTATAACTACAACCTCGCCATCGAGCCAGGTCAGATACGCGGTTTGATCGGACCTAATGGCGCTGGTAAAACCACGATCTTCAACCTGATCACGGGCATCTACACCCCGACTGAGGGTGAGATTCTGCTCGACGGCGGTTCGATCAAGGGCCTGCAGACAAACGAAATTGCGGCGCGCGGCCTGGGGCGCACATTCCAGAATCTGCGTTTGTGGCGCTACCTCAGCGTGCTCGACCATGTGAAGATGGCACGCTACTCCAAGCTCACCTATGGGCTTGCCGGGGCATTTTTTGGCACCAGCAAGCGTGTTAGAGAAGAGAAGGCCACCGATGAGGTGGCGATGGAACTGCTTGAGCTGGTCGGAATCCCCCACCTAGCAGGTCAAATCGTCACCAACCTTCCATATGGTGCCCAACGGAGAGTTGAGCTTGCGCGCGCGCTCGCAACAGAACCTAAGGTGCTGTTCCTGGACGAACCCACCGCCGGAATGAACCCGGAGGAGTTGATCCAAATGATTGACATCATCCGGCAGGTGCACCGCGAGATCGGCATAGCGATCTTCCTCATCGAACACCGTATGAAGGTAGTCATGGAGCTGTGCGAGATCATCCAGACATTGAATTTCGGCGAGGTCATCGCTGAAGGCACACCCGAGGAAATCCGCAACGACCCTGAAGTGATCGATGCTTACCTGGGCAAGGAGGTCGTGATCTGATGCTGCTTACGGTTGAAAACCTCGCCGTCTCCTACGGCAACATTAAAGCCCTGCATGGCATCAGCTTCGAGGTGGAAGAAGGTGAGATCGTCTGCATCATCGGCGCCAACGGGGCTGGAAAAAGCACCACGCTGCGTGCGATCTCACGCATGATCCCCGCGCAGACCGGATCGACCATGCTGTTCCAGGGTGAAGATATGCTGGATTACCCCGCAGATAAGGTCGTGACAGAGCTGGGAATTTCGCACGTCCCTGAAGGCCGTCGCTTGTTCGAAAACCTGACCGTCAACGAAAATCTCAAGCTGGCCACATTCGCCCGGACAGATAGCGACGCGATCGAGCGCGACCGGGAGCAGGTTTTCTCGGTCTTCCCTCGGCTGAAGGAACGCATCAACCAGAAGGCTGGCACGCTCAGCGGCGGCGAACAGCAGATGCTGGCCGTCGGCCGTGCGCTGATGAGCGCCCGGCGCATGATGCTGCTTGATGAGCCCTCGATGGGCCTTGCCCCGCTTCTCATGATAGATGTCTTCGCAGCTTTGAAGGAGATCAACGGGGAAGGCACGACGATCCTGCTCGTCGAACAGAATGCTCGCATGGCACTGCAGTTCGCACAGCGCGGGTACGTGCTCGAGAATGGACTGCTGGTGCTCGAAGGACCATCGCACGAGCTGCTCGAAAACCCGCAGGTGAAGCAGGCCTATCTGGGCGGCTGATCCATGCTTCGACCAAGCCAGGAATCATCGGGGGCCCGGCCGGGCCCCCGATTTGTTCACCTCGTGAATGCAAATCATTCTCGCTTCAAGCCGGCAGTACATCCATGTACCCCCGGACGAAGCGAGCCCTGTCTAATCTTCGGGTATCAATTGGTACTTATGCAGAACGGACGAGAGCTGTTCCGCGTCGAAATTTGAGACAATCTCGCCTTCCACATCGAAAGTCGGCAGGACCAGGTTGTCCTGGTTCCACGCCCGCACCTGGTCACTGGCACCCTGGACCCGGTACACGTCAACCTCGGAATATGGGATACCGCGCTCGTCAAGCCAGGCGCGCGCCTGGCGGCAGTCGGTGCAGTAGGGCGAGCAGTACATCACAAGCCCACCGTGGGGGAGCTCCGGCGGCGCGGCTTCTTCGGTTTTTAAGACCACACCGGTCGAATCGATCGAGCGCACTTCTTTCAGGATCAGGTCGTTTTCCGGTTGGACACCCGATTCGTACTCCCGCTGATAGCGAAGCACGCCTTCATGGTCGAGGATGAAAATCGCTCTCTCGCTCTTCCCGTCGTCGCCGAAAACGCCGTAAGCGCTTGCCACCGCGCCGTGGGGCCAGAAATCGCTTAAGAGTGGGAAATGAATTTCACCCAGGCTTTCGGACCAGGCTTTCAGACAGGGGATGTGATCAACGCTGATGCCCAGAACCTGGGCATTGGATCCGGCGTACTCGGCCCGTGTGGCCTCGAACGCCTGGATCTCACTCGTTCAAACCGGGGTCCAGGCCAGCGGGAAGAACGCCAGTACCAGGTTCTTGCCGCGCAGCTGGCGTAGATCGATCTCGCCTCCAAGGTGCGAGGGAAGCGTGAATTCCGGTGCGGGTTTTCCTATCTCAAGCGTCATAGAACTAACTCCTGGATTACGGGGGTGGATCACAGCTCCCCGAATGGGGAGATTATATCGCAGGGAACGCGAAGTCAAGAATAAATGCGCGTTACGCGGTGTGCGATCCCGCTTGTAACCTCGTAGTTGATTGTCCCCCAGCGTTCACCGATCTCTTCCGCAGAAATGAGTTCATCCCCCTGCCCTCCCAGCAAGACTACCTCCATACCCGGCTCGGCTTCAGGCAGGTCGGCCAGGCTGATCATGATCTGGTCCATCGTAACCCGCCCGAGCACCGGGCAGCACCTGCCTCCGACCAGCACTTCGTTCCCTCCCGTACGGCGGTAGCCATCTGCATAGCCGACCGGTATCGTACCGATCCGCTCCGGGCGCTCGGTGCGGTAGATCTGGCCGTAACTCACACCCCGGTTGGCGGGGAGTTCTTTCACAAGCGACAGCACGCTCAACCAGCGCAGTGCCGGCTCGAATCCAGCTGGCAGCGGGCATTCGCTCGAGGGCTGTAAACCATACATCGCAATTCCAACCCGGACTGCATCATGCCAGGTTTCCGGGAAACGGAGGGCGGCAGCCGAATTGGCAGCATGTACCATTCCTGCATCAATTCCCGCCGCTGCGATCTCTTCCAGGACCTTCAAGAAGAGCTGATGCTGCTCCATGGTCGGGGCTGGATCGGTCTCATCGGCGCGGGCGAAGTGCGTGAAGATGCCCTCCAGATGGCAGCCGGGGAGTCGATCGCAAACCTTGGCCAGCGCCAGTGCGCCTTCAGGTTGAACTCCGAGCCTGCTCATGCCCGTGTCGATCTTGAGCTGAATGTTCGCATCCACTCCAAGTTCACGGGCAGCAGCAGAAGCAGCCTCGAGCTCTGCCTCGCTCCACATTGTCAGCGAGGCGCCGGCCGTGATCATTTCTGCCAACCGACCGGGCGGCGTCCAACCCAGGACCAGGATTGGAGCGGTGAGCCCGGCCTGGCGTAATTCCAACACCTCCCCGACCCGGGCGACGGCCAGGCGTGTAGCCCCTCCCTCGAGCGCCGCTCGCGCGACTTCCACAGCACCATGACCATAGGCATTGGCCTTGACAACGGCGTAGACCTGCCGGCCGGTGCGGGTGCAAAACGCGCGCACATTATCACGAATCGCGTCAAGATCGACCTCAACCCAGGTGGCGTAGCGTTCACTCGGCAGCATGCCGCTCAGTATACGGATGCCTACCCAAGATGACAACCCGAGAAGGGGACAGGTATAATCGGCCAATTACTGGCGGCGCGTTGGCGCTGGCAGAGGAGGGTTGAAAACCGCCTCATGTTTGAGTGGGTACAGGATGCAAGCGATGGTCGTGCTCGCGCCGGCCGCTTCAGCACCCCACATGGCGATTTGAAGACGCCGGTTTTCGCCCCAGTTGGGACTCAAGCCACCGTCAAAGCGCTCACTCCCGAGCAGCTTTCCCGAGCTGGCGCGACGTTGGTCCTGGCCAACACGTATCACCTCTTCCTGCGACCTGGAGCCGAGCTGATAGCACGCTGCGGCGGCCTGCACAATTTCATGGCCTGGCAAGGCCCGTTGCTGACCGATTCGGGCGGGTTCCAGATCTTCTCACTGGCCGGGCAGCGCGAGATCGATCCGGAGGGCGTGACATTCCATTCCCATCTCGATGGATCTGAACACCGTTTCACGCCTGAATCCGTGGTTTCAACCCAGGAACTGCTCGGAGCCGACATCATCATGGCCTTTGATGTCTGCCCGGATCCGTACGACCGGCAGGCAAATGAACAGGCCCTTGCGTTCACCCACGATTGGGCCAGCCGCTGCAAGGCCGCCCAGGCACGGGAGGATCAAGCCCTTTTCGGCATCGTCCAGGGCGGGGTCTTCCCGGATCTGCGCCGCACCTCAGCCGAATTCATCGCCTCGCTCAAGCTGCCCGGGGTTGCGATCGGCGGCCTTTCCGTCGGCGAGACGAAGGACGAGATGCACGAGATGCTGGAGCTGGTCGATGCTGTACTCCCAACCGACCGGCCTCGTTATCTGATGGGTGTTGGATCACCGCAGGATCTGGTGGAGGGTGTCCTGCGCGGAATCGACATCTTCGATTGTGTCCTGCCCACCCGGATGGCCCGCAACCATACTGCCCTGACCAGGCGGGGACGGATGAACCTGCGCAAAGCGATCTACACTGAGGATCAACGTCCTCTCGATCCTGAATGTACCTGCTACACGTGTGAGACCTTCACCCGTGCCTACCTGCGCCACTTATGCCTGGCGAAGGAAATGCTCGCCGGCAGCCTGTTGTCGATTCACAATATCCATCTTCTGACCTCGCTCATGGCCGATCTGCGTGCGGCGATCGAGGCCGGCGGCGTGCAATCCTTCGCCGCCAAATTCAGGACCGGTTACCAGTCCCACCGGCCGGAGGAAATCTAGCCATGTCGATCATCCAGGCGCTTATTCTCGGGGTTGTGCAGGGAGCGACCGAATTCCTGCCGATATCTTCCTCCGGACACCTCGTACTGGTCCCCTGGTTTCTCGGATGGCACTTCGAACCGCAGGCTGCGTTTATCTTTGATGTCCTGGTGCAGTGGGGGACGATCCTGGCTGTGCTGTTGTACTTCCGCCGCGATCTGCTCGAGATCGGCCTCTGCTGGCTGCGTGGAATCGCGGCCGGCCAGCCCTTCGGAACGCCCCCTGCCCGCCTCGGCTGGCTTCTACTCCTGGCCAGCATCCCGGCCGCGGTCATCGGCTTGGCTTTAAAATCCGTAGTTGAGAAAGCCTTTGCCCAGCCTGCGGCCGTCTCTGGATTCCTGCTTCTGACCGCCGCCCTGCTCCTGATCAGTGAGCAAATTCACCACCGGCAGCGGGAGCTTGATTCGTTGAACTGGCCTGACAGCATCTTCATCGGCTTTGCCCAGGCGCTGGCTCTCTTCCCGGGGGTCTCGCGTTCCGGTTCGACGATTGCTGGCGGCCTGATGCGCGGGCTGGATCGAACCGCCGCCGCCCGCTTCTCCTTCCTGCTTGCGATTCCGACCATGCTGGGGGCCGGATTGATCGCCCTGCTCGACCTGCGCGATACGGCAAACGCAACCACCCAGCTCACTCCGCTGGCTATCGGTTTCCTGGCTGCGGCCCTGGTTGGATTTCTCTCGATCCGCTTCTTGCTTAACTACCTTCGAGATCACCCCTTGACCATCTTCGCCGTCTACTGCCTGCTGCTCGGACTGGGAGGCCTGCTGCGCGATGCGCTCATGCATTAACCGAGTGCTGTTGGTCGGCTTGCTCCTGGTTCTGTGTGCCGCATGTGCCCCACCAGCCACGGAGCCTCCCCCGATCCGCACAACGTACGTGGGTGTTACCCCAGCCTGCGCCGGACTGGCTTATGAATGGCTGGCGGGGTTTTCCGAGCAGGACCCACTCCACGAGCTTACGCTGCGTGTGCTTCCGCTAAAAGCCGGGCTGCAGGCTGCACGTACGGGCGAGATCAACTTCCTGATCGCAGCTGAAAACCCGCCTGAAGGATGGTTCGCCACCCCGCTCAAGCTCACCAATCTAGCGATCATTGCCTCAAGCGGATCGGGCCTGAGCCAGCTTACGCTGCGCCAGCTGCGCGAGATCTATACCGGCCAGATCACGGACTGGTCGCAGCTCGGGGGACATCAGGGAGGGATTCAGCCCATGCTTTACCCTGAGGGCGATGAACTCCAAGGACACTTCGAAGCACTGGTGATGAATCAAAACCGGCTCACCTCCAACGCCCGCCTGCTCCCCGATCCAGTCAGCATGGCCCAGGAAGTGAGTTCGTCCACAGGAGCGATCGGTTTCCTACCCGCATATGCACTCCCGTCCGGAATGCATGCCCTGTCAATCGATGGCGTTTCACCCTCCGCAGCGAATGTCGCCAACGGAAGGTATCCGTTTTCGATAACCGTGGTTGCGCTCGCCCCCGCCGAACCCGACGGGGTGGCCCGGTCCTGGCTGGGGTGGATCCAGGGACAAGAGCCCTAGGCGGCTGTTGGCTGTTCGAACACGCCTTCCGGTTAGGACAAACGGCCCTGCCTGTGGCCTGATCATCGCCAATATATGCATCTTTTTTCAGCGAGAAACCCTTCGATGGACTGGGGAGCTCCACCCAACAGCTATGACCAATCGGCTAGCCGTGGTGCGATGCAAAGCGAGCTGAGGCGGAGTATAATCGGCCTGTCTTCACCAACCACCAGCATTGGAAAGGACGTTTGTCGTCGTTCGACTCTGAGGGCCGCGCTTCGGCAGACTGCGCGCGGAAGTACCTGCGCGTTCCGTTGAAACCAGAGCAACAGGAGCCGTAAGCATGACAGAAAGCACCACCAACGACCAGGCCATTGTTCACGGGGAGTGGGTTCGCGCCTGGGGCAACCGGCTGCAGATCCCGGAGGTCTTTTCTCATCTTGGGCCAGCATTCCTCGTCGGTTTGGGAGGCGGGCTGGGGGCGATTGTCTTCCGCTGGCTGATTAATTTATTCACCCATATCTCTTTCACCTGGCTGCCAAAGGTATCGCACGGGATGGGATTGTTCTACCTCGTGCTGGCGCCAACGGTCGGCGGCTTGATTGTCGGGTATCTGATCACGAACTTCGCGCCGGAGGCCAAAGGACATGGCGTTCCGGAGGTCATGGAGGCAGTCGCGTTGAAGGGCGGCCGAATCCGTCCCATCGTAGCTGTGATCAAATCCCTCGCCTCCGCCATCACGATCGGTTCCGGCGGGTCCGTTGGCCGGGAAGGCCCAATCGTCCAGATTGGCTCGGCGCTTGGCTCTACGCTTGCCCAGAAATTGAATTTCTCAGAGGAACGCACGCGCAACCTGGTAGCCTGCGGTGCTGCCGCTGGTATCTCGGCCACTTTCAACGCACCGATTGCGGGTTTCATTTTCGCTCTGGAGGTCATCCTGGGCGATTTCGGCGTTCGCAACTTCAGCAGTGTAGCGCTTGCAGCCGTGACGGCTGATGTAATCGGCCGCATCTCCTTCGGCAACAACCCGGCTTTCACGATTCCGACCTATCAGCTCGTAAGCAATTGGGAATATCTCCTGTACGCCGTGCTGGGCGTGCTCGCGGCTATCGTCGGCGTGTTCTACGTCAGGGTTATTTACGGCTCGGAGGATCTGTTCGATAAACGTCTCAAATTGAACCCGGCCCTCAAGCCCGCGATCGGCGGGCTGCTGCTTGGTCTTTTCGCTCTCGCATGCACCCGTTTAATACCACTGCCTGACACCGGTATCCCGCAAATGTACGGTGTCGGGTATGAAACGATCAGCGTTGCCCTGCTCGGCAATCTCACCATCGGCGCAGCTCTCGGGCTGATGATTTTTAAAATCGCCGCCACCTCGCTCACGCTTGGTTCGGGCGCTTCCGGTGGCATCTTTGCACCGTCGCTCTTTATCGGAGCGGCGCTCGGGGCAGGCTTAGGTGGGGTGATCACCCGCTGGCTCCCGGGGATTGCTAGCCCTCCGGGCGCCTACGCGCTGGTCGGGATGGGGGCTGTCTTCGCCGGAGCTGCTCACGCCCCGATAACGGCGATCCTGATCCTGTTCGAACTGACCGATGATTACCGCATCATCCTGCCTTTGATCCTCGCGGCCGGAATCGCAACCATCCTCTCTCATCACTGGCTACAGGGGGAGAGCATTTACACGCTCAAGTTGAGCCGACGCGGGATCCGGCTGCGCTCAGGCCGGGACATCGACATCATGGACTCGGTTGCAGTGAGCGAGGTGATGACACCCGATCCGAAGAGCGTCGAGCCGGATTTACCAGTTTCTGATCTGACTGACCTCTTCCTGCTCCATAACAGCCATTCCTTCCCGGTCGTCGACGGCGATAAATCGCTGCTCGGGATGGTCTCGCTTGCCGATTACCGCCAGGCAGCACAGGGTGACCGCCCCTTGAAGGATTTGAAAGTGATCGACATCGCCACCCGCAAACCAATCGTAGCCTATCCCGATGAGACCCTGCGGGTTGTTTTACGCCGCATGGCACCGGGCGACCTCTCACGCGTGCCAGTGCTCGACCGCACGCGGCCGACCCGCCTGGTTGGCGTGATCCGCCGCAACGATATTGTTCGCGCGTATGAACGGGCTAGCGCGATGCAGGGCGAGAAGATCCTACCCGGCATGCCCAAGCTTGCAGGCTCGGAGGTCGTTGAATTCATCGTTAACGAAAAGGCGGCAAGCGTCGGAAAAAGCCTGGCCCAGATTGAATTTCCGCGTGAGTGTGTTGTGATAAGCGTCGTACGAAATGGCGAGGTGATCATCCCGCACGGCGACACCGTGCTCGAGCCGGGTGATCAGGTCACGATCCTGCTCGGCGGCTGCCCGGTTAGTGATCTGCACCCCTTCTTCAAAACGGATGCAGAAGCCTCATCGTCCGGATAATTCAGCCAATCATCTCAAGGAACGGGTTCCCACGCCGTTCCTCTCCAACGGTCGTCGCCGGCCCATGTCCGGAGAACAGCCGCGTATCGTCCGGCAGCGTGAAAATCTCATCGCGGATGCTGGCAAGGAGCGTCTCCCAGCTTCCACCGAGTAGATCGGTACGGCCAACACCGTGCTGAAAGATGAGATCGCCGCAGAACACGACCCGGATGTCGCTGGCGACAAAAATCACATGACCGGGCGTATGGCCGGGGGTGTGACGAACCGTGAAGGTCTGCCCGGCCAGGCTCAGTTCCATACCACTCTCAAGATCGATCGTCGGCTCTGGACCCGGATCAAAAGCATCCAGTCCAAATAACGCCGCACCGCCCATTGCCCGCCATAGCGGCTGGTCGAGCGGATGCAGAGCAACCGGCACCGGAACATCGTACGCATCGGTCACGCCGGCAACACCTCCGAAATGATCAAAATGCGCGTGGGTCAGCCAGATCGAGCCGATGTGCAGGCCGCGATCCGATGCGGTCCGTACAATGCGGTCGCCCTGCCAGGCCGGGTCGACCACAACAGCCGCTCCAGACTGGCGATCCCCGATGATGTAGGTATTGGTCTGGGCGATGCCGAGCTCCATGCGGATGATCTCCAGCTCGCCCAGTCGGTAGGTCTCTTCCGCCACCGGCTACCTCCAGCAGGTTTTGATCCATGGCAATGCAGCGGAAATTGTACCCGCTTTGAGCCCCCTACAGCGACGATGCAATCGTTCCACTTCTCATCCTGGCTGTGCTCAAGCACCCATCCACATCCGGTTGCCACATCCCGCCAGGGCTAGTGAAGATCGCCATTGATTGACAAGATGCGTCAGGTTGCCGGTTTAGCGGCCGACCACGGGTCGCTGCCCGTAACTCGCGCCTGGAGTGCCCTCTGGTTCCACTTGGCCGATCCAGCATGCCTTGCTATAGTACGGTACTTCACCTACACGCGTACTGCCCGTGCATCGGGTGCGCATACATCGACGACTTTGTGGAGGTCTGAATGACAAGTTACCCGCCCGAGCCGTTCCGCATCAAGACGATCGAATCCATCCAGCGCATCCCGGCTTCCGAGCGAGAGGCAGCCCTTAAAGCGGCCGGATACAACATCTTCGGCCTGCGTGCCGATCAAGTTTATATCGACTTGCTTACCGACTCCGGCACGGGCGCCATGAGTGACCGGCAGTGGGGTGCGTTGATGCAGGGGGATGAATCGTATGCCGGAGCGCGCTCCTTCTTCCACCTGCAGGAGGCGATGGACGCAATTTTCGGCTTCAAACACTTTGTGCCGACGCACCAGGGCCGCGCGGCGGAGAACATCCTCAGCGCGCTGCTGGTCGCGCCAGGGCAATCGGTCCCTTCCAATACTCACTTCGACACCACCGAGGCTAACATTCGCGCCCGCGGCGGGCGGCCGGTTAACTTGGTGATCGACGAGGCCGGGGACCCGGCGCTTCCGCACCCCTTCAAAGGCAACATGAACATCAACCGCCTGCGCGAGTTCATCGAACACACCGGGGTAGAAAATATCCCCCTCGGCATGACTACCATCACCAATAACGCGACCGGCGGCCAGCCTGTTTCGCTCCAGAACCTGCGCGAGACCAGCGCCGTCTACCGCGAATATGGCATACCCTTCTTCATCGACGCCTGTCGCTACGCCGAAAACGCGTACTTCATCAAGCTCCGCGAACCAGCCTACGCTGATTCGACTCCGCTCGACATCGCTCGCGAGATTTTCAGCCTGGCCGATGGCGCTACGATGAGCGCCAAGAAGGACGCGCTGGTGAACATCGGCGGGTTCCTAGCGATGAACGATGACGATCTATTCCAGCGCGCCAAGAACGAGCTGATCCTGCGTGAGGGTTTTCCAACGTACGGCGGACTGGCTGGGCGTGACTTGGATGCGATGGCGGTCGGATTGTGGGAGGGCCTCGACGAGGCTTATCTCGCATACCGCCTCGGGCAGACGGCTTATCTGGCTCAGGGGCTGACCGAAGCAGGTATCCCCCTCGTGCTGCCTCCAGGCGGACATGCCGTTTATATCGATGCAGGTGCGCTCCTACCACACATCCCGCGTGATCAGTTCCCAGGCCAATCGCTCACGGCCGAGCTCTACCTCGAGGGCGGTGTGCGCGGGGTGGAAATCGGTTCGGTTGCTTTCGCCCACACCGACCCGGAGACAGGCGAGACCGAGTACCCGCTGATGGAGCTGGTCCGGCTAGCGATCCCGCGCCGCATGTACACCCAGGCTCACATGGATCATGTGATCGAGACTCTCAAACGAATCGGAGCCCGCCGCGAATCGCTGCGCGGCTTTCGCATCGTTGAGGCGCCCGAGCTCCTGCGGCACTTCACAGCCCGCTTCGAGCCGATCGGCTGAAGCACCCTCCACAGAACGAAAAAGGCCAGCCCGTCCGGGCTGGCCTTTATTTATCGACTCACACATTTACGGGGAATTGTAGGTCGCCCAATCGAAGGTAACCGATGTTGTGCCCAGGCTCGTCACTCGTAGGTACCCGTACTTTCCGCCGCTGGTGCGGTAGCAGTAGATGCCATGCGAGATTTCTCGATCGGAAGCGGTCAGCACCTGAGCCTGGCACTCAGCGCCGGTCGGGACCTCAGTGCCGTGTGCACCAAAGAGGGCGCTATGGCCGGGATCGACGACCGTGTGCACTTCCATTGTCGGAGGGAACCCCTCGAACGTAATGCTCGCATCATACTGGAAATCCGAATTGGGATTGCCGCAGGACGTGATCGCGCCCTCGTCCAGGTCAAAGCAGAAACCGTCGGGAAGCACCTGGCCGGTGCCGTTCGAGGTGTACAGGGCAAAGAACGGCTGCATCGGGATCAGCGGCAGGATCAACGCCGGACCTGCATCTGGATCGATCACTTCGATTTCGACCCAGAAGGCGACATCGGCAGAAGCACCCAGGCCGAACAGCATCCCATCAGCACTGCGCAGCAGCCAGTACCCCTGGTAGCCGCCTTCGGTGTTGGGGGCAATCAGGTTGACAGACAAATCCATGGTCTGGCCCGGGTTCACGACACCGGGCAGCGCCTTCGCAGCTGGCCCGCTCATCGCATCACCATGGCTGAAGACCAGGTCGTAGGACGAGGTCCAGGTGCAGCTCCCGGCATTGCGCAGGCGCCAGGTCTTGGTGAAATGCTCACCGGGATCAAAGTCTGCTCCGTCTTCGACGGTGACGTCGGCCACAAATTCGACCCGGTCGGTGCAGCCGGTCTCGACCAGTGTCGGGACGGGTGTGGGGGTTGCGGTCAGCTCAGGGACGATCGTCGGCTCAGCGGCCGGGTTTGCAGCCTCCTGTGGGGCATCGCTGCTCTCCACTTGAGCTTCGGGCGGTGCAGCGTCCTCGACAGCGGCCAGGGCTTGATCCACTCGCCGTGCGATCTCTACCTGTTCCTCAATCGTCGTGGCGGCTGCTTGCGCGGCCAGGCCGGGCATATTGCAGGCGAGGATGGAAAGGCTCAGCGCTGCAACCGGCAGTACCAGGGCTATTCTTGTGCGTGACATCGGCTTCACTCCTTCTTGATCGCTTTTGGATAACTTCAGCCCTGTAACGCAGCGGTGGCAGCTTTTGTGACAGCCGGTTCAAATGAAACAAAAACGGGAGGCGGTCGGAGTTGCCCGCCTCCCGTCAAAGGGACCTTGCTTGTTGCCGGTTAGTTGAAGAACTGGAAAGCCCAGCCGAAGTTCACACTGCCCTTATTTTCTCCCGGATTGAGCGTCACCGTCTGCTGGTTGCCGCCTGAACCGCGAATCGGATACGTCGGACCACCGGGGATCAGGATCGAATCATTACCATCCCCGAGCGGGTTGTAGGAGACGCAGTAGGTCCCGGCTGGCAGCCCACCAAAGCTGTAGGCGCCATTTGAGTTCGTCACCGCCGTCGCCAGCCCGGTCGATGGGCAGGCACCTGCTCCAAGCCTCATGGTGACGCCAGCCCAACCTGTCTCGAAGCCATCCTTGACCTGGTTCGGTCCGAAATCGGCCGGTCCGGGGCCGTATTGGACGCAGCCTTTGCCGAGCACGAGCGGCTCGCCAGCCTGCCCACCGGTAAATTCGCAGATTTCATGCCACAGGATGCCACCAATGGAACCCAGCGCGGGCGTTGGCGTGGGTGGTGAGGCCATCACGGGCAGGAGCGAGACATCAAAGTTGTAGTCAAGCAGCGATTCGGCGATCCAGCACGGGTTGGGTTTATCAGGGAGGGCGACAACCAACCAGCTGCTATCCGCCAGGCGTGCCTGCGCCAGCGCGCTCTCGCCGAGTAAAAGGAAACCGTACTGATCGAAGTTTACCTTCGGGCCGGTCCGGCAGTTTGAATTCCCCTCGGCAGTAACCGTGAAATCCGTCTCTTCCGTCGGTGTCGGGGTGAAGGTCGGCGTGGGCGGCACCGGGGTATCTGACGGGGACAAGCCCACGTCCGGCTGATCCGGACTGAGGGGTTGCGGCTGATCGGCGCTTTCGTCCGGCCCCGGGGGTGGTTGATAGGTGGGGGTTGGCGTCTTGGTGGGAGCAGGGGCGCGCTCCGGTTTATTGCAGCCAGCCAGTACAAGCGCAAGCAAAATCAGGATCACTCCAGCCCACCGCAGCCTTCTCATTGCACTCATTGTTGGAACCTCCATGGTATTTATGCTGCCTTCCGTCGATCCGGGTCAAACCCCACATACCAGGTGACATTGAAATGCATCAAGCCAGATTGCGCAACATTGCCAGATTTGTCCCCAGCCCGGGCGTAATAACTGCCGCTGCCTGCGCTGTAAGGGCCTCCAAGGTAAGTACAGTTACCGGAGTTTTCACAGCGCTTAACCCGTTGAGCCGATGTTTCACCGGGCGCCTGCACGTAAATCTCGATCCAGGCTACGCCGCCCGGGTCGCTTGCACTGGCGCTGAACGTGACCGGCTCGTTGCTCCAAGGATGACTACTTCCCTGCGGGCTGTGATTGATCTGCACCGTAGGCGAGTCAGTATCCGGCGGCGTCGGTGTCGGAGGCGCAGGGACGATCGGTACCTGGCTGAAATCGCCCTCGCGCAGGACGAGATCATCCCAGATCCAGCACCGTCCATAGCCATCAACCCGATCGACCCACCACCAGGTTGAGGCAGCATCCCGTCCAGCAACGCTTGCCCGCTGCGTCTCAAGCAGATAGGCTACAACGTCATATACAGCACCGGGACCGAAACGGCAGTTGGCATTCATTCGAGCGATAACGAATGGCGGACCAGGTTGCGTGGTTTCAGTAGGGGTCGGCGTACTCTCCGGCCCAGTATCGGGCAAGGGGATCGATGCAACTTCAGGTGTCGCGGTCGGCGGTTCGACCAGCTCCATCTCAGGCGTTAATGCCATGACAGCTTCGATCGTCGCCTGCACGGCCTCCTGCGGAGCTGGACCCGTTGAATCATCAAACAATCCGAGTGCGAATGCCCCGGCGGTGAGCAGAACACCCACACCCAACAGCCCGCCGAGTGCTCCCAACAGCAGTTTTGCCCCCCCGCTGCTCAGCAGCCCGGTCCCACCGCCTGTTCCAGATCCCCCGGCAGCACCCCCTCCGGCCCCCGGGCTCTCACCTGCGCCTGGTGCACCTGGCGAACCGCCACCCGGCAGCCCGATTTGATGGAGGACTCCCTGCACCCAGCCTGGTGAGGGCAGGATCGGCGCCAGGCCAGCGACCAGGCCGGCAACCTTCGCCAGATCGCGCTCGGTCTCCTGGCAATCTTTGCAGCCGGCGATATGATCCTGAATCGCCCGGCGCCTTTCAGCGCTCAGCTCACCGTCCAGGTAGGCTGAAAGCAGATCATCAAGCACCTGGCAGCGCGCCGCACCACTTCTGGCAAGTATGCGCAAGCCATGCGCTTCGCGAAATTGCAGGCGAGCCCGGTGAACCAGCTGGCGGGCATTGTCGTAACTGACATGCATAACTTGAGCTAATTCCTGGTAGGAAAGCCCGCTCATTTCACGCAGCACTAGCGCCTGGCGGAAGTTCACGGGCAGCAGGGCCAGAGTCGCTTCCACGTCCTGCCGGGTTTCCTCGCGCTGGATGCGCTTCTCAGCTGGTCTGCGCGTCGTCGGCGGCCCGCTCATTTCACCCGGCTCCTCGACATCAACAAAACGTTTGCTGGCCCGCAGATGGTCGAGCGCCAGGTTACCGGCAATCCGGAAAACCCAGGATTTGAAATCCCAGGGCGGTCCCAGGCTTGAGATCCGTCCATGGGCGCGAATGAATGCATCTTGCGTGACATCCTCTGCAACCTGCTGGTCGCCTACGATACGGTATACATAGTTCAGCACCGGTTGATGGACAGCGTTGAACAGCTCGGCAAAGGCTTCACCATCGCCGTTGTGAGCGCGCTTGGCCAGCGCGACCAGAACTTCATCAGGGCCACTCGTCGTCTTCACGATCTCGTCTCACCTGTAGAACGGGCAGGACCACCGGTTTGTGACAGGCCGGATGGCATCATACTCACGAGACTATAGCACGAGTGGACTCAGCCGGCATCGTCCCCGCTAAGGCTCCTGTGGTATCCTGAGCGTGTTCTCCGTCCTGCGTTCCGAAGCTCGCAACCGATGACCAAATACTGCCCATGACCATCGCCGAATTCGTTCTGCCTCAACGTTTCGCCCTCAAATACGACTCGGCCACACGCTGGATCCTGTCGCACGTCCGGCCCTACTGGTACCTGGTCGTGATGACCACGATCGGTGCGATCGGCAACGCGGCGCTGGCAGCGCTCGTCCCCGTGCTGACGGGTTCGGCCTTCGACGCAATTCTCGCCAAACCCCCGCAGACCGACCGCCTGCTCACCCTCGCATTGTGGATTCTCGTCTCACAGTTCATTCGCGGCGCCCTGCAGCTCGGGCGTAACTTCGGCGCGGAGTTGATCGGGCAGCGGCTCGAACGTGACATTCGCGAGGAGCTGTATATCAGCCTGATCGGCAAGAGTATGACCTTCCACAATCTTCAGCCAGTGGGCGACACGATGGCACGCGCCACGAATGATGTGCGCGAAATCAATTTGATGTTCAACCCTGGCTTTAACCTTGTCATCGGCTCGGCTAACTTCCTGATCATGCCGCTCTTCTTCGCACCGCGCTATCACCCGAGCCTGGTGTTGGTGCCGCTGCTCTTCATCCTTGGATACTTCCTGGCACTGGCCCAGTACCTGCATGAACTGCGGCCGATCTCCGATTCGGTTCGTAAGTCCTTTGGCCAGATGAATTCTCACCTGGCGGAGGCGCTGGATGGGATCGAGATCGTCAAAGGCGCCGCCCAGGAAAACGCAGAGGTCGAGCGCTTTACCGGCAACGCCCGCTCTTTTCGTGACGCCTTCGTCCACCAGGGCGATGTCGAAGCACGCTTCCTTCCGCTGTTGTTGATGGGGCTGGCTGAAGCAGGTTCCTTCCTGCACGCGATTCTGCTCTTCCGCGCCGGTTTGCTCCAGGTCGGGGATGTCATCGCCTACGTGGGCTTGATCCAGCTGTTTGGTTTCCCCGTCTTCGCTTCACTCTTTGCGTACTCACAGGTCTCGCTCGGTTTAGCGAGCGCCCGGCGCATCTTGGAACTGATCATCCGCAAAACAGAGCTGGATCACAACCCGGCTGGCTATTCCAGCCCGATGCGGGGCCAGGTCGAATTCCGCAACGTGACCTTTGGCTACCGGGACGATGAACCCAGCTTGTGCGATATCAGTTTCACAGTCGAGCCCGGGCAGACGGTCGCCATCGTCGGGCAGACCGGGACGGGCAAGACCACGCTCGCCAAGCTGATTAACCGCACCTACGACATCCATGCTGGGCAGGTGCTGATCGATGGCATCGATGTAAAGGAGTGGAATCTCGATCATTTACGGCGACAAATTTCAATTATCGAGCAGGATGTCTTCCTTTTCTCGCGCAGCATCGCCGAGAACATCTCGTTCGGCAACTCCGGCGCAACACAGGCCGAGATCGAAGCCGCGGCCCGGTCGGCGCAGGCGCATGAGTTCATCATGTCCTTCCAGGAAGGCTATGAAACCGTGATCGGAGAGCGGGGCGTCACGCTCTCCGGTGGACAACGCCAGCGGCTAGCGCTGGCACGAGCGTTCCTGACCAACCCGAGCGTCCTGATCCTCGACGACTCGACCTCCTCCATCGACAGCGCCACCGAGGACCAGATTCAGCGTGCGATCTTCAAGGCCGCCGAAGGGCGAACAACACTTATCATCACCCACCGCCTGTCGCAGATCCGCTGGGCCGACCAGATACTGGTGCTGCGCAAAGGAGAGCTGGAGGCGGTTGGAACCCATGAAGAGTTGATGGCCCAATCGGATGCCTACCGGCGGATATTCACCCGCTACGAGGGCCAGTAGCGATGGGCTTCTTTTCCGGGTTGAATGCCGAATCCTACGACCGCACCTACCGCGACCGTGACCTGGTCATGCGCATGGTGGCCTACTTCAAGCCCTATCGAAAGCGCCTCGCCTGGGCACTGCTCGGCATCCTTGTGATCGCCGCCTCCGGTGCGTTGTCGCCCATCCTGGTCGCCCGCAGCGTTGACCTGATGGCGCAGCAAGCCTCGATCTCGCTTATGCTGGCCTTCGCCGGAGCGCTTTTCGCCATCGGCGTGCTGGTCTGGGCTGCCAACTGGGTTCGCCGGCGGCTGATCACCCGCTCCGTGGCGGATGTCATGCTTGCGCTGCGTCAGGACGCATTCATTGCCTCTTCCAAGCATGATCTCTCCTTCTACGATGAGATCGCCTCCGGGCGCGTCGTCAGCCGCATCACCTCCGATACCCAGGAGTTCGCCCAGGTCGTCGTGCTGGTGACCGATCTATTCAGCCAGCTGATTCAGGCCTTGATCCTGTTTGTCGTCCTGGTTCGCATTGACCTCAAGCTGACGATGTGGCTGTTCGCCATGCTGCCCTTGATCTTCCTCGTGGCAGTCAGTTTCCGGCGCCTGGCGCGCACCGTCACACGGCGCGGGTTTCGGGCGATGGCCAACGTCAACGCCTCGATCCAGGAGGCGGTGACCGGGATCGCCGTGGCGAAGAACTTTCGTCAGGAGAATCGCATCTACGAGGAGTTCTCCGAGGTCAACGTCAAATCCTATCAAACGAACGTGCGGCGGGGATTTGTGCTGGCGATGGTCTTCCCGAGCCTGAACGCCCTCGGCGGAGCCGGCACAGCCTTGATCGTTTACCTGGGCGGGATGAGCGCCGCCCAGGGCTTGATCAGCGCCGGAGCCTGGTACCTGTTCATCCAGAGCCTCGACCGCTTCTGGTTCCCGGTGTTGAACTTATCTGCGTTCTGGACCAACGTCCAAAACGGTTTATCGGCTGCTGAACGCGTCTTCGCCCTGATCGACGCCGAATCGGCCGTGGTGCAGATCGACGATCTTCCCGTACCGCAGCTGCACGGCGAGATCGAGTTTCAGGATCTCTCGTTCCAGTACAAGACCGGTGAACCGGTGCTGGAGAATTTCAACCTGCATGTCCGGCCGGGAGAAAGCCTGGCCCTGGTTGGTCATACTGGCGCTGGGAAGACCTCGATCGTGAAGCTGATCTCGCGTTTCTACGAATTCCAGGGCGGGCGATTGCTGGTGGATGGCATGGACATCCGCACGCTCAACTTGGCACAATACCGGCGGCAGCTGGGCATCGTCTCGCAGACACCTTTTCTCTTCTCCGGTACGGTCGCCGACAACATCCGCTATGCCAAACCGGAGGCAGCCCTCGATGAGATTCGGGAGCTCGCGGGCCGCATCGGCGGGGGTGAGTGGTACGAGACGCTTCCCGATGGTTTGCTGACGGAGGTTGGCGAACGTGGCAACCAGCTCTCGATGGGTCTGCGCCAGATGGTGTCCCTGATGCGGGTGCTGATCCAACGCCCGGCAATATTCATCCTGGATGAAGCTACCGCCAGCATCGACCCCTTCACCGAGGCCCAGATTCAGGAGGCGCTGGAGCTCATCCTGGCGGAAAGCACTTCCATCCTGATCGCACACCGCCTGTCAACGGTCCGCGCCAGCGACCGCATCATCGTCCTTGACCACGGCCAGATCATCGAAGAAGGCGACCACGGTGGGCTGATGGCGGCCGGCGGTCACTACGCCGAGCTGTATAACACCTACTTCCGGCATCAATCCCTGGCCTATATCGAGAGCGCCCGCGACCGGATCATGGGCGACGACTAGCGCCTGAGCTGCGGCCTGCAACTGCGTTCGATGGGAGTTCTGCGGTCATTTCCCAGGCTTGCTGCCTGCTGCGGTGATGCGGGGATTACGGACCCGGTGAGGCTGGCATTGGTGCGATTCGCCGGATCAGGCCAGCAGCAGGATGTCGTGCACAAGCGCGAAGAGTGAAAGGGGAGCGATCAGCCAGGCTGCGATTCTAGCTTCCGCGAATTCACGATAGGTCAACCACAATCCCAGGGCGAGCAATTTGACGAACACGGCCAGCCCCCAATTTCCAAACACCGAGAGCAGGACATCCTGGTATCCAAGCTGCTGCGTCGTATACGTGGCCAGCATCAGGTTGAGCACCTGGCTTGCAACCGCCAGATAGATCAATCTCGTCAGTACGTTTTCGTCTACTTGATCGATTTTTAACCAACGGAGCGGGGAGAAGAACCTCCGGGGGTGAACGGGCGGGTTCGTGCTCCGGATGGGTTCGAGATCGGCCTTTTCCAGGGCCCAGACAAATAGTGAGCGGTACATGCTCGTCCCTTTCTGATCCCCCTCTGGCAACCGCTCGCTTGCGTGGCACTACCGGGCCGATCCCGGCGTCTCGTCACTTCACCTCTCCTCTCCATTGTAGGGGAAAAGGACTCGCTCGAACTTATCGATCACCTTACATTCGGAAAACGGGAAACGACCGGCCCTGGATCTAGTCCAGCTCGCGCAGGGTAAGAGTCGATAGCATGAGCAGGATCACGCCGTACAACGGCAGGCTGACCAGCATCACCCAGTTATCCAACAGGTTGCTGCCCTTGATCAGCTCCTGCAGCACCTCGTTGGCGTAAAAGAGCGGCGAGATGTAGCTCAGCACGTGCGTCCAGTCCGGGAGCTTATCGAAGGGGATGATTACGCCTGAGACGATCATCGAGATCAGGATCAGCGGGAAGAACGGGAGCACCTGGCCCACCGTGCGGCAGAAGTTCGAGACGAGCAGGCCCAGAATCATGCTGATCACCGCCAGCAGCCACATGATCAGGTAAATCGCGGCGAACTGGGCCAGCGAGTACTCGAGCGAGAAGAGCCAGTTCAGTTCGACCAGGATCAGCAGGCTCTGCAGTGTGGAAAGCACCGTGTACGCCAGCAGGTAACCGCTGATGATTTCCAGCCGCCTGTAGCCGCTGATGAACATCCTGTCCAGCGTACCCTGCGTGCGCTCGCCGACCAGCACGATCGCTGTCACCAGGAAGGTGATGAAATGGACCAGGAACGCCCCGTAGGGGATGACGTACACACTGGGATTGAAGAACGGGCCGGCGAGTGCATCGAGCAGCACCTTGACAAAATAGATGATGATCAGTGGGAAGACGAGCGAGAGCCCGATCTGGCGCCGGTCGTGCCGCAGCTGAACCAGAACGCGGCTGGCCATCGCCCCGATGCGGCCAAGCGTGGCGGACATATCAGTTCTCCTCCCGCTTCTGCCGATCATGTTCGGCGATGATCGACAGGACTACCTGTTCAAGCGTAGCCTGCTCGATTTCAATGCGGTCGATCCCCGCTTCCAGGCCGTACTGGCGGAGAATTTCCGGCAGCTTACGCGGGTAATCATGGGCTTCGAACTCCCGCGTCTGTCCCCCGCGGCCGATCGTAATCACCGCCTCCCCGGTCCACAACAGCTTGCGCGGCGTGTCGACCGCCAGCAGCTCGCCTTCCTGCAGGATGGCGAGCCGGTCGCAGTACATCACCTCGTCCATCTGGTGCGTGCTGACCAGAATCGTGCGGCCTTCGGACGCCAGCCGGCGGAAGTGCTGCCAGAAGCTCTCCCGCAGCTTGGGATCGATCCCGGTCGTCGGCTCGTCGAGGAACAGGACCGGTGGCTGGTGGACGATTGCGCAGGCGAGCGACACCCGCTGCACCATCCCGCCCGAGAGTTTGTAGAGCGGGTCGTTTGCCCGCCCGCTTAGCCCGACAAACTCGAGCGTCTCTTCGACCCGCTGCGCCAGGTCGCGCCGGCGATGGGCCTGAGCGAAGAACGTCAGGTTCTCACGGGCCGAAAGATCGTCGTACAGCGCCGGCTCCTGGGGCATGTAACCAATCGCCCGCCGCAGCGCCCACTTCTCCACCGCCGGATCCAGCCCGAGAACAGAGACCTCGCCCGAATCCCGCTTGCTGGAACCGATCAACAGCCGGATCAGGGTCGTCTTGCCGGCGCCGTTCGGCCCGAGCAAGCCGAAGATCTGGCCGCTTTCGATGCGCAGATCCACACCCCGCAGCGCTTGAATCGGGCCGTAGCTCTTTTTCAGACCCTGCACGGAGACGGCCACTTCACCACCCATCTTTGGACTCCTGGGTTTTAAATCCCGCACCTTCGACCAGCATCCACCCTGCCGGGTATGCACCCGTGCGGATGATTGAAACCGGTCGCTCAGCTCGACACCTGACTTTAGCACAAGTTCCAGAAATGGAGTCTCCGGGGCGACATAGGCCGGTTTCTCGCGTATACTTGGGACCAATTCTGACAGAATTGGTCCTACATTGATTTCCTACAAGGCCAAGCGCGACATCGCACCAGAAGTTTTCATCGATCTTCTGCAAAGGTCAGGCCTTGCCGAGCGCCGGCCGGTCGA
>DAOUEL010000034.1:0-16989 GCA_034430595.1 Anaerolineales bacterium | reverse complement strand
ACGGCCGGTACTCCGCATTCCCCATCAGCGCACAGTACTTCGTGATCGCCGCCGTCAGCGTCGTCTTCCCGTGGTCGATGTGTCCCATCGTCCCTACGTTCATGTGCGGCTTCGTCCGCTCAAATTTCTCCTTGGCCATCTCTTTGCTTCTCCTGTTTCAAGCAGTGTTTTCCTGGTTCGGATCCAGCTTAGCGGACGCCAACCAGGAGCTTCTCCGTGACCGAATCGGCCACTTCTGCATAGTGATCAAATTCCATCGTAAACGCGCCGCGCCCCTGCGTCATCGAGCGGAGTTCGGTGGCGTATCCGAACATCTCCGCCAACGGCACCTTGGCCGTGACAGCCTGCACCCCGCCCGGCCGCATCTCGATGCCTTCAATTTGCGCCCGGCGTGAGGCCAGATCGCCAGTGATGTCACCGACGTTGGTTTCTGGAACGACCACCTCGGCATCCATGATCGGTTCGAGCAGAACCGGGCTGCCGCGTTGCACGCCCTCTTTGAAGGCGAACGAACCCGCCATCTTGAAAGCCATATCGCTCGAATCCACCTCGTGGAAGGACCCGTCGAGCAGCTTGACATCGACGTCAATCACTGGATAGCCAGCCAGCACCCCGCCTTCGGCTGCCTCACGAACACCCTGTTCAACGGCCGGAATATACTCGGTCGGGATGGATCCGCCCCGGATTTTGTTTTCGAAGATAATTCCGCTGCCGGCTTCTCCCGGTTCGAGTGAGAGCACAACGTGCCCGTACTGACCCCGTCCACCGGTCTGCTTCACATAGCGGTACTCGATTTCGGGCACCGGGTTGCGTATCGATTCACGATAGGCTACACGCGGCCGCCCGATCTTGGCCTGAACCTTGAACTCGCGCTGCATGCGGTCCAACAGCACCTCCAGGTGCAGTTCGCCCATGCCCCGAATTAACGTCTGGCCGGTATTCTCATCGGTGCCGACGCGGAAAGTTGGATCCTCCTCCGCGAGTTTATGCAGTGCTTCCCCCATCCGGTCCTGGTCAGCCATCGTTTTCGGTTCGATGGCGACAAAAATGACCGGCTCAGGGAAGGTGATTTTCTCGAGTACGATGGGGTTGGCCGCATCGCACAGCGTATCCCCGGTAAAGGTGTCCTTCATGCCGAGCACTGCACCAATATCACCGGCCAGCACTTCATCGATGTCCTCACGTCGGTCGGCATACATGCGCAACAAACGGCCGACCCGCTCGCGTTTCTCTCCGCTCGAGTTGTAGACGGTCGAGCCTTTTGTAAGCTTTCCGGAATAGACCCGGAAATAAGCCAGACGGCCAACATATGGATCGGTGACAATCTTGAACACCAACGCGCTGAGCGGCGCGTCCTCGCGCGGCGGGCGGCTGACTTTCTCATCTGAATCTGGCTTGAGGCCGACGACATCGGGAATTTCCTGCGGGGAGGGCAAATAATCGATGACTGAATCGAGCAGCAGCTGGACGCCCTTATTGCGCAGTGAGGATCCGCACAAAACAGGCGTCGCCACGCCGCTGACAACAGCCTTGCGCAACGCCGCCTTCAACTCATCGAGGTCAATTTCGTGCCCCTCGAGGAATTTTTCGGTCAGTTTTTCGTCGGTCTCGGCGATCCGCTCAATCATCTCCGCCCGGCGGGCTGCGACCTCTTCACGCATGTCCTCGGGTACATCGCTCTTGACGGGTGCCGCTCCCAATTCATCTTCGAATAGGACCATGGTCTCCTCTACCAGATCGACCATGCCCTTGAACTTCGATTCCGCACCGATTGGCATCTGGATCGCAATCGGATTTGCACCCAGGCGTTCACGGATCATCCCGATCGTGCGCTCGAATGACGCTCCCACGCGGTCCATCTTGTTCACAAAACAGATACGCGGAACCTTATACAGGTCGGCCTGGCGCCAGACCGTCTCAGATTGCGGCTCGACACCTTGCACCGCATCGAAGATCACAATCCCGCCATCAAGGACACGCAGCGAGCGCTGTACTTCAGCGGTGAAGTCGATGTGCCCGGGCGTATCAATGATATTGATCACGTAATCGCGCCACATCGCCGTGACTGCTGCCGAGACGATTGTGATGCCACGTTCACGCTCCTGCTCCATCCAATCGGTTACCGTCGTCCCATCGTCAACTGAACCAAGACGATGCGTCCGGCCCGTGTAAAAAAGCACGCGCTCGGTCGTTGTCGTCTTTCCAGCATCGATGTGAGCGATGATGCCGATATTTCGATAGCGCTCTAGCGGAAACTCACGTGACATCTCAAATACTCTTAATCAATAGATTCGGCGCTTGCTACCAGCGGTAGTGAGCGAATGCCCGGTTAGCCTCTGCCATCCGGTGTGTATCTTCACGTTTCTTGATCGCGTTACCCTGATTGTTGGCGGCATCGAGCAGTTCTGCGGCTAATTTCTCGGCCATCGATTTGCCCGGTCTTGTGCGAGCAGCCTGCAGCAGCCAGCGGATCGCCAGGGCAAACCTACGATTCGGAGCAACCTCGACCGGCACCTGGTAGGTGGCGCCGCCGACACGACGGGGCTTTACCTCAAGCACGGGTGAAGCGTTGCGCAGCGCTTCCTCGAAGAGTTCGAGGGCAGGACGCTTGCCTCGCTCCTGCATCATCGCAAAAGCCTCGTAAACGATCCCCTGTGCAGTGCTGTGCTTTCCACGGGCCATCAAGCGGTTGATCAAACCAGCGACTTCCTTGCTCTGGTATCGAACATCCGGTTCCGGCACACGCTTCTCGGGTTTTGTCCGTCTCATCTTCCCTGCTCCATCATCCTGCGTTCATGGTATCGGTCGCCAATGTCTGGCGACCGATCGTTGGTACGTTTTTTATTTTGGTTTTTTGCCGCCGTACTTTGAACGCCCTTGCCGGCGATCATCAACACCGGTGCTGTCAAGCGTTCCGCGCACAATATGGTATCGCACTCCCGGAAGATCCTTTACACGGCCTCCGCGGACAAGTACGACCGAGTGCTCCTGAAGCGCGTGACCCTCACCAGGGATGTAGGCCGTCACCTCGATGCCGTTTGACAGGCGGACACGTGCCACCTTGCGCAGCGCCGAGTTCGGTTTCTTCGGTGTCTGAGTGCGTACTTGCGTGCACACACCACGCTTCTGCGGAGCGCCTTTCGGCTGCTGAATTCGGCGCTGGTTCATCGAGTTAAAGATGTACTGCAGCGCAGGCGCCTTGCTCTTCGAGCGCTTTTCTTTACGGCCTTTTCGAACCAGCTGGTTAATCGTCGGCACAGTTTGCCTCCAGAATACAGTGGGGCTGGAACCCCAGGTCGCTTGCCAGTAAGGGAGGCCATCGGACGTGCACGATGGCCTCGCCTGTCGATCTTGTTATTCAATTCGGTGGGCACAGACCATCCCACCCGTCCTCAGCGGATAGTGAACCGGTATTCTACCATTCCACCTATAGAGCGTCAAGCCAGAATCGCACTGGCACGATCATAAATCTCGTCTAGATACGTGGATCCATATCGAGCAGCCCAAGCCCCAGGCGCGGTGGCCGTGTCCGTTCTTCTTCCTTGCCAAAGCGGATCATCTCGCCGTCCTCGGCGACCGCCTCGACCGACAGCCCTAGGCTTTGAAGCTCCTTTACAAGCACCCGGAACGAGGCCGGGATCCCCGGCTCTTCAACCGGTTCGCCCTTCACAATTGCTTCGTATGTCTTCACCCGCCCCTGGACATCATCGGATTTTACGGTCAGCATCTCTTGCAAAGTATGCGCGGCGCCATAGGCTTCGAGAGCCCAGACTTCCATCTCTCCAAAACGCTGTCCACCGAACTGCGCCTTGCCACCCAGCGGCTGCTGAGTGACGAGCGAGTAGGGGCCGGTCGAGCGGGCGTGGACTTTATCTTCTACCAGGTGGTGAAGCTTCATCATCAGGACTATGCCCACCGTTACCGGTTGATCGTATGCCTGGCCAGACTTGCCATCGTAAAGTGTCTGTTTGCCAAGCACGGGGATCGGCGAGCCAGTCTCAGTCATCAATTCGGCGGCGAATGCGCGCAGGGTTTCCAGGGACTTCAGGTTACCCGTCTTTCGCCCATTCGATTCACACCACATTCTCAGGCAGGCTTCAATCGCCGCTTCATCATGGCTTGGTCGTTCGGTACTCTCCATGCTGTCATCTTCATAAACCATGACGAGATTGGGATCAAACTCATTTTCCTTCAGCCAGGTTTGCACTGCGGCTCGCCTTGCATAGCGGTCATCGGTTGCAAGTTGGTCGAAGTCGAAGTCCTTTTCCGAGAGCCAATTTTCGAGGTAAATGCGTCTAATCTCATCGTCATCGGTAAAGGCTTCTTCCTCGTAGTAGCCCTTCTCCTTGGCCCACTCCCAGGCGCGTTCACCGATCAAGTCCCAGGCACGATCAACCAACCACGCTCGGGCCAATTCGGCCTCGATCTCCTCTTCCTGCGCGCCGTCAAATGCAGGAGTAACTGCCCTGAAACCAAGCCGGTCTGCTGCCCAACCGAGATGTGCTTCCAGGATCTGGCCGATGTTCATCCGGCCTGGCACGCCCAGGGGGTTGAGAATGAGATCGATGGGCGTCCCGTCAGCCAGAAACGGCATATCTGCGATCGGGACGACCTTTGAAATCACGCCCTTATTCCCATGACGGCCAGCCATCTTATCGCCTTCGGTCGCTTTACGTTTCTGGGCTACCGAGACTCGCACCATCTTCTCTACCCCGGCCGGCAGATCACGATGTTCTTCTCGTGTGAAGACTTTTACATCGACAACTTTCCCGCGCTCACCATGTGGCATGCGCAGCGAAGTGTCCTTCACTTCGCGCGCTTTTTCACCGAAGATAGCCCGCAGTAATTTCTCTTCCGGGGTCAGCTCTTTTTCACCCTTCGGGGTGATCTTTCCAACCAGGATATCGTTCGGACCAACCTCAGCCCCAACCCGGATGATGCCATCCTCGTTCAAATCGCGCAGCGCGTCATCGCCGACGTTGGGGATGTCGTAGGTGATCTCTTCCGGTCCAAGCTTGGTATCGCGTGCTTCGACCTCGTGTTTTTCGATGTGCACCGAGGTGTAGAGATCTTCCTGCACCAGGCGTTCGGAGATGAGAATCGCGTCCTCGAAATCTCCACCCTCCCAGGACATGAAGGCACACAGGATGTTCTGGCCCAGGGCTAATTCACCGTTTTCGGTGGAGGACGAGTCGGCGATTACATCTCCCTTCAGCACCCGCTGACCCTTGATGACCGCCGGGCGCTGATCGATGCATGTGCTCTGGTTGGAGCGGTTGTACTTGCGCAGCCGGTAGGAATGCCGGTCCTTCCCGGAGCGAACTACGACCTGACTGCCAGTGACCGATTCGACTTCGCCATCCTCTTCCGCCAGGATCACCTGGCCGGAGTCAATGGCAGCGAAACGCTCCATCCCGGTCGAAACGACCGGTACCTCTGGCCGGATGAGCGGAACAGCCTGGGTCTGCATGTTCGAACCCATTAAAGCCCGGTTGGCATCGTCGTGCTCCAGGAAGGGGATCAGAGCCGCGCTCACACCGACGATCTGGCGTGGAGCTACATCCATGAAGTCCACTCGTTCGGGTGAGTAGAATTGGAAGTCACCATGGTAGCGGCAGGAAGCTCGCTGGCGGACGAACTCATACTGCTCATTCAAGGGTGCGTTCGCCTGGGCGATGACAAAGCGATCTTCATCATCTGCCGTGAGGTAACCGATTTCATCCGAAACATATGGAGTGATCGGTACTGGACCATCGTGATCCTTGAGCTTCTTATAAATTGCCTCGCTAATTACCTCGCCGTTCTTAACCAGCGGGGATTTAGCCTTCGGCAGGGTAACATCGCCGCGCGCTCGCCGGCTAATCAACCGGTCATCCTTTGGATTGAGCTCGCGAATAACCTTGCGATAGGGTGTCTCGATGAAACCAAAGCGGTTCACCCGGGCGTAGGAGGCAAGCCGGCCGATCAGGCCGATGTTCGGTCCTTCCGGGGTTTCAATCGGGCAGATGCGTCCGTAGTGGGAGTGGTGGACATCCCGCACATCGAACCCAGCCCGCTCACGACGGAGACCACCCGGACCCAGCGCAGAGAGAGTGCGCTTATGGCGCAGCTCGGCGAGTGGATTGGTCTGGTCCATGAATTGCGAGAGCTGGCTTGAGCCAAAGAACTCACGCAGCGAGGCAACAACCGGCCGGATGTTGATCAGCGAGATCGGTGAAATCTGATCTTGATCCCGGATTGACATTCGCTCGAGGATGACGCGCTCCATACGACGCAATCCGACCCGCAGCTTACCCTGGATCAATTCTCCAACCGTCTTCACGCGCCGGTTGCCGAGATGGTCGATATCGTCAGGCTCAACCGCACCGTTATCAATCAAGATCAGGCGCTCGACCAGGCGGACGATGTCCCAGGTTGTTACTCGGCGGTGCTTGAGCGGAACAATCTCGTGCAGGTCCAGCTTCTGGTTGAGCTTATAGCGGCCAACACGCTCCAGGTCGTAGCGGCGCTGCTCGAAAAGCTGGTCCTGGAGATATTCACGCGCGTTATCGAGCGTCGCGGGATCGCCAGGGCGCATGCGGCGGTAAAATTCAATCAGGGATTCCTCGGCCAGCGTCCGGCCATCCTTCAAGTCCCAGCTGGGCTCCTGGCGAATGGTAGTGGCGATATAGGGGTGGTCCGGATTGTTATCTGCTTCGGCAAACAGCTCAAGCAGTTCTTCGTCCGAACCTTCCTTTAAAGGTGATGAGCCAAGACCGTCGTCGACGGCGGAAAGCGCCCGCAGCAGGATGGTCACAGGAACGGTGCGTTTCCGGTTGAACTTGAGCGTCAGGTAGTCGCTCTTGCGAGTCTCGAATTCCATCCAGGCGCCGCGGTCAGGGATCAGCTTTGCTGCTGCCAGCCGCCGACCGGTCGTTCGATCCTCTGGCGCCTCGAAATATACACCGGGCGAGCGGATGAGCTGAGATACGACCACCCGCTCCGTACCATTGATAATAAAGGTGCCCTTCTCCGTCATAATCGGGAAGTCACCCAGAAAGATTTCCTGTTTGATGGGCTCGGGAACTTCTGTCCCGGCCAACAGAACCGATACGTAGAGCGGCGCGGCGAAGGTCAGGTCCCGCTCAACGCACTCGTCGATGCCGTGCTTCGGATCTTCGAACCAGTACTTCAGGTCGAACTCTTTGCTCTCGGGCGTATCGCCCGGGAAGAAAAGCTTGATGCCACCGTTGTAGGAAACAATCGGTGAAATCTCTTCGAACAGTTCGGCCAGACCTTCCTCCTTGAGCCAGACAAATGAATCCAGCTGGACATCGATGAGGTTGGGTAGTGCAAAGACTTCCGGAATTCGTGAATACCACTTCTGACCCGGACTGGATGCCATAGTCTCTCCTGATGATCGCTGGTGAATGGGTGCTCAATCCCGGGGAACAGCAAAACGCGGGGCCAAGCCGATCACGTCGAGTGGTCGGTTCCCGCTTGCCTTCGTTGTGTCACCGCTGAGATAACGCCCTTCGCCAAACTTCGAGAACCTCTGATTGCAATCCCATATGCTACCATATATGTCAAGTCCTGTCCACATAAAGTTGAGGCATTTTTACCTGAATGAGCCATAGCGTGAAATGGATTGATGGGGATTACGGCGCAACGTAAAGGTCTTGGTATTGGCGGAAGGCCCAGTAGATACTGCGGATGTAATCGCGGGGCTGGTCGAGGCGGATAACTTCGAGGAAGAGGTCCGGATCACCGGCCGCCAGTGCATCCCAGGCAATCGCATTCCCCGGGCCGGCATTGTAGGCCGCCAGGGTTGCGTAAAGATCGCCGTTGAAAAGATAGCGCTGATCGGCCAGGTAGCGCACTCCCAGCCGCACGCTGACAATCGGGCGGTAAAGGTCATCGGGAGTAAATCCGGCAGGCCAGCCCTCGCTGGCGGCGATGGTCTCGCCGGTGCTGGGTACGATCTGCATCAAGCCGCGAGCAGCTGCATAGGAGGTTGCGAAGCTCTCGAAGAGACTTTCTTGCCGAGTGACGGAAAGGATGAAAAGCGGGTCAAACTGCTGGGCCTCGGCCGCAGGTAAAATAATCTCACCGAAGTAGCTTCCGAAGCGGATGGAGCTTAGAAACGCTGGAGCGCTCGAAGCAGGCGCCTGGTCCAGGCCAGCCAGGAAGAGAATCTGAAAGGCGCAGCGGATGCCAGGTTGGTAGAGTCCCATCTCGATGTAGCGCAGCATGAGCTGGTAAGTGGCAACGGGGTCATTCTGATAATCAATCCGCAATCCATCGAGCTTGTCCTTGGCCAAGCCATACTCACCTAACGTCCACAGCTCCTCGCCCTGTACCAGCCGCGGGTCGGCTGCAAGTTCCGGTTTGAGTTCTCCGAGCTGAACCCCCTCTTCCAGGGAAAAGACCTGGCGCATCCAGAGCTCAGTGTTTCGCTGATCCTCGAGCCGCTGCGCTGGATCGGGGAAGGTGAAGATGCCCCGGGATTGAAACGGCTGTCCCCCGCGTAATATTTCCTCTGCCCGCAGGCCGTAGTAGCCACCCGGGTCGGCGACCTGAGCCGCTCGCCAGGTTTGTTCAGCCGAAGCCTTCTCGCCTAGCGCGCTGCGCGTCTTACCGGTCCACAAATATGCGGCGGCCTGTTCCTCTGTATCTTTGGACAGTTCAAGTGCCCGGCTGAAGGCGTCGATGGCTGCATTTAATTCGCCCAGCCGGTAGCGCGCGATGCCTGACAGGAATCCCGCCCTGAATGCCAGATCATCCTGTGGATAGCGCGCAACAACTAAATCCCACAAACGGGCTGCTTCAACCAGTTGATTCGCCCGCTCCGCAATCTGACCGCCGAAGAAGATGAATTCAGCCGCCCGGGGGTGATCGGGGTATTGATCGGCGAACGCCAGGCTATCATTTGAGGCACGCGTGTACTGATCCATATAAGCCCACAGCGTATCGACCCGCTCTTCCCACCCACTAGCAAAATACGGGTCCTGAACCGGATGAGTTTCAATCAGCACATCCCACTCATCGATAGCAGCCTGGTATTCACCCATCGCCCGCAGCGTCAGGGCGCGATAGTGGTGGATTCCCCCGCCGTGTTCCGGCGGCATAACCTGTTCGTAGCGGTCGAAAGCGGCCAGCGCCACTCCATATTGACCGGCAAAATAATCGACAATGCCGCGATCGAGATCGCTAACAGGAACACCTGCATCCACCAGGTCAATCAGAGCCGTGTAAGAATCGTAGGAGAGCGGATAATTCTCTACCGCATCTAGGTAGCGGTTATAACCAGATTCCGAATCCCCAAGCGAGATGTAAGCTCGTCCCAGGACAAGATCCATCTGAGCCTTGACGAAATCGCTGCTGCTGCTTGCGTAGACCTGCTGGTACTGCTCGATCGCCTCCTCGGTCGCACCACGCTGGAACAAGGCATTACCGAGCTTGATCTGGATATCGAGGGCATCCCCGGGCGAATGCCTCCCGATGATCTCCTGGTAGAGGGTGACGGCCTGGGAAAGGTCGCCACCTTCCAGCCGGGCATCGGCCTCCAACTCGCTTGCCAGATTTATAAGAACGGCCTGTCCGCTTTCGCGATAGGCTTTAAAGGCATCGGCGGCTTCGAGGGAACGCCCGAGGTCTGAGAGGGCACGCCCCCGCAGGAATTGTGCCTGGGCCGTCACGCGAGCGTTCGGAAAACCTGACAGAAGCTGATCGAGCGTTGCGATTGCCTCCTGCCAGCGGCTTGCAGCAATTGACGTGCGTGCCTCACCGTACAGGACTTCTGCCTGCAGACTGGCTTCGACCACATGATCCTGCGCCTCTTGATAAAGCTGAAAGGCTCGATCCCAGTCGCCAGCAAAGCGGGCGCGATCCGCCATTGCAAGGATCTCGATCGGGTCTGGCGTAGGCGTCGGGGTAGGTGTTGGTGTGCTGGTAGGGGTTGCGCTGGCAGTCGGTGTAAGTGTCGGCAGGAATGGTAGACGAGCGGGCAGCGAACATGCCAGCGATAGCGTGATCCACCCCAGGATGAGGGCCAGGACGAGCGGAAGAAAACGTTTCACGCTGGTCATCATAAAGTAGCCCACGCTAATGGTCAATCTGTCAACCCAAAGTAGAAATGTCCCCTGATTCACAAAGTAGAAATGTCACCTCGGGAGAGAGTCAACCTGGCTTCCGGGGTTGGAGCTTCCGTAGTTTCGCCAGGGATGATTGGCAGGCGGCTTCCAGATCTTCTTCAATGCATTATCCAGGGACTTGCTTGTAACCTCCTGCGCTTGTCGCGCTTGTTTGTGGTAAATGCTGTATGGCAGGGGATGGCCACGGTACAGGATTTCAACTTCCCCCTTTTCATTTTCACAGACCATAACCGCCGCACGGCGCATGGCATAGCCTGGCCGTTTGGATTGGATTTGGTAGATCACTTTCTTGTACTGCAAGGTAAGGTTCTTACTCAAAGTGCGGGTTTCCTGCCAGGTGAAACAACGGTCTAAATTATCGGCTGAGAGTAAGGGGCGATGAGCGTCATGCGAGCTATGAGGTACGACTTCGAAGCGAGTATTGAAATCAGCCATGAACGTTGGCAACCATGGATTAGCTTCTTCTATCCCTGAGATCCCGGCCAGCCTCATCTCCTTGACCAATCGATCCTGCAGCGTGCCATTCACATTTTCAACTCTTCCCTTTGCCTGCGGGGTATTGGCACAGATAACCTCAACCCCCAGCTCTTTCATGGATCGCCCAAACTGTGTCAGCCCAGTACCAGAAACCGCTCCGGGTATATTGACCCTGAAAATGCTGCTTTTGTCGCTGTAGAGGGCCCTGGGCTTGCCATAGCGGGGCAAATAACGCCGCATGGCGGCCCAATAGCTATAGGTAGTTTCACTGGGGGTAAAGAAAAGCTCCACCAGACGTCCGGTTGCGTCGTCGATGAACACCAGCAACGTGCAAGTGGGTGAACGCCCTTCAAACCAATCATGAGGCGATCCATCAATCTGAACGAGCTCCCCGAAACAGGCTCGGCGTTCTCGCATCTGGTGCACAACCGCTTTTTTAGCTTTCTTAGGTTTCCACAGCCCTTCAGCAATCATCAGCTTACGAACGGTCTCATGGGAGAGCTTAAGATGGTGGTGTTCAGTAAGTTTTTCGTGGGCCAGGGTCGGGCCAAAGTCGTAGTAATGCCGGTAGAGGAGAGCTAAGGCTTGCTTTGTGGTTCCCGGCTTTAGTCGATTGTTGCTTGGTTCCCCGCGTTTCTTCGAAATAAGCCCATCCGCACCTTGTTGACGATAGGAGCGCCAGATGCGTTTGATCTGCCGCACACTGAGACCAAGTATTTCGGCAGCCTCTTTTTGTGTGAGCCTTTTGTTTTCAAGGCGATGCACGATTTCAAGACGTGTAAGTTCTGCTGCGCTCATAGTTAGTTTGTCCCTCACTTTTACCTGTCCCTCCGGTGGTTGGGCTTTCACCACCAGGGGGACATTTTAACTTTGGTTAAAGGGGACATTACTACTTTGCGCTAGCACGCTAATGGTCAATCTTGCCTCTACCCGATCTCCATGCTACACTTCCAGCGCTCTTCGCCGACGCGCCTGGTGCGCGTATTTTTATGTGAGAAGAACGTGAGAACTGTTCGTTGGGATGTAGCGGAACAAGCCGTCGTAATGATCGATCAACGCCGCCTGCCTGGTGAGCTGATCGAGCTGCATCTCCAAACACCGGCAAAGGTGGCCGAAGCTATCCGCTCAATGGCTGTACGCGGAGCCCCGGCAATTGGCATCAGCGGGGCATACGGAATCGCTTTGGCCGCCACCTGCTCCCAGGCTGGTGATACAAACACCTTGCTCGCTGAACTACGGGACCACGCTGCCCTTCTGCTTGAGGCGCGGCCGACAGCCGTCAACCTGCGTTGGGCTATCGACCAAATGCTCGAGCAGGCCGAATCGATGCGCGACAGTGAACCCCAAGTGATACGGGCAGCGTTGATCAAAACAGCCGGGCAGCTGGCAGACGAAGACATCAAGGTTAACAAACGGATCGCAGCGCATGGCGCCGAGTTGATCAGGGATGGTGACACGGTAATTCATCACTGCAACACTGGCGCGCTGGCAGCGGTGGACTACGGAACCGCGCTCGGTGTGATCCGTTACGCACACGAACTCGGCAAACAGGTGCATGTCCTCGTCGACGAAACCCGCCCCCGCTTGCAGGGTTCCCGGCTGACGGCGTGGGAGTTAGAGCAGTACGGAATCTCCTACGAGATCATCACCGATTCCGCGGCAGGCTATTTCCTTCAACAAGGGCACGTCCAAAGCTGCCTGGTCGGTGCCGACCGGGTTGCCATTAACGGCGATACAGCCAATAAAATTGGAACCTACATGCTGGCGCTCGCAGCTCATGCAACCGGGGTTCCCTTCTACTGCGCCCTCCCGCTCTCTACCTTCGATCCAACAGCTCCAGATGGCAGCGCGATCCCGATCGAGGAACGCAGCCCGGATGAAGTTCTCAAGCTTCAGCAGGGTGGAGAGCCTATCGCTCCGCTCGGGGCGAAAGCCCGCAACCCGGCCTTTGATATCACGCCGCATGGTTTGATCTCTGCCTTTATCACCGAAGCCGGGATACTCCTGCCGCCCTTCGACCGTTCAATCCCGGCCGCCATTCAAGAAGCAGGTGCAAGATGAAGATTGTCCTCTCCGGATCGATCGCCTTTGATTTCTTGATGTCCTTTCCGGGATATTTCAGCGACCATATCCTGCCCGACCGCATCGATCACCTCAGCCTCTCCTTCCTAGTCGAAAGCCTTGTCCGGCAGCCGGGCGGGATCGCCGCCAACATCGCCTACTCGCTCGCCCTGCTCGGCGAACATCCGACCGTGATGGCCACCGTTGGTCCGGATTATGAGGCTCATAGGCGATGGCTGGAAGAGCGCGGGGTGGATACCTCTGCAATTCGCGTCATCCCGGAGCTCTTAACCGCGTCCTTCTTCGTTAACACCGACCGTGGGAATTCTCAGATTGCAAGCTTCTTCCCTGGTGCCATGGCTCGAGCAACTGAGCTCAACTTCGGCGCACTTCCAGTAAGACCGGATCTGGCAGTGATTTCGCCCAACGAACCACAGGCGATGATCGCGTACGTTCGAGAATGCGGGCAGCTGGGGATTCCATTCCTGTACGACCCGAGCCAGCAGATTGTCCGCCTGGAGGCGGCTGACTTAGCCGAAGGTATTCACCGCGCACAGGGTTTATTCTGCAATGATTACGAGTTTGGCTTGATTCAAAAGAAGACCGACCTGGATGTTGAGAAAATCCTGACAGATACAGATTTTATCGTCGTCACGGTCGGCGAAAATGGCGCCGATCTATACCTGCCTGGTTCGTCATTCCACACTCCAGCCGTCGAACCAGAGCAGATTGCGGACCCGACCGGTGTCGGTGATGCTTTCCGGGGTGGTTTCTTGAAGGGATATATGCACGGCCTGGAACTCGAACTATGTACACGGATAGGATCGCTTGCTGCCACTTACTGCCTTGAAGCCCATGGCCCACAGGGTCATGAATACACTCTCCGAGCATTCCTGGAACGGTACAAAGCGACCTTCCCGGGCGATGAGCTCGACGAACTCCTGACAAACGGCCGATGACCGATTGGAAGGTGGCCCGCGAACTGCTCGAGGAAGATCGCGTCTGGAGCGCATATGCTCTCGCAGATCTAGATCCGCATCTAAGGCACCTGAGCGACTTCTGGCTTGAAGCGAGTTCTCTGCTTTTACGCTTCCGCGGTCTGACCCCACCGGTCTTGTTTGCTTTTGGCAAGCCAGCATTGATTAGGAAGCTTTGTGCGGGCATCGACCAGGCGGAGTACATTTTCACCTTCGACCTCGCCGCCCGTGAAGCTTTGGATGGTCTATTGCTTGTCGAGCATGAGCTGGAAATGCACCGGATGCATTTCAGCGGATCCTGGCATAGTTTCGATCGAGTTGTAGGTGCTAGCAGACTAACCATCGAGCAGGTCGACGACATTCTTGACCTGTTCCGGGATCAGCCAGACCGACCCGACGCATTTCACCCGTCCCAGCTTGATCACGGATCTTTCTTCGGATTGTTTCTTGATGGGCAGTTGGTATCGATTGCCGGCACGCATGTCGTCTCTGAAATGATGAGTGTCGCTGCCCTTGGGAATGTCTTTACCCATCCTGATTGGCGGGGGAGGGGCTACGGGAGGATAGTTAGCGGCTCGGTTGTGAAGGACCTGCTTTCGCGCGGCATTGAAACAATCGTACTCAATACCCAGGTCGAAAACGAGGCCGCGGTTCAGCTTTACCATGGCCTGGGATTTGAAAACTACTGCCGCTATATGGAGGGCGCCGCCTATGGACCGGTTTGACGAATGCCATTCAAAATCACCTACCCTCCACTCATGACGATGCAGGGTCCCGCTGTTCACTACAGGACCTTTAGGATGTTTTGCTGATACCCTTGAAACAACTTGCGAAACCTATGGAAGGTAGAGGTAGCAGCCAGAAGCGGTTATCATAGAACTATCTTGAAGAATTGGAGTAGACGATGAGCCATGAGTATGATGTAAAAGACCTTTCTCTCGCCGAAGGTGGGCGAAGACGGATTCAGTGGGCAGAAGGAGAAATGCCCGTTTTGCGTGGAATCATGGAACGCTTCGCAAAGGAACTGCCTCTCAAAGGAGCGCGCGTCTCTGCCTGCCTGCATGTCACGACCGAAACTGCAAATTTGATGCGCGCCCTGCAATCTGGTGGAGCCGAGGTCGTGCTTGCGGCCTCGAATCCACTGTCGACTCAGGATGATGTCGCCGCTTCGCTCGTATCGCACGACGAAATTCCGGTCTACGCAATCAAAGGCGAGGACAACGAGACCTATTACAAACATATCAACGCCGCACTGGACGTAAAGCCCCAATTCACGATGGATGACGGAGCAGACTTGGTCAGCACGCTGCACAAGAGCCGCCGCCCTCTGCTTGATGATGTGATCGGCGGAACGGAAGAGACTACCACCGGGGTCATCCGTCTGCGCGCCATGGCGGCGGACGGCGCGCTGGGTTACCCGGTAATCGCCGTAAACGACGCAATGACCAAGCACTTCTTCGATAACCGCTACGGTACCGGCCAATCGACACTCGATGGAATCATACGGGCGACGAATATTCTCATTGCAGGAAAGACATTCGTTATCGCTGGCTACGGTTGGTGTGGGCGCGGCCTCGCGATGCGCGCACGTGGGCTCGGGGCAAATGTCATCGTTACCGAGGTTAAACCACTGGCCGCATTGGAAGCCGTCATGGATGGCTTCCGAGTCATGCCGATGATCGAGGCTGCCCCGATCGGCGACATCTTCTGCACGCTCACCGGAGACCTGAAAGTCATCGACCAGGCTCACCTTGAGTTGATGAAAGACGGTGCCATTATCTCGAACTCCGGGCACTTCAACGTGGAGATTAACATCCCGGCCCTGGAAGGGATGGCCTCCGAGAAACGCCGCCCGCGCGAGTTCGTTGAGCAGTTCGTCCTGAGCGATGGCCGAATGATCAACCTGCTCGGCGAAGGCAGATTGATCAACCTGGCCGCAGCCGAGGGTCATCCGGCTAGTGTGATGGATATGTCCTTCGCCAATCAGGCACTCTCGCTCGAATACCTTCGCCAGCACGCTGAGGAGCTTGAAAACAAGGTCTACACCATCCCCGAGCATATCGATCGGGAAATCGCCCGGCTCAAGCTGAGCAGCATGGGGATCCAAATCGATACTCTCACCGATGAACAGCGAGAATACCTGGCATCCTGGGAGGAAGGAACGTAATCCCCACCAGAGAGCATGGAAGGTAAAAAGGATGCCGTAGCATCCTTTTTCCTTATTAAGCAAGATTATCTACGATCGGATTGCTGATTGTCCTCAGTTGATCGAGGTGGGGCGTCCGGTAGGTGTCGGAGCAGGTGTGGGAACGACAATATAAAGGAAAACCTCATCCCCGAAAGGTGTTCCATCAGGAGCCTGCGCCTGCCAGCGGCTGATATGCTCTCCTGGGGTTTGTGGTGCAGTCACGACAACCTGCCAGACAGCGGATGTTTCGGAGCGAGCCGGGTAGAGGGCGATTTGATCTGGTCCGGTGAAGCCCGCCCCGCTCACATTTACCAGGCGGTAGTCCAAGGTCCAGTCGCAGCTTCCGCTGTTGCGAACGAGCCAGCGCTTATCGAGTTCGCTTCCAGGGTCAACTTCGGTCAGATCCGGGATGGTCAGGTCTTCGATGAACTCGGCATCGTTGAGGCAGGGGCCGTCGAACACATTCCCTGCCGCGATTGTTGCAGTTGGTGTCGGGATTGGATTGATGGGAGTAATCGCCAGCGGGGTCCATTGCGGGTCCTGCTCATGGAGATCCTCGGCAGGCGAGGAGCAGCCAGCGGTGAGCAGGAATACGATTGCAGACAGTACGCAGAAGACCAGTGCAGCAGTTTTTCTCACAGTCCGATTATAACTTTGTCCTCGTGCTGAAGAAAAGAAACGACCCGGACTATTAAATCGAGCCCGGGGCGTTAGCACGAAGGCACTGTGCCAGCTCAAGCGCCGTCGTCTTCACCGCTCAGTTCGAGCTCATTCAACTCCTCACCGTCAAGCTCTTCGGCCAACCCGGAAGATCCCGGAAGGAGGCCTGAGTCATGGCGGATCGCCATCTCGATTTCGACTGCCATACCGGGATTCTCACGCAGGAACTGCTTGGCATTCTCACGCCCCTGCCCTAGCCGGGTCTCGCCGTAGTTGTAGAATGAGCCGCGCTTTTCAATCAGCTCGAGCTGCACACCAAGATCGAGAATGTCACCGGTTTTGGAAACCCCTTCGTTGTACATGATGTCAAATTCAGCCACCTTGAAGGGCGGCGCCACCTTGTTCTTCACCACCCGCACCCGCACCCGGTTGCCCACCACTTCCTGGCCAACCTTGATGCTCTCGATCCGCCGCACGTCCAGCCGTACCGAAG